>NZ_CATKQW010000005.1:0-157603 GCF_949767865.1 Pseudomonas sp. IT-P294 | reverse complement strand
CGCTCCGCGTGGGAATGCAGCCCAGGACGCTCCGCGTCCCTTCCAAAGCCGAACGCGGAGCGTCCGTGGAGGCATTCCCACGCAGAGCGTGGGAACGATCAAGCGGTCAGTGGTCAGTGGTCAGTGGCAACGTTTTCCGTTCACGCAGCGCCTTACCACCGCTGCACTCCTGTCAAGAACGGTCTCACCTGGCTTCCTCTCGGTTCAGGTGAATTTGGGCGCCCTCCTCGGGCGCCTTTTTTTATGGGGGCGCGAGCGGCCATTGCGCCAGTGCCCGATACCGGCCCTTATGGGATTCAAACAGCGTGAAACAATCGGCCCGCAGAAAAAACTCGGGCGGCGTCGCGGATTCAGGCACCGGCACCCGATAGTCACGCATCAACGTCAGGTGCGGTCGAAACTCCTTGGGCGAATCCTCGAAGCCAAACGGCAACATCGCCTGTTCAAGGCCGTAAACCAGTCGCAGCAACTCCGGTGATGCCTGCTCTGGCGCCAGCACCAACACCCCGGCCCTGCGCCAGACATCCAGCCGATCCAGCGCCACCTTCAAGGGCACGCCGGGCACACGAACCTTTGAAGCCGCCGCGCAGATCTCGGCAATGTGCGCCACCTCGACAGCGCCCAAGAACATCAACGTCAGGTGGAAGTTTTCCGCTGGCACCGGGCGACCGTTGCGAAGCTGCAGCGCGCTGCGCCACTGGGCGATGGACTTGCGCTGGGCCGGCGCACAATCCAAGGCGAAAAACAGCCGTTTCAGCGGTTCATGGGATTCGTCGCTCATACCTGGCACCTCCTGACAGGCAAGTTATAGTTCAAGCAACCGAATCGTTGGAGGGGGCCATGCGACAGATCATCAGCAAAGAGCCATGGTGGGCCGTACCGCCGAAACCCGGCCAGGATGAAGCCGAGCTGGAATGGGGCTGGCTGGTGCATTACAGCGAAGGCGAGCCGCGTTTCGAATTCGTCAGGGAGCGACCGACGGACAATGAAATCCGCAATCGCAAGAGTTGCAGGATCACCCCGACGCCGGAATGACCCTGCCGTGACCATCAGGCTTTAACGATTATTTCGAAACCACCAAAGATCAACCGCTGACCATCGAACGGCATCGGATTGGTGTCGGGCTGCATGCGCGGATCGTTCATGAGTTTGTCCATGCCGGCATTGCGGGTGGCCTTGTCGGGCCAGACGATCCAGGAAAACACCACGGTTTCGTCCTCCTTGAGTTTCACCGCCATGGGGAACGAGGTCACCTTGCCATCGGGCACGTCATCGCCCCAGCACTCGGTGACGCTGAGCGCACCGCTTTCCTTGAAAATCGCGGCGGCGGTTTCGGCATGTTTCTTGAATTTTTCGCGGTTGGCGGTCGGTACGGCCGCGACAAAACCATCGACGTAAGACATGGTTATTCTCCTGCGGGGGGTTGAGGTTCGATCTGCTGGTTAGTCGATTCCGGCGCACTCCATTCGACAGCCCCAGGGCCCGAGCTGACCGACGGTACATCGGCACTGCCTGCCAGACTGCCCTCAATCTGCCCCGCCATGTACAACGTGCCGGCCATCACGCCGGTCGTCGGGTTCTGCACCATCTTCAACCAGGCCTTATCGAACGTGTTGCCCAGGCTGCTGCGAATCAGCGCCTCGCTGTCCGGCCGGTCGTTGGCCTGAAGCATCGCGCGTATCCCCGCCACCCCCACGGTAATCAATCCTCCCGCCAGTTTACCGGCCGCCGCCGCCACTGCACTGGCAGCGCCGCGCGGGGCCATTTCGGCTTCCATCCGCTGGCTGGCGCGCTTGGCCACGGGTGCCATCGCGGTGTCGGTCGACCCGACACCTTTGCTCCCGCCTGCCTTGTGGATCTTGTCGATGAGCGCCGCGTAGGCCGGCAAGGTGTTCAGCGGTTGTGTATGCACCACCTGGTACAGCGAAGCATTCCGGGCCGGCGGTGGTCCCAGGGCGATGGCGGGGATTTTCTGGATTCGGGCGTTGAGCTGGTCCATCGGCACGCCGTGGCGCTTGGAAGTTTTCTGCAGCTCTTCCTGAAGGATGTCGACGTAGAACGCCGTGGCCTGGGCAAGAATCGCGTCGGGATCGATCTCCACGGCGACCGGTGCCAACACGCGTTCCTGATATTGCTCAAGCAGGTAGTCCGCCAGGCGTTTGGCCGAGGCATCTTGCTCACCCTTGGCGCTGAGGGTGTACCAGCTGACCTTCAACGACAGCCATTCCTGGGTCCAATAGCTGCTGAACCAAGGGATGAAGTTTTCTTCGGTCAGTTCGTACACCCGGGTTCGCCAGTATTCCATGGCGCCGCGCGAGTAGATTTTGGTCTGTTCGGTGGCGGACTGGGAGGCAGCGACAATTTCGCGATCCACCTGGCGCCAGGTGCTCTCGGACACCACCACAACCGGCTCCACCACCGGGGCACGCGTAGACGTGGCGCATCCCGCCAACACCACCATCACGGCGACGATCAGCGAACGCAGGTTCAAGATCGCGGTTTCCTAAAGTGATCACCGAACGGTATGTCCGGCGCTCAAATGCCTATTTATTTTGAGTATAGGTGCGGGGGTTTGTTCGCTTTGGATTGATTGTTGTCCTCGGGGGACTCATCGCGAGCGGGCTCGCTCCCACAGTGTTCTGCGGTGAAACACAGTTTTGCGAACGACGCTGATCCCCTGTGGGAGCGAGCCTGCTCGCGATTCGGCCCTCCAGAACACCATCATCTTCATCGATATTCACCATCGCGATGATTGCCTTCCGCTAAAAAACCGCTTGGCGCACGATCAACCCATCCAAAGGCGAAACCCCACATCGGAGGGGAAAACCATGTTGATCCATCTGCTGACCTGCCTGGCCCTGACGGCCGTTACGCTGACTGCTTTTTCATACTTTGTCCTGGCCGAGGAGCGCACCTCATGATCCACTCCGTCAATCTCGCCGTGAGTTTCCCGGTGTTCGGCAACAACTACTATTCGCAAACATCCGTCTCTCGCAAAACGCTGTCACTGGTGTTCGACGAGGGCTTCGAGGCGCTGCTGATACCGGCAGCCGCCAACCACTTCAACAACGAAGTGGTCGGGCTGAACGATCAGTTCCGGTTTCTGAGCGACGTGCTGGCTGATCACTTGCTGGAGATCGAACTGGCCCGGAACGCGCCTCGGTCTTCGCGTCAGTTCACCTTCTAAGAGGCGACGGGCCGGCGCACGGCCCTCACCTTGCCGCTCTTGCCGCCGCCACAGAAAAACCGCTGCGCGCCATCGGACTCCAGTCCCGACACGCCGACGCCTGGCGGCATCATCACGCTTTCCAGCACCTCGCCGGTTTTCGGATCGATACGCCGCAATTCACTTTCCTCCTCTTCCCATGTGCCGTGCCACAGCGTGCCTTCGACCCACGTCACACCAGTGACAAAGCGGTTGGATTCGAGGGTGCGCAGCACTTTGCCGGTGGCGGGGTCGATTTGATGAATCTTGCGGTCGCGATATTCGCCGACCCAAAGCGTCCCTTCTGCCCACGTCAGGCCCGAGTCGCCTCCGCCGCCCGGCGCGGGAATCGTTGCAAGCACGCGGCCGGTCTGGGGGTCGATCTTGTGGATGCGATCCTCGGCGATCTGATACAGGTGCTGGCCGTCGAACGCCGTGCCGGCATGGGCGGCGACATCGATCGAGCGCAGCGCCTGCCCGCTTGCCGGGTCGAATGCGTTGAGTTTTTCTCCAGAGGCAAACCAGACGTTTTGGCCGTCATAAGACACGCCATGCACGTGGTCGACGCCTGGAAACGGGCCGTATTCGCGGATGATTTCAGCTGATGAGCGTTTCATGTCTACTTCCTCGTCACAGGGGTGGTGAGGTGAATCCTAATCACCCGGCGCCCAAGGGGTGAGTAACAAAGTCGTCGCGAAACCCGGCATCGGCGGCGTCAACCAGCGCCGGGTTCGCCCGCGACCGAACGATTGCACCTTGCCAGAGGCCGCCAGCGCATCGAGGGCGCGCTGCACGGTGCGCTGACTGGTGTTCAGCGCCAGCGCGAGTGCCGAACTGGACCACGATTCGCCGTCGGCGAGAAAGGCGAGCAGTGCCGCTTGCGGCTCTTCGACCGGTCTGACCAGCACCGCAACGTCGTCGGCAACCTGTGGTTGCAGCACGAACCCGCGCTTCGTCGCCGTGACACCGGCCAGCGGTTTGAGCGCCGCGCGCAGCCGGCCGATTTCCACACGTAACCGTGCGCGATGCGACTCGTCCGAGAGTTTCAAGCGAAAGGCCTGGGTGATGAGTGTTTCCCTCGCCACTTCGCCGGGCCAGGCTTGGGCCAACGCCCGTGCGAGGGTGAACAACACCGGGCGCGTGGCGAGGGACACCGACATCCCGGCGCCTCGCACAACGTAACGACACGCATCGACCACCAGTGACGTTGACCCGAGGAGTGCTTCAACGTCGTCCAGCAACAAGGGGCGTTCCTGACCTTGGGCAATCAGTCGCGCCACCGGGCTGTTCAACAGATGGGCAGCATTTTCGACCTCGGCGGTCAGTGCAGGAATGCCAGCGAGGAGCGCGGCGCGTTCGGCCCTTTCGAGCGCAGATCGGGCCTTCGTCGTCTCGAGCCGACGCATCGCGATCCCTGCCACCACCAGCTCATGGGCGGCGCGCAATTCGGGCGGTAATGGCGCCGGTTCAAGCTCGGCGAGCAACGCTTCGACTTCCTCCAATTGGCCGATCAACAACAAGCGGCGAATCTGCAGATAGCGCGCGTGGGCGGCGTTGACCCAATCGCCATGGGCTTGCAGCGTCACTCGCGCCGCTTCGAGCGCTTTCACCGGCCAGCCCAGGTCCCGTGAAGCCAGGGCGATTTCGGCCTCGGCCACCACACACCGCGCGCGGGCCATCGGCTCTTTCGGACCGAAGGCGCGGGCGGCACGCCGGACCAGCTCCTTTGCCCGAACAAACTCGCCAAGCTGCGCCATGGCGATACCACGCAGCGCCAGCGCCGGCGCGTCGTCGCGCAACGCTATGCGGTTCAATGCGCCAAGCGGATCACCCGCTGCGAGTGCGTGCGCTGCTGCGGTGATCAGCGAGTCCATTTGAATTGCGCCACAGGTGCCACTCCCACGGTTCGATGCCCGTTGATGAGTCTATCTCACGACCGCCCAACAGCCCGGTGGATTGAGCGCCTTGAGGCGCAAGGGTCACCGCGCACGTTTGCCTTCCTGCACCCATTCGCGCGGACTGACACCGGTTTTACGCCGAAAGGCCCGGGCCAACGCCGAAGGGCTTTCATAGCCGACTTCATCGGCGATCAGCGCGATGGACTTGCCTTCACGCAAGCGTTTCTGCGCCAGGCTGATGCGCCAGCTCACCAGATAATCGACCGGCGTCTGCCCCACCACCAGACGAAAGTGTTCGGCAAAACTGGCCCGGGACATGTTCGCCGCCGCTGACAATTCGGCCACGGTCCAGGCCTTGGCCGGCGCGTCGTGCATCAAGCTCATGGGGCGCGCCAGGCGTGGATCGGCGAGGCCGGCCATCATCCCGGGGCTTTGCTCGCGGTTGCTCAGAATGTGCCGCAGCAGCTGAATCACCAGCAGTTCGAACAACCGGTCCATCATCGCTTCGCGACCACAGGTGCCACCAAAGGCTTCGTTGAACAGCCAGTCCAGCGTCCCGGCCAGCATCGGCACGCTGTCGAGGCCCAGCACCAGGTAATCCGGCAGCGCCGCCGCCAGGGCATTGCCCGACCCGCCGTCGAAGGCCAGCGAAGCGCACACCAGTTGCGTACCCGAAGCTTCATGGGCAAACAAGCGATGGCGGTATGGGCGCGGGAAAAAAATCAAGGTCGGCTGCTCAAGCCAAACCTCGCGGTCATCGGCCAGTCTCAGCGTCAGTTCCCCCGCTTGAAGCAGATGCAGGTGGCCGGTGGCCTGTTCGCCGTCAAACGCCGCAGCCCCGCAAAAATGCCCGCTGTGGAAGGTGCCGGCACTGACACCGAAATGCGTAAGCAAAGTGGATAAGCGATCCATGGAACAACTCCCGGCGACTTATTTGGACGATCTGTCGCATATCCTCGACGATTTGCACCCTAAAGGCCAGCCTCGCCTCCTAACATGGACCCCGTACCCAGCGCACACCGCGCTTGAATCTACGGAGTCTCACCATGAGCCGCATCACTGCCCTGAACCTTGAAAACGCCACTGAAGCCACTCGCCCGCTGCTGGAGGGTGTGCAGAAGAAAATCGGCTTTTTACCCAATGTCTTCAAGACACTGGCCCTCGCACCCGCCGTGCTGTCGGCCTATCTGCAACAGTCCGTGGCGCTGGGCAAGACGTCCCTGAGTGCGACTGAAAAGGAAGCGGTGTTTCTCGCCACCTCGCAGGTCAACGGCTGCGACTACTGCCTGGCGGCGCACACGCTGTTCGCCGGCAAGGCCGGGTTGTCCGCGCAGGACATCCTCAGCGCCCGACAGGGTCAACTCAATGCCTTTGCCGCGCTGGCCCGACAAATCACCGAAAGCCGTGGCCACTTGAGCAACGAGCAGATTGAAGCGGCGCGCGCCGCCGGTATCGACGACGCCAAGATCATCGAGGTGGTCGCCCACGTCGCCTCGCAAACCCTGACCAACTACTTGAACAACCTGGCCCTGACCGACATCGATTTCCCGGCTATCGACGCCTGATTGCCACTTATAACTTGAGGAGTGCACACCATGACCACTGTGACGCTTTACACCACTGACACTTGCCCCTATTGCCGCAATGCCAAGGCGCTGCTGGCGAACAAAGGCATCGCCACCGAGGAAATCAACGTTCAATCGGACCCAAGCAAATTCAAGGAAATGCTCGAGCGCAGCGGTCGACGTAGCGTGCCGCAGATTTTCATCGGCGACACCCATGTCGGTGGTTTCGACGACCTGGCCAAACTGGACCGGCAAGGAGGCTTGCTGTCGATGCTGGCCTGAACCCCAAATGAAAATGCCCTTTCGACTTGGCACGCCGTTCATCCCCCATGAACGTCGTGCCAAGTCGTTTTGCCACTACTTCAATAAAATTCCGCAAGGTTGTACGATGACCGACGAGTCACCCATCCAATAACAACAAGGAAACACCCATGACCAAAGTCAAAGTGCTGATCGGTTTTCTCTGCCTCTTCAGCGGCTATGTGGCCGCAGCGCCTGCAACGGGAGAGAAGGACGTTGCCGACGCCGTGGACCATCTGACCCAAGCCATGCTGCACAAGAACATCCCCCAACTGAAAGCGCTGACCGCCGAAAACCTGACCTACGGCCATTCCAGCGGCAAGGTCCAGGACAAGCAGGCCTTCATCGACGACATCGAAACCGGCAAAAGCGCCTTCAAAACCCTCGAAATGCAAAACCAGACCATCACCGTCTCGGGTGACGTCGCGTTGGTACGCCACCACTTCTCGGCCCAAGCGATCAAGGGCACCGAGCTGGTCCCGACCGAAATCGAAAACTTTCAGATCTGGCAGAAGAAGAACGGCCATTGGTTGCTGGTAGGTCGACAAGCCTTCCGTATCTGAACAAACAAATCCCGGTTCACTTAAGAAAGCGTTTGATCGTTCCCACGCTCCGCGTGGGAATGCCGCCAGGGACGCTCTGCGTTCTGCTGTCGACACCAGGCCCAAGTCTTGCGCAAGGGTGACGCGGAGCGTCACGGGATGCATTCCCACGCAGAGCGTGGGAACGATCTGCAGACGGTCTGCTAACGATCTGCAGCCAGTCTGCTTTAGGTGGGAGTGAGCCTGCTCGCGATGCCGTTGATCTTGCCGTTGATCGTTCCCATGCTCCGCGTGGGAATGCCGCCAGGGACGCTCTGCGTTCCGCTGTCGACACCAGGCTCAAGTCGTGCGCAAGGGCGACGCGGAGCGTCACGGGATGCATTCCCACGCAGAGCGTGGGAACGATCAATCCCGCTGACCGATATTTCCGACTGACGATTGACCTATGGGCAAACGGGTTGGGTGGGCTCTATGATTAGGGCCCATGACGACCTCTGTTCCGATCCGCTCCCCCTGCCCGCCCGGCGCCTGCATCTGCGGGCGTGACCCGTTGCTGGAAACACCGGGCGCGGACGTGCGCATCCTGTTTCTGACGCGCCAGGAAGAAAAGCGCCTGCTTGAACGGCTGGAAAACCTGCAAAGCCTCGCCGACCTCGAACGCTTGCAACATCGCATGTACGAACAATTGGGGATTCGCGTGGACATCGTCCCCAGCTTCAACGAAGTCCGCACCATGCGCGGCATCGGCATCACCCTCGGCGAATTGCCAGGACTGTGCCGCAAGACCCGCCAGTCGATCCCGGCCGCCATCCGCCGCAGCCTGGAAAAGCGTCCGGAGATTGCGTTCGAGATCCTCAACGCCAACGACCTGTTGCGCGATGCGTGAGGCCTGCCCCCATGAATCTCATTCTCGAATTCCCCGTCACCGACGAAATACTCACCTCATACGCGCTGGCAATCGGTGCTGACCTGCCGGGCTATCGCAATCACATCTACCGCGTGCTCAACTTCTATCGCGCAATCTGCGGCATCGAAGGCCTGCCGTCAGAGGCCGTGCAGATTGCGGGGGCGTTTCACGATCTGGGGATCTGGACCGATCAAACCATCGATTACCTGGAACCGTCGGTTCGCCTGGCCACTGACTATCTCGACAAGCAGCACCTGTCGCACTTGAACAGCGAAGTGGCGGCACTGATTCTCGAACACCACAAAATACGCCCCTACGCCGCCGAGCATGCTCTCAGCGTCGAGCCTTTCCGGCGTGCCGATGTGATTGATGTGTCGCTGGGCCTGCTGACGTTCGGGCTGCCACGGGCCTGGATCAAAACGGTGAAGTCGACGTTCCCCAATCATGGCTTTCACGGGATGTTGCTCAGGCAAACCGCGCGACAATTTCTTCGCTCCCCACTCAAGCCACTGCCGATGTTTCGCTGGTGAAACAGGCGCCGGCCACGGCGTTGCTCAATCCTCGAAAATGCCATTAAAGAGGATCAGCGGTCGTACATGCACCGCTGCGCGCTGCTATGCCTACAAGGGACATAAAGCTGCAAACAGGCGCGCCATCGTGGTCCCGGCGCCAGCCAGGTGGCGTACTCCAACAGGTGCCAATCCGTAGCAGGAGGTGGCAAATGTTATTCATCGTCAGTTGGTCCATCAGCCCGGAAAATCGCAACACGGCAATCCAGCGTTTCCTCAAGACCGGAGGCGCTCCACCTGAGGGCGTCAAGATGCATGGACGCTGGCACGCGGTCGGTGGCTCGAGCGGATTTGGCATCGCCGAGGCCAGTGATCTGGTACAGGTTCAGAAATGGGTACTGGAGTGGAATGACCTCATGAAGATGGAAGTTCACGCGGCGCTGACCGATGCGCAGATGGCGCCGCTGTTGGCGGCCGTTGTCGGCAAATAATCGTCACGGGGTGGCGAGTACTACTCGCCGCCTCTGATGTTCTTCCCGCCAATCATCCCACCCACTGGACGACAACGTCCTGCCTATCACCTCATTCGCAGGCTGTAACCCTGATGAAACAAGTGGCGAAAATGACGGGTATTTTTTTGCAATTCGTCCATTCAAATCTACGCTGATCGCGGGGGATCCAATATTTCAAGACGATCGGGGGGTTCGTCCCAGAGTGCAAACGCAAGCACAGGATCTCGACATGAACCGGACAAAGCTCTCCCGACTATTCACGGCATCACTTCTTTTGTCTGCAATGGCTCTGCCGTTCGCCACGCACGCGGCCGATAAAGCGCCAAACATTGTAGTGATCATGGGCGACGACATTGGCTGGTCCAATATCGGCGTCTACAACCAGGGCATGATGGCCGGCCGTACCCCTAACCTCGACCAATTGGCCGCCGAAGGTATGCGCTTCACCGACTATTACGCCGAGGCCAGTTGCACCGCCGGACGCGCCAACTTCATTACCGGTGAACTGCCGATCCGCACGGGCATGACCACGGTCGGCCAGGCCGGCTCTCCTATCGGTATTCCCGCCGAAGCAGTCACCATCGCCACCACCCTCAAATCCATGGGTTACTCCACGGGTCAGTTTGGCAAGAACCACTTGGGCGACTTGAACGAGTTTCTGCCGACCGTGCATGGCTTTGACGAGTTCTTCGGCTACCTCTATCACCTCGACGCCATGGAAGACCCGGCGCACCCCAACTATCCGCAAGAGCTTCTGGCCACCGTCGGACCGCGCAACATGGTTCACAGCTGGGCCACCACCACCGATGACACGACGGTGATGCCACGCTGGGGCAAGGTCGGCAAACAGAAGATCGAAGACGCCGGCACGCTGTATCCGGACCGGATGAAAACCGTCGACGAAGAAATTCGCGACAAGGCTTTCACCTTCATCGACAAGGCCAAGACCGACAACAAACCGTTCTTCCTCTGGCTCAACCCGACCCGCATGCACATCGTCACGCACCTGGCTGACAAATATGAAGCGATGCGTAATGCCCAAAATGGCTGGTCGGAGCAGGAAGCCGGCATGGCGCAACTCGACGACATCGTCGGCGACGTCATGGCCAAGCTGAAAAAAGACGGCATGGACGACAACACCATCGTGATTTTCACCACCGACAACGGCGCGGAAAACTTCACTTGGCCGGACGGCGGCACCACGCCATTTGCCATGGGCAAAGGCACGGTGATGGAAGGTGGCTTCCGCGTGCCGGCAATCGTGCGTTGGCCGGGCAAAGTACCGGCAAACACCGTGGCCAACGGCATCATGTCGGGCATGGACTGGTTCCCGACCCTGGTCGCGGCAGCGGGCAATCCAAACATCACGGACGAACTGCTCAAGGGCAAACAACTGGGCGACAGGACCTACAAGGTGCACCTGGACGGCTATGACCAGACACCGATGATCACCGGCAAAGGCCCGTCGAACCGGCATGAAATCTTCTACTTTGGTGAAAGTGCGCTGGGTGCGGTCCGCATCGATGACTACAAGTACCGTTTCATCGATCAACCCGGCGGCTGGATGGGCGCCAAACTGGCGGTCGATGTGCCGATCCTGACCAACCTTCGTCTTGACCCGTTCGAGCGCATGGGTTGGCCGGAAAACCAGGCCGCCCAAGGTTCACAGCAGTATTTCGATTGGTTCAAGTTTCAGTTCTGGCGTTTTGTGTTCGTCCAGCAACAGGTGGCCAAGCTGGCTGAAACCGCGATTGAGTTCCCGCCGATGCAAAAAGGCGCGAGTTTCAACCTGGATTCAGTCAAAGCCAAGATCGCAGCGGCGCGAGCGGAAATGGCCAAATAAAAAGCACTATGTTGCGAATGATCAAGGCGGCCGCCTTTTTTGGTGATGACTATTCTCAAGACCCACCTATGCTCAGAAATGAGTAAACGCGATGCAAACCATGGAGCACACACCACTATGAACCTGTCCCGTAAATTGTTCATTGGCGCTGCATTGGCCAGCCTGCTACTTGGCGGGTGTACCTCGAAAGTCACCGAAAAAGACCAGTACTCAGGCTTCCTGTCCAGCTACAACAACCTGAAGGAAGTCACCACCACCAGCGGTGAGACCGCGATGCGTTGGGTGAGCCCTTCATGGAACCCCAATGCCTACGACACCGTGGCTTTCAACAGACTGGAGTTGTACCCGGCGCCAAAGCCAAACGAACGGGTCAATCGGCAAACCCTGGATGACATCCAGAACTACATGACCACCAAAGCCAAAACCATCCTCGGTCAGAAATACCGCGTAGTCACCAGCCCACAACCAGGCTCGAAAACCCTGATCATGCGTGCGGCGATTACCGGGGTTACCGCCGAGAATGAAGGCATGAAGTGGTATGAAGTGGTTCCGGTCGCCGCTGTGGTGGGCGGTGTTTCTGCTGCCAGTGGTCATCGCGATCAGGACACCACACTGTTTATCGAAGCCGAGTTCATCGACGCCAAAACCAATCAGACCGTGGCCAAGGTCGTGCGCAAAGTCTTCGGCAGCACCCTGGAAAACGCCAGCCAGAAGATTACCGCCAAGGACTTCAAGGCAGCCATCGACAAACTGGGCACCGATTTGCAGGCGTTCATCAAGTAACACAATCCTGTGCAGGAGCTGTGTAGGCGTTCCTACATAGCTCCTACATAGCTCCTACGCAGCTCCCCGGTTTATTTTTTCATTCCGACTCTGCGACGCATGTCGGCGGTGATGGATTGCCGGGTTTTCTTCAGATCGGCCCACGGCTCATCACCGACGTCCGCCAGGCGTTCGTGGGCGTTGTGGATGTTCCAATGATTGCCGCCCTTGAGCTCGCCCACCTCGTCACGAAAGATCGGCATCGATACCGGCATCCCTTCGCGGGTGCGCACTGCGTAAGCGCAAATGGTGGTCGCGCCGAGCCCGTTACGCAGGTAATCGATGAAGATCCGCCCGACCCGGTTCTTCGGTCCCGACACGGCGGAAAAACGCTCCGGCAACAGCTTGGCCATGTGACTGACGATGGCGTGGCTGAAGTCCTTCACCTCGTCCCAACCCAGCTTGCGGGTCAGCGGCACCACCAAGTGAATGCCTTTGCCGCCACTGGTTTTAAGAAAGGCCTTGAGCCCCAGTTCATCGAGGACCGACAGGGTCAGTTGAGTCGCCTCGACCATGCTTTTCCAGGGCAGCGCCGGGTCCGGGTCAAGGTCGAGAACGAAGCGATCCGGTTTATCGAGGTTGTCCGTGGTGGCGTTCCAGGTGTGCAACTCGACGGTGCTCATCTGCACGGCACCGATCAGGGCTTCGGCGTTATTGATGATCATCACCGGTTGGCCGGTGAGTTCCTTGTCCAGCGTGGTGATCCCGGGAATGGCCAGGCGCTCGGCGTTCTTCTGGAAGAACAGGTCGCCGGTGATGCCGTCCGGAGCCCGGACCAAGGCCACCGGGCGGTCCTTGAGTTCGGGCAGAATCCACTGCGCGACGCTGGCGTAATACTCGGCCAGTTGCACTTTGGTGGTGCCGCTGCTGGCGTCGATCACTCGGTCCGGGTGCGTGATGCGAACTTTGCCCGCCGCCAGTCCGGCCTGCGACGGCGCGGTCTGGGCGGTTTTCTTTTCAGCCGCGGCGGTCGTTTTTTTCGCTTGAGTCTTCACCACTTTCGCGCGCTCCTCGGTGATGTTTTCGGCCGGTTTGTCATCGCGCAAACCATGGAACACCGCATGGCGCACCGAACCGTCCTTGGTCATCTCGGCGAAAGCGATTTCTGCCAGCAGCACAGGTTTGAGCCAGTGCACGCCCTTGGCGTCAAATCCGGTCGGCGGATTGACCACCGATGGTTTTTTCACCTGTAAGGGTTTGAGTTGTTCGTGGATACTTTTCAGCGTGGTCTCGTTGAACCCGGTGCCGACCTTGCCGGCGTAGCGCAACTCACCGCTGTCACGGTCATGCAAGCCCAGCAGCAAGGCGCCGAAGGCATTACGCGAACCTTTGGGATCGGTATAGCCGACCACCACAAACTCCTGCCGATGTTTGCATTTGAGCTTGATCCAGTCGCTGCTACGCCGGGACACATAAGGCGACCCCAGGCGCTTGCCGATCAGACCCTCCATTTGCATCTGACAGGCGCTGTTGAGCAAGGCTTCGGGTTCCTCGGCAAGCGTCTCAGAGAAACGCAGCAGCGGGTCCTTGTTGGCATTGAGCACGGTCGCCAGCGCCACTCTTCGCTCCTCGACCGGCACCTCGCACAGGTCGACGCCGTTGAGGTAGGGCATGTCGAACAGGTAGTAAACGATGGCGCCGCTGCGACCGGATTCGAATGCATTTTGCAGCGCCTGGAAGTCCGGCACGCCCTGCTCGTTGACGACCACCATTTCACCGTCCAGCCAAGCGGATTCAAGGCCCAGCGCGGCCAGTGCCTCGGCTTGCGCGGGCAGCTTGTGGGTCCAGTCGTGGCCATTGCGGGTGAGGAGTTTTACCTCGCCGTGGTCGATGCGCGCCATGATCCGGTAGCCGTCGAACTTGATCTCGTAACTCCACTGCCCGCCCGGGGCTTTCTCCACCAGCGTTGCCAGTTCCGGTTTGAGCAGGTCGGGCAGTTTGGCTTTGTGCGCACCGGTGAGTTGCGCCGACGGTGCTTTCGTCGCGACCTTGCGCGCGGGCTTCTTGACCGGTTTGGGTTTATCCGCCGCTTTTGACTTCGTGGGGATGAGGGTCCGATCGCTGAGCACGCTGTCCGGCTCGGCGGCCACCACGTCGTAATCGCTCTCGGGTTTTGCCGCGTTGTCCTGATGCTTGATCAGAAACCATTGTTCCTGCTTGCCCGGCATGTGCGTACGCACCAGGTTCCACAACCCACCGAGCTTCTCGCCTTGCAGCTCGAATTTGAGCTTGCCCTTGGCGTATGACTCGGCCGGATCACCTTGGGGAATCCACACGCCACGGTCCCAGACGATGACATCACCGGCGCCGTAATGCCCATCCGGAATGCTGCCCTCGAACGTTGCGTAGTCAATCGGATGGTCTTCGACATGCACGGCCAGGCGCTTGACCTTGGGGTCCAGCGACGGGCCCTTGGGCACCGCCCAACTTTTCAGCGCGCCATCGAGTTCCAGGCGAAAGTCGTAATGCAGGCGCGAGGCGTCGTGCTTCTGGATGCAGAACTGCAACGCGTGATCCTTCCCCGCTTTCTTGCCCGAACGTTGACCGGCGGCCGGTTCCGAGGTGGCCGAAAAGTCGCGCATGCGGTTGTAGTCTTCCAGGCTCTTGCTCATGGCGCACCTGCTGCTTCAACGCTTCCCCCAAGGCCAGGGCCACTGCGGGTGACGATCAGCGCGACCACCGCGATGCGCTCCACCCGTTGATAACCCGCCGTCAACAGCTCTTCGCCGAACACGTCGGGATCGAGTTCGCGGTAGGTCCAGGCGAACCGTGGCGACTCCAGGAACGGGGTCAGGGCTTGCAGAAACGGATCGCGGCCGTCGATCATCGCCACCCCGGTGTACAGCACCAGGGAACCACCGGGCGCCAGTCGATTCAAGGCTTGCTCGACGATGCGCAACGACAGTTGTGCGCCGAACGCGCCGCCACCATGTCGGTAAGCGCGTTCGGCAGGGTCGGCCATATAGGGTGGATTGGCGACGATCAGGTCGAATAGGCCGTCGACGTCCTGCAACACATCGCTGGTCTCGACGCGGACATTCGCCACGTCGGCAAGCGCCGCATTGACCGCCGTCAGACGCAGCGCCGCCGGGTTGATGTCCACCGCCAATACTTCGGCTTCGCGGCGTGCGCGGGCAATCACAATGGCCCCGACACCGGCACCGCAGCCGATGTCCACAGCGCGTCGGATCGGCGCGAAATTCTGTTGCAGATGGGCATGAATCAACTGCGCAAAACGGTAGGTGTCGGGGCCGAAGAACACCGCGTCAGCCGCGTCGGTGGGGAAACCCGAATGCACAAACAGCAGATCGTCGAGGCTCGACCAGCGCACCCGGCTTTTGAAGCGACCTTCGTGTTCTTCGAGCACACCAGCCTGTTGCAATTGCCGTTGCTCATCCACCGACAGCAGACCGGGTTCGAAGGCGCGCGACCAGCCGAACACGTCGCGCAGGTTCTGGGCATTTTGCCCTTCAGCACGCTGATTGACCCGCTGATGCGTCAGCGGTGTCGGGGTGATAAAACGGTAGCCATCCGCCTGCAAACGCCGGCCCAACTGCAGCAGCGCAAGATCAGCAGTGTCCGGTTGTTCTTCCTGATTCATGTGCAACTCCTTAGCGAAGGCTGGACTTCAGTTCGATGAACCGCCGCGTCGCCATCAGTCCTGCAGGATGAGCGTGTCGACGAGGCGACAGCCACGCAATCAACGCCTGCATCTGCTCGGCAGCATCAAGCCCCTCCAGCGAGTCTTGCAGGCTCTGCACATCCGGATCGTTGACCGGCACAGGCGCTTCGGCGACGGCACTTTTGCCGGCTCGAACCGCAGCGCCTGAACGCTCGGGTGTCCAGTCGCCGGCGATCCAGTCATGCAGCAGCTGTTTTTCATAGGGGCTGAACACCCCGAACATCGCCGCGCCGTCACCGTCGATCAATTGCCAGAAACGGCTGCCTTGCGGGTCCTGGTGACGCTTGATCCAGCCCTTGTTTTGCAGGGCGTCGAGGAAACCGGGTAACTGCTCCGGCGAGGCCAACCATTGGTTGACGGTCTGGCCTTCAAACCGGCAATAGTCGGAGTGCATGTGCTGGCCGAAAGGACGTTTGCGCTCAAGCATGCTGAGCAGCTCGGTGTCGAGGTCGAACGACTCGATGATCGCGCGACTGCCCTGCCCCAGATCGTTCAGCCGATAACCCAGCGCCACCCGGCGCAGAAAGTCTTCACGATCGCCCTCCAGCGGCAACAACTCCAGCACCGCTTGCACCGCCTTGTGCGCGTGGCCGGTGCTGGCATTGTCGATGGTCACGTGCAACGTGAAGTAATACGGATCGATGCCCAACTCGCTCAGTTCGTAGGCGCTGATCAGCAAATGCAGCGGCAGCTGTTCATAGCCCAGGTTGTAGCCGATCACCTCGGGCAAAAACTCCTCGCCGCATTCGCCCAACGCCAGTTGTATCGAGCCTTGCAGGTAGTGCTCGTCAGCGATCACGCCAGTGTCTTGCAAGCCATGTTCGGCGAGCAGCTTGCGGTAGATCACCACGTGATTCTGCGCCGGATTACCGTCACCCAGTTCTTCCAGATAAGTGCAGATCAGCCCTTCGAAACGCGGGTCGCGCCAGTGACGCAACAAGCCATAAAGCCATGCGCCGTCGACCAGTTTGGTCGGGGCCACTGCTTGCAGGAAAAACAGCGCATGGGCCTTGTTGCTGAAGAACTGCCGAGGACCGCCGTCCTTGCGCGTTTGCAGATAGTCGGCGTATTGGCGAGCGACGTCGGCGCAGTGTTGCTCGACCCAGTCTTGCAGCGCCGACAGCTCGTGGGGTATTTCTTCAGGCATGTCCGCAGCGCGTTGCAACTGCACTTGCAAGAAGGCCTTAGCGAACGCGCGTTGTTGCTCGACATCGTCGCTCAGCAACAACTGTTCGTAGGTTTGTTTCATGCTGCCGGCAACGGAAATCGCGTGTTCGTGGGCAGGCTGGGAGTCGAGTAGTGTCAGGGCAGTCATGGGCGCTTCTCTCGGTCTAAGGCCAGTGGCAGGACGTTGAATCAACACGTCTCTACATCAGCAGAGCAATCGGCCCGGAGAAAAATTCAATCGACGTTGAAATCCCGCTGACAAACGGGCTTGTCCCGAGGTGCCCGGTAGAAGCTGCCGCAGGGTGCGGCAGCTTCTGTTCGTCTCAGCTCAAGGCCCCGCAGAAAATATTCTGGTGACCATCGGCCGGGCTCTCACGCACCACCAGCACATAGTCGCCGGACCGAAGGGTGTCGATGGCGACCGGTGCGCTCTTCCAGAAGTACTGGAGTGACGCCTGCGAGTAGAACCGGGCGTTCGGACCGTCATTCAGGTCATACGCCGGTTTCTCGCCCAGGTTTGAACAACTTCCTTGATAGATGTAGGCCAACAAACGGCCGGGAACGGCGCTGCCCTTCGGTTCGCCACTGACGGCGAACCAGAATGCGGTCGCATTGCCGTCGGGCATCATGATCGGTCGAGCGATTTTCCCGGCATTGACGGGCGTAGCGTTCAGGGGAACGGTACTGATCTGGTTGTCCGGTACGGTTGAGCATCCAGAGATCCACCCGACTGCTACCACCAACGCCAGCGAAGATACGATTTTCATCGTGGTACTCCCGCTTGGTAAGGACGCGTTGAAGGATCCCCCTGATCAATTCTAGCGTTCAGGGCAAAGCGGGCATTTCTTCGGATGGTCGGTCGGGTTTCGGGGACGATCGGTCAGGCCGCGCCGCCCTTGGCCTGTTGCTCCAGATGCACTTGCAGCTCGGGATCAATGTGCAGCGCCGCCGCCAGCTCATCCAGGTAGTTGCGCTCGGCATCCTGCTGATCGTCCACCAGCATCACGCTGGCCAGGTACATCTCCGCCGCCATGCCCGGATCAGTGGCCGATTGCGCCACATCCGCGGCATCCAGTGGTCGGGCCACTTCGTCATCCAGCCATTGCTGCAATTGCGGGTCATCGGTATGGCGGCCGATTTCGGTGCTGATCATCTGCTTCTCGGCGTCATCGATCCGGCCGTCCGCCTTGGCCGCCGCAATCAACGCGCGCAGGATCGCGTGACTGTGGTCCTCGATTTCCGGGCCTGACAACAAATCCACCGTGCGTGGTGCCTGCTGCGGCGCGGCGGCCTGGTTGCGTTGCCACGCTTGATACGCCTGAAAAGCCATCATGCCCAGGGACGCCAGCGCCGCATAATTGGTGCCGCCGCCGGATCGACTCTGGGGCGAGCCACCCATCGGTGAACCGCCACCCAGCAAACCACCAAGCAAACCACCCAGGCCACCACCGGCCATGCCTGATCCGGCTCCGCCGCCCAACAGACCACCCAGCAATCCGCCGAGTCCGCCTTGAGGCGCCGCGCCACCGCCGCCCTGTTGGGACATCGAGCCCTGGCCGGCCCGCAGTAGTTGTTCGAGCAGATCGCTGGTGTTCATGACGAATGTCCTCTAAGTAGGAGTGATCCAGTCAGGCAACGATAGACCTCGCTTGTAAATGCGCCACAACCGTTTGGCTGACGTGATATCGATAGAACAGGCAAATCAAACACACAGGAACCCGGTTCGTTAATACCCTGGATTTACCCGGGGTATTTTTTCGCCATCCAGCTAAGATTCACAGACGGTGAACCTTATTCCCGGATTTCCGGTCGATACCTGCAACCGAACCGGTTTGCCGCCGCCCTCGATACAGAGGGTGATGACTGGCTTGCTTCACTTTTTGGAGAACGCCCCCGTGATATCCACCCTACACATCGCCAGGCTCAAAGCATGGGGCGCCCATGGTTTTACCGCCACCGGCGTAGTCACTGCCTTCCTCGCCACCCTCGCTCTGCTGGAAAACCAGGCCACCAACTGCCTGCTGTGGCTGGGCGTCGCCTTGATCGTCGACGGGCTGGACGGCGCATTGGCGCGCAAGGTCAATGTGCAATCGGTGCTGCCGAGTTTCGATGGCTCGATCCTCGATCTGGTGATCGACTACCTGACGTATGTGTTTATCCCCGCCCTGTTCATCTATCGCTACATCCCGTTGCCGGACTACACGCTGCTGCTGACCGTGTCGCTGATTCTGGTCTCGTCGCTGTTCTGCTTCTGCAACGTCAACATGAAAAGCAAAGACAACTACTTCCAGGGCTTCCCCGCCGCGTGGAACGTGGTTGCCCTGTGCCTGTACATCATCGCGCCGTCGCCGTGGATCACCTTACTGACTGTCATCGGCCTGGCTTTGTTGACCGTGACGCGCATGAAGTTCCTGCATCCGTTCCGCGTGCGCAAATTCATGCCGATCAACATCGCCGTCACCGCCATCTGGCTGCTGTGCAGCTTGTCGCTGGTGGTTAACCACCCGGTCATCAACCCGCTGGTGATGGGCCTTTGGTTGCTGATGTCGGCCTATTTCCTGGGCATCTGCATCTGGCGCACGGCGCTGGAGTGGTTTGACGGATCGCGAAGCAAGTAACGCCATGGCCATCCACATCGTTCGACTCGGTTCGCCCCGCACGCCAGACGAAGGCCTGCGTCTGGGCACGGTACGCCGTCCACCCCGGGGCGTGCCCAAGGCCGAGTTTGCCAGCCGTGATTTTTACGACGTCTGGCAACCGCTGCTGTCGCCCAGCGCGGAACTGGTTGCCGAAGCCAAAGCGGCGGTCGATGCAAAAGACTGGGAGGCCTTCCGACGCAAGTTCAAGGCCGAAATGAACCACCCTGCCCCCCACCAGCTGCTGGACCTGCTGGCCGCCCTCTCCCACCAAACCTCGCTGGCCGTCGGCTGTTACTGCGAGGAAGAGGCGCATTGTCACCGTTCGGTGTTGCGCGAACTGCTGGAGGCACGGGGCGCGAAGATTGTTTAAATCGAACGCCCAACACAAATCCCTGTAGGAGTGAGCCTGCTCGCGATAGCGATTTATCATTCAACATTGATATTGACTGGCACTGCGCTATCGCGAGCAGGCTCACTCCTACAGGGGGGATTTAGTGTTTTCAGAGATTGAGGCAGGCCAACGAGCTTGCTGGCGATCTTGGTCAATACTAAAGATCAGATGTTCAACCAGTGACCGCTGTCTCCTTACCCCGGGAGGTTCGTCATGTCCGAACAATCACGCTTCATGCTGGTCGCCTCGCCCCTGATGGAACACAGTCCCGCCTTTGACCGGGCTGCGGCGCTGGCCAAGGCCGAAGGCGCGGCGCTGCACATCGTGGCGTTCGACTATCTGGAAGGCCTGGCGACCGCCAGCCTGGTCAACGAAAAGGCCCTGGAACAAATGCGCCTGGGTTACGTCGACCGTCACCGCCAGTGGCTTGAAGATCAGGCTCGCCCCTTGCGCAAGATTGGCGTGCACGTCACCACCGAGGTGGCATGGGTGGAACGCCCGCTGGAGGAAATCCTGATTCACCTCAAAGAGCAGCCGATGGACGTGCTGATCAAGGCGCTGGAGCACCAATCGCTGCTGTCGCGACTGATGTTTACCCCGCTCGACGTGCACCTGCTGCGCGAATGCCCGGTGCCGCTGCATTTCGTCAGCCACGCCGTTAACGCGCTGCCGCGCAAGATCGTCGCGGCGATTGATCCCTTCCACCGTGATGATCACTATAAAACCTTCAACGACCGGATCCTTCACGAGGCTTCGAAACTGGCCAGCGCCTGTAACGCCGAGCTGGACGTGGTCTACGCCCATGACCTTTCCTCCATTACCTCCGACGAATTCGGCTTCGATAAAGGCTCGGGGTATTTCTCATCGGGCAAGGCCAAGACCTTGTTCGACTGCCAGGAAGAGGCCTTCAACGAATTGGCCGAACGCAACGGCATCGCACCTGGGCAACGGCACATGATCATGGGCAGCCCGACCAAAGTCCTGACCCGTTATGCCGATGCCTTTGACATTGATGTGCTGGTCATGGGCCGCATTGGCCATCGCGGACTGGGGCGGTTTGTTGGCAGTACGGTGGAACATCTGTTGTACAAAATGCCGTGCAGCGTGTGGGTGGTTTATACCGAGCGGCTGGATGAGTGATTGCCCCCTCGACAGAACACCACCATCGGGGTTGGGTACATATCCGTTATTTTGGTCATGGCGGCTATTGGTTCCGCCCTGACGGCGGGTCACTTTGAAAAGCGCAAAGTAACCAAACGCTTGCGCCCCTGACGTTCGGTGCCTCGCTTTGGCTCGGCATTCCCTCACTCCGGTCCTGCTCCGTGGGCCCGCCGCCATCGGCCATCCATGGCCGGGGGCGGCTAACCCGGCATCCATGCCGGGTTGCCCACTACGCAGAACCTGCGTTCGGCCTCCCGACGGGGCAGATCAAGATCAAAAGCTAAAGGCGAGCTAACGCTCGGCCTGATGAGTGGTGAGGAGCAACAGCGGTGCGCTGGCCTGCTCTGCTTTATGTGGGAGTGAGCCTGCTCGCGATGCTGTTGATCTTGGCTGTTGATCGTTCCCACGCTCCGCGTGGGAATGCCGCCGGGGACGCTCTGCGTTCCGCTGTCGACACCTGACTTGAGTCTTGCGGAAGGTGACGCGGAGCGTCACGGGATGCATTCCCACGCAGAGCGTGGGAACGATCAGGGTCAGGATCAGGACGCGCAAGCGTTGAGCAAACAGGTCGGCCCGTAGGCCGCCTCGCTTTTGCTTTGGCGGTACACGCCCCCTCGAGAGGCCGAGCGCAGGTTCTGCGCAGTGGGCACCGCGGCAAGGATGCCGCGGTAGCCGCCCCCGGCCATGGATGGCCGATGGCGGCGGGCCCACGGAGCAGGACCGGAGCGAGGGCATGCCGAGCCTTAGCGAGGCACCGAACGTCAGGGGCAAAAGCGCTTGGTTACTTGGCGCTTCTCCAAGTGACCCGCTGTAAAAGCGGAACCAATAGCCGCCGTAACCGCAGCAACGGATATGCCCCCCCCCAAAAAAAAACACACTTCCAAAGGGGGTTCGTGCGTTGACAATTCACCGTCGCGTAATGACAACCTCCAAATATTCACTAGGCACCACCAGCGATTTTTCACCCGCCCGATTCATCCGATTAATCAGCTCCGTCAGATCACTTTCAAGAGCCCTGGCACCATCAGCAGGCAACACCGCAAACGCCTTGTGCAGCGGCCCATACCAATTGCGGAACACATCAATGAAGTGCGCCGCCGAGCGATAACGGAAATTGAAAGTCCGCCGCGTAACTTGGACCAGAAAGTTGCGCTCATCGAAATGCTCATGCAACCAGGATTCGGACCCCCAATTCGAAGGCGATGGCGCCCCTGCCGGCGGTGGCAAGTGCTGACCCAGGGTCTTGAACATCTGGCCAACAAAGCCTTCAGGCGTCCAATTGGCCAGGCCGATGCGCCCACCAGGGCGACACACCCTGGCCAGCTCTGACGCGGCTTTGGCCTGGTCTGGGGCAAACATCACACCGAACGTCGACAACACGGCATCAAAACTGCCATCGGCGAACGGCAGCGCCTCGGCGTCGGCCACCTGGAAGGTAACCTCCAGGCGTTCGGCCCGGGCGCGGTCTTCGCCGCGTTCCAGCAGCGCCGCAACATAGTCGGTCGAGGTCACGTAGCAGCCGCGACGTGCGGCGGCGAGCGTCGCATTGCCGTTGCCGGCCGCCACATCCAGCACCAACTCATCGCACAGCAGGTCGCAGGCTTCGGCCAGTTGCTCGCCGACAATCTGCAACGTGGTGCCGATCACGGCATAGTCGCCGCTGGCCCACGCGGCCATCTGGCGGTTTTTCAAGGCAGTAAGATCAATGGGGGTACTCATCAAGTCTGCTCCGTACGGGTCTGCCTCGGCTTATTCCGCCGTGGTCGGATCGATGATGTTCATGACCTGGGAAATGCGGTTGGCTGGAAAACCACTCTGCCGGGCGTGCTCCTTGATCAGCTCTTCGCTTGGCGCGATGTACACGCAGTACAGCTTGTCGCCCGTGACATAACTCTGAAGCCACTGCACCTCGGGCAAATCGCGCAATGTCCGGCAGGACTTTTGCGATGCCGCTTTCAAATCCCGTTCTGACAGTGTCCCAGCACCTGGAATCTCGCGTTCTATAACGAACTTAGGCATAGCAACCTCTCACTGTTGTTATTGATGACAGGGTCGGCAGTGGCCCTGTTGGCAAACTATCGCTCTGCCGACTTCCGGCGTCCTGCCCGATCGTCGGCCAACACTGTCCGATCGTCCGGAGATTTCGCACAGCGACGCCACGCGTTCACAATCGAAAGCATTCGCCAGCACGGAAAACCGTCATGGATGCCCTGTCCCAGACCCTGCGAGTCGTGCGCCTGGTCGGCGCGATTTTCATCAATGCCAGGTTCACTGCGCCCTGGTGCTATCAGTCGCCCAGCGCCGACACGGCCGCGCCGTTTCTGGAGCCCGGCGCCGAACGCGTGGTGATCTTTCACTTGATCACTGAAGGCGAGTGTTACGTCGAACTGGGTGATGAGCCACCGCTGCGGCTGACGGCCGGCGATGTGGTGGTGTTTCCCCAAGGGGACGCCCACCGCATGAGCTCTAAACCTGGGCTTGCACCCGCCACCGGTGCGCGGCTGGACATGGTGCTGGCGCGCCGTCCCCGGCAACTGAGTTATGGCGGTGGCGGCGCGGTGACGCGCCTGGTGTGCGGCTACCTTGCGTGCGACAAGCGGCTGGCGGGCATGTTGCTGATGGGGTTGCCGGCGGTGGTACGGGTCAATGTGCGCGGCTCGAATGCGGGTATGTGGCTCGAATCTTCGGTGCGTTATGCGCTGGCGGAAGCGCGCTCGCCCAGGCCCGGTGGTGAAGGCGTGTTGGCCAAACTGGCCGAGGTGCTGTTCATCGAGGTATTGCGCCTGTACATGAATGAACACGGCGAAGGTCGGACCGGATGGTTGGCGGGTGTCAGCGACCGGATCGTCGGCGCCGCCCTCAACGCGCTGCACAAAAAACCCTGTCACGCCTGGACCCTGGAAGAGCTGGCGCGCACGGCGGGCGCATCGCGGTCGGTGTTGGCGGAACGTTTTCAGCAACTGGTGGGAAGCTCGCCGATGCAGTACCTGACGCAATGGCGCATGTTGCTGGCGGCCAATCTGTTACGCAGCAGTAACAGCTCGTTGATGCGGATTGCCGAAGAGGTGGGTTATCAAACCGACACGGCGTTCAGTCGGGCCTTTCGTCGTGAGTACGGCGCGCCACCGGCGGCGTGGCGCCGCAGTCAGGAGAAAAAACCAATGGCCCACGGCGTGCTGCCTGTGAGCCATTGATATCGAGGGTTACGCGGCGGGTGCCTTGGCCTCTTCCAGCAGTTGCTGAATCATCTTTTCCTGAGTCTCGTAACTGCCTTCGCCAAAGTGGGTGTAGCGCACCTGGCCCTTGGCGTCGATCAGGTAGTGTGCGGGCCAATACTGGTTGTCGAATGCACGCCAGATCGCATAGTTGTTGTCGATGGCCACCGGGTAGGTGATGCCGAGCTTTTTCACCTGGTCCTTGACGTTGTCGATGATGCGTTCGAAACCGTATTCCGGGGTATGGACGCCAATCACTACCAGGCCATCCTTCTCGTATTTCTTCGCCCAGTCCTTCACGTACGGCAAGGTGTGCTGGCAATTGATGCAGTCGAAGGTCCAGAAGTCCACCAGCACCACTTTGCCTTTCAGCGAATCGTTGCTCAGGGCTGGCGAGTTGAGCCATTGGACCGCGCCGGACAGCGACGGCATGGCGCCTTGGGCGTTGTCCATGGACGTATCGGCCTTGACCTTGCTGACGAAGTAGTCGACCACCTTCGGCACGGTTTCCAGCACACCTTTCTCCAGACTGCTGACGCCTTCGGACGAGGTGCCGGCCAGCAGCGTTTTGTCGGCGCCGGTGGAAATCACCGCGGCAGCAGCCAGCACCGCCACACCGGCGCCCCGACGCAGCCAACCGGTGACCGGGATCGACGCTTTCAAGCGATTGACCAGGCCGCGACCGGCGAAGATCAAGGTGCCCAGGGACAAAGCGCTGCCCAGGCCGTACGCCAGCAGCAACAGACTGGTCTGCGCATTGGCGCCTTGCAGCATGGCACCGGTAAGAATCACGCCCAGGATCGGCCCGGCACAGGGTGCCCAGAGCAGCCCGGTGGCCACGCCAATCATCACCGATCCCAGAGGGCCGGACATTTTGCGGGTGTCCGGGTCGAGGCGATTGCCAAGCGCCACGAACGGACGGGTCAGCCAGTCACTGACACGGGTGGAAATCAGCGACAGCGCGAACAACCCCATCACAATCAGCGCGATGTGGCGGCCGGTGTTGTTGGCTTGCACCACCCATTCACTGCTGACCACGGCCAGGCTGGAGATCAGCGCGAAGGTCAGGACCATGCCGCCAAGGGTGAGCAAGATCGATGAACGTGTGCGTTTGACACCGGCGAACAGGAACGGCACGACCGGCAGGATGCAGGGGCTGAGGACGGTCAATATGCCGCCCAGGAACGCGATGAGAAACATGGGATCACCTTTGAAATCAGAGGGTCGACACACCAACAATCCCTTGTAGGAGTGAGCCTGCTCGCGATGAGGCCAGAACATTCAACATCGATGTCGACTGACACTCCGTCATCGCGAGCAAGCTCGCTCCCACAAGGGACGATGGCGTTGCGAAAGTTAACCAGGCCTCAAGCCGTCTGGTTATCCAGTTGTTGCCCTTGCGGCGTACGGCTCGAACCGTCCTGTGCCAGGAAGGCATTGCCGGCCTGCTCCGCCACTGGCGTCAGCTGGAAGCACGTGGCACTGCCACAGGTTTTCTGTTCAACAGCGACATTGGCATGAGCCGCCGCACCAGCAATGGAGAAGGCAACAGCGGTCAAATAGCGAGTGACGTTAATCATGATGTTCTTCCTGTTTCAAAGGGGATTGGCAAAGGACTCAGTTGTCGGTGGTGCAGCCATCGGCAAATTTGCTGTAATTGAGCACCTGGGTTTTGTCGTGGGAGTCCAGGTAGGTCAGCTGGGCATTGACGATCCCGCAGGAAGGCGTGGCGTCCTGTTTCAACGACAACACTTTCTTGATATCCAGGTGGGTGCCGTAGGTGTAGGTTTTGGCGGTGACATCGGCGGCTTCGGCGCGGGCCGCCAAGGTGCAGATGTTCAGGGCGGCAAACAGGCAAGCGGCGTAGATGGTTTTGGTGTTCATGGTGGTTTCCTCAAGGCTTCAATGGATAGGTCGTTCATCTGGGCCGAGGCGGTCTGGTGTGCCTCGATGGAACCTATTAAAAGCCTGCGAGGTATCTCGTCTGTGTCGAAAACCGGCGCGTGTAAATCGTTGCGTATCAAAGCCGGCCCCTGATACAGAGCGATACAAAACCACTGAAAACGGACGTTTTTGCGTCTGCGTGTATCCGTCGCCACGGCAGATACACTGCAATACAAAGGGCTGCGGGCGAGCGGGCAAAGGCTCGATAGACTGCGTGATATCCCCCATTGATAGAGGCTTGGCTCCATGGAACATGTCGATCACATTCTCATCGTCGACGATGACCGCGAGATCCGCGAGCTGGTGGGCAACTACCTGAAGAAGAACGGCTTGCGCACCACCGTCGTCGCCGACGGGCGCCAGATGCGCGCCTTTCTCGAGACCACGCCGGTGGACCTGATCGTGCTCGACATCATGATGCCGGGCGACGATGGCCTGCTGCTCTGCCGCGAATTGCGCGCCGGTAAACACAAGGCCACGCCGGTGCTGATGCTGACGGCGCGCAACGATGAAACCGACCGCATCATCGGCCTGGAAATGGGCGCCGACGATTACCTGGTCAAACCGTTCGCCGCCCGTGAACTGCTTGCGCGCATCAACGCCGTGCTGCGGCGCACGCGGATGCTGCCGCCGAACCTGGTGGTCACTGAAAGCGGCCGTCTGCTGGCTTTCGGACGCTGGCGCCTGGACACCTCTGCCCGCCACCTGCTCGACGAAGACGGCACCATGGTTGCGCTCAGCGGCGCCGAATACCGTTTGCTGCGGGTGTTTCTCGATCATCCGCAACGGGTGCTCAACCGTGACCAGCTCCTCAACCTGACCCAGGGCCGCGACGCCGACCTGTTCGACCGCTCCATCGACTTGCTGGTCAGCCGCTTGCGTCAGCGCTTGCTCGACGACGCCCGTGAACCGGCCTACATCAAGACCGTGCGCAGCGAAGGCTATGTGTTTTCGCTGCCGGTGGAAGTGCTCGGTGCGCCCTCATGAACCTGGCGATTCGTTGGCCGCGCACCCTCGCCTCGCGGCTGTCGCTGATCTTCCTGATCGGCTTGATCCTCGCGCAAGCGCTGTCTTTCGGCGCGCAATACTACGAGCGCTACGAAAGCGCGAAAAACACCATGCTGGGCAATCTGGAAACGGACGTCTCGACGTCCATCGCCATCCTTGACCGCTTGCCGGCCGAAGAACGGGCGAGCTGGCTGAAACAACTGGATCGGCGCAATTACCGCTATTTGCTCAATGAAGGTTCGCCGGGCACCAGCCTGCGTGACACGCCCATGGCGATGACCTCGATCAAGGACGCCATCGGCAAGGATTACCCGATGACCGTGACTGACATCCCCGGTCCGCAAAAGAACTTTCAGGTTCACCTGAAACTGGCGGACGGCAGCCCGGTGACCATCGACGTCCGGCCATCGATGGTGCCGTTGTCGCCGTGGCTGCCCATCGTGTTGCTGGGCCAGTTGGCGCTGATGATTCTCTGCACCTGGCTGGCCGTGAAAATCGCTATCCGTCCCCTCACCCGCCTCGCCCAGGCCGTGGACAACCTCGACCCCAACACCCACGCGGTGCTGCTGGATGAAAATGGCCCGACCGAAGTCGCCCATGCCGCCATCGCCTTCAATTCGATGCAGGCACGTATCGCGGCCTACTTGAAGGAGCGCATGCAGCTGCTGGCGGCGATTTCCCACGACCTGCAAACCCCGATCACCCGCATGAAACTGCGCGCCGAATTCATGGATGACTCCAGCGAGAAAGACAAACTGTGGAACGACCTCGGTGAGATGGAACACCTGGTGCGCGAAGGCGTGGCCTATGCCCGCAGTGTTCACGGCGCCACCGAAGAAAGCCGCCGCACCGACCTGGATTCGTTCCTCGACAGCCTGGTGTTCGACTATCAGGACATGGGCAAGGACGTGCAGCTCAGCGGAAAAAGCAGCGCCGTGATCGACACCCGGCCCCATGCGCTGCGCCGGGTCCTGGTGAACCTCACGGACAATGCGCTGAAGTTTGCCGGGGCGGCTGAACTGTGGGTAGAAACGAAAAACGGCAACCTGTCGGTCAAGGTCATGGACCGCGGTCCCGGCATCGCCGAAGAGGAACTGGCCCATGTGATGGAGCCGTTCTACCGGGTGGAGAATTCACGCAATCGCAGCACCGGCGGGACCGGGTTGGGCCTGGCGATTGCCCAGCAGTTGGCCTTGGCCATCGGCGGATCGTTGACGTTGAGTCAGCGTGAGGGCGGTGGATTGTGTGCGGAGTTGAAGTTGCCACTTCGACCTGTCAGTCAGTAAACAGGCACAAGGGCGCAGGATAGCCTCTATAGTGTCGGACACAGTCGCGCAACGCAGCGCTGTGGCGCACCCGATAGCAACCGACACTTATATGGATATTGGCAAATGGATGACAACAGAAGGCCCATCAAGACGCGCTCTGCGGGCTGGGCAAAACACCTCACCGACCTCCTGGTGAAACGAGGCATTTCCCCCAATCAGATTTCCGTCGCCAGCATCGCCTTTGCGCTTGCGGGCGCAGTGGCGCTGAACATCGATAACGGCCTTGTCGGCTCGATCATCTGCGCGATCGGCATTCAATTGCGCTTGCTGTGTAACCTCTTCGACGGGATGGTGGCGATCGAGGGCGGCAAGAAATCCGACATCGGCAGCCTCTACAACGAATTCCCCGACCGCATTGCCGACAGCCTGCTGATCATCGCGCTCGGGTATGCCATCGGGCACGCCGACCTGGGTTGGTTCGCGGCGTTGGCCGCTGCGCTGACAGCGTACGTGCGGGTATTCGGCGGTTCGATCGGTTTGAAACAGAGCTTCATGGGGCCGATGGCCAAGCAGCATCGAATGGCCGTGATGACCGGCGCACTGGTGCTCAATGCGGTCGAAACCAGCCTTTATGGCACCCATTACAGCCTGTTGATCGCACTGATCGTGATCGCCGCCGGATCGGCCGCGACCTGCGTCACGCGCACCCTGGCCATCTCCCGCCAGCTCAAGGTGAACGCCCATGTGGATCAGTAACGCACTGATTTCGGTCCTTCGATTCCTCATCGGCGTCACGGCCCGATGGGAAAGCCCGCCGGACCTGACGCGCCAGCGCATCTACTTCGCCAACCACACCAGCCACATGGACACCCTGGCCATCATCGCGGCCCTGCCGCCCGAAGCCCGGATAAACGTGAAACCCGTGGCAGCCGCCGACTATTGGGGCAAGAACGCGTTTCTGTCGTACATCTCACAGAAAGGCCTGAATGCGGTGCTGATCGAGCGCAACCCAGCGCCGGGCGTCAACGTGCTTGAGCCGATTTTCGATGTGGTGCGCGCCGGGCATTCGATCATCATCTTTCCGGAAGGCACGCGCGGCAACCAGCCGTTGCCCGGCCCTTTCAAATCAGGTCTGTACCGCTTGGCCGAGACGTTCCCCGAGGTGGACCTGGTGCCCATCTACCTGGAAAACCTGCATCGCTCCATGCCAAAAGGCAAACACGTGCCGTTGCCCATCATCTGCACGATCCGCATCGGCAACCCGATGCCACGGATCGCAGGTGAGGAAAAACAGCTGTTTCTAGACCGGGCGCGTGATGCGATTGTGAGGTTGGCGGAATGAATCTTGACCAAAAGTTTTTGTGGTTCTTCGGCGCCATCGCCGGTCTGTTGGCGATTGCCTCGATCATCGGCCGGATCCTGGCCAGTCGCGCTAAATCAGAAAGCTCGATGTCGACCATCGAGAACCTCAACCAGCGGGTCAATGCCTGGTGGGGGATGGTCATCATCTTTTTCGTGTCCTACCTGCTGGGCGGGAACGCGACGGTCATTCTGTTCGGCTTCATTTCCCTGTTCGCACTCAGGGAATTCATCACCCTGACACCGACACGGCTGGGCGACCATAACGCGTTGTTCTCAGCGTTTTTCATTCTGATTCCGCTGCAATACGTGTTGATCGGCACGCACTGGTATTCGCTGTTCACGCTGTTGATTCCGGTGTACGCCTTCCTGTTGTTGCCGGCGATTGCGGTGCTGAGCCAGGACACCGACGCCTTCCTGGAACGCGCGGCGAAGATTCAGTGGGGGGTGATGATTTGCGTGTATTGCATCAGCCACGCACCGGCACTGTTGCTACTGGACCTGGAAGGCTTCAAGGGCCAGAACGCGTTGCTGCTGTTCTACCTGGTGTTTGTCGTGCAGATGAGTGACGTGCTGCAGTACGTGTTCGGCAAGCTCTTTGGCAAGCACAAGGTTGCGCCGCTGGTGAGCCCGTCGAAAACCGTGGAAGGCCTGGTCGGTGGCGGCCTGTCGGCCACGCTGATTGGCGGGTGCATGTTCTGGATGACACCGTTCAATTTCTGGCAGTCGCTGTTGATGTCGTTGGTGATTGTGGTGATGGGGTTTCTGGGCGGGCTGGTCATGTCGGCAATCAAGCGCAGCCTGAGCGCCAAGGACTGGGGAACCATGATCAAAGGACACGGCGGCATGCTGGACCGGATGGATTCGATCTGCTTTGCGGCACCGATCTTCTTTCACCTGACGCGGTATTTTTTCTCCGCGCCTTAAACATCCAGACACACCACTAAACCTGTGGGAGTGAGCCTGCTCGCGATGGCGGAGTGTCAGTCAACATCAATGTTGGCTCTACCGGCCTCATCGCGAGCAGGCTCGCTCCCACAGGGGTTCTCGGGTGTTTGGGGGATTGTGTTCATTCAGACAGTCACGCCCACCACCCCTTCCCCATGCATCTGACGCAATAACGCCGCGCCACTCTCAATAAATGCCTGTGATCCCGCAGCCCCCGCCTCCGCCGCCAGCCCTTCCAGCTGCGCCCGCCCAACCAGTTCGGGAAACTCCTCGATCCGCTGCAACAAGCGCCATGCCAACGGGCTCAGTTCGGAAAACTTCACACTCCAGTCTTCTGCCCGACGCACCAGCAGCAACGTCGGCTGGGCCGGCTGCGCGTCCGGCCGATAATCCGGCCCTACCAATTGAACCGGCCAGCCATACGCCAACGGCCAGGCCAGCGGCGACACCCGCAACGGTCGCTCAAGGATCAACTCGACATCGCTCGGTGCCAACGGTTCGGCGTCGGATTGCTGCAGCGCCATCTCGACCCACTCGTAATGCGCCAGCTCGACCATGAACGGCGGCCACACGCCCTCACCCAATGCCTGAGGTCCAGAGGCCAGGAACTCGACGAACTCTTGCGCGATTTCACCAAACTTCGGCGTGCGTGCGCGGTAGTCCCGCAGGAAGATCCGCACCAGCGTGCGCCAGTGTTCATCACCCAGTATCTTGATCAGCACCGGAAATGTGCCGCTGAGCAACGACGACAGGTTGGCGAAAATCAGGTCACGGTAAACCTGTGCCCGCTTGGCGTTCATTTCGCTGGGCGGCGCGTGGTGATCGGGATCCCGCAGGTAAAGCCCCATCGCCGTTTGCTGTTGAAGCAGACTGGGCTTATCCACGGTTCACCCCCTTGGTTTGCAAACGGCGAATGGTCTGCAATTCGGCGACCAGCTCAGAGAACGCCGGAAAATTGAAATCCCGCTCCAGCAACGTCGGTTGCGCACCAAACCGGGCATACGCCTCGGCCAGCAACGACCAGACCGCCGGTTTCACCGAAGCGCCGTGGGTGTCGATTTTCAACGTGTCCGACTCATCGAAGTGCCCGGCCACGTGCATCGCCACCACCCGGCCCGAATCGATGCCGGCCAGAAAGGCCTGCGGATCGAAGCCATGATTGATCGAGTTGACGTACACATTGTTGACGTCGAGCAACAGGTCGCAATCGGCTTCGCGCAACACCGCGTTGGTGAAGGTCACCTCGTCCATGTCCTGCTGCGGCGCGGCGTAATAGGAGACGTTTTCCACCGCCAGGCGCCGACCGAGGATGTCCTGGGCCTGGCGAATCCGCGCGGCAACGTGGTGCACCGCTTCTTCGGTGAACGGCAACGGCAACAGGTCGTAGAGATGACCGTCGTCGCTGCAATAACTCAGGTGTTCGCTGTACAGCGGCACGTTGTAGTGATCGAGGAACACCCGCACCTGCTGGAGAAACCCGACGTCCAGCGGCGCCGGCCCGCCCAGGGACAAGGACAAGCCGTGACAGGACAACGGAAAGCGCTCGGCCAGGGCTCGCAGAGCATGCCCGTGGGCGCCGCCGATACCGATCCAGTTCTCCGGCGCGACTTCCAGAAAGTCGAAATCGCCGGAACGGGCGGCCTGGAGATCCTTCATTAAACCGCGACGCAGGCCAAGCCCGACGGTCGCTTTCGCTGAGGTGATGGGGGTCTGCATGCTGTCGATCTCACGGGTGGCCGGAACGGACTCACAGTTAACCGAAGCGGTGTATCGGGACTGTGTTCCGGTGCGGCAGAACATCGTGTCGGATGTATCAATGACGGGGCTGTACACACTCTGGTACAGACCCGGAGATGGTCTGGGAATGGGGTTTTCGTCGCTCAGGGCGGCAGCGCGCGGCCCGCGAACTAAACTTACTGCACGCAGGACGAGCTTGTTCGCCCTGTTCAATCCCACGACCACCGCCCAGTGGTGAATGCTTCTACCCGCCTTGCCTCTGGACCGTGATCCTGTTGAAGGAGCACATGTGATGGACGAGGCCAGACTCAATGATTTCATGGGCAAACTGGTGGGTGACATGGGCGGTGCGGCAATGCTCGCCAACGTCATCCTCGGCGAAGAACTCGGCCTGTACCGCGCGATGGCCGACAGTCAGCCCATCACCCCCGAAGCACTTGCCGACAAAACCGGCTGCAACACCCGCCTGCTGCGCGAATGGCTCAGCGCCCACGCCGCATCCGGTTACATGGAGCACCAAGGCGGCCAGTTCCGCCTGCCCGAAGAACAAGCCCTGGCGCTGGCCATCGAGGACTCGCCGGTCTATATCGCGGGCGGTGTCGGGGTGGTCGCATCGTTTTTCCATGACAAGGACAAACTGGTCAACGCCATGCGCGGCAATGGCGCCCTGGCCTGGGGCGATCACCATCCGTGCATGTTCAGCGGCACCGAACGGTTCTTCCGTCCCGGCTACAAAGCACATCTGGTCGACGAGTGGCTGCCAGCCCTGGAAGGCGTCGTCGCCAAACTGGAGGCCGGCGCCAAAGTCGCTGACATCGGCTGCGGACACGGCGCCTCCACGGTCATCATGGCCCAGGCGTTCCCGGACTCGCGGTTCGTCGGTTTCGACTACCACGCGCCCTCCGTCACCGTCGCCACCCAGCGCGCCGAAGAAGGTGGCGTGAGCGGACGTGCGCGGTTCTTCCAGGGCACGGCAAAAAGCTTTCCCGGCGACGACTATGACCTGATCTGCTATTTCGATTGCCTGCACGACATGGGCGACCCGGTGGGCGCGGCCAAACACGCCTATGACGCGCTGAAACCGGACGGCACGGTGCTGCTGGTGGAACCGTTCGCCAACGATACGCTCGACGACAACATCAACCCGGTGGGCCGGCTGTTCTACGCCGCCTCGACGTTCATTTGCACACCGAACTCGCTGTCGCAAGAAGTCGGTCTGGGGCTCGGCGCCCAGGCCGGTGAGGCACGGTTGCGCAAGGTCTTCACCGACGCGGGGTTCAAGCACTTCCGGCGAGCCACGGAAACGCCGTTCAACCTGATTCTGGAGGCGCGTAAATAAAGCGCCGATCATCGCCTGGGCAGGCAACCTGTCCGGGCGATGATCGGCAAATGCTACCCTGCAAACACTCAAGGCCCCCGGAGTGTTGAACATGCTCGACCGCCCCATCCGCGAACAACTCGACCGACTCCAGCAATGGATGACCGAACAGCCGTTTATGGTCCTGACCGGCGCCGGCATCAGCACGCCGTCAGGCATTCCGGATTACCGCGACAACCAGGGCGTGCGGCGTGGCCGGCAACCGATGATGTATCAGGAGTTCCTGTCGGCCCCGGAATCGCGGCGACGCTATTGGGCGCGGGCGATGCTTGGCTGGCCGCGCGTGCGCCAGGCGCAGCCGAACGTGGCCCACGAAGCATTAGCCAGTTTGCAAAGCGCGCGGCAGATCAGCGGGTTGATCACCCAGAACGTCGACACCTTGCATGACCAGGCCGGCAGCCATGACGTGATCGAGTTGCATGGCAGCCTGCACCGGGTGCTGTGCCTGGATTGCGGGCAACGCAGCGCACGGGATTCGATTCAGCAACTGATGGAGGCACAAAACCCCTATCTGGCCGGGGTCGATGCGGTGCAGGCGCCGGACGGCGACACGCTGCTGGATGCGGCGTTCGAGGCGCGGTTTCAGGTGCCGCACTGTCCGCAGTGCGCCGGGGAACGGATGAAGCCGGACGTGGTGTTTTTTGGCGAGAACGTCGCGCAAGCAACAGCGGCCAAAGCGATGGCGGCGGTTGAACAGGCAGCGGGATTGTTGGTGGTGGGGTCATCGCTGATGGCGTATTCGGCGTTTCGGTTGTGCCGGGCGGTGGCGGATCAGGGCAAGCCGTTGATGGCGATCAATCTGGGCAAGACTCGGGCGGATGATTTGCTGGATATGAAGATCGAGGCATCGTGCGAACAGCTTCTGCCTTTGCTGGCACAGCACCTCTCGCTCTGATCTGATCGTTCCCATGCTCCGCGTGGGAATGCCTCAACGGACGCTCCGCGTTCGGCTCTAGAGGTGACGCGGAGCGTCACGGGCTGCATTCCCACGCAGAGCGTGGGAACGATCAGTTATCGTGTGAGCAGTTGCTCCCGCTCCTGGCTCAGCGCCTCTCCTCCTGATTCAACCAAAACCCCTGTGGGATTGTGATCAAGGCAGGGAGACTTGTTGACCCAGGTTTTGTTCTTTGAGGATATCGAACAACGCCTGCGCCGCCGCCGACAGCTCGATCCCCGGTTTGGTCAGCACCCCGATTGCCCGCTCCACCACCGGGTCGCGCAAGGTGATGCAGCGTGCGCCCAGTTCGCGCATCTGCCCGGCACACAACGCCGGCACCGCGCTTACGCCCAACCCGCTGGCCACCATCCGCCCCACGGTCGCCAACTGATGGCTTTCAAACTCCACCGGCAACCTCATGCCCCGCGCCTGCAAGTGTTCCTCCAGCATCACCCGCACCGTCGACGGTCGCTGCAGGGTGATGAACGGTTCCTTGAGCAAGGTCTGCCAGTCGATGTCTTGCAAGTCGGCAAAAGGCGAATCCTGCGGCACGACGGCCACGAACCGGTCCATGTACAACGGCGTAAATGCCAGTGATGAACTCTGTGTCGGCTCGAACGCCACCCCCAGTTCCACCTGCCGGTCGCGCACCATTTCCAGCACCTGCTCGTTGATCACGTCGTTCACCGTGACGTTGACCTTCGGATACCGCGCGCGAAAGGTCTTGAGGATCGGCGGCAGCAGGTTCCCGGCAAACGACGGCATCGCCGCCAGCGTGACGCGACCGCGCTGGAGGGTGAAACGCTGGCGCAGTTCGTCCTCGGCATTGTCCCAGTCAGCGATCAACCGGCGCGCCAGGGGCACCAGGGATTCACCTTCGGCGGTCAGTGCCACGTTGCGCGTGTTGCGGGTGAACAGCCGCCCGCCCAGGCCTTCTTCCAGCGCCTTGATGGTCAGGCTCAACGCCGATTGCGACAGGTGCAACCGCTCGCATGCCACGGCAAAGCTCAGGCTCTGGGCCACGGCCAAAAACGCCCTGATCTGCTTGACGGTCATAGTCGCTTCGCTCCAGTTGTAAGCTCTAAGCTCTAAGCTGTAAGTTGAAAGGCAGTTATTTGTTGAGTTTTATGAATCAATCAACCTTAAAAATCAACTTAACAAATAAATCCTTCGGCGAGACACTCCTACCCCATACGGCTAGCCAGCCGCCCATCAAGAATAAAAGAGGTGCATATGGCAGGTTTCGACAAGCGCGTGAGTTCCTACGAGGAAGCTCTGGCAGGTCTTGAAGACGGCATGACCGTGATCGCCGGCGGCTTCGGCCTGTGTGGCATTCCGGAAAACCTGATCGCCGAGATCAAGCGCAAGGGCACGCGTGACCTCACCGTGGTTTCCAACAACTGCGGCGTCGACGGTTTCGGCCTCGGCGTGCTGCTGGAAGACCGGCAGATCCGCAAAGTGGTGGCCTCCTACGTCGGCGAGAACAAACTGTTCGAAGACCAACTGCTCAAAGGCGAAATCGAAGTCGTCCTGACCCCGCAAGGCACCCTCGCCGAAAAAATGCGCGCAGGCGGTGCCGGCATCCCGGCGTTCTTCACCGCCACCGGCGTCGGCACCCCAGTCGCCGAAGGCAAGGAAGTGCGCGAATTCCATGGTCGCAAGTACCTGATGGAAGAATCCATCACCGGTGACTTCGCCATCGTCAAAGGCTGGAAAGCCGACCATTTCGGCAACGTCATCTACCGCCACACCGCCCAAAACTTCAACCCGCTGGCCGCCACCGCCGGCAAGATCACCGTGGTCGAAGTCGAAGAAATCGTCGAACCCGGCGAGCTGGACCCGGCGCAGATCCACACCCCTGGCATCTACGTCGACCGGGTCATTTGCGGCACGTTCGAGAAGCGCATCGAACAGCGCACCGTGCGTAAGTGATCCCCTGCCCCCGGACCGAATGAAGGAATAACAACAATGGCACTTTCCCGCGAACAAATGGCTCAACGCGTCGCCCGCGAAATGCAGGACGGCTTCTACGTGAACCTGGGCATCGGCATTCCGACCCTGGTCGCCAACTACATTCCCGAAGGCATGGAAGTCATGCTGCAGTCGGAAAACGGCCTGCTCGGCATGGGTCCCTTCCCGACGGAAGAAACCATCGATGCCGACATGATCAACGCCGGCAAACAAACCGTGACCGCGCGCATCGGCGCGTCGATCTTTTCCTCGGCTGAATCCTTCGCGATGATTCGCGGTGGTCATGTCGACCTGACCGTGCTGGGCGCCTTTGAAGTCGATGTCGAAGGCAACATCGCCTCCTGGATGATCCCCGGCAAGCTGGTCAAGGGCATGGGCGGCGCCATGGACCTGGTGGCCGGCGCGGACAACATCATCGTCATCATGACCCACGCTTCGAAAGACGGTGAGTCCAAGCTCTTGTCCAAATGCAGCCTGCCGCTGACCGGCGCCGGCTGCATCAAACGTGTGCTGACTGACCTGGCTTACCTTGAAATCAAGGACGGCGCGTTCATTCTCAAGGAACGTGCACCGGGTGTCAGCGTTGAAGAGATCGTCGCCAAGACTGCCGGTAAACTGATCGTGCCGGATCACGTTCCGGAAATGCAGTTCGCTGCCCAGTGAGGAATCATTCCATGCAAGACGTCGTTATTGTTGCCGCCACCCGCACCGCCATCGGCAGTTTCCAGGGTTCGCTGGCCGGTGTGTCCGCCGTTGACCTGGGCGCTGCGGTGATCCGTCAGTTGCTGGCGCAGACCGGGCTCGACCCGGCGCAAGTCGATGAAGTGATCATGGGCCAGGTGTTGACCGCCGGTGCCGGGCAAAACCCTGCGCGCCAGTCTGCGATCAAGGCCGGCCTGCCGTTCACCGTACCGGCCATGACCCTGAACAAGGTCTGCGGTTCGGGCCTCAAGGCGCTGCACCTGGCCACTCAGGCGATTCGCTGCGGCGACGCTGACGTGATCATTGCCGGCGGCCAGGAAAACATGAGCCTGTCCAACTACGTCATGCCCGGCGCACGCACCGGCCTGCGCATGGGTAATGCGCAAATCGTCGACACCATGATCAGCGACGGCCTGTGGGACGCGTTCAACGATTACCACATGGGCATCACCGCCGAGAACCTGGCCGAGAAATACAGCCTGACGCGTGAGCAGCAGGACGCATTCGCCGCGGCCTCGCAGCAGAAAGCCACGGCCGCCATCGAAGCCGGGCGTTTTGTTGATGAAATCACGCCGATCCTGATCCCGCAGCGCAAGGGCGATCCGCTGTCCTTCGCCACCGATGAACAACCACGCGCCGGCACCACGGCCGAAGCGCTGGGCAAACTGAAACCGGCCTTCAAGAAGGACGGTTCGGTGACCGCCGGTAACGCTTCTTCGCTGAACGACGGCGCTGCCGCCGTGATCCTGATGAGCGCGGAAAAAGCCAAGGCACTCGGCCTGCCGGTGCTGGCGAAAATCGCGGCTTACGCCAACGCGGGCGTCGACCCGGCGATCATGGGCATCGGCCCGGTATCGGCCACTCGCCGCTGCCTGAGCAAGGCCGGCTGGTCCATCGACCAACTGGACCTGATCGAAGCCAACGAAGCGTTCGCCGCGCAATCGCTGGCCGTGGCCAAGGACCTGGAATGGGACTTGAACAAGGTCAACGTCAACGGCGGCGCCATCGCTTTGGGCCACCCGATCGGTGCATCAGGTTGCCGGGTGCTGGTGACCTTGCTGCATGAAATGATCAAGCGCGACGCCAAGAAAGGCCTCGCCACCCTGTGCATCGGCGGTGGTCAGGGCGTGGCCCTGGCGATCGAGCGGGCGTAAAGCGTTCAACAGACTGCGCGGGGACCCACGAATAGCCGCCGCAGTCTGGCAAAACACCCGGTGCGATTCACGTCGCACCGGGTTCTTTTTTTGTCTGGCCTTCAGGCAAATTTCACCAAATTGAGCGTGGGCAACGGGCCGCCCGGAAACTGCGCCAGTTTCGCCCCGACACTCAGCGCCCCAAGATCAATCCCGAAGAAGCCCAATTGCTCGATCAGCGCAGCCACTTGAGCGTTCGCCTGGGCATCATCGCCCGAAACAAACAGCACCCGCCGTCCGCCCTCTGCCGCCGGATCGCTTTCCAGAAAGCGCGCCTGCAGGTGATTGAACCCCTTGACCACGCGTGCACCGGGCACCCACTCGGCAAACACTTCACTGGACATGCGTCCCTGCAAATCCACCACTTTGAACGATGGCGCCTCGATTGAGTTGTTGGCATCGATGACGATCCGCCCGGCAAAATCCGGCAGACCGGCCAGCGCGCTCGGCAACTTCGACCAATTGACCGCCACCAGCACCATCGGCTGCGCGGCCGCTTCTTCACGGGTGCCGGCGCGCGCCGTTGGCCCGAGTTCCGCCACCAGTGAAGCCAGTGTTTCAGGTCCACGGCTGTTGGCGATGACCACTTCAATACCTTTGCGTGAAAGCGCCCGGGCAAAGGCCGAGCCGATGGCGCCGGCGCCGATGATTCCAATTGTGCTCATGATTGTTCACTCCGAGGGGGTTGTCGTTGGAATGAATACTGCACTTGCCATTAGTGCTTGATTAGTCGGTAATGCCTTGAATCATTTTCAAGTATTGCTATCAGGTGGCAGCCATGGAAACCCTCGCCAATCTTGAATCCTTCGTGCGCAGCGCCGAAACCGGGAGCTTTTCGGCGGCGGCACGCTTGCTCGCACTGACGCCTGCTGCGGTCAGCCGCAACGTGGCGATGCTCGAACGCAACCTCGGTGTGCGGCTATTCCAGCGTTCGACCCGCAAGCTGTCGTTGACTGAAGCCGGTGAACGTCTACTGGCGAGCATCGGCGGCAATCTGCAGGCGCTGCAAACGGCGATCAGCGCGGTGAGCAGCGACCGGAGCGAACCGGCCGGGGTGCTCAAGGTCAGCCTCGCGCCGACCTTTGGCATCGGGCATGTGTTGCCATTGCTGCCAGCGTTCCTGGCGCTTTACCCGTTGATCCGCCCTGAATGGCACTTCGAAAACCGCCAGGTGGACCTGATTGCCGAGGGCTATGACGCGGCCATCGGCGGCGGTTTCGAGCTGACGCCCGGGGTCATCTCTCGAACACTGGCGGCGGCGGATATCGTGGCAGTGGCTTCCCCGGCCTATATGGCAGGGCGCGCGCTGCCCGACAATCCGGAGCACTTGCACCGATTCGACGGCATCGTGATGCGCGGCAGCCGCACGGGACGGATTCGCCAATGGGTCATGCAGGACGGCGCGGGCAATGAGGCGCAGGCGAACATGAGCGAAAACATCGTGCTCAATGACCCGGCCGCCATGCGTGAGGCGGCGATCCTCGGTTTGGGGGTGACGTTGCTGGTGTTGCCGGATGTGGCCGCGAATATCGAGCGCGGCGAACTGCTGCGCCTGTTGCCCGATTGGTACGCGAATGCGGGACCGATTTCGTTGTATTACCCGAGCCGTACGCTGATGCCGGCCAAGACCCGAGCCTTTATCGATTTTGTGGTGGAGGCCTTTCAGCGGTAGAACGCGTCATCGATTTTCACGAGCAGGCCCGTCCGGTCACGCCAAAAACTGCAGAATCAACCAGCTGTTCGCCCCGCTGATCACCACAAACAACCCCCACGACAACACCCGCGTCGGCCATTGATTCACAAACGGCCCCATGAGCGTGTGGTCGTTGGTCATGCGTATCAGCGGGTACAGCGCAAACGGCAACTGCAGACTCAACACCACCTGACTCAACACCAGCAGCTTGCCAATCGCGTTATCGCCCATCAGCCAGACGCCGATAAACGCCGGGATCAATGCCAGCCCCCGGGTAATCAGCCTGCGCTGATAGCAGGGAATCCGCAGGTTCAGAAACCCCTCCATGATCACCTGCCCGGCAATGGTCCCGGTAAAGGTTGAGCTCTGTCCCGACGCCAGCAACGCCACGCCGAACAACACGCTGGCCAGCGCCCCGCCCACCAATGGATCGAGCAAGTGGTAGGCGTCCTGGATGTCCACCACATCGGTGTGCCCGCTCTGGTGAAACGCGGCCGCCGCCAGGATCAGAATCGCCGCATTCACCAGCAGCGCCAACGCCAGCGAACCGATGGTGTCGATACGCGCCAGATTAACCGCGTCCTGCTTGCTGGCCATGTCCTTGCCGATCATTCGGGTCTGCACGATCGAGGTGTGCAGGTACAAGTTATGCGGCATCACCGTGGCCCCGAGAATGCCGATGGCCAGGTACAGCGGCGCAGCGTCGCCAATGGCCGACAGTGAGGGTGTAAAGCCGCGCGCAACGTCCGGCCAATACGGCTTGATCAGCAGCAATTCGACGAAGAAACACACGCCGATGGTGCTTACCAGCACCAGCATGATCGCCTCCAGGCGACGGAAACCACGGTTTTGCAGGGCCAGCACCAGCAGCGTGTCAAACGCGGTCAGCGCAATGCCGAACGTCAGCGAACAGCCCAGCAGCAAATGGAACGCCAGCGCGCAGCCGAGCACTTCGGCCAGGTCGGTGGCGATGATCGAGATTTCCGCCAGCAGCCATTGAGTCCGCGCCGTGCGCGTGCTGTAGCGTTCACGGCACAGTTGCGCCAGATCTCGACCGGTGGCGATGCCCAGGCGCGAACACAAACATTGCACCACCATCCCCGCCAGACTCGCCAGCAGCACCACGAACAACAGGCTGTAGCCAAATCGCGAGCCGGCCTCGATGGCCGTGGCCCAATTGCCCGGGTCCATGTAGCCGATGGACACCAACAAGCCCGGCCCGGCAAACCGCAGGACCCGTTTGAAAAATGACGCGTTCGGGTCAACCGCAACGCTGCCGGCCACTTCCGGCGGGCAAAACGGCGCGGTGGCGACTTTGGGCAAACTGAATTTCACACAAACATCCAGAAACAAGTGGGAGGCAAGCAGCTTAGACGTTTCGCCCGACACACCCAAGGGCCAGCAACTTTGTATACAAAACACGCCAATCGATAGAGCAATCTGTCGCCCGCAATGCTAACGTTGCCGCCTCACTCAGGTCGGAGACGCGTGCGTGCTGATGCTCAAACTGCTGGTGATTCCCGGATTTCTCTTGCTGATTTCCCTCGCGGGCAAGCGCTGGGGCCCCAGCGTGGCCGGTTGGCTGTCAGGATTGCCGGTGGTGGTGGGACCGATTCTGTTCTTCCTCGCCATTGAACAAGGCGAGGCATTCGCCGCTCAGTCCGCGACGGCGGCGTTATCGGCGATGTTCGCCATGATTGCCTTCTGCGTGACCTACGCCCAAGTCGCTCAACGGAGGCGATGGCCGTGGACATTGACGATTTCACTGCTGGTCTGGGCCGGCGTGGCGGTGGTGCTCTCGCAGGTTCCGCCGTCGCTGCTGTTCTCGGTCATCGCGGCCAGCACCGCACTGCTGGCGGCGCCGTACCTGTTTCCAAAGGTGCAGCCCATCGTTTCGGGTCCTGCGCCCAAGTCCGACAAATTGCTGCTGCGCATGATTGCCGGCGCCTTGCTGACGCTGGCGGTCACGCTGCTGGCCCGCACCGTCGGCGAAGGCTGGAGCGGTCTGCTTGCGGTGTTCCCGGTCTTGGGCAGCGTGATGGCGGTGTTTTCCCAGCAGACTCGCGGACCGGCATTTACGGCCGCCTTGCTGCGTGCAACCGCCACCGGCATGTATTCCTTTGCGGCGTTTTGCCTGGTGTTGGCGCTGGCCTTGCCAACCATAGGCATGAATGCCTTTGCCCTGGGAGTGGCGGTGTCTGTGGGGATGCTGGGCATCACTCGACGTTTACTCGCACGACCGGTCAATTCGACCGTCGCGGCTGGACGTTCAGCGATCAAACGCTAAGCTCCTTCACACCCAAAGGGCCAGGATGTCGCCCGCTACGTGCTGAAGGAACAGACATGAGCCCCGCAACGTCTCTCGCCCGCCGCTCCCAAACCGCCACCACCATTGGCGTGATCGCAATAGCGCTCTGGTCCTGCCTGGCGCTGTTGACCACCCTCACCGAAGGCATTCCACCGTTTGAATTGCTGACGCTGAGTTTCGGCATAGCGTTTGCCGTGAGCCTGGTGATCCTCGGTCGACGCGGCATCGCCGGATTCAGTAGCTGGCGACAACCATGGGCCGTTTGGGCAACCGGATTCGTGGGCATTTTCGTGTATCACGGACTGTATTTTTTTGCGCTCAAAGCCGCGCCCGCCGCCGAAGCCAGCTTGATCAATTATTTGTGGCCGCTGTTGCTGGTGTTGCTCTCGGCGTTCGCCGCCGGAGAGAAGCTGCAGAAGCGGCAAATGCTCGGTGCCCTGCTCGGTCTGGCCGGCACCGCATTCATCATGCAACAACACACCACGGTGACGGGTGCGGCGATGCCGGTGGCTGGTTACCTCGCGGCGTTTGGCTGTGCACTGATCTGGGCAGGGTATTCGGTGATCAACCGACGGTTCAGCGAAGTGCCAAGCAGCATCATCGGCGGTATTTGCGGTTTGTCGGCGGTCTGCGGCCTGATCTGTCACCTGGCGTTCGAAACCACGGTAAGGCCCGATTTCAACCAATGGGCAGCGATCGTTGTGCTTGGTCTCGGGCCGGTGGGCATGGCCTTTCTTGCCTGGGACCACGCCACCAAACACGGCAGCCTGGCGACGCTGGGCGCGCTGTCCTACCTGGCGCCGTTGATCTCGACGTTATTGCTGATCGCCGCAGGCCGCAGCCAGGCCGGACCGATCCTGATCGTTCCGGCGGTATTGATCATTGCCGGGGCAGTGATCGCCACGACGCGATCAACAGAAAAAGTCAGCGCAACACGTTCGATCATTCCGAACGAGTAAAGCAAAAACCTTGCACGTCAATCGAACGGGTCTAGCCCAAGATCAGCCTCAGTTCACAACCCACTGACTGAGGCCTGCACCATGAAATTCTTTTTCCACCCTTCGCCAAACCCGATGAAAGTTGCCCTGCTGCTCGAAGAACTGCAAACGCCTTACGAGTTGATCGGCGTTGACACGTTCAAGGGCGAACAACACCTGCCTGCCTTCCTGGCGATCAATCCGAACGCCAAGGTGCCGGCCCTGGTCGACGGCGATGCCACCGTTTTCGACTCCCAGGCCATCCTGCTGCACCTGGCGCAGAAACATCAGCGCTTCTTGCCAACCTCCGTCGCCGGGCAAGCGGAACTGCTGTCGTGGCTAATGTTCATCGCGACCGGTCTGTCGCCCTTCTCGGGTCAAGCCGTGCATTTCCTGCACCACGCTCCGGAAGATCTGCCTTACGCGAAAAACCGCTACCTCAAGGAAGTCGAACGTCACTACCGCGTGCTCGACCAACGCCTGGCCGATCATCAGTACCTGGCCGGCGACACCTACAGCATCGCCGACATGGCATTGTGGGGCTGGGCCAACTACGCGCCGTACATCCTTGGCGAAAACGGCCTGGCGGCGTACCCGAACATCAAGCGCCTGTTCGATGAGATCAGCGCCCGTCCGGCGGCCCAACGTGCCCAGGGCCTGAAAGAGAAACTGGTGCTCAAGGCCGAGTTCGATGAAGAAACCCGCCGCAACCTGTTCCCGCAGAATCAGGCGTAATCCACCTGTCCAGCCTGCACCTGATCGCAGGGAGTGGAATGGATAACAGCCTCCATGGGATGATCGCCCGCAAAGCGCGACCATCCCTGGAGTTTTCGAATGTCATTGTTGAGTAAAAAAGCCGTTGTCCTGTTGTTGACGGCGGCCGCCAGCCTTGGGGCGTTGAATGCCCATGCCGCCAAGGCCACCGCCAGCGACAAAGCGCCTGCCCAAGAGGTCTCGATGCTCGGCGGCAAGTTCAAGTTCAGCCTGCCCAAGGGTTTCATCGCCAACCCGCTGCCCGCTGGCGACGCAGCCGCCGGGACCGCTGGGGCCACCGGCACCATGTACACCAACCAGGCCACGAAAACCGTGGTGATCGCCGCTGAAAACACCATCCCTGGCGGCGCCAATGTCAAAGACAACGACAGTCAGTTTCTCGACTCCGCCGCGTCCGACTTCGCCACCGAGCAAGCCCATGCGCTGCCGGACTTCACCAAACTCAGCGAAAAAAGCCTGACCCAGAAAGGCACCGGGCTGGGTCTGCGGCAGATCGACAGCTCCGCCACCCAGGGCGGCGGCAAGACCCTCGACACCACGGTGATGGCGGCGTCCAACACCCGCATGGCAATCGTTCAGGTGATTTCCCGTCTGAGCGACAATGCCGGCCACGAAACGCTGGTCAAGCAGATCGTCTCCGGCAAGTAAGGTCAGGGGTTGAGGCGCTGTAACCAGGCGCGCAAATCCTCTAGCTCGGCCTCATTGATGTTGTGGCCGAGACCTTCGTAGCCGTGGAACTCAGGCTTGAGTGACAAGCGCTGTAAAAAGCTGTCGGCGTCGGTGCCGTCTTTGTAGGGCAGGCGTTTGTCTGCGGTGCCATGACCAATGAAAATCGCCAGCTTCTGGCGTTTTTCATCCGGTTTGAGCTCGGATTTGAGCACCGGCAGAATCCGCCCGCTCAGCGCGGCAATCCCGCCCACGGCCTCGGGGTGACGCAACGCCAGCTCGTAGGACATGATCGCCCCCTGACTGAAACCCACGAGGAACACCTTGTCCGGTTCGGTCTGATATTTCTTCGCCGCCTGGGCGATGAAATCCAGCAGCACCTTGGCGCTGCTCTTCAAGTCATCGGTTTCACCGTTGTAGGCGCCTTCGCCTTTCTTGCGAAACCACTGATAACTGTCCTCATCCAGCCTCACTGGCGCCTGAATCGACAGAAAGTTGTACTGCGCCGGTAACTCATCCTTGATGCCGAACAGGTCTTGCTCGTTACTGCCGTAACCGTGGAGAAAAATCACCAGGGGCTGGTGGCGGGATTCGGGGTTAGCCTGCTCCAGGTACTTGAGCGGCAGATCGGTGAGCAGCGGGGTTTGAGCCTGGACGGTGGCGGATGCCAGCAGCGTCAACAGAGCGAGAATCTTCAACATAAACCTTCCTTCACAGCGCGCAGGATTCGGGGCAGAGCCTAACACCGTGAAAGATGTTAGGTGTTTGATGATCGTTCCCACGCTCTGCGTGGGAATGCCTCAACGGACGCTCCGCGTTCGGCTTCAGGGACGCGGAGCGTCCCGGGCTGCATTCCCACGCAGAGCGTGGGAACGATCGGTATCATCGTGGGAGCGATCGGATTAGCCTCAATCGTTGATGAGTTTTCCTGCCCGAATCGGCTCCCGCCCCGCCACTTTCGCCTGCCACGTCCCCGGCTGCGTATACCGTCCACGATCAATGGCGAACAACACGCCGCTGGTGCCGGCGTGCACGGTGGTCACGCGATCATTCAGCGGATCGACCACTTCAAACAGCGCATCGCCCTGCTCTACCCATTCACCCGAATCACGCAGAAAACTCACCACCCCGTGATGCGGCGCGAACAGGTACTCAGTGCCCTCGAACGGCATGCCCTCACAGCATTCGCTCGGCGCCGCTGGCCAGGTACCCTGGATGAAACCCTGCTCGGCGAGGAAGCCGAGAATCGCCTCGCAATTGGCCTGGGCCTGATCGACCCGGGTGTCGCCCATACTGCCCAGTTCCAGCGTGGTCGCCAGGTTGGCCGGTGGAATGTTCGCCTCGGGAAAGCTCCGCGCCAGGCGCAACCACGGCGAAGAACAGGACTCATCGAATGAACTGCCGCCGGAATCTTCACAGAGCAACGCCACGCCGGCCTTCAGACGCGCCGCCAGGGACTGCCACTGAGGCCAGTGTTGCGGCAAGGCATAGAGGTGAATCGCCGCATCGAAATCGCAATGCAGATCCAGGGTGATGTCGGCATCGCACGCGTGACGCAGCAGCAAACGGTGCATGGCTTCCAGTTGCGAGGCCGGTGCTGGCAAGCCATCAAGGACCTGACCCATGGCTTGGCGAATCAACGCAATGTTGGCTTGCGCATCGTGACCCAACTGATCGCCGATCAACGCCGCCACCGGGCCGCTGAGTTCCACGAAGGAGCGGTTGAAGTTCTTGCCGCTGCCCAGTTCGAAGCGGCCCATGTGGCTGCCTTGCAGATGCTGATCGAGGCCAATCGGATTGGCCACCGGCACCAGTTCGATCACGCCCTGCAGCTGGCCCTGAGCTTCGAGTTCGGTCAGGCGCTTTTTCAGCTCCCATGCGGTGCGCATGCCCGGCAGTTCATCGGCGTGCAGGCTGGCCTGGATGTAGACCTTGCGAGCGCCCGCGCCGTAACGAAACACGCTGAGGGTGCGCTCGGTGCCCAGGTGGCTCCAGGGCAATGAATGGTCGATGCGTTGCATGGGTAACTCCAATATAAGGGGCACTGAGATCACTCCCACAGGGATCTCATTTTAATAGTGAGAGCGAAAAAAAAATGGCAACCGCGTCAACGGTTGCCACTTTTTCAAACGGCGTGATTACTCGCCGTAAACGTCAAACGCGAAGTACTTGTCCTGCACTTGCTTGTACTTGCCGTTGGCGCGGATTTCGGTGATGGCGGTGTTGAATTTGTCCGCCAGCTCTTTATCGCCTTTGCGCACCGCAATACCGGCGCCGCCGCCGAAGTACTTGGCGTCTTCGTAGGTCGGGCCAACGAAGGCAAAACCTTTGCCGGCGTCGGTTTTCAGGAAACCGTCGTCCAGGTTGACCGAGTCGGCCAGCAGCGCGTCAACGCGGCCAGAGACCATGTCCAGGTTGGCTTCCTGCTGCGAGCCATAACGCACCAGCTCGATGCCGGCCGGCACCAGCACTTCGGTGGCGAAACGGTCGTGGGTACTGGCACGCAGCACGCCGACTTTCTTGCCTTTGAGCTCGGTCAGCGGGTCTTTGATGTCGGTGCCGGCCTTCATCACGAAGCGCGCCGGGGTGTGGTAGTACTTGATGGTGAAATCGACGTTCTTCTTGCGGTCGTCAGTGATGGTCATGGACGACAGGATCGCGTCGATTTTCTTCACTTTCAGTGCCGGGATCAGGCCGTCGAATTCTTGCTCGACCCAGGTGCACTTCACTTTCATCTGCTCACACAGCGCGTCACCGATATCCACGTCGAAACCGGTGAGTTTGCCGTCAGGGGTTTTCATCGAGAATGGCGGGTAGCCGGCTTCGATACCGATGCGGATCGGCTTGGCGTCTTCGGCCACAGCGGTCAGGGACAACATCGACAGTGCCAGGGCACCGAACATCACTAGCTTCTTCATTTATTACTCCTGTGTGCGGAGGCTTTTATTGGCAGCGTTCGATTAGCATCTTTCGGTCGGTGAAAACCGAAGTGGCCGGCAGTCTAGAGTGGCTTCATGCGAGCAAATTGTGTTTAAGCGACAAATACTTACAGAAAAACAGCACCTGAATTCATGTCACTTGAAGCCTGCGCCAAGGCGGTGCAAAGACTGTAGGACAAACCCTTGTTTCAGACAAAAGCCACACACAAAACCGACAGAGAGCGCTGATGCCCACCTTGAATCTGATCCAGCACCACCCCGCCGAAGGCCCCGGTGCCATTGCCGACTGGGCCAAGTCCCGGGACATCCTGCTCAAGGTTTTTCGCGCTGATCTGGGACAACTGCCGCCGGCGAGTGCGGCGCCAGCGATTGTATTGGGCGGGCCTTATGAATCCAACGCTGGGCCTGCGTGGCTGGAGGCCGAGCGCCAGTGGCTGATGGCGAGTCTGGATCAGGGCGCGGCAGTGTTTGCGATTTGCCTGGGGGCGCAGTTAATGGCACTGAGTCTGGGAGGGAATGTGCGGCGCATGGACCGCAGCGAGACTGGCTGGACGTCGGTGAGGTTCATCAATGGCCAGTTGCTGAAGGTGCTGGAGTGGCACGAAGATGCGATCGACCTGCCGCCCGAGGCGCAATTGCTGGCCAGCAGCGATCAATGCGCGCAGCAGATGTATCGTGTGGGGCCGACCCGGGTGGGGTTGCAGTTTCACCCTGAGTGGAATGCCGAGTCGGTGGCGACGCTCAATGCGCATTTTGGCGATGAATCGCCGTTGCCTCGGGAATCAAGGGACAGCGCCGCTCATGCAGCCGTGTTCGATTGGTTGCAGGCGACGCTGGATGGGTGGTGGGCGGCTTCGTCAGCGACTCGTCACGGTTGATCAGCACTCACACTTCACGGCTTCGGTGGCCGGGCGTTGCACCGCAACGCTCAACGCCAACCCTTCATCCAGCCACCCGGTCACACCGCCGATCATCTCCTTGACCGGGTAACCCAACGCCGCCAGTTTCACTGCGGCCTTGTGGACACCGTTACAGTGTGGCCCGGCGCAATAGACCACAAACAAGGTGGATTTCGGGTAATCCGCCAGGCGCTCGGCGGTCAGCAACCGCCCCGCAATGTTGATCGCGCCCGGCACATGCCCACGCTCGAACGCTAGCGGTCCGCGCACGTCCACCAGGACAAAATCCACCTCGCCGGCCTGCTGGCTCGCAAAGACGTCGGAACAATCGGTTTCAAAGGTCAGGCGGTTGCTGAAATGCATCAGGGCAATCGCCGACGGGGCGGCGGGAATCTCGCGGACCAGGCTGGTCATGGGCTGTACTCCAAAGTCTCAGTGGGTGTGAGAGGACTTTATCCGCCCGACACTTGCCGCTACAGTGGCGCACAAGACACTCACCGGGAACTTTCCGCCAAATGCAGCCTGCCCCTGGATTGGTCGCGATTCTGGCCTATGACGGCCTCTGTACGTTCGAATTCGGCATCGCCGTGGAGATCTTTGGCCTGGCGCGGCCGGAGTTTGATTTCCCTTGGTATGAGCAGCGTATCGTCGCTGTGGATCAGGGCCCGATGCGCGCACTGGGCGGCATTCAGGTGCTGGCCGATGGCGGCATGGAATTGCTCGAAAACGCCCGCACAATCATCATTCCCGGTTGGCGCGACCGCACTGCGCCAGTGCCCGAACACCTGCTCACCGCCCTGCGCCAAGCCCACGCACACGGGGCGCGATTGCTGTCGATCTGCTCTGGCGTGTTTGTGCTGGCGGCGACCGGTTTGCTCGACGGCCACAGCGCCACCACGCATTGGCGTTACACCACGGAGCTGGCCGAGCGCTTTCCCAACATACTGGTGGACCCGGACGTGCTCTACGTCGATTCCGGTCAGTTGATCACCTCGGCCGGCAGCGCGGCGGGAATCGATGCGTGCCTGCACTTGGTGGCACGGGATTTCGGCACGCAGGTGGCGAACTCGGTGGCGCGGCGACTGGTGATGTCGCCGCAGCGTACCGGCGGTCAGGCGCAGTTCATTCCCACACCGGTCAGCCCGACGCCGCGCAGCGATTTGTCACGTGTCATGCAATGGGCGCGCGAGCGTTTGCATGAACCGCTGGAAGTTCGCGAACTGGCCAGCGAGGCAGCCATGAGTGAACGCACCTTTCTGCGCCGGTTTACTGAAGCCACAGGCATGCCGCCCAAGGCATGGCTGCAGCATGAGCGGCTCGCGCGGGCGCGGGAGTTGCTGGAAAGCACCGGGCAGAACACCGATCAGATTGCCGGGCAGTGCGGGTATCGGTCGGTGGAGAGTTTTCGGGTGGCGTTTCGCGGGGTGGTGGGCGTGCCGCCGTCGGTGTATCGGGAGCGGTTTGGGCGGGGGGCAAGGCAATAATTTGAGGTGTATTTAAGGGTCTCATCGCGAGCAAGCTCGCTCCCACAGGGATTGTGTGGCACTGGAGATCCACTGTGGGAGCGAGCCTGCTCGCGATGGCGTCAGCTCAGGCGCCGCGACCTTCAAGGCTTACGCAACAGATAGGTATCCATAATCCAGCCATTGGCCAGCCGCGCGGCCTTGCGCACCCGTTCAATCTCATCCGCCACGTCCTTAAGCTTGCCGCTTATCAAGATCTCATCCGGCGTCCCCAAGTAAGCCCCCCAGTAAATCTCGGTCTCCTGATCGGCCACCTGGTGGTAGGCATCCTGAGCATCGAGCATCACCACCAGGCTGTCGGCATCGCTCACCTGCCGTGCCGCAAGCCGTCGGCCAGTGGTGATTTCAATCGATTGGCCAATGCGATTGAGCGGCACTTTATGCTGCGCCGCCAATGCCTGAACGCTGGTGATGCCGGGGATCACTTCAAACTCGAACACGCAACGGCCCGAAGCCAGAATCGCCTGCAATATCCGAATCGTGCTGTCGTACAACGCCGGATCGCCCCACACCAGGAAACCTGCGCATTGGTCGTCGGACAGTTGCTCATTGATCAGCCGCTCGAAGGTCATTTGCTTGGCAAGGTTCAGATCGTCCACGCTGCTCGTGTAGTCCACCGCCCCACGCTCGCGCTCCGGGCTGTGGGCTTCGACGAAGCGGTAGTCGCGACCAGTGATGTAGCGCTCGCAGATCTCACGGCGCAGGTCGATCAGTTTGTCCTTGGCCGGGCCCTTGTCCATCAGGAAAAACACGTCGACCAGGTTCAGCGCCTTCACGGCCTGCATCGTGATGTAGTCGGGATTGCCGGCGCCGATGCCGATGACCAGCAGCTTTTTCATCAAAGTGTTCCTTCTGCATCGGTGCCGAGCAAGCGTAACCGCCAGCGGCCGGTGAACCGCAACTCGACGGTCGACAACGGTTCAACGTCGATCAGGTTGAAGGCCGCCGCCTGCAGCACATGGGTCAATGCAGCGCGAATGACAAAGGGATGGGTGATGGCAACGACATGCCCCGGTGTGGCCTCCAGGGATTTGAGCCACTGCGCCACGCGCACACCGAGTTGCGCCACCGATTCACCGCCATGCGGCGCCGAGGCCGGATCATCGAGCCAGGCCTGAAGTGCCGCGGGTTCGGATTTTTGCAGATCGTCGATCCGTACACCTTTCCAGCGTCCGAAGTCGCAATCCCTCAGCGCCGGGACAATTTCAACGTTGTCGCCAAACAGCTCGGCCGTCTGCAGCGTCCGCAACTCTGGTGCACAGAGCAATCGCGGCGTTCCCTTGAAGGAGCGACAGCGCGTTCCCCTCGCCAATACCCACTCCATTTCCAGGGGTTCGTTCGTAGGAAAGATCGCTAATTTTTGTGCGACGGTTCGAGCGTGGCACATCAGGGTCAAACGGGTCGCCTGCACGGATAATCACCCTGTCGATGTAACGAAGAACGGCTCGACGCCGTGGGTATTTGTTCAATTGTGCCGCAAGACGTGCGATCCAGGGCGTTTCGTTTCATCCGGTACCACGCACTCGCCGCCCGATCTAAAAGATGGAATTCGGCAATCTCTGACAACTTTATGGGCGATGGACTACACACCCAGTCGTCATCCGTGTAGCCCACGGCGGACGCGGTTTTCGCCCCATTTCGGGGCGTTAAAAAACCACGGGAAAATTCACTAGACATGTAGCGAGTGCTACATAAATACTGTTTTAGCAATTTATGAAACGAAACCGACACCTCATCCAGCAAGGAGCCCGGATGCCCTCCCTTAGAGACCTGATCACCGATCCTGGCCTGGAACTGACGCCATCGGAACGCAAGGTCATCCGTGCCTTGCTGGACCAGTACCCGCGCAATGGGCTGGGGCCGATGTCGCGCCTGGCCGAACATGCCGGTGTCAGCGATCCGACCATCGTGCGCCTGGTCAAAAAACTCGGGTTCAGCGGTTATGCCGATTTCCAAGAGGCATTGCTCAGCGACATGGACCATCGCTTGCGGTCTCCCAGCGCGCAGTTACAGCCTCGCTCTCATCTGCAAAAAGGCGACGTCTGGAGCCAGTATCTGGCGGACAGCCATCGGGCGCTGGTAGAAACCCATGCACTGACCCAGCCCGAAGATGTGCGGATTCTGCTGGAGTGGCTGCTCGACACCCGCCATCAGGTGCACTGCTTCGGCGGGCGCTTCAGCAGTTTCCTCGCCCAATACCTGCTCAACCATTTGCGCCTGCTGCGACCCGGCTGTTTCGCCCTGGAAGACAACGCGCAATTGCCGGACCGACTGTTCGACGTGCAGCGCCAGGACGTGGTCCTGATATTCGACTATCGCCGCTACCAGTCACAAGCGCTGCGGGTGGCGAGTGCCGCCAAGAATCGCTATGCGCGAGTGGTGCTGTTCACCGACATCTATGCTTCACCCCTGCGCGAGATGGCGGACCTGATCATCAGTGCGCCAGTGGAGTCGGTGTCAGCGTTTGACACCTTCGTCCCGGCGCTGGCTCAGGTCGAGGCGCTGATCGCCTGCCTGACCTTGCGCAGTCTGGACCTGGCCGATCGCCTGGAAGGCATCGACACGCTGCGCACCGAATTCGACACCCACTTGCTGGAGGAAAAATAAGGATGTTTACGCTCCCCCACCATTCACCCAGGGACTTGCCGTTGACCGCCGACCACACCGCACTGTTGCTGGTGGACATGCAGCGGGCGTGGCTCGAACCGCAGTTCGACCCGCACCTCAACGGGCCGGACGCCGAATACTTCCTGACGCGCACGCACATGCAGGTGGTGCCCAATCAACGCCGGCTGCTCAGCGCCTTTCGCTGCGCACGGCAAAACGTGCTGCACACGATCATCGAGAGCCTGACCGCCGATGGCCGCGATCGCTCGCTCGACCACAAACTCTCCGACATGCACTTGCCCAAGGGCAGTGAGCAAGCGCGCATCATTGACGACCTGACACCGACCGAGAACGAAATCGTCCTGCCCAAGACCTCTTCCGGGGTCTTCAACTCCACCAACATCGACTACGTGCTGCGCAATCTCGAAACCCGGCACCTGATCATCGCCGGCATCGTCACCGACCAATGCGTCGACATGGCCGTGCGTGACGCCGCGGACCGTGGCTACCTGGTAACGCTGGTGGAAGACGCCTGCGCGACCTACACACCACAACGTCATCAAGCCTGCCTGAACGCCATCAAGGGTTACTGCTGGATCACCGACACCCAGACCGTGCTCGGCCGGTTGCAGGAGCTGCGACCATGAGCGAACGCCTGTCGCCGCTGCCCATGACCACCATTGTCACCACCGACCTGATCGGCGTGACACGCGGTCGCTCGTTTCCCACCGACGAGCTTGAACACTACCGGGTGGCGGGCTGCGGCTGGGTGCCGGCCAACAGTGCCCTGACCCCGCAAGACATCATTGCCGCCACCAACCCGTGGGGCGCTTATGGCGATTTGCGGCTTGTTCCCGATTTGAGCAGCCGCGTGACGGTCAACAATGGACCGGATGCCAGGGCCCCGGCGCTGGATTTCATCCACGGCGACATTCGCGAAACCGATGGGCGTCCGTGGGGTGCCTGCCCACGGACCGTGTTGCGCAATGAAGTGGAGCGTTATCGCGCCGAGCTGGGCGTGCAGGTCAACGCTGCGTTCGAACATGAATTCAACCTGGACACTGGCGCGGCTGAACACTTGGCATTTTCCCTTGAGGCCCAGCGTCAAGGCGCCGAGTTCGGTGGCTGGCTGCTCAGTGCCTTGCGCGCAGGCGGTGTCGAACCGGAAATGTTCCTGCCTGAATACGGCAAGCATCAATACGAAATCACCTGCCGTCCGACCCTTGGCGTGGCCGCCGCCGACCGCGCGGTGAACGTGCGTGAAATCACCCGCGACATCGCCCGGCAGATGGGCCTGGACGTGAGCTTCGCCCCCAAGACATCCGAGCAGGCAGTGTGCAACGGCGTACACCTGCATATCAGTTTGCTGGACCTGAACGGCCAACCGCTGATGTACGACGCCGGCACCACCAACGGCCTGTCGACCCTTGGCCAGCACTGGGCCGCCGGCGTCCTGCATTATTTGCCGGCACTTTGCGCCTTCACCGCGCCGACGCCGGTGTCTTACCAGCGTTTGCAGCCGCATCACTGGAGCGCGTCGTACGCGTGCCTCGGCCAGCAGAACCGTGAAGCGGCGCTGCGGATTTGCCCGACCGTCAGCCTCGGTGGCAAATCACTGGCGGCGCAATTCAACCTTGAATTTCGTGCAATGGACGCCACGGCTTCGCCGCACCTGGCGATGGCCGCGCTACTGATCGCGGGCCGCCTGGGCATCGAGCAGCGCCTGGCCCTGAACGCGATCACCGACGAAGTGCCCGATTCCCTGAACGAAGAACAACGCCACGCTCGCGGCATCGTCGCCCTGCCCGCTTCGCTTGCCCAGGCACTGGACTGCCTGCGCAACAGCGAGGCACTGATCGAAAACCTGCCGAGCGTTTTACTGGACACTTGGTTTGCCCTTAAAACCCAGGAGCTGACGCTGACGGAACAGCTGTCGCCCGCCGAATGCTGTGAGCACTATGCGCGCCTCTACTGAATCCGCTGAACTCGGTCTTTTTACCGAGCCCGCCTACACCCTGCATCGGGAAGCTTCCGAACACCCGCTGTTGCTGGTGTGCGAACACGCCAGCCGTTTCATCCCGGCCGGGTTAACGGACCTTGGCCTGAGTCATGAAGCGGCGAGCGAACATATCGCTTGGGACATTGGCGCCCTGGCACTGGCCGAGCGTTTGTCCGAAGCGCTGGGCGCCACTTTGCTGGCCGCCAATTACTCGCGACTGCTGATCGACCTGAACCGCCCACTCGGTGCCCCGGACAGCATCCCTGCCAAAAGCGAGATTTATCACATACCGGGCAATCAAGATCTCGATGAAGCCACCCGCAAATATCGCCGCGAATGCCTGTTCAAACCCTTTCATGACCAGCTGCAAACGCTGATCGACCAGCGTCTGGCCCAAGGCCGGCCGGTTCGGGTGGTGGGTATTCACAGCTTTACCCCGGTTTACCACGGCCAGCCGCGCACACTGGAAGCTGGCGTGCTGTTTGGCGAAGCCAAGGGCTATGCCCAACGATTGCTTGACGGACTGAGCCAACATCCCTTGAAGGTGGCGGGTAATGAGCCGTACAAAATCAACCCACTGGGCGACATGACCGTGCCGGTCCACGGCGACGCAAGAGGACTGGAGGCGGTGTTGATCGAGGTGCGCAACGACCTGCTACGCACACCTGAAGCCATCGATCGCTGGACCGATTACCTGCGGCCGTTGTTGTAAAGGAATCGCGTCAAACCCGCAGCGTGTAGCTGCGTCCATCCCAAGGAGAAGGGTCTTATGGAAATAGAAGAATTCGGCTACAAGCAAGAGTTGAAACGTAGCCTGACGCTGACCGACCTGGTGGTGTACGGGATGATCTTCATGATCCCCATCGCGCCCTTTGGCGTATATGGCTACGTTAACGCCGAAGCGCCGGGGATGGTGCCGCTGGCCTACCTCATCGGCATGTTGGCGATGCTGTTCACGGCGTTGAGTTACGGCAGCATGGCGCGGGCCTTTCCGATTGCCGGCTCGGTGTATTCCTACGCGCAACGCGGCCTCAACCCGCATGTCGGGTTTATCGCTGGCTGGCTGATGCTGCTCGATTACCTGCTGATTCCGCCGCTGCTCTATGTTTACGCGGCCATGGCGCTGAATCATCTCTACCCGGACATTCCCAAAGTCGGCTTCATCCTGGCCTTTCTGGTCAGTGCGACGTTCGTCAACCTGCGCGGCATCACCTTCACCGCGCGCCTGAACATCCTCTTTCTGCTCGCGCAACTCGTGGTGCTGGGGATATTCCTGTTCTACGCCTGGAACGCCCTGCACAACGGCGGCGGCCACGGCCAGTTGACCCTGGCGCCGGTGTACAACCCGGAAACATTCAACTTCGCCCTGCTGATGCAAGCCGTGTCGATTGCGGTGCTGTCGTTCCTCGGATTCGATGCGATCTCCACCCTCGCCGAAGAAATCAAGACTGACCCGGGCCGCAGCGTCGGCAAGGCTGCATTGATCACTCTGTTCGTGATGGGTGTGATCTTTATCGTGCAGACCTGGATCGCCACGGACCTGGCCGCCGGCATGGGCTTCACCTCGGCGGACACCGCGTTTTATGAAATCGCCGAACTGGCTGCCGGCAGTTGGCTGGCGACCCTGACCGGCGTGGCCACGGCCCTGGCCTGGGGTGTGGCAGTGGCAATCACTTCGCAAGCGGCGGTTTCGCGCCTGCTGTTCGGTATGGCCCGGGACGGCAAACTGCCGAAAATACTGGCCAGGGTCCATCCTGAACACAACACCCCTTACTTGAGCATCTATCTGGTGGCGCTGCTGTCGCTGGTGATCTGCTACCTGTTCATCAACGCCGTGGACACCCTCACCTCGCTGGTGAACTTTGGCGCGCTGAGCGGGTTCATGTTGCTGCACCTGACCGTCATCAATTATTACTGGCGTCGGCAAAAGTCCGGTCAGGTGATTCGCCACCTGATCTGCCCGGTCGTTGGCTTCATCATCGTCGCGGCCATCATGTACAACATGGGCGTCGATGCGCAAAAGCTCGGTTTGATCTGGATTGCCTTGGGTCTGGTGTACCTGTTTTTCCTGAACAAGCTCGGCGTCAACACAGCGTTGCCTGATCCGCGCAACGGCTGACAAGAAAAAGGGCGGCGTCTGACAACAATTCAGGCGACCGCCGCTTTAACGCGTGGAAATTGACAGTGATAGTCAGGTTCGGTGCCAACCGTCGAACCCTTTGATACAGGAGTGCGTCCATGCTGGTCTTACGCCCAGTCGAACTAACCGACCTGCCCCAGTTGCAGCAACTGGCGCGCGACAGCCTGGTCGGCGTCACGTCCTTGCCGGACGACACCGAACGCCTGCGCATGAGGATTCTCGATTCCTGCGCCTCATTCGACAAAGACGTTGCGGCGCATGGCCCGGAGAACTATTTCTTCGTGCTTGAGGATCTGCAGGCCCAACGGCTGGTGGGCTGCTCGGAAATCCTGGCCACCGCCGGTTTCAGCGAGCCGTTCTACAGCCTGCGCAATCGCCATTTCACCAGCGCGTCCCGGGAATTGAACATCGAGCATGGCGTGCCGGCGCTGTCGTTGTGTCACGACCTCAACGGCCACACCTTGCTGCGCGGCTTTCATATCGACGCCGCGCTGGTGCGAACAGACTTTTCGCAGTTGCTGTCGCGGGCCCGGTTGCTGTTCATCGCCGCCCATGCGCGGCGCTTTGCCGACACGGTGATCACCGAGATCGTCGGCTTCAGCACCGATGAAGGGCAGTCGCCGTTCTGGGATGCGGTGGGCAAGCATTTCTTTGACCTGCCTTACGTGGAGGCCGAACGGCTTTGCGGTCTGGAGAGCCGGACCTTTCTCGCCGAGCTGATGCCGCAATACCCGATCTACGTGCCGATGCTGCCGCAAGCGGCGCAGGCGTGCATTGGCCGCATCCACCCCGATGGCCAGGAAGCCTTCGATATCCTCGAACGCGAAGGCTTTGAAACCAACAGCTACATCGACCTTTTCGACGGTGGCCCGACCTTGTATGCGCGCACCTCGAACATCCTTTCCATCGCCCAGAGCCAGACCGGCACGGTGCAAACCGGTTCGCATGTTGATGCGCGCGGCAGTTACCTGGTGAGCAACGATTCGCTGAAGGACTATCGGGCCATCGTCGCCGAACTGGATGTCCAGGTCGGACAACCGGTGCAATTGAGCGCGCCGATGTGCGCCGCCCTGAACGTGACCGAGGGCAGCCCGATTCGGCTGATCGCCCTGTGAGCCTCACTCGGCCCCGTGCCCAACGACAGCGCTCGAGCAGGCGCGAAGAAGGAGCTGCATCATGATCGTCCGCCCGGTTCGCGTCACCGACCTGCCCGCCTTGATGGATCTGGTGCAACAGGCCGGCCCCGGTTTTACCACCCTGCCGGCCAATGAAGAACGCCTGGCGCACCGGGTCCGCTGGGCGCAGCGCACCTTCGCCGAACAGGTCGAGCGTGCGGATGCCGATTATTTGTTCGTCCTTGAAGACGACGATCAGCAAGTGGTCGGTATCAGTGCCTTGGCTGGCGCCGTCGGCCTGCGTGAGCCCTGGTACAACTATCGGGTCGGGCTGACAGTCAGCTCGTCGCCGGACCTCGGCATCCAGCGGCAGATTCCAACGCTGTTCCTGAACAACGAAATGACCGGCCAATCGGAAATCTGCTCGCTCTTCCTGCGGCACGATCAACGCCATGGCAGTAACGGCCGGTTGCTGTCGCTGGCGCGTTTACTGTTCGTTGCCGAGTTCCCGCACCTGTTCGGTGACAAGCTCATCGCCGAGCTGCGTGGCAGCGCTGATGAACATGGCTGTTCCCCGTTCTGGGACAGCCTGGGCCGGCACTTCTTCAAGATGGATTTCAGTCACGCCGATCACCTGTCGGGGCTGGGCAGCAAATCGTTCATCGCCGAACTGATGCCCCGCCAACCGCTCTACACCTGCCTGCTCACCGAACAGGCCCAGGCCGTTATCGGCAAGGCGCACCCCAATACCGAACCGGCGCTGAAGATCCTCTGCGCCGAAGGGTTTGCCCATCAGGGCTACATCGACATCTTTGATGCCGGCCCGGTGATCGAGGCCCCTATCGCGAAAATCCGCACTGTACGTGACAGCCAGCCACTGTTATTGGCCATTGGTACGCCAGACGAACAGGCACCGGTGTGGCTGATCCACAATCGTCGCCTGGAAAACTGCCGCATCACCGCCGCCCAGGCCAGACGGGTGGGCAATAGCCTGATCGTTGACCGCCTCACAGCCAAACGCCTGCAACTACAACCTGGCGACTCGGTACGTGCCGTGCTGCTGCGCAAGCAACAGCAGCAGTCTGTTGCGGCGTGATTCAACTTGGTTTTAAGGCGTTGCCCAGAGGCACTCGTTTACCTGATCACTAGACACTCCTATTAACCGTCGACGTGCACTGTGTGACTTGTCATGCCCTCCCAAAACATCCAATAACAACTCACAACATCAACTAACAACTAACGATTTGCCTTCAATCACCGCCATCACCATACTTAGAACACACAGCAACTACACCCACTGAGTTAACCATGCGACAGCCAATAAACAACTGGCACAACACGCCGATATTTCGTGCAGCAACTAATGTAATCAGCACCCCCACACAAAACAACAGTGCGATTAATTGCTGGGGAACGACACCGCGCCTGAACATCGGCAACATTCACGACATCAAAAACCATTGGCAACTGTTGCAAGCTCCGCCAATGTCGAAACCCTCTACTTCCTGACACGCTCCATCTTAAACTCCAGCAAAGCAGGCCACTTCATGATCGAGACACTTTTAGACAAAGGCCTATCGCCAGGCCATCTTATAAAAAGCCTTGAAACCCTGGACATCACCAGACACATCGAAAGACTCGCCAATCAGTTGAGCGAAAATACTGCACTTACTCATGAAACTTCTAGAAGTGCAGAGATCATGAAGTCAACAAACATTCACACCAGAACACTGATACTGCACTGTAACGGCGATGGCAACATCGGCCTCAAGGCACCTGACAACGCTGGCGCCTCACAACTGCTCTACACCGTTCCAGGGAACAGTATTTTGTTCGCTATCAACGATCAGTCATTCCCGGTCCAGCTATATGAAATACAGGATGACAAGTTGACGCTGGGGCAATGGATCATCGTCGACGCCGACAATCCGCTATTCATCGACGGCACGAAGGTCCTGTTCGACAGCAATCCGACAGGCACTGGGCACAAGGCCTTTATCGGCAGCATCAACCTGCCAGACCGAAGTGCAGACATTGGCGTGTTTGACCGCGCTTCACTGAGCAAAATCGCCTGGTTCCCCCATGACGATAGCGCTGCACGCTACCTGGTGAGCCTTGAGTTGCTGGAGACCGTTCAGGATCCAGAGGCGCGTCATGTGGCCGAAGAATTGATTTATCACTACCACCCCGCTGTTGCCTGGAAGGCCTTTCAGGTGATTCAACAAACGGACCAGCAGGCCGCACTGAATTACGTGCCTCTGTTGAGAAACCTCGAAAACAACCACCTGAACGTCTTGCTCGACCAACAGAGTGAAGCGGCATGAAGCTCAATACGTTTGTTGAGCGCATGACGAATTACGATCTAGAGCGAGACAAGCTAAAGATCATGGAAGACCTGCGCCAACTGGCGACTCACCGTACATTGTTGAGTGAACATCTTTACACCGTTATTCAACAAGAAGGTTTCAGCACGCGAAACAGCCTCTACAACGCTTATGCATTTGTATTGCATTACAACGATCTATTTACTGTCCGCTTGGGGTTTTGGTCTCCGGTCTCTTCGAAAGATGAAAGTGAAACATTCATCTATGACCTGAACCACACCCACGACTTTGAAATCTATGCCGTGGGTTATAGCGGAGACGGGTATACAACTGTTACACGAGAAATCCTTGGCGATGCACCCATTCGAGCCGGAAAAAGACCACTTCTTGGCGAAGAAAGAGTACTTAAACTGGCGCCTGGAGAAATCCTGCACATGCGCCCATTGAACGAAGTGCACAAGCAGCTTCCACCCACAACAATGTCCGCATCGTTGAGTTTGCTTATTCATCCTCAACGGTCCGTTAAAACAGAAGAAGCCTGGAGCTTCGACGAGAACTATGTGCCGACCTATCCCGGCATTGCCATGCACGAAACAGCTTTCTATGAAGAAACGCTGTCCTTGCTCCAACGCGGGTAGTTAAAACCTGCACCCATAAATATAAAAGGAAAAACCGTATGAAAACGCCTATGACCCAATGGACCCAAACCCCTCTGATGCACGCTGGCACCAACGTGATCAATACACCGGTCAAAACCACGGCTCTGTCCCCGTGTGCCAGTTTCATGCCTCGCTATAACGTAGGCAATATCCACGAAATCAAGAAAATCTGGAGCGTGCCAGCACACGGCTGAAATCGCTTTCGTTAAACGCTACATCGGGGCTGCAGACTGAAAAGGTCTGCAGCCTTTTTTTGCATCCAAGTTGGGGGGCTGATTAACAGACTTATGTCCGTGCAAAATTCGTCATCATCTTCACCTCCCCCGCGTGATAGCCTTTTGTTCCTTCGGCGTTGACACCTTTGCTCAAGCCTTTCCATTCCTTTGTATTGGTGGAACTCATATGTCCAGGCTCTCTCATCAAGATTTGCGCCGTAGCTTTCGCGAGCTGCTTGCGTCCAACGCTTGCTATCACACGGCGTCGGTCTTCGACCCGATGTCGGCCCGTATTGCCGCTGACCTGGGTTTTGAAGTGGGCATCCTGGGGGGATCGGTTGCTTCATTGCAGGTGCTGGGCGCCCCTGACTTCGCCTTGATTTCCCTCAGCGAATTCGCTGAGCAGGCCACGCGCATTGGCCGTGTGGCGCAATTACCCGTGATCGCCGACGCCGACCACGGCTACGGCAACGCACTCAACGTAATGCGCACCATCGTCGAACTGGAACGCGCCGGCATCGCTGCGCTGACCATCGAAGACACCCTGCTGCCGGCACAATTCGGCCGCAAATCCACCGACCTGATCGGGGTCGCGGAAGGCGTCGGCAAGATTCGCGCGGCCCTGGAAGCGCGTGTCGATACAGAGATGGCAATCATTGCTCGCACCAATGCCGGGATACTGCCGGTGCAGGAAGTCATCAGCCGCACCCAGCAGTACCAGAAAGCCGGTGCTGACGGCATTTGCATGGTCGGCGTGCGCGACTTCGAACACCTCGAAAAGATTGCCGAACACCTGAGCGTACCGCTGATGCTGGTCACCTACGGCAACCCGGCGCTGCGCGATGACAAACGCCTGGCTGAACTGGGCGTGCGGGTGACCATCGACGGTCACGGCGCGTACTTTGCGGCGATCAAGGCAACTTACGACAGCCTGCGCGAGCAGCGGCAGATCTTTACCCAGGCGGCGGATTTGAGCGCGACCGAACTGACTCATACTTATACGCAGCCGGAGGAATATATTCGTTGGGCTGAAGAGTTTATGAGTGTGAAGGAATAACGGTTTAGCACGTTTGAGTGTGTGAACCGAGCCGACGCCATCGCGAGCAGGCTCACTCCCACAGTGATTTTTTGGTGGACACATGATTTGTGTACGCCTGCAATCCAATGTGGGAGTGAGCCTGCTCGCGATGGCGTCAGTTCAATCACCGTTAAACTGCAGTCTTGAACCCCTCCTCCCGCTGCAACGCCCGCGCCTGAATCACATCCAGAATCGCACAGCCCTCGCGCATCAACAGATGCACGGCGCTCGTCACACGCGTTAAATCACAATCGGAAATGCCTTTGAGGCCCAGCGTGGACAAGGTGTCCGCCAGATCGCGAACCACGGTAAAGCGATGCGCCGCGCAGGCAGCGAGGTCGCTGAGTTCTTTGTGGGTATTGATGAAGAGCACCGGGTTTTCGGCGTCGTAGGTGTCGATGGGGAGGTAGCGCGGCATGACTTGGTCGAACATGGGGTGTAACTCCATATTTGAGCTACCACCGTTCGCGGCCAAGCGAATTAAGGTGGCAGCTGTGTGCGGGTTGGCCGACCGGCACACCCACAACCGGCACACCCTAAGGTGTCCCGCGCACAGCTGCCATAACACGATATCCAGACATGAAAATGCCTGAACAATGACACTGATGCGTTTGGTGTGGTCGACCGGCCAAGGTCGTTCGCAGAGTTTTCCGCGAGCCCGAACTATAGGGGTCGATACCGAAACGCGGCAACAGGGTACGTTGTAGGAAACGTCTTGGAAAGTTGTGCGCCACAAGTCGATCGTTCCCACGCTCTGCGTGGGAATGCAGCCCGGGACGCTCTGCGTCCCTTCCGGAGCCGAACGCGGAGCGTCCGTTGAGGCATTCCCACGCAGACGGTTCGACGTGGGAACGATCATTCAGTGAGCTTTGGCCAACTCCATAATCATCCGCGACAGCAGATAAATCCGCGGCGCCACGCTCTCGACCTCCGCGTACTCCTCGGGCGTATGGATATTGCCGCCAACAATCCCGAACCCATCCAGCGTCGGCGTACCCACACCGGCCGAGAGACTGGCGTCCGCCGCCCCGCCGCTGCCTTCTTCGGTCAACTTGCGACCGAGTTCACCGTAAATCCCTTGCGCCATCGCCATCAGTCGATCCGATTCCGCCGTCTGCGGCATCGGCGGCAGGCCGCGCTGGAGGGTGGTCGTGACTTGAGTATCCGCAATCAACTTGTCCTGGGACACCCGCGCCAGGTCTTTCTCGATGCGGTCAAACTCTTCCGGCACCGCCGCCCGCACATCCGCCTTGGCCGTGGCCTGGTCTGGAATCACGTTGGTTCGGTCGCCGGCCTTGAGCACGGTGAAGTTGATGGTGGTTTTCTTCGTTTCGTCGCCCAGCTTGCCGAGCTGCAGAATCTGGTGTGCGGCCTCCATCGCCGCGTTGCGTCCCAGCTCCGGCGCGACACCGGCGTGAGCGGCTTTGCCTTTGACTTCGACCACGGCGGTGGCGCTGCCTTTGCGCCACACCACCAGGCCATCCGCCGGGCGGCCCGGTTCGAGGTTGAGGGTTACGTCGTGAGCCTTGGCGGTCTTTTTGATCAGGTCGGTGGCGATGTCCGAGCCGGTTTCTTCACTGGCGTCGAGCAGGAACGTGATCTGCGCATAGTCCTTGAAGTCGATATTTTTCAGGACTTTCAACGCGTAGATCCCGGCGACGATGCCGCCCTTGTCATCCATCACGCCCGGCCCGTAGGCGCGGCCATCCTTGATGTGGAACGGGCGCTCGGCAGCCGAGCCTTCCTTGAACACCGTGTCCATGTGCGCCATCAGCAGGATTTTCGCCTTGCCGGTGCCTTTGAGCGTGGCGATCACATGGCTGCTCTTGTCCGGCGTATTCGGCACGAGTTCGATGGTGGCACCGAGCTTTTTCAGCTCATCGATGGCGATGTCACGCACTTGCGTCAGGCCGGGCTCATAGCCGGAACCGGAGTCGATGTTCACCAGGCGTTCCAGGAGTTTCAGGGCTTCACCTTTGTATTGCTCGGAATCGGCGAAGACTTGTTTGTGCGGTTCGGCGTAAGCCGCAGGGGCCAAAGCACCGAGGGCGAGGGTCAGGCCAAGGCTAGTGGCCAGCAGTGAGCGAGGGAGCTTGAGCGTCATGAATCGGTCCTTGTTTCGTGTCGGGGGGCAAAAACACCCTACCTGACTACGGCGCAAGGCTCTAGACCGGATGCGACATCCACAGACCTGACACACCGCAATCCCCTGTGGGAGCGAGCCTGCTCGCGATAGCGGTGGGTCAGCTTGCATTGATATTGCATGAACTACCGCCATCGCGAGCAGGCTCACTCCCACAGAGGGATAAATGCGTCTTTCAGACCGGGTCGAGCAGCTCGTGCTGGGGCTGGCCGCCAATGCGGCAGATCACGCGGTTGCGGCCGGTGGTCTTGGCTTCGTAGAGCGCTTGATCGGCGTCGTTGAGCCACAGGGTGGCGTCGGTGTGTGCCGGGCTGAACGCTGCCAGACCAATGCTCAGGCTGACGTTGAGCGCCGGGTTCTGCTCGTAACCCAAGGTGGCGAAGCGATCACGCAAGGCATCCATGGCGGCCGCGGCGCTGTCGAGGGGCAAGTCCGGCAACAAAACGCAGAACTCATCACCGCCATAACGCCCCGCCACGTCAGTTGCCCGCAGATTCTGCTTGAGCATTTTGCTCAGCTGACGCAACACAATGTCCCCGGCGACGTGGCCGTAAGTGTCATTGATGGCTTTGAAATGATCGATGTCGATCAGCGCAATCGCGCCGCCCTGTTGCTGGCGCTGGCAACGCTGGAATTCAACTTCCATCTGATCTTTCCAGGCCCCGTGGTTCAGCAGGCCGGTGAGGCTGTCGGTGCGGCTCAGGGCCAACAGTTCACGTTTGTGCCGGCCCAGGGTGGTGGCCTGCCGAAAACAGATCCAGCCCAGCGCCAGGGGGTACAGGGTCAGCAGCGGCAAACAGGCATAGAGCTGCAACGGACTGGTTGGCGCGATGAAGGCCGGTGTGAACACCAGCATGCCGACACCAATGCCGAGAACCTGCGCGACCGTTCCCACCAGCAGGAAACGCAACCCGCCAATGGCCACATTATTCATGGCCATCATCGAAAGCGTCGCCGCACTCGGCAGCGGATTGAAGTGCATCGCCGCGACCCAGAATCCGCCCAGGCAGGCGTCGATCAGTATGTTGCGATGTTCGGCGTGAAAGGGAACCTTCGCCCGACGCGCCCATTGATAGGCAACATGTGGCCAAAGCACGCCATTGAAGACCATCAGCCCCCATACCCATGGCGCCGGATCGAGTGGATACATCGCCGCGCCCACGCACAACAACCCAAGCACCAGGCCCAGGGTTCGCGATGTGTAGAGCCTCCTGGCCAGAGAAAGCCCTTTTCCTCCCGTTTTTCCCATAAGGGCCTCTGCGCCTGAGCGGAACCTGATAGCACCGGGTTAGCAGGTGTGCTGGGAGTCTATCAGGGCAACGTTAAATAGCCATCACCGGCGGGCAGCCGGGTTTGTGCAGGTCGAGCGGCGAATGTTTGGCTATACATGAAGAGAGGGTTCGATCAGCAACCCTTACCAAGGAGGCCCATGCAGACCTTTCAAGTGTTGATCATCGGCAGCGGTTTTGGCGGTCAATGCGCGGCGATCAATTTGCTCAAGGCAGGCATCGACGATTTTCGCCTGCTGGAACGACGGGACTTTTTCGGCGGCACCTGGTGCCAGAACACCTACCCCGGCGCTGCCGTCGACGTGCCCTCGCCGCTTTACTCACTGTCCTTCGCCCCTTACCGCTGGACGCAAATGTTCGCCGAACAGGCCGAGCTGCACCACTACACCGAGTACGTGGTGGACCGCTTCGGCCTGCGCGACAGAGTCGAGTTGCAAGCCAATGTCGAATCCATCGAATGGGACGCCGACCATCAGCGCTGGGCCGTCCACACCGGCACCAAAGGCACTTTTTATGCGCAGTTCCTGATCAATGCCACGGGGCCGTTGAGCCAACCGGTCATCCCGCGTTTCGCAGGCCAGGAACGCTTTCAAGGCAAGACTTTTCACACGAACAATTGGGATCACGCCTTCGACTACCGGCACAAACGCGTCGCCATCGTCGGCAGCGGCGCCAGTGCCGCCCAGGTCATCCCGACGATTGCTCCAGACGTCGAGCACCTGCATGTGTTCCAGCGCACGCCACACTGGGTGCTGCCACGCGCCGACCGCACGTTCGGCCCCTTCCAGCGTTGGCTGCTGGGTCTGAAGCCAGCGTATAAGCTGCTGCGCTGGATGCTCTACTGGCAGTTCGAAACCCGGGTGATTGCCTTCAAGTACTCAAAACCGGCGATTCGCATGGTCCAGCAACACGCCCTGCGCTTCCTCAAGCGCCAGGTGCCCGACCCCGAATTACGTCGAAAACTGACCCCGGACTTCACCATCGGCTGCAAGCGCGTGATTATCTCAAGCACCCTGTACCCGGCGCTGGGGCGCAGCAACGTGACGTTGCACAGCCGCGAGCAAGGCATCGCATCCATCGACGAAACCGGCATCGTCACCCAGGATGGCCAGCACATCGATCTGGACCTGATCGTCTGGTCCACCGGGTACGACGCCACCGACGGGGTGATTTCCTACCCGGTCACCGGCAAGAACGGCACCCGGCTCAAAGACGTCTGGGCGCAGTATCCCCGGGCGTACCTGGGCACCAGCCTGCCGGACTTTCCCAACCTGTTTATCGTCACCGGCCCCAACACCGGCATCGGCCACACCTCGGCGCTGTTCATCATCGAATCGCAGATGAACTACATCCTCGACTGCATTCGCACGCTCAAAGAACGCGGTTTGCGCAGCATCGAAGTTCGCCCCGAGGCAGAACGTACCTACACTGAGATGATCCACCGGGAAATGGAACGCACCGTCTGGAAGTCCGGCGGCTGCCACAGTTGGTATCAAAGCAGGAGCGGTCACGTCGTTGCCATGTTTCCGGGGTTCAGTTTCAGCTATCACCGGTTGACCCGGGCACTGAAACCCGCCGACCACATTTTGTCCTGATCACTGCCAAGGAAAACGCCTGATGCTTGTTTTAGTTGTCGCTATCGCCGTTTTCGTAGCCTGGAGCTGGTTGAGCTACCCGGCCATCGGTTACTGGCTGTATGACTTGGACACGGCCCTGGAGGCCAAGCTGTATCGGCTGCACAAGATCGTTGTGCCGATCGCCGAAATGACCGTGTCGACGTGGCAAGGCGGGCCATACGAAGCGTCCAGCAGCGTGCTGATGCTGCATGGCTACAGCGCCGACAAGAACATCTGGCTGCGTTTCGCCCGGCATTTTGTTGGCAACTATCGCGTGATCATCCCCGACATCGCCGGTCATGGCGAAACCGGCTTCAAGGCCGGGGGCGGCTACGACATCCCCCTGCAGGCCAAACGAATGATCCAGCTGCTGGACGTCTGCGGGGTCGACAAGGTCCATGTGATCGGCAACTCGATGGGCGGCTACATGGCGGCGTGGCTGGCGGCGACGTATCCGGAGCGGATTGCCTCGGTCGCGCTGATCGATCCGGCCGGCGTGACCGCCCCCGAAGCCAGCGACCTGGAGCGACACCTGGCCAAGGGACACAACCCGTTTTTGATTCATTCGCGGGAGGAATTCCGGCGCTTCTACGCCATGACCATGGCCGAGCCGCCGTGGGTGCCGGGGGTGGTGCTGGATGCGATTGCGCTGCGCTATGAACAGAGTCGCGAGGAGCTGGAGGAAATCTTCAACGATTTCCGTGCCAGCCCGCCGATGGAGCCCAAACTGCCCGACATCAAATGCCCGGCCCTGTTGCTATGGGGCCACAAGGATCGCTTGATCGATGTCAGCAGCGTGGCCGTGTGGAGTAAAGGCATTGCTGATTTGCGAGTGGTCATCTGGGACCACAGCGGCCATATGCCAATGGTCGAACAGCCGACCAATGCAGCGCGACTGTACCGGGAGTTCCTCGGATCGCTGCGCTCGGAAAGCCGTTCTCACCTGTAACCACCAGGCTCGGTAGCGGCTACACCGGACAGGTGCATGCAGTCCTTGGCAGAATGAAGTCCGTAAGATTCTTCGTTTGTCGGCGCCGCAGAAGGCTGCGATCTTTTCCCCCATCCTTCACGTCACCGCGCCAGGAATTTTTTTCATGAGCCACCCAAACTTCGTCAGCCCTGACCTGATCCGCCAACGCTTCTCCAAAGCGATGTCCGACATGTACCGCGAAGAAGTGCCGCTGTACGGCGCGCTGATGGAATTGGTGGAGCAGACCAACCGTCACGTGCTGGACAGCGACCCGCAGATCGCCCGGCAATTGAACAGCACCGGCGAAATCGAGCGATTGGACCTTGAGCGACACGGCGCCATCCGCGTCGGCACCGCTGGCGAACTGGCCACCCTCGCCCGCCTGTTCGCGGTGATGGGCATGCAACCGGTCGGTTACTACGACCTGACCCCGGCCGGCGTACCGGTGCATTCCACCGCATTCCGCGCCGTGCACGAAGCTTCGCTGCAAGTCAGCCCGTTTCGGGTGTTCACCTCGCTGCTGCGCCTGGAACTGATCGAAGACCCGGCACTGCGGGCCTTCGCCCAGTCGGTACTGGATAAACGCCAGATCTTCACCCCGACCGCGCTGGCACTGATCGAGCGCGCTGAAACCGAAGGCGGCCTTACCGAACAAGAGGCCCGGGATTTCGTCGAACAGGCGCTGGAAACCTTTCGCTGGCACCACAGCGCCACCGTCACCGCCGAGCAGTACCAGAAACTCAGCGCACAGCACCGCCTGATCGCCGACGTGGTGGCGTTCAAAGGCCCGCACATCAATCACCTGACGCCGCGCACCCTGGACATCGACATCGTCCAGGCACAAATGCCCGCCCATGGCATCACGCCCAAAGCCGTGATCGAAGGCCCGCCCCGCCGTCAGTGCCCGATTCTGCTGCGCCAGACCAGCTTCAAGGCACTGGACGAACCAATTGCCTTCACCGATCAAGCCGAGACTCGCGGCAGCCACAGCGCACGTTTTGGTGAAATCGAACAACGGGGCGCGGCGCTCACCCCCAAAGGCCGGGCGTTGTACGACCGTCTGCTAAACGCCGCCCGCGATGAGTTGAACGACTTCCCCAACGAAGCCAATGCCGCACGTTACAACGCGTTGATGACGCAGCATTTCGGCGAATTCCCTGACACCTATGACGGCATGCGCCAACAGGAACTGGCGTACTTCCGCTATTTCGTCACGGAAAAAGGCCTGGCGGCGGATGAGCTGAAGTCCTTGACCCTGGACGATCTGCTCAGCGGCGGCTATTTGCGGGTGGAACCGTTGGTGTATGAAGATTTTCTGCCGGTCAGTGCGGCGGGGATATTTCAGTCCAATCTGGGAGATGCCGCGCAGGTAAATTACGGCGTGCATTCGAACCGCCAGGCGTTTGAACAAGCCTTGGGACGACCGACGATTGATGAATTGGGGTTGTATGCCGAGACGCAGCGGCGTTCGATTGAAGCGTGTTTTGCAGCGTTGAGGTAAACCTCAGTCGCCTAAAAAAGATCGCAGCCTCAGGAAGGCTGCGATCTCTTGATGTTATTTCAACTTCGCCAACAGGGCCTCTGCGGCCGCCTCGGACGATGCCGGATTCTGCCCGGTGATCAGCAAACCATCCGTGAGCACGTAACTCGCCCAATCCGCACCCTTGGAATACACGCCGCCTTTCTCCTTGAGCATGTCCTCCACCAAGAACGGCACGACGTTGGTCAGTTGCACCGCCTCTTCTTCAGAGTTGGTAAACCCCGTCACCCGCTTGCCTTTAACCAGCGGCTGGCCGTCGGCGCTTTTGACGTCACGCAACACACCGGGCGCATGACAAACGGCTGCAACCGGCTTTCCCGCCTTGATAAACGCCTCGATCAGCGCAATTGAATTCTTGTCATTGGCTAGGTCCCACAGCGGGCCATGACCACCGGGGTAGAAAACCGCGTCGTAATCTTCAGCTCGCGCGCTGCTCAGCAGAGCGGTAGACGCCAATGCAGACTGGGCGGCGGAATCTTTGCGAAAGCGATCGGTGGCTGCGGTTTGCGCGTCCGGCTCGTCGCTTTTCGGGTCCAGCGGCGGCTGGCCACCTTTGGGCGAGACCAGGGTCAACTGCGCGCCGGCATCCTTGAAAGCGAAGTACGGTGCGGCGAATTCTTCCAGCCAGAAGCCGGTTTTCTTACCCGTGTCACCCAATTGATCGTGGGACGTTAAAACCATCAGGATTTTCATGTCGTTCTCACTCCGTTTCAGGGTTGTTCGGACGCTCGACGGCGCTGTTTTTATGGACCACTGTGCCAGCTGATTCGTTGCACCGGATGTGCAGAGTCATCGAGTAGTAGCGCAAAGCCTTGATGCGCAAGTTCTTGCGCACTCTTCCTTCAGAACGGTCCTACCTTGGCGCTCAACACCCAGCCTGCCAAGCCTTTCAGCCGAGTGCGCAAGAAGTTGCGCAGTGGTGCGCAAGTTCTTGCGCACATTCTTTTGTGTTCCTGGCCCAACCTCGTTTCAACAACCTGAAAACAAGCTCAAGACCTTGATTTACATGGCTTTATCAATTTATGGCACGGACCTTGATAACAGTCAGCCACCCACCGGGCGATACCGCCTCCCGGGCACCCTCACTTTATTCAGCAAGGAGCACATCCATGGCTACACCAGCGTACATGTCCGTCACTGGCGAAAAACAAGGTCTGATCACTGCCGGCGCCTTCACCGCCGACTCGGTTGGCAACACCTACCAGGAAGGTCACGAAGACCAGGTCATGGTTCAGGCTTTCAGCCACGACGTGATCATCCCGCGTGACCCACAGTCCGGCCAACCAACCGGCCAGCGCGTACACAAGCCAGTCGTGATCACCAAAGTCTACGACAAGTCTTCGCCACTGCTGCAAGCTGCCCTGACTTCCGGCGAGCGCATGAGCGAGATCGTTATCCAGTGGTACCGCACTTCGGCTCAAGGTACCCAAGAGCACTACTACACCACCAAACTGGAAGACGCGATCATCGTCGCCATCAACAACAAAATGCACAACTGCCAGGATCCGTCGAACTCGCACTTCACGCACCTGGAAGAAGTGCAGTTCACCTACCGCAAAATCACCTGGACCCACGAAGTATCCGGTACTTCGGGTTCCGATGACTGGCGTCAGCCAGTCGCTTAATCGCGGCTGACCGCTTCACGCATCGGCCAGCTCTGCTGGTCGATGTTGTTTACGCCTTTCCAGAATTTTGCGTCTGCTGACCCCTTTTCCTGGGGCTTTTGGCGAACGCCGCTGCACTGCACGAGGAACAAGGGATGTTCGCGCCGGCCAATCAGACTCACTTTGCCCTGACCATTGAAGGTCTTTCCAGCGACTTTCAGGTCCTTTCCCTGCAAGGTCGGGAAGCCATCAGCCAGCCTTTTGTGTTTGAGGTGGAACTGGTCAGTGAACAGCCGTCCCTGGACCTCGAAACGCTATTGCACAAACCGGCCTTCCTGCAGCTCTCGCCTGATGGCAGCGGCATCCATGGCCAGATCTATCGCGCCGCCCAGGGTGATTCCGGCAAACGCCTGACCCGCTACGCGGTGACCCTGCGCCCGCAACTGTCCTACCTCGCGCACCGCATCAACCAACGCATCTTCCAGAACCTGACGGTGCCGAAAATCATCGGCATGGTCCTCGAAGAGCACGGCATCCAGAGCAATGCCTACGAATTCAAAGTCGGGGCGATTTATCCCGAGCGCATTTACTGCGTTCAGTACGATGAATCGGACCTGCAATTTGTCCAGCGCCTGTGCGAGGAAGAAGGTATCCACTACCACTTCCAGCACAGCACCACGGCCCACAAGCTGGTGTTCGGCGATGACCAGACGGTGTTCCCGAAACTCGCGCCCGTGGCCTATCAACAAGACTCCGGCATGGTCGCCACCGACCCGGTGATCAAGCGCTTCGACCTGCGCCTGGAAACCCGCACCAGCCGCACCACCCGCCGCGACTACGACTTCGAGAAACCGCGCCTGACGCTGGAGAGCGAAAGCCGTGGCGACGCCCTGCCCGACCTCGAAGACTACGACTATCCCGGTCGCTTCATCGACCGCGAACGCGGCAAGCACCTGGCCAAACGCAACCTGGAACGTCACCGCAGCGACTTCCAGCTCGCCGAAGGCAAAAGCGATCAGCCGTTGCTGGTCAGCGGCCACTTCCTGGCCCTGACCCAACACCCGAAAGCCAAATGGAACGACCTGTGGTTGCTCACCGAAGTCCTGCACGAAGGCAAACAGCCGCAAGTGCTGGAAGAATCGGTTACCAGCGACACCACCCGCCTCAAGGGCGATTTCCACCAGGGCTACCGCAACCGCTTTCAAGCCACCCCGTGGGACGTGCCGAACCGCCCGCCCCTGACGCAAAAGAAACCGCGCATCCTCGGCAGCCAAAGCGCCGTGGTCACCGGCCCCAAAGGTGAAGAGATCCACTGCGACTCATACGGCCGCGTCAAAGTGCAATTCCACTGGGACCGCGAAGGCCAGGCCGACGACAAGACCAGTTGCTGGCTGCGCGTCTCCTCCGCCTGGGCCGGCGCCCACTACGGCGGCATCGCCATCCCGCGGATCGGCATGGAAGTGCTCGTCACCTTCCTCGAAGGCGACCCCGACCAACCGCTGATCAGCGGTTGTCTGTACCACAAGGAAAACGTCGTCCCGTACCCACTGCCGGCGAACAAGACCCGCAGCACCTTCAAAACCCTCAGCTCCAAGGGTGGGGGCGGCTTCAACGAACTGCGCATCGAAGACAAAAAAGGCCAGGAACAGATCTTCCTCCACGCCCAGCGCGACTGGGACGAAAACATCGAACACGACCAGAAAATCCGCGTCGGCAACGAACGCCACGACATCGTGGAGCAAAACAGCTACAGCGAATTCAAGGCCGAAGAACACCACACCGTCTACGCCGACCGCAAAGTCGAAGCCCGCGCCAACGACCACCTGACCGTGGGGGTCAACCAGCACATCAAGATCGGCACCGGGCAGTTCATCGACGCCGGCCAAGAGATTCACTTGAGCAGCGGCATGAAAGTCGTGCTCGAAGCCGGCAGCGAACTGACCCTCAAGGGCGGCGGCAGCTTCATCAAGATCGACGCCAGCGGCGTGACCCTGAGTGGGCCGGTGATCAACATGAACTCCGGCGGCGGACCGGGCAGTGGGACCGGGGCGGCGCCGTTGTTGCCGGGGGTGTTGAAGCAGGCGGATGCGGACAGGGCTGGGGCGGTGTTGACGCCGGCTCAGGTGAATACGCTGAAGCGTAATGCGCCGTTTTGTGAAGAGTGTGAGAAATGCAAGGCGGGGGTTTGTGATATCGCAAGCCCCATCCAGGAATCTGAAAAAAGCACCCACGACTTAGTGTTCGTCCTGAACGACGAAATAACAGGTAAGCCTAAGCCGGATACTCCTTACCGAATCAAGCTTGAATCTGGACTTACTGTTAAGGGTGTTACCGACAGTCAAGGAATGACCCAAAAAGTTTCATCCAACAAACCCGAAAAAGCCACCATCGAGGCCCCTTACTATGGCGACACTACAAGCGACACTCACTCCGACTGCGGATCAGACGCCTGTAGCTGTTAGTGTTTCAGCGGACGAGCCAAGCGGTGCTCAGTGGGTGGGGAGGTTCCTGGGCAGCGCCAGCCTCACTACGCTTGCGTCTCCATTTCGGGAATCCGCGACCAAGTTTCTCGATGCAGTAAGAGCTGCCGGGGGGACTGTGCATATTTCCGCAACGTACCGTCCCCCGGAAAGAGCTTATTTAATGCACTGGGCGTGGAAAATCTTTAAGACGGGCTTCGATCCACAGCAAGTTCCCAGTTATCCGGGTGACGTTATAAAAATCAAATGGGCACACGTTTCCGCGTCCGGCGCTTATGACCAACAGGCCTCTGTACAAGGTGCCAGGGCCATGGTGAATGGCTACGGAATCAGTGGACTTAACGTCGCCCCGGCGCTCAATTCCAGGCATACGCAGAAACTGGCGATTGACATGAACATCAGTTGGACCGGGACCTTAGCGATTAATAACGCCTCTGGAACGACCGTCAGTATAAGCTCGGCCCCCAAAACCGGAATGAACAATGAGCTTCATACCGTCGGTGCCTCTTATGGCGTAATCAAATTCGTTGGGGGAAGTAGTGACAAACCTCACTGGTCAAATGACGGGCATTAAAATGCACAAAATAACGCCTTATTTGTTACTTGCTGCACTGACCTTGCCGTTGATTTCTTGCGCAGCGGAAAGCGATGGCTCAGTACCGACAGACGTCTCCAGCTACATCCAAAGCAGAGACAACTGTGACTCTCTACGCGGCGATATTCCTGAACCGGATCCTGCCGATCCAGGGAATCTCGATCGAGTCATCAGCGATATCAATAAATACTGCAAGGGTACGGACCAGAAGCTGAAGCAGCTGAAAGAAAAATACTCTGGAAACGAAAGCGTTGAGAAGTTGCTCTCCACTTACGAAGAAAATATTGAAGCTGACATGAGTTTTTAGATTCACTCATCAAGGACGACAGTTGTGACATCTGAAAACATCACCCCACAGATATGGCTATCCGAATCCCCCCTGAGTTCGGGGGACCGTCTGTACCTGATCGTCAGCGCCGCCAGCGATGCCGAAGCGCTCAAGACGCTTTATCAGAACGATCCCACGACTCAGGCGACGCCAATCTGGGGGGGCACCCCCTACGCGGGCTGGCAACAGGTCATGCCCTACCTCGTCGAGTTGAATCCCAACTCCGGTTTTCTGCAATGGATTGCCGAGACGGATGCGCAGGACTGGGGTTGGCTGGCGGTTTCAACCAGCTCGCCCGATGTGGTGTTCGAACACCTTCGCAGCCTGACCCAAGTGCGCATGCCCGACGGCACCGAAGTGTTTTTCCGGTTCTGGGATGGGCGGCATATTTATCCGATTCTGGAAGGATTGGGTGATGCGGCGGGTGAAGTGCTGCCGGTGTTTGATCGGTATCTGATTAATGGGAAACGGTTGGACGTTGGGCCGCGAGTGGTGCCGAAGGCGAAGGATTGGCCTTGGTGGGAGGTGCCGAAGGAGTTGCTTGATGGCTTGGCGAAGAAGAACCCGTCAACCCTGGTCGGCAACCTGATGCAGTGGCTGGAAGTTGAACGTCCAGACCTCTACGCCGCTTACCCCGAGAGCAACCTGAAGCTGAAAATCGCACGTTTCGTGCGCCGCCCGGATGCCCCGAAAAACCTTAATGAAGCACTGTTAAACCACCTGATTCTGGAGCAAGGCTGATGGATCGCGTTGCCTACGTTGATAACCAACTGAGTACGTTCAAGGACAGCTTGAAGCTGTATCAGGAACAAACCAAAACCTGGTACGCGAAAGTCGCCGATAAAGGCAGCCGCGCCGCCGACCTGCCCTCCCTGCTTGGCATGGAACGAGTGATTAAGGTTGGCAACACCAGCAAATCAGTGAGCACGACTGACGGTGACTTCACCTCAAACGTCGCCCAGTGTCCGCTCAAGGGGCCGTTGCTGATCGAGAGCAAATTCGAATCGGTTTACGACATCCCGTTAGGCGATATCGAAGTCGAAATCGTTGCGGTTGAAGGCGGCGCGATCAGCAAGGTCAAGCTGGATGCTCAAGGCAAAGCGGCCTGGACAGGTGGTGTTCCGGGCAAGTTCTACAAGATCCGCGTTCACAACGAAGTGACACCGGCGCAGATCGATACGCTATTCAATTCCTACGGTGGTCTCACCGCCGACCTGGAAGGTTTCCTGCGTAAGGAGTGGGCCGGTTTCAAACCGCAATGGTCAAATGTGTCGGCTTCCGGTACCGCGATGGCTGTCGGCAACGGCATCCTTGAAGGCGGCTGGGAAGCGATAAAAGGCGTCTGGGACGGCATCAGTCTGGTGCTGGATATCCTGCAAGACCCTGGCAAGTTTGCGAAAGACCTTGGTGCCGGCACTCAGAAACTGATCGATCTCGCCAAACAAACGCCCGACGTCATGAAAAAGGCCATGTTGCTGGCCAGCGACGAGGCCGCCCTGTTCCTGATGGTGCGCAGCGCCGTTATCTGGCTGGCGGGCCTGCCGCCGATGAAGATGGCTGGCGACGTCGCAAAAATGACCACGGCGGCGGTCGTCGGAATCGCCATCGACATCGTCATCTCGATCGTGCTGACCATCGCAGCGGAAGGCACTGGCGTCATTTACCTCGCGGCACGGTTGAAGAAGTACGGCGAAATCATCATCAAGGCAGTGACAGGCTTTGTGGAGTCGGTGTTCAAGATCATCAAAGGCTTCATGGAATACGTCACGAAATACACGGCGGTTGCGGCGCGTGGTGTGACGGCTCAGGTGAAGAGTGGTTTGGCGCAGTTGCGGTTTGACGGGAAGAAAAACGCGAAACTGGGCAAGAGCAAAGTCGGTGATGACGTTTCCAGACAAGCAAAGACGCCTGCCAACCAGAGCGCCGAGCCTGCCGCGAAAACCTGTACCGACAAATGTCCCGTTTCGATGGTCACTGGCGAAGAGTTGTTGACGTTGAGCGATGGCCAACTCGACGGTCTGCTGCCGTTTGAGTGGACACGCCTGTACCGAACCAGCGCCGTGGAGATCGATTGCGGTTTGGGTTACGGCTGGAGCCATGCGCTGGCACACCGGATCGAAATCAACGGTGACGAAGTCATCTGGACCGACCACGAAAACCGTGCCACGCCGTTCCCGCTGCCGAGCCAACAACGCCCCGCTATTACCAACAGCCTGTCTCGGGCTGCGATTTTCATCGGTGACGATCCGTCGGAGCTTGTTCTGGCGCAGGCCGGAAACCGCCCCTCGTTCTACCACTTCCGCTTCAACAGCAAAGGCGCAACCTTGATTGCCATCAGCGATAGCTATGGCAACCGGTTGCACATCACTCGTGATATCCATGGGCGGATAAAGCGCCTCGACAACGGTGCCGGTCGCGCCCTCCTCCTGCGTTATGACCGCAAGCACATTGTCGCCGTCGACTATCAACAGTTCCTTCCGGCAGACAATCTGGAAGACGCCTGGAACACCGTCCAGACGTTGGTTACCTATAGCTATGACGAGCAGCATCGCCTGATCGAAGCGAAAAACGCGGCCGGTGAAGCCGAACGCTATCGCTACAACGATCAACACGTGATTCTTGAACGGCAACTGGCGGGTGGCGCCAGTTTCTTCTGGGAGTGGGAGAACGAAGGCAAACTGGCGCGTTGCGTTCATCACTGGGCGAGTTTCTCGCAGATGGAAGCGCACTACGTCTGGGACGATAAAGGCAGCGTGACCGTTACCAACGCCGATGGCAGCGAAGAGGTTTACACCCACGACGATAAGGCGCGGTTGGTCAGCAAAATCGACCCCGATGGCGCTGAACACCTCAAGGCCTATGACGAAAAAGGCCAACTGATCGCGGAAAAAGATCCGTTGGGCGCTGTGACCGAATACCGGTACGACGAAGACGGCTTGATGACGGCCGTTATTCCTCCGGAAGATGAACCTGTCACTTATGAATACAGCAATGGATTCGTCAGTGATGTTCATCGCGGCAAAGCCACGTGGAAATATCAACGCAACAATCAGGGCGACATCACTCAACAGGTCGACCCCGACGGCAACGCCACCCTCTACAGCTACGACCGTCAGGGCCGTCTGCTGGAAATCCGCCACCCCGATGGCAGCCGCCATCAATTAGGCTGGAACAACCTCGGTCAACTGCTGGAAGAAAGCCTGCCCGACGGCGGCCAGCGCAAATATCGTTACGACGCCTTGGGCAGGCAGATCACCCGCCAGGAAGAAACCGGCGCGATCACCCACTATCAATGGGACGCCGCCAATCGCCTCGCACTGGTCACCCTGCCAGGCGGCGCTACCCGAGCGTTCACCTACAACGCCTACGGCAAAGTCACCGCCGAGCGCGATGAATTGGGTCGCATCACCCGCTACGAATATGCCGATGGCCTACACCTCGTCAGCCGACGGATCAACCCGGACGGCAGCCAGTTGCGCTACCGCTACGACAATTCACGCTTGTTGTTGACCGAGATCGAAAACGAACGTGGCGAGCAGTATCACCTTGATTACTACGCCAACGGCCTGATCCAGCAGGAAACCGGATTCGACGGTCGTCGCACGGCTTATGAATACGACCTCAACGGTCAGTTGCTGAAGAAAACCGAATTCGGTGATGACGGCAGCGAACTGATTACCGCATACCAACGCGACGCCGCTGGCCGCTTGCTGGTGAAAACCCTGGCCGATGGTGAGGAAATTCACTACAGCTACGACGCCTTTGGCCGCCTCGTAAACGTCGATGACGGCAACTGGCCGCTCGCCTACGAATACGACTTGCAGGATCGCCTCATCACCGAACACCAAGGCTGGGGCACTCTGCGCTACGAATACGACACGGTCGGTCAACTCAAACACTGCCGCCTGCCGGACGGCAGCAAACTCGATTACCACCATCAACGCGGCGGTCAACTAAGCAGCATCGACCTCAACGGTTCGCGCCTGACCACCCACCAGTTCAGCGCCGGTCAGGAACTACAGCGCCAACAAGGCCTGTTGCTGAGCCAATACCAATACGACGACCAAGGCCGCCTGCAAGCACACAGCGTCAGCCAGAAAGATCGCAACTTATTCCGCCGTCGTTACGCCTACGACGCCAATGGCAACCTCGCCGGCATCGATGACAGCCGCAAAGGCAACCGCAGCTTCCACTACGATCCACTTGATCGTCTGATCAACGTTCGCGGCAGCACCCCGGAAAGCTTCGCCCACGACCCGGCCGGCAACTTGCTGGGCCAAGGAGATCAACCCGCCGCGAACCTGGCCAACGTCAAAGGCAACCGCCTGCTGATGCAGGGCGACCGCCACTACGACTACGACGCCTACGGCAACCTGACCCGCGAACGTCGCGGCACCGGGCAGAAACTCGTCACCGAATACCGCTACGACTGCCAACACCGCTTGATCGGCGCCAGCCTGCCGGGTGGCAGCGTTGCGACCTACAAATACGACGCCTTCGGCCGCCGCATCGAAAAAACCGTCGACGGCAGCACTACTGAATTCCTGTGGCAAGGTGAACGCCTGATCGCCGAAAGTGCAGACAACCGCTATCGCACTTACATCTATGAGCCGGGCAGCTTCCGTCCATTGGCGATGCTCGACGGTGAAGGCCCACTGAAAGCCACGCCGTTTTACTACCAACTCGACCACCTTGGTACGCCGCAGGAACTCACCGATTACAGCGGCGAGATCATGTGGTCGGCCAAGTATCGCGCCTACGGCAACCTCGCCGCCCTCGACGTGGCTGAAATCGACAACCCGTTGCGCTTTCAGGGGCAGTACTTCGACGCGGAGACGGGCTTACATTACAACCGGCATCGCTACTACAATCCGGGGACCGGGCGGTTTTTGACGCCGGATCCGATCAAGCTTGCGGGTGGGTTGAACAACTACCAGTACGTGCCTAACCCTACGGGGTGGGTGGATCCGTTGGGGTTGAATGGGTGTCCTGGCGCCGGGGGCAGCCAAGATCCTACGGTAAATCCTGCAGGTAAAGCTAAGGTTGATACTAAGGAGCCACCAGCGCCCGAGGTTAGTTGGTCTAGCCCGACCGTCAAGAGAGCTTCCGATCAACTCGATCGAGGTGCAAAAGATGTTACTGTCAATAATAGAGCCGAGGCTGAAGAGCTCTTCAGAGGTAGGTACGTCGGAGAGGGTTATAGAAATGCCGAAGAATTTAACTCAGTAACTGCTAAAGACTATTTTTCCACTCCGCAAGGGAAAGAGTCGTACTACCACTGGGATGACACCCTAGTATCCAACATTGAAACCAGAAAAGTCTACATGGCAAACCATAGCCCTACAGATCCGCACGCAGCACTACCTCATTTGCAACTTCATCCTAAAGACGGCAAAGTAATCCGCATTTACTGGCCGAATTCATTCGAGGGGCAAAAATGAACAACCAAAAGCTTATCCCACGAAGTGTTTGGTATGGCCTTGACGGCAAGGGTTACGATTCGATTGCACAAGAATTAGCATCTGAAGACCCACTGTTACGTAAATGGGCTGCGATATACGCAATTTATAAATATGATTTTTCCTCGATCGACCCTTTTCGCTACTATGACTTTATAAACAACGCAAAAAGCTCCCGGTATGCAATGATCATATTCTCTATTCCAGTTGAAACTATCAATACTAGCGATGGCATAGATGACCGCGACATCAAAATATTAAATTATGAAAAAATGAATTCAGAAGAAGAAATCAATAGCCTTTTAGAAACATACCGGATAGATCCAGCGCTTTTCACTCCTCCTTGGCGTTGTGAATACCCATTGTAATTATTTGGAATAAATGTGCAAAAGTGGATACTGGAGTGGACTTATTTCCATAACAAAAAATAAATCTGCCCCTTTTTTTGTCAAAAAAAAAAAAAAAAAAAACGAAGAAAAACTAAAAAAAGGAAATGTAGATAAAATGGTACGGATTTATTCTCACAACAGAAACAAACCCCCCTCTTTTTTGTATCTATTGGCCTAACCTTTCGCGGGACAATAATGAACAAGCCAAAAATCATACCAAGGAAAGTCTGGCATGGTCTTGAAAGCAAATCTTATCTTGAGATTGCACAGGAATTGCCGGATACAAACAATCTATTGCGCAAGTGGATTGCCATATATGCGGCGTATCAAATCGACTTTATAAATCGATGCCCAACTCGATTGTTCTACGATTTCTTAGAAAGCGCAAAAGACTCCAATTATGTCGCCGTCGAATTCAGCATTCCACGGCACGTACTTGAAACCAGAGACAGCATTGACGATAGTGACATTACAATATCCAAATGTGTGACTCTTAAAACCGAAGAAGACATTAATAGATTTCTTCAACAAAACAGTATTGATCCAGAGTTATTCATTCCGCCTTGGACATGCGAATACCCGCTAGACTAAGAATACCCAAAGGATGGATTTATTTTTCACTACAGAAAATAAACTCGTCCAGAGGAATCCCCACAAATCTACCGCAACGTCTGAGCTTGTTGATGCACCTCGGTTCGCAATGCGTGATCAAGTCTCTCCAAGGCTTTTCGAAAGTTCGAGCTGCGTCCGCTGCTCCAGCATTCGAATCCCAGCCGCCCCGAAGCAAGTTCAAAAATACATGGAAAAGACCAAATAACATGAATTCCACATTAAAATATAAACTACAGCCAATTCGGGTACCAAGCGGCTGGACAATTACAATCAATAATTTATTTGAAGTAGAGCTTACTAAAGAAACTGCAGAATGGTTCAGCAGCTCAGTTCTTCTAGGAGGAGTTAGAAGAAGTACTGGTCATTGCTTTGACGCCAGGGTTGAGCCCGAGGGGGATCCAGACGGGGAATTTATTATTGAATTTCTAACAATTAAATATGACCAAATAGGTCTGCCAGTAAAAAAATCCGAGGTTTTTTTAGGAGACTTCAAAACAAAGAACAAAGAACAAAGAGGAATTTATTGAGAAAATTGAATCCTATATGCTTAAGAATTGACACCACGATAGAGCAACACCTGCATATTTTTTACCAAACTTTCCTGCTATTGATCACTTACACTACAACTACACTCCCACGGAATATGAAAATCTCGAAAATATCGCCCGGACCAGTTTAATGGACAAATATGAGCAATAAGAAAACCATCCCGCGAAAAGTTTGGTGGGGGCTGAAAGCGAATTCTTATACGGAAATCGCGCAAGAACTCCCTGCAAATTACGAGTACTTGCGCAGGTGGGTGGCCATATACGCGGTATACCACTTGAAATTCGTGGATAGATACCCCGGAGAACGCTATTACAATTTTTTGGAAGATTCAAAAAACTCAAAATTTGTCGCAATAGAATTTACCATTCCCAAGCACATACTTGAAACAAGAGATAGTATTGGTAGCAGCGACACCACAATCATAAAGTGTCAAACACTGGAGTCTGAAGAGGACATAAATGTCTTTCTTCAGCAGAACAACATAAACCCAGAACTGTTCACACCACCTTGGACTTGTGAATATCCGCTAGACTGAAACCGGCAAACGGGCGTCCCTTGTTTCTTTCTTTTTTGCGTGTCTTAAATGAGTAAATAAAAGATGTGGACTTCTTTAATATCCGACAAAAGTCAATGGATTTCTGTTTTCGGGGATAAATACACACCTAAAAGTCTTAACATCTCTTACGCGATCTTCAAGGACAACTCTATAACACTTAAGGTGTACGCTCCCATAGAAGAAAATACATGTCCAGAAAAATGGCTACGCAACGGGCACAACGAGTATGAATTTGAGATATTATTGAACGAAATAAGCGATGTCAAAATTTCAAATTTTAGCTTTTATGGCCCCATACATATAGAAGTCAATAACAATGAAACCTACAATGACATACATATAGAAATCAATAGTTATTGCACACTTGACTGCGTGGCGAAAAGAATTTTTATGACAAATATAAAAGCTTACTACAATGACAACTCAGCCTAATTATATAGCCAAAAATTGGACGAATTTATTTTCGCAACAGAAAACGGCGAGTGCTTCACCAACGAGCGAACGGGATAGCTCAGGACAGATACACCACCGCCAACACCGCTACGTGCCTCACACAAATGACAGCCCTTCCCCTACCACACATCCACGCGCCCGAATCAGTCCCCCCAAATACAAAAAAACAAATTATCACCCCAACACAATAACCACCCCGATTATCGACTAACCGGTCAGCTTTTTGATTGATGGCTTTTTTGTGCAGAAAAACAAGATCAAACGACAGGCACATACCGCGCCCCAAGAAGGTGTTCGCCCAGTGTAATGGCCTTGGCAATCCATGCACCGGTAAAGAGCCCTGCCACTGGGCGAACGGGAAGCATTTTAATAGAAGTTACGGAAGTTGTCCGCACACATAATCATGAATTTTATCGATACAACTTTTATTAAATGTCGTTCCAAATATTATTTACAAACTTTCCAAACCCACCAGTTCGACCATTAAAACTGATTGTTCTTATACAAAAAATCTGTACAAGAACAATCAATCTCTAGAGCTAATACTCAACTTCAGTGTTTGCTGGTCACTTTCAGTGTGTCGGTGTAGGTCACGATGACACTCTGGCCAACTTTCAGGTCTTTCAATTTCTCTTGTATTTCGGGTCTTACGACATCAACGGTTTTGGACTGGCCGGCGGGGTTTTGGAAGGTGACCTTGTGTTTCTTCACATCTATTTTGGTGATTTTCAGCTGGACTCGTACCTGACGGTAGGCTTCGCCGCCCGGGTTGTCGCTGCCTGGGGCGGCGCGGGCTTCGCCGGCGCGTTCGACGGTGCCTGGCAGGCCTTTGTCGATATCGGTGTCGAGGGAGGCCGCGATGGAGCGGGTGACTTTGACGTTAACTTGATCGCCGACTTTCAGCTTGCCGAGATTTTTTGCCTTGTCCGTCAGTTGCACATGAACCTGATTGCCTTCAGGTCCTTCCAGGACGACTTGGTGGGCGGCAGCGTCGACCGAGACCACTTTGGTGGTGACTTGATCTGCCTCCACAACGGCAGATAGCGGGATCTCCGCCGCCATGGCGCTGAGGCTGGCGGTGGACAGCAGGGTTGCCAGGGTGATGGCTTTGGTCAGTGCGTGGAGTTTCATAGGCGATACATTCCCTGTGATGGATGGCAGCAGACGGCTCTGGCCCTTGGGTCAGTGCTGTCTGTGCAAATCAGCATAGACGCTGATCAGGGCGTGTTCGCAGTTTCTTGCGCGGTGGATTCGCCGCTTTCTGTGCCTTTGCCGCTGTCCCTGCGTCGGGTCGGGTCGGTGGGGCGCAGGGCGTCGTTGTCGCGTTCGACTTCGCCCGGTGGGCGTGGTTCGTCGGGGTGTTCTGTCTCGGTGGGGTTCATGGCGGATCTCCTCAGGCGTCGGGATCGTCAACCTCTTGGGCGACATTCACGTCGGGCGAGTCTTTGTGGGATTGTTCGGCCTTGGCCTTCAAGGCCTGCCACTGTCCGAGGTCGATGGCGCCCTGCCCCAGCAAGTCATCGGCCACCCGCAGCAATTCGCTGTAATGGGCGTCGGGGGATTGCTGCCAGTAGGCCTTGTCTTCGAACAGGCGCTGCCAGGCATCAAGGTCAGGTGGTTTGAGGTCTTCGCTCATGACGGGCTCCAGTGGACAGGTTTCTAAACGTAGGAGGCTGTCGCCCGAGCGAGAGTTCCGCCTCAATATCCGGTCATTTCAAGGTAGCCCGTGCCACCGCTGAATTGCACCGGGCCTTCCCAATACGGAATGCGCAAATCCATCCACGCCTTGGGATTGAGGGCATTGATGGTGATATCGAGGTGTTTGCCGGGGATTTTGATCGACCAGCGTACCGGCATCGAACGTCCGGCAACGTTGGCGGTGTCTTGCGGGGTAAGGATGATGTCGTCGGCGTGCAGCAATTCTGTTTGGCCCTGGGCGTCGATCCAGGTGCCGGTCAGGTAAGGCGCGCCGTCCTTTTGCCGCATGCGGTAGAGCATCACCTGTTCGCCGCTGTCCAGGTGCAGGGAGAACCAGTCCCAACCGGTTTGATTGGCGGTCAGCGGCTGGCTGCTCCACTCGCGGTCGAGCCAGGCCGGGCCGCTGACTTGATAGGTCTTGCCGTCAATGACCAACGCGCCACTGGCCTGAAAAAACGGCTGACTGTAGTAGTACGACGCCTGTCCTTGTTCGGATTTTTGACTGAAGCCCTTATCCCCTTGAAGCACCAGCGGACGTGTCGATGTGAGCCGCAATTGATAGCTGAAATCCTTGTCCCGGGCACTCAGCTGCAGATCCGCCAAGGCATCGGAACCTTGGCTGCTGAACTGCCAATCATCGATCCACGCATTAAAGGGCGCGACACTCACCCCCGCCTGACCAACGCCGCCACGGGCATAACGTTCGGCCGCGTGATGGACCGTCGCCGAAGTCACCGCCGCATGCCCCAGCCAAATGGTCTGATTGCCCCACCCTGGCTGCTCCGTAACGGCCTTCAGCGCGCTGCGAAACAACGTCCATTGCACGCCGAACTCGCGGCCCTGCTCATCCTTGAGGTTGGCCGTGACGTACCACCATTCAATGCGAAAGCCGTCATGCGGCCCATGATCCGCCGGGAAGCTGAAGACCCGACCGGGCACCACGGGGGTGAATACCGAAGCCTCGCCACCGAGGCCGGCAAAACCTTTCTCGGCGGGCACCGGGTTATCGCAGCCGCTCAACAACGCCACTAACCATGTCAGTAACAACAAGCCGACCTTAATCCTCATGCGCAAAGGTCCTCAGCAGGTCCGCCGGTTGCGTGCGATACAGCGAATACAGCGGCCACGCCGACGCCAGCAACGTCGCGAGCAATGCCAGCCCCATCAATTGCAACAACTGCAGCGGAAACACCCGCAGTGGCAGTCGCCAGCCAAACGCCTGCACGTTGATCACCGCATCCAGGCACCACGCCAACGCGATGCCCAACGGCAACGCCAGCACCAGCGTCAGCACCGCCAGCAGCCAGGTTTGCCCGAGGTTGAGCAGCATCAATTGCCGCCGGGTCACGCCCAGTGCCCACAACGGCGCGAGTTGTCCGAGGCGGCTCTGGCTCTGGGTCAGCAGGCTGATGAACAGCGCCACGCCGGCAACCGCCAGGGTCAGGCTGTTGAGCGCGGCGGTGGCGGCGAAGGTGCGTTCGAACACTTGCGTGGACCAACCCTTGAGCCGTGCCTGATCAACAATGCGACTGTCGTCCAGGGCGAAGCGTGACTGCAGCGTTTTCAGGAACCCGGGGATCAACGCCGGTTCGATGCGTAAGTTGAAACGATTGGGCGTGAGTTGCGGCCAGCCGCGCAGCAGGTGATCGACGTTCGCCAGGATGTGGCCTTTGGGATTGCCGTAGTCGGCGTAGATCCCGACGATCCGTGGCGACCACGGCCCGCCCGATGTTGGGATGGTCAGGTGATCGCCCAGATGCACTTTCAAGCGCCGCGCCAGTTGCTCGCTGAGCATCACCGCATCGTCCTTGGCCAAGTGATCCCACGGATTGTCGTCCAAAGACTCCAGCAACGGCCAATGCTGGCGATAGGTCGGGTGATCGATTACCCCGAAAAGATCCGCCGGCCAGCCCTGCAACTGGATCGACACCTGCCAGTTGGGCAGTACGGCGGTCAGTGAAGGCTGCTGTTTGAGCCAGGTGTTCAGCTCTCGGGACTGGGACGGGTTCAGCGGGTTGATGTAGAGCTCGGCGGTCAGCCGTTGTTCGAGCCAGTCGCTGAAGGTCTGACGGAATCCGGCGGTCATGCTGCCGGCACCAATGTTTGCCGCCAGCGCCAACAGCAACGCCATCAGGGCCAGGCTCAGCGCGGGCAATTGCTGGCGGCAATCGGCGACGAACCATTGACCGAGCACCGAGTGGCTGCGGCTCAACGCCAGGTTTAAAAAGGCATTGAGCACCACCGGCAGGGCCAGTGCCGCGCCGATCAATAACGCTGCCATCAGCACAAATCCGCTGGCCAGACTGTCACCCCAGATCAAGGCGCTGAGTGCGATGACTGCGGCAATTGATGCGACCCATCCCTGGCGGCGCAACCAGCGCGCGTGAGCCTGATGCCAGGCTTGCGGATCGGCCAGCGCCAGCAACGGCAGACGCGCCGCCCGCAACAGACTATTGGCCCCGGCCAGCAACGCACCGAGCACACTCAGGCCGACACCGCTGAACCACCACCAGGGACTGAGGCTCAACTGCCCCGCCACTTCGGCGCCATACAAACCGCGCAGGCTGGCGGCGACGTCCGGCAGCAACACGCTGGCCAACAGATAACCGCTGACGACGCCGGCGAGGCCGCCGATCAACGCCAGCGCACCTAATTCGACGGCGAGGCCCGCGATCAACAGGCGTGCGCTGACACCACAGGCGCGCAGCGTTCTGAGCAGTCCTCGGCGTTGCTCCAGCGCCAGACCGATGGCCGCGTGAACGATGAACAAGCCGACCACGAAGGACAGAAACCCCAAGGCATCGAGGTTCAGGTGAAAGCTCTCGGTCAGGCGCGAAAGGTTGTTTTCTTCACCGCTGGTTTTGAGCTGCAACAGCCCCTTGTATTTATCAGGTAATGCCGCGTTGAAATCCTTCGGCAACAGCAGGCGTGAGAGTTGATCCGGCAGGCCCAGAATCTGCTGGGCGAAGCCGATGTCCACCAACAGCACGCCGGGCGCCATGTCGGTTTGCACATGAAGCGGCGGCATTGCCGCACCACTCACGCTCACGGGCTGATCGCCTTCGTGCAAGCCCAGCGCCTGCAAGCTTTGCGGGGAAATCCAGGTGCTGCCCGGCGGACTGAAAAACGCCACGATCTGCTCAATGGCCAACGCCCGCCCCGCCACGGCAGACCCGGCCGGCAGCGACACCGGTTCGATGCCCATCAGTTGCAATCGCTGATCTTCGTGGCCCTTCAGGATCAATCGGCCTTGCAGCACCGGCGACACCGGCCAACCGGCCCGCCGCAAATCCACAAACAGCGCCTGAGGAAAAGTCCCGCCGCCCGGCGCACTGAGGCTGGCTTGCGGCTCGCCACCGATCAATTGACTGGCCCGCGCGTAACTTTCCCGCGCCTGGCTGTTCAACGCCTGCACACCGGTCAGCAGACTGGTGGCGAGCCAGAGCCCGGTCAGCACACTGAAAAACTGCACCGGATGCTGTCGCCAATGGCTCAGTAGCGCCCGCAGCGTCTCACCAAAAACGCGCACCTCAGCGCTCGTCCGCGCCAGCCAGACGGCCATGGTGCAACACCACTTTTTCCGCCAGCCGTGCAGCCACGCGGGGGCTGTGTGTGACCATCAACAAGGTGGTCGGGCTGTCGTCGAGCAGTTCCAGCAACAACTTCAAGACTTCATCGCTGGTGGCTTCATCGAGACTGCCGGTGGGTTCATCGGCCAGCAGCAGTTTCGGTTGTGATGCCAGGGCGCGGCCCAGTGCGACGCGCTGTTGTTGGCCGCCGGACAATTGCTCGGGATAGCGCCGCAGCAACTCGCCCAATCCCAGTCGCTGCACCAGGTGAGCCTGCCAGCGCGGATCATGCCGTCCTGCCAGACGCGCCTGAAACGCCAGGTTGTCCTCGACGCGCAGGCTGCCGATCAGGTTGAACTGCTGAAACACCAGGCCGATTTCGGTTCGCCGCCAGTTCGCCAGTTGCCCTTCGTTCATCTGGTCCAACCGATGTTCACCGCTGCGGATGCTGCCCTGATCGACCTTGTCCAGCCCGGCGATCAAGTGCAGCAGCGTGCTTTTGCCGCTGCCCGATTCGCCCATCAGTGCCAGGCTGCTGCCGGGTTTCAGCGTGAGGTCGATGCCTTGCAGCACTGGCAAAGGACCTTGCGCAGTGGCGTAGCTTTTGAAGACGCCTTGGACCGAAAGCATGTGGGGAGGCTCGCTGAAGTCAGTGCGCCTAGGATAGCGGACAGCACTGGCACCGCGTTATCGTTCTTCGCGAGCAGGCTCGTTCCCACAGGGTTTTGTCGACGCGAGCCTGCGCGTGGCGCTCAGACGATGAGGTCGATCAGAACCTCACTCCCCCGCCGCCACACTCGTCGGCGCCTGCGACGGCGTCACAATGCTGTTCAGATCAATATGCTTCCACTCAGGCTTGGCCCCCAGCCGCGCATTGAACCGATAGTTGAAGGTGAACTCGTCTGCGGTCGGCACGCTCAACGGTTTGCCATAAACTGCCTCCACCCCCGCCAGGTCATACCCCATCAACTGCAACAGCGTCGGGAAGATGTTGTAGTGACTGGAGCGATCCTTGTTCGCGACCAGCGACTTCTGCCAGTCGAGGGTGCGCAACTGATCACCTTGAATCACCACCAACGGCACCAGTCCTTCCTCCTCTACCGGGTCACCGCCGCAATGCGTGTTCAATCCGGGATTGCCTCGTTCATGCAGGTCCTGCCCATGGTCGGAGGTGTAGATCAGCAACGCATTGCGCATGTCCGCCTGGGCGAACACCCGTGAGAAAAACTCCCCGACGTTCCACAGCACGGTGTTCTTGTAGGCGTTGCGATACAGCATCCAATCATCCGGCTGGCCATTGAAACCATCGCGTTTGCCGGTGTCCGCAACCTCGACAAACTGCCCTCGCGGCAACGTCGGACGGTAAGCCATGAACGCGTCCGGATATTTATCGTGCACCGGGAAATGCGCGCCGACCTTGTTGATCACCACCAGCTCCGGTTTGCCGTCATTGAGCAAGTCGATCAGCTTTGCCGCCGCCGCCATGTCGCGATCGCGCACGCTGGTCTGGTCGAATTGCACAAACTCGTCGATGTCCTTTTTCTCGGTCTCGCTCATCAGGTTCTGCAGGTTGCCACCAGTGCGCTGGGCGTCGATGTATACGGTGCGAAGGCCAGCCTTCTTGGCGTACTGCCAGATCGACGGCTGTGTGGTGTTGATGCGCATGTAGTCGGCGCGGGTGCCGCCATAGCGCAATGTGACGTTGGTGTCGGCGCTGCAATTGGCGATGGAGGCGGCATAACCGTAATTGAAGATCTCGACGCCAGGGCGCGGTTCCTTGAGATTGCTGTGCACACCGAACGGTGCATTGATGTCCAGGTAGTTGCCGGAAATGCTCTCGTCGATGACCAGCACAATATCGTGATCCACCGCCTGCCCATTGCGCGCCAGGCTCACCGGCTCACGCGGGCCAACGGTGTTGTGCAGGGCTTCATAGGTAAACAGATTCAGATACGCCAACGGCGTGTACATGATCGGCAGGCCACGGGCGCCCTCGCCCGCTCGCACAAATAACACCGCACTGAGCAGCAACACCCCAAGCACCGGCGCTGCAACCAGCAATGCGCCCGGCAGTGGCATCCGCCGACGCGGCTTGAGCCCGATGCCGAACAGCAGCAGCAAGCCGCCGACCACCCCGCTGATGAGTGCGTCACGATACTGATACGCCGCGTCCTGGATGAACCCGGCGGAATACACCAGCGACACGAAACTGCTGTAGGTCAGGTAATCGGCCGTGACCCGCGTATAGACGTCGAAAAAAACTGCCGAGACGAACATCACCAAGGCAAACAGGTGGCGAACCAGCGTCTGGCGGATGTAAGCGGTCATGAACAGCGCCACTGTCAGCACGACAAACATCGCACCAAACAGCACGACCGCGAAGCCAACCCCCATTGCACTAAGGCGTTCCAGGTAATAGTCGTAATTCTTGAGCAAATAAAGAACTAACAGCAGTTCTTTTAAGTATCGAATCATAGTTTTTCCGGTGCTCGCGCCAGGTCGTTGGCCAATAGATTGTCAGCCATTTTTTGACACTAGCACCGGGCCATCAAAGCGCAAGAAATGTCGGACTTTTCTAAAAAGCGTCAAAAAAACGTTGACTCAAATCTGACACACTCTATTGGCTACAACCCACGTGTTTCATGCCCTACGACCGTTTATCGTTTTCTTGTAAATGTAAAAAACCCGTCAAAACCGCGGCAAATCCAGCTGCGGCAAGCACTTGATGGCAAAACGCCCCAAAAATGGGTCTGTTATAGCAGCGCAACATGTCATTTTGCTGACACGTTTTCCCAATGCTGGGCTATACCCCTTTTGACAGTCTTATTTCCGATCTTTCCACCGTCTTACGAGGCACGCCAATATGGACGTGAGCGTATTTGGTACGGGCTACGTTGGCCCGATAAAAGCAGAGGCACTGACCGATGTCGGGCACCGTGTCCTGTGTGTCGATATCGATCCCGACACGATCAGGCAACTGCAACAAACCGTGCCAACGATCAGCGAACCAGGGCTGTCCGGTACGCTGGCAGAGAACATAAAGGCTGATCACAACCCGTACAACCCGGAACAGGTTGCGGCGGCCGGCTTGCACTACAGCGACATTGGTCTTCGGCACCTCGCTCCCGAGGCGCTGCGACCATGAAGATACTTGTCACCGGAGCCGCCGGCTTCATTGGTGCCCATTGCGTATTGCGACTGATGCGCGACGGCCACGACGTGTGCGGCCTCGACAACTACAACGACTACTACGACCCGCAACTCAAACACGACCGTGTGCGTTGGGTGCGGGAGCAGGCCGGCCATTTCCAGCTCGCAACGGTTGACCTGGCCGACGGTCCGGCCATCGAAGCCCTGTTTGTCCGTGAAAAACCCGAAGTAGTGATTCACCTCGCGGCCCAGGCCGGGGTGCGTTACTCCCTGGAAAACCCTCGGGCTTACCTCGACAGCAACCTGAACGGTTTCCTCAATATTCTCGAAAGCTGCCGCAACCACCCGGTCAAGCACCTGATCTACGCCTCTTCCAGCTCGGTGTACGGCGCCAACCAGCACACCCCTTATTCGGTGAAGGACGGCGTCAACCACCCGTTGTCGTTGTACGCCGCCACCAAGAAAGCCAATGAACTGATGGCCCACAGTTACAGCCACCTGTTTGGCGTTCCTTGCACAGGCCTGCGTTTTTTCACCGTGTATGGGCCCTGGGGCCGGCCGGACATGTCGCCCATCCAGTTCGCCCGGGCCATTGCCGAAGGCAAGCCACTGAAGTTGTTCAACTACGGCGAGCATCAGCGCGACTTCACCTACATCGACGACATCATCGAAAGCATCGCTCGCCTGATCGATCGCCCACCGCTGGCCAATGCGCAATGGGACCGTGAACAACCGGATCCAGCCAGCAGCATGGCGCCGTGGCGGATTTTCAATATCGGCGGCCAACACCCGGTTGAGCTCAAGCATTACCTGGCGCTGCTGGAGAAACACCTTGGACAAAGCGCCATCGTCGAGTTGCTGCCCCTGCAACCGGGCGATGTGCTCAACACCTCTGCCGATGCCAGCGACCTGGCCGAGGCAACCGGATTTCAGCCTTGTATCGAGCTGGATGAAGGACTCAGGCGCTTCGTCGCCTGGTTCTGCGATTACTACTCACTGCCTGTCGCCCATGCGCCGCTTGCGGCTGATCTTCAGCGGAGGACTCTATGACTGGACTAGAAAAAGGTGTGCCGATCAACCAGATGCGCCGAGACAAGCGCCTGGACCCCGAGCACCGAATGCGCCTCGACACAGCGATCCACATGCAGGGTCGCGGCTGGATGACCGGTCGCGATGGTGGTCGGCCCTGGACGCTGTCGCGCACCAACCGGGTCGTCGCCTGCATCGGCGCGTTGATGATTCTGCTGCTGCTCTCCCCTTTGTTGCTGGGCCTGGCACTGGCGATCAAGTTCAGCAGCCCGGGGCCGGTGATGTTCGTACAGAAACGCACCGGTTACCGCGGCCGTAAATTCGGCATGTACAAGTTTCGCACCATGGTGGCCAACGCCGAGGAGCTCAAGGAGTCCCTGCGTCACCTGAACAAACACGGTGCCGACGCCATCGACTTCAAAATCGACAAGGACCCGCGCATCACCGGTATCGGCGGCTTCCTGCGGCGCAGTAGCCTGGATGAGCTGCCCAACCTGATCAATGTGGTCATGGGCGACATGCGCCTGGTGGGCCCTCGGCCAACCTCGTTCAACGCCTATCGCTACAAGGACAATCACCTTGCACGCCTGAGCATCTACCCCGGCATGACCGGCCTGTGGCAGATCTCCGGGCGCAGCAATATCGACTTCGACCAGCGCGTTGAGTTGGACCTCAGCTATATCGCCGAGCAGAGCCTCTTGCTTGATCTGAAGATCCTGTTGAAAACCCCCTTCAAAGTATTTAGCGGCCACGGAGCGAGTTAAATGGACGGTTCATCAGCCAAAAGCCTAAGCATCGCCAACCCGAGCGAGTCCAATCTGACTTCGACCGTGCTCGATCAAGATCTGCGGATCCTATTCCTGACCTCCGCCAATCCCGGAGCAGGCACAACGACCAGCGCCCTGGCACTGGCCACCCAACTGGCGCAAATGAGCAGCGGCCAAGTGCTGTTGATCGACGCCAGCCAATCGGCAACCAACCTCACGCAGCAGCTTGGGTTAAGCAAGGAGCGTGGTTTCCGCGACCTGGTGTTCAACACCCAGAGTCCGCCACTGCTGCAAGATTGCGTGCTGCAGGTCGCCAGCCTGCCGTTCCACCTGCTGCCTAACGGCAAATATGTGCGCGGCAACGAACACCTGACCGCCGAACGCCTGGGCCCTCTGCTCGATCAGCTCGGCAGCCAGTACCGCTTTGTGGTGATCGACGGCGACGCGGTGTATTCCGCCGCCGACACCCTGGTCATCAGCACTCAGGTGGACGGCGTGATCATGGTCGTTCGCGCTGAAGACACGCGCTGGGAAGTGGCTCAGGCGGCCGTCCAGCGCTTGACCCAGGCCGGGGCGAAACTGGTCGGCAGCGTGTTCAACCGACGCAAGTACTACATGCCCAAGTGGCTGTACAAAAACCTGTAAGCAATCAGAAAAGGATGACGACATGAACGCCAAAATGCTTGTCCTGCTGTTGCTGCCGCTTGCGCTTGCGGGTTGCTCCAGCACTACCGAAACCCAGCACATGCCGGTGAATATCCTCACGGCCTCACCGGCCAACGCCCAGGCCACCGACATGCCCAAGGTCGAACAGACCTTGAGGCCCCAGGATGTGCTGGACGTGATCTTCCACATCAGCACCAGCGGCTCGGATGCCTACCGCATCCAGTCCGGTGACCAGATCGGCCTGAATTTCACCGCCGCCAGCCAGCTCAACGGCAATCAACTGGTGCTGCCCGACGGCAGCATCGAACTGCCAGGCGCCAACACCTCAGTGAAAATCGCCGGGCTGACCTCCGAACAGGCGCGTGAGGAAATCCAGCGCGCCTATCAGCGCAAGCAGCTGTTCCAGCCCAATCGCAATCAGCTGTCCGTGCAGGTCATCAGCCCGCTGAGCAACGAGTCCAACCTCAAAAGCGCCCTCAACCACCCCGCTACCGGCATGAGCCGGGAGATCACCGTGGGCACCGACGGTTACGCCAGCTTCCCGGAAATCGGCGCCGTGCCGCTGCAAGGCATGACCGTCAATCAACTGGAAACCTTCCTCAATCAACGCTACGCGAATCTGCCAGGACGGATGACCGTCGACGTGATGCTCAAGTCCACCGCCGGCAACGAAATCTATGTGCTGGGCGAAGTCGGCCAACCGGGTTCCTATCCGATCCGCCGGCCGGTCTCGGTGCTTGAGGCGCTGACCCTGGCCCGTGGCAGCAACACCAAGGCGCGGCTCGATTCGGTGATGATCATGCGCCGCAATGGCAACCAGGTGCAGGCCGTGCGCTACGACGTCGAAAAAGCCCTGGCGGGCGATGCGTCGCAGATCGCCTACCTGCAACCGGACGACATGCTGTACGTGCCCAAGACCAAACTGGCCAGCGCCGGTGACCTCGCGCGGCAATTGGCGGATGTGGTGTTGTTCCAGGGCGTGGGCTTTAGCTTCGGCTACCGCGTCGACAACAAAGGCAGCAGTAACAGCAACTAACTCTCAGGTGACCCGACATGAATCCAAAGGAAAACTACCTGCATGAGTTCTTCAGGATCTTCTTCGCCAACAAGCAGTTGGTGAAGCGAGTATTCCTGGTCTTTGCAGTGATCGCCCTGGTCTTGCCGCTGATGCTCAAGCAGAGCTTCGATATCACCGCCCAGGTGATCGTGCAGTCCAAGAAACTTTCGCAGGGGGACGCCACCACATCCCTCACTCAAGACAACGCCACCTTCATTCCGCCTTCGCTGGCGGACATGGAAACCGAGAGCAATATCCTGCGCTCGCCCGCGTTGATTCGGCAGACCATCAGCGAGCTGCGCGACAAGGGCGAGTACACACCGGCCCCCAGCCTGCTCAACAAACTGGTGAGCCAGCCGTTCAAGCGCTTCGTCACCACCCCGATTCGCGAATACGTGATCAATCCGGTGAAATCCGCGTTGGGCATGGAAACCGATCCGGTGCGTGACACGACGCTGGATGCGCTGACCCAGGAAGCCGTCGACAAGCTCAAGATCGAAACCCTGCCGGGCTCCAACGTGATCTCGATCATCTACAGCTTTGGCGATCCGCATCAGGGCACGCAGTTTGTCGCCGCCTTGCTGCAAAACTACCTGGCCAGCCGTCAGGAACTGCAATCGATCGACCTGCCGCAAGCCTTCTATGAAACCAAAAAGCACCAGTATCAGGTGCGTCTTGATGGCCTGGAAGGCACTCGGCTGGCATTGCTCGAAGGCGTCGGCTCGGCGGATCCGAAGGAAGAAATCACCTTCCGCCTCAACGCCATCAACACCGAAGAGCAAGCGCTCAACCTGTACCAGGACCGCCGGTTGCAGAGCCAGCGCTGGCTCGACTACCTGAAAAGCAGCCTGGCTGCGGCGAGCAATTCCAAACTCAACGACTACACCTTCCCCTACACCTTCACCACTACTGTGGACAACGTGGCATTCGAAGACCGCGAGATCAAACAGATGGGTGAGGCGCTGACCACCCAGGTCAGCCGCTATATGAACGACCTGGCAATCTTCCAGCCCGGCAGTGAACCGATGCTGCTGACCCGCGAACAGATTTCCCGTACCCGCCAGCAGTTTTTGAAAGTGGTGAGCAACCGGATTCAGGAACGCACCAACGACCTGGCGATTGTCAGCTCGGTGATCGATCAGAAAACCGCGCGCATCGCCGAGTTCAAGAACCGCATTCACCAGTTGCAGGAAACCCAGAGCAAGCTGCGCCAGATGGACACCGAGATCGACGCCCTGCACGCGGCGTTCTCCACCTACGCCCAGCGCTTCGCCGAAAGCAGCACCGCTCGCTCGCTGGACAACGACCTGTCCAACGCACGGGTGCTCAGCCCACCGTATGAACCGACTGACCCGGCGTTTCCCAAACCGTTCCTGATCATTCCGTTCGGCCTGTTTACCGGTCTGCTGCTGGCCATTGCCCTGGTCTACGTGCGTGAGTTCTTCGATCATCGCTTCAAACACCCTGCGCAAATCACCCATGAACTGGGCTTGCCAGTGCTGTTGGTGATCAACGATCAGAACGTGGAACCGGTCAATCCACATGGCAACTGGTCCGTGCCTAGCCTCGTGCATTGGGTGCGCAATTGAACGCGCCGCTCATCCCTTCCCTGCCGATCATTCATTTGCTCAGCAGCGGCGGCTTCTATGGGGCTGAGCGGATGCTGCTGGACCACTGCCTGGCGACGCCGGGGCAGCACCAAGTGCTGTTTCTCGACGCGCCACCGGAACTGATCGCGCGGTTTCGCCAGGCTGGGGTCGATTGCCAGGGTTGCGCGGGGCTTGGGGAGTTGCTGGCGCATTTGCGCCAGCGCCGGGCCGAACGGCCATTGATCAATACCCACAACTTCAAGGGCCTGCTGTTTGGCTGGGTCGGCGCAACCTTGTTGCGCCTGCCGCTGGTCATCACTCAGCACGGCTTTACCCCGCGCAGTCGCAAGCAGAAGTTCTACACCTGGCTGAGCCTGCAACTGTGCCGCACGGCGTCGGTGAATCGCGTGGTCTGCGTCGCCGAAAGCATTGCCGTGCTGTGCCGCGAGGCCAGTGTCCGCGACGAAAAACTGCAAGTGATTCCCAATGGTTTACCGGCGCCCACCGCACCTCTGGCCCATAGCGTAAATCGCCAGCGTTCGCTGGCCGGTTACGTCGGACGGCTGAGCAGCGAAAAGGGCCCGGACCAGTTTCTCGATGCGCTGATTCCACTGTGTCAGCAATACCCGCAACTGGACGCCGTGATGCTCGGCGACGGCCCGGAACGGGACAGTCTGCTGGCGCGAATCAACGCCGCCGGTTTGCAGGACCGCATTACGCTGCCGGGTTACCAGACGGACATGGCGGTGTGGTGGCGGCGACTCGATGCGCTGGTGATCAGCTCGCGCACCGAAGGCACGCCAATGATTCTGCTTGAAGCGATGCAGGTCGGCGTGCCGGTGGTGGCGTTTGCCGTCGGCGGGATTCCCGACGTGCTGCAAGATCGCCACAACGGCCTGCTGGCGCCACCTGCCGACAGCGCCGCCCTCGCCCATCAGGTCGGCACCTTGCTGACGGAACCGGCACTGGCACGCACGCTGATTGTCAACGCAAGACGTACGCAACTGGATCGCTATGACCTCAAGGCCTTGGCCGAACGCTGGTCGCAGCTTTATATCCGTACAGCACGGGAGGCACGCGCGTGATTTTTCCGCTCTCGATCGTCAGTTTGCTCGGCCTGGTCTGCCTCGCTTTGTTGGCCAGCCCTTATCCGTATCTGGCACCGGGGGCGGTGCTGGGCCTGGTAGGTGTCACGCTGTTTTACCGCAAACCCACCTGGGGTTTGCTCGGGATCGCCGCGCTGGTGCCGTTCGAAGGGTTCTTCAAGGACAGTTCGCTGTCGGGCACCAAGTTCCTCGGTGCGTCACTGGCCGTGATCCTGATGCTGCAACTGGCCATTCACCAGATTCCGTCCGAGCGTCTGCGCAGCAACCTCTGGCGCTACCTGGTCTGGTTCATGGTCTTGTACTTCCTGAGCCTGCTCAATACCGATGACCTGGGCATGTCGTTGGGGCATTTGCGTGAGCTCAGCGTGGGCCTGGTGTTGTTTGTGATCACCCTGCTGATCGGCCGCGAATTGAACCTGGACCTGTTCGCCAAATTCGTCACCCTCAGTGTCACGATGACCTGCATGCTGGCGATGTTCTCCAGCAAGTATCAGGACCAGGGCCGGGCCGCCGGCCTGCTCGAAGACCCGAACGCCTTTGCCATGCTGATCGCTTTCGCGGTCCCACTGGGTCTGTTGCTGGTGGTCCGCAGCCCGAAATTTTTGCACCGGTTGTTCTGGGGCGCTTGCTGCATTTTGCTGTTGGGCGGCATGACCAAGACCGAATCCCGTTCGGGCCTGGTGGTGCTGTTTCTCAGCCTGGTGATCGGCGCCTGGCACTACCGCACCGAGCTGGCGCGTATTCGTCCGCGGCATCTGGGCTTCGCCATGCTTGGCGTGGTGCTGGTGATTCCGCTGGCCATTGCCGTGATGCCGGCCGGTTATGTCGCGCGCATTCAGTCATTGAGCATCTTGAGCGCCGGGGCCAAGAGTCAGGACGAATCCCTGGGCCGCCGCGCTTCGTACATCGTGGTCGGCAGCCAGATGATCCGCGAGAACCCGTTGCTCGGCACCGGGCCCGGGACCTTCCCGCTGCATTACGCCACCACCGGTTACGCCAAGGCTTTCTCCGCCAACCGCAAAGTCGGCGACTTGTACCGCCGCGCCCACAACACCTACCTGGAAATCTTCAGTGAACTGGGGATTCCCGCCGGCCTGTTGTTCGTTGGCATGCTTGCGCTCGGCTTGTACAACCTGATCCGCGCCCGTCGCCTCTGGATGCAGCGAAACAACCGCGAAGAGGCGGACATGATGACGCACCTGGCCATGAGTTTTCTGTCGTTGACGCTGTTCTTGATGTTCCTCAGCGCCCCCAACCAAAAGTACGTGTGGATCATGCTTGCCCTGACCAGCGTGCTGCGATTGAAAGCCGAAGAACGCCCATTTCCGGAGGCCAAGGCATGAGCCGCATCAGTATTGTCATTCCGATGTACAACGAAGCCCGGCACATTGGGAGGACCTTGCTGTCGGCGCAAAAAGCCGCGCATGCCGCCAGTCTCGAGTGCGAACTGATCGTGGTCGACAACGGCTCGCAGGATCAGGGCCCGCACATTGCCCGCCAGTTCGGCGCTCAGGTGCTGGTGCAGCCGGGGTTGCTGATCGGCGCCCTGCGTAATCGCGGGACCGCCATTGCGACCGGCGAATGGCTGGCCTTCATCGACGCCGATATCGAAATGCCCGAGGACTGGCTGATCCGTCTGATCGCACTCGAAGCCAGCGGCCAGGCCGATGTGTTCGGCCTGGACCTGCACACGCCAGCCCAGGCGCCCTGGTACGCCACCGCCTGGCAACGCCGCACCTTGCGCCCTTCTAACCACGCAATTCGCGTGGTGGACTGGTTGCCCAGCTCCAACTTGCTGATGCGTCGGGCCTGGTTCGACAAGGTCCAGGGGTTTGACGAAAAGCTGCGCACCGGCGAGGACAAGGATTTCACCTTGCGCCTGCATCAGGCCGGCGCGCGGTTGCTGGCCACCAATCAAAGCGTTGCCCTGCATTGGGGCTATGAAGCCAATTGGAATGAGTGGATGGGCAAGGAAATGTGGCGTCAGGGCAGTCACCTGCAACTGCTGCGCACCCATGGCGTGAGCCTGCGATTACTGCGCTTCCCGCTGCTCTCGCTCAGCGCCTGGGCACTGGACTTGCTGGCGCTCTCAGCCTTGCTCGACGGCTTCCCCCACCATGCCGCCGTCATGCTGGCGCTGACCAGCGTGCCGGCGCTGGTCATGAGCCTGCGCCAGAGCCACGAGCACCGAAACCCGTTCTTGTCCCTGCAACTCTGGGGCTTGCACTGGGTACGCCTGCACATCGCCGGCGCAGCGTTCATTCTTAGCCTTTGCCAGTGGAATGCCAGGAGACCTGCCCGTGGCTGAATTCATTTTCTGGTTGTGCCTGTTGCTTCCGGTGTATGCCTACCTGGGTTACCCACTGCTGCTGACGTTCCTTGCGCCGTTGTTTGAGGCGCGGCGTCACACGGTGCCGCTGCCGATGAACGTGAGCATCGTCATTGCCGCCCACAACGAGGCGCGGCACATCGAACACAAGCTGCGCACCCTGCTCGCCCAGGACTATGAGCCCACGTCACTGCAGATCATTCTGGCCAGCGACGGCTCGACCGATGACACCGTGGCCTGCGCCCACAAGGTCGTTGACCCGCGCATCACCGTGCTTGACCTGCCCCGCCAGGGCAAGGCCGCGACCCTCAATGCCGGCGTGGCATTGAGCACCGGAGATATCCTGGTGTTCACCGATGCCGACAACCAATGGTCGCGCGACACCCTCGGTCACCTGCTGGCGCCGCTGAGCGACCCGCAGGTCGGCGCCTGCGCCGGGCACATGGTGATCCCGGTCACCGGCGGCGGCCTGAGCATCGGCGACAGCCTTTATCGACACTACGAAGGCTGGCTGCGCCGTGTGGAAAACCGCACCGGCTGCATGGTCTCCGCCGACGGCGCCCTGCTCGCCTTGCGCCGCGAGTTGTTCCAGAACGTGCCGGCCGAGGTCAACGATGACTTCTTCATCAGCACCTGCGCACCGGTGGCGTTCAAACGCATTGTCTATGTACCCGAAGCGCAAGTGATCGACCACGGCGTCGACGAAGCGGACAAGCAATTTCGCCGTCGTCAGCGTGTCACCGTCGGGGGACTGCAAAGCCTGGCCCAACGCAGCGAGCTGCTCAATCCGCTGAAGCATGGCCTGTATTCGATTGCATTGATCAGCCACAAGTTGATTCGCCGGCTGGCGCCGATCCTGTTGTTGCCGCTGCTACTGAGTAATTTCTGGTTGTGGGAAGACCACGGTTTCTATCGGTTGAGCCTGATCGCGCAACTGTTCGGTTACACCGTGGCCATCGCCGGCCTGCTCGATTCGCAACACCGTTTACCCAAACCCTTTCGCCTCGCCGCGTTCCTGTTGGTGACCCTTGTCGGCATGAGTATCGGCTTGTGGCAGTTCCTGCGTGGCCAGCGGTATGCCCAGTGGAATCCCGAGCAAAATCGTTGAAAGGACTGAGCCATGGCAATCAAACAACTCTTAAAAAGCACCAGTGGCTGGCTGTATCTCAACTCTTCGGTAGGGCGCAATCAATTGCAGGGCGCCGGGGTGATTCTGATGTTGCACCGGGTGCTGGCCAGCGATGACGCCGCCGACCTGCCCCACCGCAATGAACTGTGCGTAGGGCCCAAGGCCTTCGAGCATTTGCTGGGGTGGCTGAAAAAGCATTTCGATTGCGTGTCGTTGATGGAGATCCTGCAGCCTGGCAAGGTGAGATCGGATCGGCCGAAAATCACCCTGACCTTTGATGACGGCTGGCGCGACAACGCCGTGAACGCGTTCCCGCTGTTGCAGAAATATCAGGTGCCGGCGAGCATTTTTCTCTCCACCGATTTCATCGGCAGTCGCCAGCGGTTCTGGTGGGAAAGCATCGGCGAAACCCTGTGGGGCAGCCACGGCGAACGGGCGCGCAAACAATTGATCGATTGCCTGCAACAGATCGGTCGGCCGCTGCCCGTGCCCTTCGACGAGCTGGAGGTCGAACGTCGCAGCCTGGTCTTGCTGCACTTTCTGCAAAGCCTGAAAACCTTGAGCCCGCAAGACCTCAATCGACTGACCGATGAGTGCCCCGACGAGTCATTGCCCCAGGCGCTGGACTGGCATCAAGTGCGTTCGCTGGAAGCCTCCGGGCTGGTGCGGTTCGGCCCTCACGGCGCCAGTCATGCGATTCTCACCGGCCTTGACGATCAGCACTTGCATGAAGAGTTGAGCCGCAGCCGCGATGCTTTGCTCAATGGCTGCAACCGGCCGCTGCCGGTCTATTGCTACCCCAACGGAGACAACGATGCCCGGGTGCGCGAACAGGTTGCCGAGCATGATTTCCCGTTCGCCCTGGGCACCGGCACCGGGATTTATCGGCGCCATTGCGACCCCTTGAACCTGCCACGGTTTGGCGTCAGCCAGCGGGCGGCGCGCAACCCTCAGCTGCTGTCCTGGCGCTTGTATCGCGGGGCACGCGCATGAGCCGCAGCCACTACTTGAAACACCTGGCCCTGAGCATGGGCACCAAGCTGGCCATGATCGGCTTGCGGCTGATGCGCAACGTGTTGCTGGCGCGGATTCTCGGGCCCAGCGAACGCGGTCTGTTTGCCTTGCTCAGCACCCTGCCCGACCTGATCAGCGCCGCCACCAGCGGCGGCTTGAATTCGGCCGTGGGTTACCAGGCGGCCAAGCAACGGCCCATGGGCTTGCTGTTGAGTCAGGTGCTGGTGTTCGGTTGCCTGCTCGCAGGTCTTTTGACCTTGCTGGTGGTCGCCCTGGTGCGAGAGTTCGGCAGTGAACTGGACATCACCACGCAACTGGGTCTGCTGGCCTGGCTGTTACTGTTGGCGGTGCCGTTGACCGTGCTCAAGAGCGGTTTGCTGACGCTGCACAACGCCTCGGGTGGCGTGGTGGCGTTCAACGCCTTGCGCCTGGTGGAATCACTGGCGCCGCTGCTGCTGTTCCTGGCCTTGTTCTGGATGTGGAAAGACTCTGCTCTCGAAGCTGCGCTGATCAGTTGGCTGTCGGGGATCAGCCTGGTGGTGTTGGCCGGCTGGTTCTGGCTCAAACGCGATCAGCCCTTGAAGTTGCAATGGGACCGCGCCAGCCAGAACGAACTGCTGCGCTACAGTGCCCGCAGCCATCCCGACCTGCTGTTCCAGCAAGTGATCCTGCGCTCCGATTACCTGTTCATCGGCGCCCTGCTCGGCAGCACCGCGCTCGGTCATTACGCCATGGCCAGCGCCGCCGCCGAGTTGCTGCTGATCGTCCCGGAAGCCGTGACCACGCCGCTGATGAAACGCCTGCTACAACAGGAAGAAGGCATCGACAAAGTCACGCCGCTGGCCCTGCGCCTGACCGCCACGGTGATGCTCGGCGCGTGCCTGACCATGGCGGTGATCGGTGAATGGCTGATCGTGACGCTGTTCGGCGTCGCCTATCAGCCTGCTTATCCAGCCTTGCTCGCGCTGCTGCCAGGCTTATTGGGCCTGTGTTACGCGAGCATCCTGCGCCTGGACCTGCTGGGCAAAAACCGTCCCGGCACGATTTCGTTGTTGATGGGCCTGGGTGCCTTGCTGAACCTGGCGCTGAACCTGGTGATGATTCCGGCGTACGGCATCGTTGGCGCGGCAGCGGCTTCATCCATCGCTTATGTGGCGGTGACCCTGGCGTTGCTGGTGATGTACTGCCGGTTGAGCGGCGTGCCGGTCTGGCAAACCCTGATCATCCTGCCCAGCGATGTGGCGCCGATGCTGCACATGCTGCAACGGAAGTCGGCATGAAGTATTTCGCGCTGCTGGTGGGCCTGGGCCTGTCGCTCGACGCCTGGAGCGCGTCCATGCGTTGGGCCGACATACGCGATGGCAGCCTGTACCTGCAAACGGATCGCCCGGACACCCTGACGGTGCGCTGGACGCCGGCCTGGCAAGCGGATGCCAACGAAGAACGCCTGTACCTGCTCGATGGAAAAGGCAAACTTGAAGGCGAACGGCTGATCGCCGCCAGCGAATCGCGCGGCACTCAGAGCTGGCCGCTGGCGCCCGGCGCTGCCAGCTACCAACTGGAAATTCCGGGCTACAGCTTCCGTCGCTACAAGGTCGAGCACGACGAGCACACGGTGGCGCTGTTCGCCCCGGCCAAGGTGCATTTCAGCGCCGAAACCCGTGACGGCGACGAATTGTTTTTCAAGGTCGCGCCGGGAGAACACGCAGTACTGGCCGGCAAGTTCCACGGTGGCGTCAGCGCCTTGCAAGCGCAGCGGGTCGGTGACGGCAAGCAAGTGGCGCTGGCGTTGAAACCGTACCGGGCTTACTGGCAGTTCGACAAGGTCGAGTTGCCCGTCACCCGCGACGAACAGGTCTGGCGCCTGCGCCTGCAAGGCAGCGGCAAAGTGGCGTTCTGGCTGGACGGCACGGCCAACCTGTTTGCGCAGAATCCGCAGCAACTCAAGCCGCTGCGCGAGGACGACGGCCAGACCCGTTTGACCCTGACCAAACAAGTGCTGGGGCCGACCCCGAACCTGGGCATTGCCCTGCCCTACGTCTCGCCACCGGAATCGAGTTTTGCAGTGCTCGACGCGCTCAAGCCACAGGCGGGCACTTACTACAGCTTCGTCGACATTACGGCGAAGAACCCGCACTACGAAGACGCTTTCCGTCGCCTGTATCAAGACCGTTTCGGCATCACCCAGGACATCACGCTGTTGGCCGGTAGCGAGCGCCAGGCTGACCTGCGTGCCGATACCATGAGCAACGCCGGCCTTGACGCCTGGCTCGCGGCGACACGCGCCCTTGGTGGAAAAGGCACGCATTACATCGGTTTTGCCGACGAGCCGAACCTCAACTACCCCGACTACGCCCACTACCAAAGCATCTTCAACAGCATGGCCCGGCAAGTGCGCAGCGATCCGGCCAACGCCAAGGCCGGCGTGCGCATCGCCATGCCCGCCAGTTCACGGCTGATCAACGGACCGTTTGCCGACAACGCCGCCGACAAGCGCGGCATCGATTGGGCCAAACGCTTGCTGGCCGAATCCGGCGACAACATCGACGCACTGGCCTGGCACGAATGGATGATTCGCGACTTGCTGGCGACCCGGGTCTACCGTGACAGCGTGCGCCGTGCCGCCGACCTGGTCGGCCTCGATGCCAAGGGCCGGCCGCGCAAAGCCTTGCTGCTGGACCAGACCAACATGTCCAGCGGTTCCAGCCTCAGCCCTTACGATCAGGAAACCCACTTCGCCTCGTTGTGGTGGGCCTCGGTGGTGATCAACTCGTCTCAGGATGGTTTGCTGGAGATGCTGGGCTGGTTCCAGGCCGCCGACGAACCGAACTACCCCAAAGGCATGTTGCGCGTACTCGGCGACGACCGTTTCGAACTCAAACCGGTGGGGCTGGCCCAGCAATTCATCCAGCAGCATTGGCTGCGCGACGTGATTCGCCTGGAGAACGACGCCTTTGAGGTCGATGTGCTGGCCATGGCCGAGGACCTCAACCGCAGCTTGCTGGGCGTCAATAAAGGCACGCGTTTGCAGCGCGTGGATTTGTCTGGGGTCAGCTGTCCGCTGGCCAAGGGGTCATTGCGCTATTTCGGCGCCGACAATCGCAGCCGCGACGCACCGTTCAACTGCCAGAACGGGCGCGTCAGTTTCGAACTGCCTGGACTGACCCTGTTCAGCCTCAGCTGGAGCGCCTCATGAATGCCCACGAATTGAAAAGCGACGCTGGTTCTTGGCCTCGTCCCACTCCACTTTCGGCCCATGCCGACAGGAGTCGATAACATGAGTATTTTCAACAAGCTCAGCGAACACATCCGGCAAAAAGGCTTGCGCACCACCCTCAAAAAAGCCTGGAAACACTACGTATTTTCCCACGAGGAATTGTTGTGGATGGAGCGTGACCTGGTCAGTCCGGTGCCGCCGTACAAACTCAGGTCCTACCCGCCGCTACAGGTCGTCACCATCACCCCGGAAAACGCCGTGGCCTTCACCCGTTACTTCGGTGATCGCGTGGGCACCATGGCCGAACTGGCCCGCGAAGGCTACACCGGGCACATGCACCTCGACGATCAGGGTGACGCGGTAGCGTTCATCTGGGGCGCCGCCCGCGACTATTACGACAAGCACTATTACGGCTGCATGTTCCCGGTGAAAAAAGGTGAGTTCTTCGAGTTCGGCGGTGAGCTGACTCGCGCGTATTGGGGCACTGCACTGTCGATGGACCTGCAAACGGAACTGTGGAAAGCCATGCTGGCGCAAGGCTGCAACAAAGTCGTGGATGTCTGTGAGTCCCACAATATCCCCGCCCTCAAACTGCACATACGCACCGGCTACATCGAACAGGGGCGGATCATGAACGTCTACGAGCTGTTTGGTCGCTGGCGCTTCTACCGCGAATCCCATTACAGCGGCTCACGTCTGGATGCCTTGCGCAAACCGGCCCGTGAACCTGCCACAGCAGCGGCGACCTGACCTTATGGCAGCACGATTTGAATGGCGCACTTCGCTGTGCGCCCCTGACTTCCCGGCAACGGCTTATGAGACGTTGCGTCTGCGGGTGACGGACCACACGCCGTTCAATGCCCTGGCCTGGATGTGCGCATCCGAACAGGCCTTGAAGGCCGGGGAACGTCTGCACGTGCTGCTTGGCTGGCAAGGTCATGAACTGGTCTTGTGCCTGCCCTTGGTGGCGTCCGTCGAGCGGTTCGGCGGATTGCCCTTTCGCGTGCTGCATCACCTTGGCTATCCCCTCACCGACCGCCTGGCCTTACTCGCCAGAATGGACCGGGAGAATATTCGCAAGGCATTGGTCGAGATTCGCCGGCAGCTTCCCCATGCCCTGCTGCAACTCAATGAGTTATCCGAACCTGTAGGCGAAGAAAGTGCCCTGACCGAGTGGATGGCGCACTCCTCGACCGGTGAACGACGCCTCAGTTGTCGGGTGCCGGTGCACCTGATCAGCGACGCCGATCACCAGGAAGTGTCCGGCGACCCACGCTACAAATTGCGCCGTGCGCGCAAACGCATCGCGGCCTGTGGCGCCCAGGTCCGGCGGATCACGCCGGATGCCACAACCATGGGTCCGCTGTTGCAGGCCATCAGTGAAGTCGAGGCTGTGAGCTGGAAAGGCGATGAAGGCGTCGGAATTTTTTCCGACGAGCGCCACCGACAATGGATGGACCGAGCCTTCACCGCACTGGCCGAACAAGGGTTGGTCCGAGTGGTCGTGCTGGAACTGGATGGGCGTTGCATCAGCTATCGGCTCGGGTTGCTGGAGCAAGGCCGACTCTACGATTACAACCTGGCCTTCCTGCCGCAATACGCCGACCTGGGCAGCGGTCGGGTGCTGCTTGAAGAGTGGATTCGCTGGGGATTGGATGAACACTGGCACTGGATCGATGCGTCGCGGGTGAGCCTGGCAAACTCCAGCCATCAACTTCACGAACGCATGACCGGGCAACTGGAACACTGGCGCTGGAGCTTCTATTCCTGGCGCCCCAGCGGCCTCGCACTAGGCATGGCGCTGAGGCTTTGGCATTGGTTAAAACCCTCATTGCAAAAATGGCGAGCCCGACGTGCAGCAGCGGCCATAGCCGTGGCACCCGCACCGGCTCCCGTCGCCGCGCCCGTCAAGGCGGCACCCATCGACCAGAACAGGGAGGGCGGACATGCCTCGCCAAGTCATAGTCAACGCTGACGATTTCGGTCTCAGCGCCTGCGAAAACGCAGTGATCCTGGGGGCTTTCCAGGCCGGGGTGATCAGTTCCGCCACGGCCATGGCCAATATGCCGGCCTTTGAGGCGGCCTGCGTCATGGCCCAGCATCCGTTACTGAAAAACCGCATCGGCCTGCATTTCAACCTGACGTACGGACGCCCCTTGAGCCAGTCGATCCTGGGTCGTACAAACTTCTGCGATCGCAACGGCGTGTTTGATCTCAACCTCTCCCGCCACCGTTTGTGGCTCAGTCGCCGGGACCGCGATGCGGTGCTGGAGGAGTTGCAGGCTCAATGGCAGCGTTGCCTGGACAACGGCGTGCGCCCGAGCCACATCGATTCTCATCAACACGTGCACAACATCTGGCCCATCGGCGAAATCGTCGCGCGCTTCGCGGCCAGCCAGGGTGTGCCGGTGCGCCTTGCGCGCAATCTCGGGCAAAACTTGAGCGTGCCCAAACGCGTGTTCAAGACCTTGCTCAATGGTCGACTGCAACACCTGGCGGGTGCGACCGCCGATTATGTGTGCACCCCGGTTGACCTGCGCAATGAGGCGATGCCGAGCGACGGCGTGCTGGAAATCGTGGCCCATCCAACCCAGCTCGGGGCGGATTTCGGTGATGCCTACTTGCGTCCCGAAGAGTCGCTGACACAGGTGCTGGAACAGCGGCTTCAGGGTGTTCCGCGGGTGTCTTATGGCGCAGTGAACAGCGTGTCGGCCATCGTGGAAGTTGCACTCGAATGAGTTACATACGTTGCAACACATTCGGGGCTGTCGCTTTGAGATGAGTTCGCACCGTTGATCTATATCCATAAAAGGCGTTTCCACACACACCCTGGCTATGGCTAAGGAGAGCTTCATGAGCATCATCGAAAAGCTTCGCGAACGTATCAAACAAAAAGGCTTGAGCCGCACGTTCAACACGCTGTGGAAACGCTACGTGTTCTTCCACAGGGAGCTTTTGTGGATGGAGCGCGACTTGGTCAGCCCGGTGCCGCCGCACAAATTACGTCCATACTCGGGCCTGCGCATGGAGGTCATCACCCCGGAAAACGCCACGGCATTCGCCAAGCATTTTGGCGACCGCGTCGGCACCATGGCCGAGCTCGCCGCCGAAGGTTACACCGGGCACATGTATCTGGACGAAGAAGGCCACGCTGTCGGGTTTATCTGGGGCAGCGTGCGTGATTACCATGACCGTCACTATTACGGCTGCTGGTTCCCGGTCAAACCCGGTGAGTTCTTCGAGTTTGGCGGCGAAATGACCCGGGCCTACTTCGGCACCAGCCTGTCGGTGGATGTTCAGGTCACCCTCTGGGACGCCATGCGCGCCCAGGGTTGCAACAAAGTGGTGGACGTCTGCGAAACCCACAACATTCCGGCGCTGAAACTGCACATTCGCATGGGCTACCACGAGCAGGGCCGCGTCACTCATATCTACTCCCTGTTCGGTCGCTGGCGCTTCTACCGCGAAACCCGCTACGACGGCTCGCGCCTGGACCCGCTGCGCAAACCGGGCCGGCCAGTGGTGACCGGCGCGGCGAGTGCCTGACTGCTGGTAGAGAGACCGGGTCGCGGCTTTCGTCGAAACACCGCCCGGAGCAAAGAAGGCGATCGAACATCTAGCTTTGAAGTGACTGATAAAACGCTATCGCCAGCAGGCTAGCTCCCACACGGGATCTTCAGTGAACACCGCATTTGTGTTCGACGACGATCAAGTGTGGGAGCGAGCTTGCCCGCGATGACGGGCGTACCTTGAGCATTGCAGTGACGGGTCAATCGCTATCGCGAGCAAGCCCGCTCCCACAAGGGATCTTCAGCGAACACAGCATTTGTGTTCGACGACGAACAACTGTGGGAGCGAGCCTGCTCGCGATGACGGTCTTACATTCAGCATTGCGGTGACTGGTAAATCGCTATCGCGAGCAAGCCCGCTCCCACAAGGGATCTTCAGTGAACACCGCATTTGTGTTCGACGACGATCAAGTGTGGGAGCGAGCTTGCCCGCGATGACGGGCGTACCTTGAGCATTGCGGTGACGGGTAAATCGCTATCGCCAGCAGGCTAGCTCCCACAAGGGATCCGCAGTGAACACCGCATTTGTGTTCGACGACGAACAAATGTGGGAGCGAGCCTGCTCGCGATAGCGGTGGCACATTCAGCATTGCGGTGACTGATCAATCGCTATCGCCAGCAGGCTAGCTCCCACAAGGGATCTTCAGTGAACACCGCATTTGTGTTCGACAAAGATCAACTGTGGGAGCGAGCTTGCTCGCGATGACGGTCTTACATTCAGCATTGCGGTGACTGGTAAATCGCTATCGCGAGCAAGCCCGCTCCCACAAGGGATCTTCAGCGAACACAGCATTTGTGTTCGACAAAGATCAACTGTGGGAGCGGGCTTGCCCGCGAAGGGGTCAGTTGGTGCAACACATTTACTCGCGCTTCACCGCCACCATCGTAAAGCACAATGGCAGCTGCGCTTTCTGCTGTTCATACCGGTCGTAGAGTTCCTCGCGGTTGGAATGCGGGTATTCCTTGAAGTGGCTGATTTGCAGCCCCGCTTCGATAGCGCCGGTGAGGATTGCGCCCAGGGTGTGAACGAACCAGTAGGAGGAAGCGGCCGGCTGGTCGACTTTGCCTTCGTAGACGATCGGCTGGTTCTGCACGAACGGTTCGCTGCGAAAATACGAGCTGTCCAGGCGATAGGGATCCTCTGACTCCGGGTCGAACATTTCCAGGAACGGATGGGTTTCGTACACCACCAGCGCGCCGCCGGGCTTTAGGGTGCGCGCGACATGGCGAAAAAACTGCGCAATGTCCGGCATCCAGTTCAGCACGCCGATGGTGATCAATGCCCTGTCGAACCGGTCGTGAAGCTCAGTGGGCAGGTGATGAATGTCTGCCTCGATGAATTGCGGCTCATGGGGCGAGCGAGCCGCCAGTTCCCGCGCCTGAGCGAGAAACGCTTCAGACTGATCAATGCCCACCACACTGCGGGCGCCCAGGGCAAACAGCGAGATGCTTTCGCGCCCGTTGTTGCAACCCAGTTGCACCACAGCCTTGCCGTCGACGCCCACCTGTTCCAGCACACCCGTCAACGTTGCATCCAGGCAGGAGAAGTCCCCCTGCCCCACGGCGATCAAAAGCGTCGGCCATTCGGGGGTGTCCTGGTGGTGTCGGGCGGAGTCGTTCCAGGCATCGCGGTTGCTGGCGATGGCTTTTTCGTTGGTCGGCATGTCCATTTGCGCGCGTCCTCACTCGGGTCTTTATTGACCGGCACGAGTCTAGGTCAGGCCTTCGAAAAAGCCCATTTGGCGTTTGTTGGAATGTTGTAACCCGGGCATCGCGGACGCGTGCCTGTACGGCAGCTATAGTTAATGGCCTTGGGGATGTGCGGGACAACCGACTTCACAGGTGTTGCCATGAAAAAAACCGATCTGCCACTGTTGATCGCCCTCAGCCTGACCGCCATTGCTGGCGCCCAGGCGGACGAGAGCCTGACACCCACCACCGACTACAGCAGTGAGTTCAATTATTACGGCGCCGACCAGCCTTTCGCTCACCCGGTGCCGCCGTCCATGAGCATCGTGCCGCCGGGGTCGTACATCCCGACGGCCCCTGGGAATTTCATTCCGATTGCCAGTCAGCACGACTTCCACGACTCCCGGTTACCGACCATCGCGGACGCCTCCGTCCGGGTCTTTGTCCGTTCCTACGATGCCGAACACGGCGTCTACGTGAACGAAGAAGTCCTCGACCCCTCGTGTCTGCTCGAGTGCCTCAGTCGCCAAGGGCCATTGATGCAGTGATTCACCATTGCCGTTTGTCCGGGCGCGCGAGGCCGAGTTTTTCGATCCGGTAGCGCAACATGTCGCGGCTCAGGCCCAGCAGGCGTGCCGACTTGGTGACGTTCCAGTCGGTCTTGTCGAGCATCTTGCGCACCATGTCGCGCTCGACTTCCGGCAGGTTCATCGACTCGTTGGCGCTGTACAGCGGACGCGGCTCGTGGTGTTGGGGTTCTTGCAGCACGATCGGATCATCCACCAGGCTCAGGCACACATTGAGCTGATGGGCCGCAATCGTATCGCTCTGCGCCAGCAGCACGGTTTGCTCCAGCATGTTGCGCAGCTCACGCACGTTGCCCGGCCAGCTATAGCTGAGCAGCAGTTGTTCAGCCTGGTCGCTGAAATGCAGGTTCGGCTTGCCATAGCGTTTGCCGTGGGTCGCCAGGAAATGTCGAGCCAGTAGCAGGATGTCCTCGCCACGGGCATACAGGCGCGGAACCTTGATCGAAATGATCCTCAGGCGAAAAAACAGGTCACGCCGGAACTTGCCCTGTTGAACCATCTGTTCGAGGTTGCAATTGGTGGCGCTGATCACCCGCAAGTCGACCTTGCGCTCCTTGACCGAGCCGACCCGGCGAATGGTCCGGTCTTCCAGCAGCTTGAGCAATTTAGCTTGCAGCAGCAGGTCCATTTCCCCGACTTCGTCGAGAAACAGCGTGCCGCCGTCAGCCGCTTCGACCAGACCGACACGGCGGTCCTTGGCGTCGGTGAAGGCGCCCTTCTCGTGGCCGAACAGTTCCGACTCCACCAGATTGGAAGGAATCGAGGCGCAGTTGAACTCAATGAACGGGCCTTTGCTGCGCGGACCGTCGAAGTGCAGCGCCCGGGCCACCAGTTCCTTGCCCGTACCGGTTTCACCTTCCACCAGCACCGGCGGCAGGTCGGTGTTGGCCATGCGCCGTTCGGCGTCGAGCAGCTGGGCGATGGTGTTTTTCAAGTAGTGCATCGGTGCCGATTCACCGATCAACGCTTGTACGCCGGACTTCTGCGCCTCACGTTCCTGATAGAACGACAGCGTGCGTTCCATGCGATCGGTGGCCAGGGCCTTGTCCAGCAGCAGCTTGAGCTCCGGCAAAGCCACCGGTTTGGTCACGTAATGAAACGCGCCCTCTTTCATCGCCACCACGGCGTCTTCGACGTTGCCGTAGCCGGTCATCATGATCACTTTCAGATCCGGCGCGCTGACGCGCAGCTTCTGGATCAGGTCATGACCACTCATGCCCGGCAGCGAGTTATCGGTCAATACCACGTCTGGAGCAAATGTGCCCAATTGCTCCAACGCCTCTTCAGCCGAGTGGCAAACCGTCACCTCGAAGTCTTTGCGCTCCAGGTAGGTCTGAATATTCTCGGCCAGGAGTTCATCATCCTCGACCAGCAGTATGCTGTGCTCCATAGTCCCCTCCCGTTGCCACTTTAAAATTGAGACAGACGCGGGTTCCTTCCTGCTCCTGGCTGGTCAATTCAACCGAGCCTTCGAAGCGTTCCATTATTCGTTTGACGAGGGCCAGGCCAACGCCCAACCCTCCCTGTTTGGTTGTAAAAAACGGCTTGAAGACCATTTGCTGCTGCTGTTTGCTCATGCCTTTGCCGGTATCGCTCAACGTCATCTGCACCTGCCCAGGGTGAGGTTGTTCTATGTCGATACTGAGCACGCCGCCCTTGGGCATGGCCTCCAGGGCATTGGCGAACAGGCTATTGAGAATTTGCGTGAGCAGCACCTGTTGACTGACGACCGGTGGGCAGGCTTGCGGCGTGAAGTGCACTTGCACGTTGGAACGTTTGATCAACGCATCGAAAGCGCTCAGGGTGTCATCGATGGCCAGCACCAGGTCCACGGTTTCGTAGTCGTCGTTCATGGGCCGCAACGACACCAGCAACTCCCGCACCCAGCGCGACATGCGGTCGACCTGACTGATGATGTCGCCAATGTTCCTTTGCGCCCCATCACTGGCGATTTCCTGGGCCAGTTCAGCACTGGAGCGAATGTTCGCCAGCGGATTGCGCAAACTGTGAGCGACCGCCGAGGACATTTCCCCCAGGGCAACGAAAGTCTCGTTGGTGATCAATTGTTTTTGCTGGCTTTGCAGCAGCATCGATGCTCGCCGCACAATCCAGAACAACCCAAGGTAGATGAGCAGGCCACCCAGCGCAGTCGCCAGCCAGATGGCTTTGAAACCGCGCTGGATACGTTCGACCAGGTCCGCCGGTTCCTTGTAGATCTCGACCATGGCGATGACTTTGCTCTTGTCGGCATTGAACATCGGAATGTAATTCTCGATGAACAGGTACTTGGGTTCGCGCAGCAGCATCTGTTCGGGACGCTCGTCGTCGATCTTGTGGTAGCTGGTGGACACGAGTTCCTTCATTTCAAAGGATTCGTCCAGTTCCTCGTCACCTTCGACGCGCATGCCGATCATTTTCGGGTTGGTCGACCAGACCACCGTGCGATCCAGCGCATACACCACCGCCAACAGCGTATCGGGCAGGTTTTCGACATGATCGAGAAACTCTGTGCGGGCCGCGGCCCGGGAACCCGGATTGACGTCGGGATAGGCATTTTCATCGCGCGGATCGAGCATTTCACCCATGGTTCTTTCCGTGGTGATGCCGGCATGGCGAATCTCTCCATCACCGATGGCCTGGATGAACTGAGCAGTCAGCATGGAATCACGCTCGACGCTTTCATCGACGACAAAACGCGTGGATACATAACCCAACCCCAACGCGACAGCCGCGATGATGAAAAAGCTGCCCAAGGAGAACCAGCGCAGCAGATTGAACTGTCCGTTGCGGGCCGGGGTGTCTGCTGCAGACACCTCCGGTGCCGTTGTTGTGGGTGATTCCTGATTCTGCATGGGAATGTCCTGGAGGCATGCATCACGCTTTTCAGCCGTTTCACCGATCAGTGTAGGTGGCATTGATCGCACTGGACGGCCTCACTGATAGTATTTCGCCGCTATTGCGCCTGCGCCGCTTCCATCGGTTTCTGGCGTTCGGTTTCTTCCTGTAAAAACCCCATGATTGACTGCGCGGCGTTCTCATCCAGACGCAGGTTAGGCATCGGGATTTTGTCGAAACGTTCAAACAACTCCACCGCAATCGGGTCTTTTTCCGCCAGCATCTTGTCTGGCTCACGAATCCAGCGGCTGAGCCAGGCCGGATCGCGTTGGCGCGTCACGCCGATCAGGTCAGGGCCGATGCTGCGCATGCCGATCCCCTGCCCGTCCATCGGGCCCAGGCTGTGGCACGACGCGCAGCGGGTACGGAACAGTTCTTCGCCATTACTCGGCGGGCGGATTTCAGGCGCGTTGGCGTAACTTTCTTCAACGCTGGCTTTCTTCCAGTTCTGCAACGTATTGGCCAACTGGTCCGCGAGGATCCACGGGTTCTCGAAAGGCGAAGCTTTCATCCAGCGGCCGGTGCTCTGGTTGCCGACGATCAGACTCAGGTTGTGGTCTTTGTTGCGTCCGTTGTCGACGCCTTCGATGAACAGCCCGAGTTTTTTACGCAGGTCAGTGACGTCGGCAAATTCACCCGTCAGAAACTTCCAGCCGGGTCCGACCTTGAAGCGCTGGGCGTAAGCCTTGAGCACCTCGGGCGTGTCGCTGAGGGGATCAATGCTGATGGAATAGAAAAAGATGTCCTGGCCGACCCGGTCCCCCAGCAACTTTTGCACCTGACGCAGGCGCGCGGTTTCCAGCGGGCAAGAGTCGCTGCACGAAGTGAAAATGAAATTGATCACCACCACTTTGTCCTTGATCAGGTCATCGAAGAAATGCACCTGCTGACCGTCCTGATCGGTCAGCAGGGTGTTGGGGAAATAGTCGCCGCCCCAGGGTGTCGCCGACTCCGTCGGCGACAAGGCTCCTTCATGGGCTGTGAGCCCCTGACTGGCCAACAGGCAGGTGATCAGCAGCAACATCAGGTGCATGCCCAGGGCGCGGGAGCGCGGCGTGTGCACAATCCTGTCGACGCGCTCCCGGTTCATGGCTTGACCACCACTTTAGGGCCCAGGCCATCGCCAGTGCGGAAGGTTGGCAACGCGGCGGAGTTCACGTAGCGCACGCCATCCCAGCTCGGCAACGGTGTCGGCATCAACTGGAATTGCCCGGGTTTCTCAATGTCCCAGCGCAGCAGCATCGAGTTGTCCTCATGCTGAGTGTTGTGACAGTGCTCCATGTAGGTCCCGGCGAATTCGCGGAAGTTGATCGCCATCTCGACGTTGTCCAGGCCATCCTTTTCCGAGCCGATGCGATACACATCCTTACGCGCCCATTTTTCCCATTCCGGTGGCGCCTTGCCGCCGCGACTGAGAATGATCCCCTCCTCGAAGTGCACATGCACCGGATGGCTCCAGCCACTGCCGCCGAGCCTGATGTTCCACACCTCCAGGGTGCCGAACCCTGATGCTCCGGCATCGGTCGGACCGCTCGCCAAGTGGGTCGCCGCGTTCAAGCGCCGTGGGTCCATGTGGAAGCCGAAGCCGCCATCGGTCTTGACTGTCCACGGCGCCTCATCGGTGCCGTCGGAACGGCCGAAGGTGAAGGTGCGGTGACGAGCGTTGGCCAGCAGTGCCTTGTCGGCGGGATTGTCGCGATGGATCTTCAGCGGAATCATCACCAGACCTTCGGCTTTACCCGGTTTGGCCGGTTCGTACGCCGCAGGGTCCATGGCCAGGTCCTGACCGGTGTAGGCCTTGACGTTGAGCTGCAAGACCTTGCCCACGCCCGGATCGCCCCTGTCCCACTGCGGACCTTTGCTGCCTTGCTTGATCACCGCCAGGTATTTTTCCGACAGCACATCACCCAGCGGGATCGGTTCTTTCGGGCCTTTGCCATCGTCGTGGGCCAGCAGATTGACCACGAACAGTTTGTCGCCTGGCTTGATGCCGTTTTTCGCGAAGTTGACGATGATGTCGAAGCGCTCGGCGATGCCCTGGGTTGGCAGGATCGCGTTGTGGTTCTGTTTATCGCCATCGGCGTCGAGGTCCATGCTGCCGTCGAATGGCACGCTGTGTTCCATGATGTTGCCGTCGTTGGCAATCATGTGGAACGGCACGCGGCTATAGGAAACGCCGGAGTTTTTCGGCCCCTGGAACTCACCGCTGGTGCCCTTGACCTCACGCACGATCGCAAACTTGAAGTAACGCGAGACCGAACCATTGAGGATGCGGAACCGATAGCTGCGGGCGCGCACGTCCAGGGTCGGTTTCCATTGCCAGTTGACCAGCACCTGGTCACCGAGGAAGCCGTCGGTGTTGAACGGGTTGAACCACAACTGGCCGTTCTGATCCCAGGCCTTGTCGGCGAACACCAGGTTGACGTCGTAGTCGCGGTTACCCCACGGCAAGGCGCTGCCGCTGGGGAAACGCAGGTTGACGCCGTCGTTCACCGATTCGTTGCCACGGTCCAGGGCGCTGTAGTAGTTCATCATCGCCGCGTTGCCCTTGTAGACGTTCTGCGCGGTGAAATCGAGCATGTGGTCGTGGAACCAGTGGGTGCTCATGGTTTCGCGCCAGTCGCCACGGATCTTGATCGTGCCGTGATCGCAGGTCTTGCGGCTCGGGCTCACGTCGTTGGTCCACAGGGTTTCGCCCGGTGCGCAAGGGAACGCCGCGCGTGGATCGTGAGCGTCGGTGTTGATGCTGTCGTAACCGGCCAGCTGGATCGGCCAGCGATAGTCGTAATACTGCCCCGGGAAGAAAAACGCGTTGGCATAGCCATCGCTTTCCGCCGGTGCGTGGCCGTTGTGTTCATGGGTGGTGATGGTGTGCAGACCAAAGCCCATGTTGGCCGACGGGTCGATCGGCAAGCCGTTGTAGTGACGCATCAGGACCGGCTGACCGTACCGCACCATCAGCAGTTTGGGCGGCAAGGTGCCGTCGAAGGTCCAGACCGAGTTGTGGTTCTGCACCGGCATGTTCGGGTGGAAACGCGCATCGACGCCCTTGGCGGTGCCATCCGTTGCCGGTACGCCCGCCACGTTGTGATAGAGGCCACCGGGGCCGAATTCGCCCACGGCATAACCGTGCATCTGATGGCTGTCACGCCAACCGCTGTTGAGCCTCGCCCCGGTTTGCACGGTTTTGTAGGCCACTTGCGGGTAGAACTCGTTCCAGCGCTGGTGCGACCAGCCTTTTCCTGGTGGACGACCTTCCGCCGAAGAGCCGATACGGCGGTTGAGGAACACCTCGATCTGCGCTTGCCACGGGTTGCGGTCCACCACGTTCGAATACTGGCTGGGGAACGGAGTCAGCCCCGGTTGCCGCAAGAACGCATCCAGCGCTGCGCTCGGTGGCGCACTGCGCGCCGCATTGTTGGGGTCTTGTTGGGGCAATGGGCCCACGGCTGCCGGTGGAAAACCCAATGGCGCGGCCGGGGTGGTGGGGTCGAGTTTTTCCGGGCCGAATTCTTCGAACAGCACCAGTTGCTGAGTGAACGGCTGGGCACCGAACAACGGGCTCGGCTTGCCATTGGTGGGGTAATTGAAACTGGTCTGCACCGCCGGCGGCAGGACGTTTTCCTTGCGAGTCTCGTCCCGAGTGCCTTTGACGCCATTGGGCAAATCGAAGGAATCCAAGTTGGCCTCCGGCATGCTCAAAATGGCGTTCAGGGCGGCCGGTTCGTCAGCCGGTTCGTCTTGGTAAGCCGAGGGGTCGGAAGGTTCTGGCTGTCGCTCGTCATCGATAGGGCTCGCGCGCAGTGTCGCTGTGCCCAGAGTCATTGTGAGAATGACGCTCAAGGGCGCCATCAGGCCAAACCATTTGAAGGGGTACCGCGCTTTTCTGTCCATCACCAGCCGCCTCGAAGTCATGAAGGGGGTGATGGTGGTTTTGCAAAGAGCCGGCCATATTTGTAACAGGTTTATACGAAAGCATTAACATGCTACAAAACAATGGCTTATCAACATCAATGTGCCATGACCGGGGAAAACGACTGGGGCCAGACACCCGCTAACGGGGAAAGTTCATACCCAGGTTCAGGGAATGCGCTTGAACGACAGACGGACACGGGTACCCTCGCCTTCGCGGCTATCGAGTTTCACCGCGCCACCGAAACGCTCCATGATCCGCTTCACCAGGACCAGCCCGACACCCAGCCCGCCTTGCTTGGTGGTGAAGAAAGGCCGGAACGCCATGCTGCGCTGTTCTTCGTTCATGCCTTTGCCGGTGTCGCTCACCACCACGCCAATTCCCTTGGCATCGGTCGGTTCCAGCGTGATGGTCAGCGTACCGCCCCTGTCCATCGCTTCCAATGCGTTGGCTAGCAGGCTGTTGAGGATCTGCGTGAGCTGCACCTGCTGGCTCAGCACCATCGGTGTTTCCTTCGGTTCGAACACTACGTAGACCCCGGCTTTGGCAATCTGCTGCTCGAAAGCCATGAGGCTGTCATGCAAAGCCGCCACCAGGTTCACCGGTTCGGGTTCATCATTAAGGGGTCGCAAGGACTGCAGCAATTCACGAACCCACTTCGACATGCGATCCACCTGACCGATGATGTCGTTGATGTTCTTGTGGGCCGGACCACTGTCGAACTCCAGGGCCAGCTCGGCGCTGGAGCGAATGGTCGCCAACGGGTTGCGCAGGCTATGGGCGACCGCCGATGACATCTCCCCCAGGGCCACGAAGGTTTCGTTGGTGATCAATTGTTTTTGTTGGGTCGCCAGCAGGATCGCCGCCCGCCGCACGATCCAGTACAGCCCTGAATAAATCAGTCCACCCCCCAGTGCCGTGGCCAGCCAGATCAGCGCAAGACCTCGCTCCATGCGCTCGATCAAGTCTTTGGGCTCCTTGTAGATCTCGACCATTGCCGTGACGTTTTCGTGGTCGGCATCGAACAGCGGTATGTAGTTTTCAATAAAGATGTAATCCGGGGGCGTTACGAACTTCTGCTCCATGCGCCCCTTGTCGACGTTGTGGTAACTGGCGGACACCGGCATCCTGGAAGCGAACGCCTGGTCGAGGTCTTCATCGGCATGGATCGTGGTGCCCATCAGTTCCGGATTGGTGGACCAGATCACCATGCGGTCAGGCGCATAAATGTTGGCCAGGATCACGTCCGGCAAGTGCTCGACATGATCGAGGAATTCGCCACGGGCGCTGGCTCGGGCCAAGGGATCGACGTCGATAAAGTCCTTGTCTTTGCGCGGGTCCAGCAACTCGCCCATGGTCCGCACGTTGGGGATGGCAACGTGGCGCACCTCGGCCGAGGCAATCGCCTGGATGAACTGCGAGGTCAGCAACGCATCGCGCTGCACGCTCTCGGTGATGACGAAACGGGTGGACACCGCTCCCAGTGCCACGGCCACCGTACCGATCACGGCCATGCTGATCAGCGAAAACCAGCGCAGCAGATTGAACGGCTGTTTGCGCGAGCTCAGGCGGATATCGGCCTCTTCTTGCTGAAGGGGTCTGGTCTGGATATTCATGGACGTTGTTCCCCGAAACTCCCTATAGGTTTATAGCCCACTGGACGGTATCTGCCCGACTTTGGGTTTTGCCCCCCCACCAATTCCCCGCCTGCCCGTTGCCCCCATCTACCCCCAATATTGGGGACAGTCGCCCGCTCGCGCGCTTTGCACGATCGCGCCGATTGCACGCCGTACGCCTTCATTGCGGGCCTCTGCTGCTGGTTTTGAAAGATTGGTATGGAAGTTGCCGAAGCCCTCCCGACTGACCCATCCCCACGGGGCAGGTACTCTGATAGAGGGAATACTCATGCACCCTTTACTGTCCAAAACGGCGGCCGCCCTGGTCGTCAGTGCGCTTGCCCAAGGTGTTACCCAGGCAGCGCTGTTTGCGGTCGATCCCGGCCCCTATCAACCCACCATCGGCTCTTTTGCCGGCTGGTATCAGGACACCCATGGTCGAACCCTCGACCTGTGTTTGTCCAAGGCGGTCAGTTCGCGCGTGCCAAGTGCTCCTGGCGCCCCGACGTACATGTGCACCCTGCTGCCGACGCCCGGCATATTCGACGACACCAAACCATTAGTCTTTCCCACCAACTTCCCGGACGAGGCCTTCTGGTTCACTGCTGACGGCGCCATCGTCGACGCGGCCAGGGGCATCAACCTGACCTACGTCAGCGGTGTCGAAGCCGCCTTCAGCGGTGGCGAACCGGTGGACGGTGATCAGATCAGCTTTGCCCGGATTCGCCTGCGCGTCGATGTTCCCACCGCCGGCACTTACGTCATCACCCACCCTTACGGCGTCGAAGTGTTCAACGTCGACACCCCCGGGCGGCGGGCGATCAACATGACTCGCGACATCGGTATCGGCTCGCCGAAAACCTACGACGGCGCCCTCAAAGGGGATGTCGGACCGTTCCTGCGCAGCGTCAAAGGCCCTTACACCGAGACCAATCCGGTGACCGGTGCTGCCGAACAATTCATCGGTGACCCAAACCTCTCGGAAGCCGTGACCGGCAGCCCGTTCAACACCAACTTCATCCGCATCGAAGGCCCCAACGGGATAGACCTGACCACCACGGTATTCGCCGTCTCCGGCAAGTTGTCCACGGTCGTGCGGCCGACACCGATGATCACCCAGCGCAGCACCTATTCGCGCAAGGCCGGCGACAGTGCGCCAGTGGCCCAGCAAGACGTGTTCGTCCTGGCGCCGCCGCCTCCAGGCACCGTCGCCCTGACCAGCAACAACCCGGCGCTGAACCTGACAGAACTCAACGGCACCGGCAGCTGGTACGCCCAGTCGTCGACGAACCCGAGCTTGCCAACCACCTTGCAACTGACCGCGGACAACCACATCGCCATCCCCACCAGCACACCCACCACCCTGTCGACGCCGTTATCGGATCTGGTGGTGATCCAGCGCGCCGAGTACAGCCTGAACTCCGGGCAACTCACGATCGAGGCCTCCACCAGCGATGAAACCTCGCCACCGGTACTCACCGCGACGTCCGGCAGCGGTGCCGCCATCGGCGCCCTCAGTGGCGACGGCGCTCTGAAAACCCTGGCGACCGGCATCTCGCCGATTCCACCGGCCAAGGTTCGCGTGACGTCCTCCAATGGCGGCACCGATACCGAAGAAGTGGTCATCCTGCCATGAACGCTCACATGACCAGATCCTCATCAGGAGGCATCATGAACAACTGGCCACGCCTGGCGCTCAACGCCCTGGGACTGACTCTATCGCTGTCCGGCAGCGCTTTTGCGCAACTCGCTGCCGTCGACCCCGGTCCTTACACCTTTGCCACCGGGAAATTCCCGATGTGGTATCAGGACAACAATCTGCTGTCGCTGGAACTGTGCCAGTCACGCGCCACGAGTACGCGGGTGCCGGCCGCCACGCCACCGGCCTACATGTGCACCCTGCTGCCGACTCCGGGCATTTTCGATGACACCCTGCCGATGGTGTTCCCGGACAACTGGCCAGACGAAGGCTTCTGGTTCCTGGCCGACGCCACCATTCCCAACAACGCCGCTGGCTACGGGATGGACGCCTACGTGGCCGGGGTCGAAGCAGCATTCGCCTCGGGCACCCCTGTCGATGGCGACCAGCAAAGCTTCGCGCGGATTCGCATCCGGGTGAACGTGCCCACCGCCGGGACTTACACCATTACCCACCCGTACGGCGTGGAAACGGTCAACGTCACCACCCCGGGCCGTCGTGCGATCAACATCACCAAAGACGTCGGCATCGGTGCACCAGGCAATTTCACCGGAGCGCTCAACGGCGCCATCGGGCCATTCCTGCGCAGCGTCAACGGGCCTTACACCGAAGTGAACCCGGACACCGGGTCGGTAGAGACCTTCATCGGTGACCCGAACCTCACCGAAGCAGTCACCGGCAGCCCCAACAACACCAACTTCGTGCGCATCCAGGGGCCGGCGGGGACCATCCAGACCAACCTCTTCACCGTGTCCGGCAAAGTCCTCGACAACCGTGCACAGACCCATGTGGAGGTCAACCGCGCCACTTACCGCCGCACCTCCTCGGGCACTGGCAGCAGCACCCGGGTCGAAGTCTTCGGCAATGCCAACAACAGCTCGAGCCTGTGCTTTCGCGAAAGCCTCGCACTGGTCCCCGGCCCACCGCCTACGCCCTGCCAGACCAGCATGGTCGGTGACAACAACGGCTTGTTCTTCGGCAATCACCTGATCACCGGCCCTGTGCCTTCGGTCGTGGTGGTGACCGCCACCAACCCGGCCGGCACCACCCGGCCGACGGCGGTGTCGAGCAAACTCACCGACGTGGTGAAAATCCAGACTGCTCGCTACAACTGGAGCAATCACAGCCTGCTGATCGAGGCCACCTCCACGGACGAAGTGGCGGTGCCGGACATGGTTGCGCAAGGATACGGACGCCTGTCGAAATCCGGCACCCTGCAAAAAATCACTGTTTCCGACCTGACCCAGCCACCGGCCACCGTCACCGTCAAATCCGCTGCCGGCGGCAGTGATACCGAGCCAGTCGTGGTCGTCGGGACGGCACCGGACACCGGCGAAAACCAGGCGCCGCTCTCCGTCGCAGACTCCGGCAGCACCAGCTTCGGCGTGCCAATCACCCTCAACCTGCTGGCCAACGACAGTGACCCCGACGGCAACACGCCATTGACCATCACCGCGTTGACCCAACCGGCTGCCGGCCAAGGCACCGTGGCATTGAGCGGCACGACTGCGGTGGTCTATACCCCGCCCGCCGCGGTCAATGCGCCGCTGACAACCACCTTCACCTACAAGGCTCAAGACGCCAAAGGCCTGGCCTCGACCACACCGGCAACCGTGACCATCACCGTGGCGCCTAACCGGCCACCGGTGGCGGTCAACGACGCCGCTGCGACCCTGGGCGTGGCGATACCGATCAACGTGCTGGCCAACGACACCGATCCGGAAGGCAACGTGCCGCTGGGCGTCGCCAGCCTGACGCAACCGGCAGCAGGTCGCGGCACCGTCAGCACTGACGGCACGGTGATCACCTATACGCCACCGGCCACGGTCACCACAGCCTTCACCACGACCTTCACCTACATCGCCCGGGACAGCTTTGGCGCCCTGTCGACACCGGCGACGGTCACGGTGCAAGTCTCGCCAAGGCCTGCTGCGGAAACCTTCACCGTGACCACCGCCACTGTGTCGGCCCGCTCCAACAACCGCTTCACCTGGGACTTTGCGGGCACCTCATCGGTGACCACCGGCAACACCATCACCGTACAGGTCAGCACCCCGACCGGGCTGGCGACCCTGGGCACCACCACCGTGCCGGTGACCGGACGCTGGCGGTTGACGGTAAACAACACCACCACGGTGATCCCGTCGGCCAACCCGACAGCGACCATTCGCTCGTCCCAAGGCACCGTGCGCACCGTGACGGTCACCGCCAACTGAGCCCTCGCCCCACCCGCCGAACTGGTGGGTGGGGCTGGCCTCTTTCCAAGGACAACGCCATGAAAACGTCGACCGCCGCCCTGCTCTGCCTGCTTCTGCTTTGCAGCAGTGCCGGCGTGCGCGCCGACGATTTGATGGACAACGACGACCTGGCACCCGCCGCCGATCTGGGCGAGTTGCCGCCACCGGTGGGTCAGCACGCGCTGATCGACCAGAACGGCCAGGCCAACGTGGCGCTGTTGCAGCAGAACGGTCAGTCGCTGCTCGGCACCATCGTCCAGTCGGGCAGCAATCAGGAAGCCTACATCCTGCAACAAGGTAGCGACCTGATGGCCATGATCACCCAGCAAGGCAGTGGCAACGCCGCCTCAATCACACAAAACGGCAGCCACAACCGCGCGCAGATTTCCCAGAACGGCAATAACAACGACGCCAGCATCGACCAGGCCGGTACGGGGCTTTCAAGCGCCGTGACGCAGTCAGGGAACGGCATGAGCGTTTCGGTCAAACAATATCGCTAAAGCACTGCACCACTTGGAGGATCCATCATGTTCAAACTGACGCCCCTCACCGCCGCCATACTGGTCATTGTCAGCGCCCAGGCAATGGCCGACGACAGCGTGTCCAACCAGTCCCAGGTCGGAAACGCCAACATCGCCGACGTGAAACAGACAGCGGCCCCGTACAGTACCGCCACGCAACAACAACTCGGCCAGGGCAACGATGCCGCAGCGTTACAAGACACCGCCACCGGCACCATCACCCAGGGTCAAATCGGCGACTACAATGCCGGCTACGCCGAGCAACTGTTCGAAGACGGCAGCACCATCACCCAACAACAGGCCGGCAGCTACAACACCAGCCATGCCAGCCAGTCGATTGGCATGGGTGGAAACGAGGCGCTGCAACAACAGCAAGGCAGCGGCAACTTCTCGTTCGTCTATCAGGACAGCCAGGAAGCCACCAAAGGCCAGACCTTCCAGTTCGGTGACAACAACGAAGCCAACATCGAACAGATTCAACTGGGCGTCGGCAACAATGCGATGATCATCCAGTACGGCACCGCCAACTACGCCACCGCCGAACAGATCGCCCACATGGGCGGCCAGATCAACCTCAACCAGGCCGGTGGAGGCAACTACGCCTATGGCGACCAGCGCGACGGCAACGGCGGCACGATTACCGTTAACCAGTTCGGCGACTACAACGCCACGGAAGTCTGGCAAGGCGCACAAACCGCCAGCCAAGCCACCGTCAACCAGTACGGGCACACCAACGAAACCGTGGTCGACCAGAGCTTCGGCCAGAACAACAACGCCCAGGTCCTGCAAGTCGGCGACGTCAACGCCATCTACGCCGACCAGTTCGACTCCGTCGGCTCGGTCCTCGCGCTCTACCAGCAAGGCACCGGCAACGTCCACTTCACCTACCAGAGCGGCGACAGCCACGTGCTCAACGCCACCTCCGTGGGCAGCGAAAACAAGGTCTACGCCAGCAACTGGAAAGGCCCGCAACTGGGCGGCCAGTTCGGCAGCAACCAACGCGCGACCGTCACCCAGGCCGGCTACGGCAACGTCGCCAGCTTCAAACAAGACGGCGTCGGCCACATCATGACCACCAACCAGACCGGCAGTGGCAACAAAACCACGGTCAGCCAAGCGGACAACTACAACGAGCTGTACTTCGATCAGAACGGCAGCGACAACATCCTCATCGCCGACCAGCGCGGCACCACCAACCTGGCCCAGGGCACCAGCAACGGCTCAGGCAACACCACCGAGTTCGACCAATCGGGCAGCGGCAACCAGGCGTACACCACGCAGCTGTATGGCAGCGACAACATGATCACCGTCAAACAGGCTGACACCATGAACGTGGCCTACGTTACCCAGGGAGGTACGGGGAACATTGCCAGTGTCGATCAGAGCGGCATGACCCAGATGGCGACGGTTCAACAGCTGGGTAGCGACAACCGGGCGACTGTGTTGCAGCAGTAAACGCAGGGCGTAAAAAAGCCGCGATCCGTTAAGGGGTCGCGGTTTTTTTTTTGCCGTTTGATCGTTCCCACGCGCAGCAAAGGAATGCCGCCAGGGACGCTCCGCGTTCCGCTTTTGAATGTGACGCAGAGCGTCACGGGATGCATTCCCACGCAGACGGTTCGACGCCTCGACGTGGGAACGATCAGCCGGGGGGGGTTATGCCTGCGGATCAACCCTGTCCAGCGCCCGGTTCACTGCCAGCTCAGCCAGCATGATGACCTGCTGAATACCCAGCATCGTGTTGCGATGCGGCCATTCCATCATCCCGGCGAAGTCGCTGGCCATGACACTGGCTGAAGCCAGGGATTCGCAAGCGTTAGCCAACAGGGTTTCGGTGTCGATGTCCGGGGCGATCAGGTAAATGGTGCTGGGTTTGCGTGGAGGGATCGAGGCTTTGAGCGGATTGAGATAGTGATCCAGCGCGCGGTCGGCGGCTTCGTTGAGCTTTTTCGGATCGAGGGGATCGTAGGGGGAAACGTCGTTGGTTTCCGGGGGATTGGGGGTGGATTTGAACATGGTGAATCTCCTTTGGAAAATGGCGCCACCAGCACCTGTCGCTAAACAAGTAAGGGTGGCGGCTGCATGCAGGTTAGCGAACCGGTCAAAGGCACCCGGTAGACCCGAAGGTCTCCCGCATACAGCCACCATAACGTCATTGCAGACGTCAAAAGTCTGCAAAAAAGTCTGGAGCATAGATGCACTTTGGATAGCCCGGGTCGCTAAACCCGGCCGCTGAATTCAGCGACCCGGAAACGATAAAGACCAGGCCCAAAGCGCACAAGCCGGCGGATTCTGGCGCAGTCGTAGGCAACGGCGCAAGGATCTGTGGCTTTCAGGAAGTAACGTTAAACACTATTAAACAGCACCCTCGAATCAGCACACCTTCCCTGTGGGAGCGAGCCTGCTCGCGATGGCGGAGTATCAGCCACCATCAATGCTGAATGACACACCGCCATCGCGAGCAGGCTCGCTCCCACAGTTGGATTGGGTACATCTGGGAGAGATTGGTTGGCTGTCAGGCCGCCATCGCTGGCAAGCCAGCTCCCACAGGGGAATGGGGTGCATTGATCGTTCCCACGCTCCGCGTGGTAATGCATCCCGTGACGCTCTGCGTCACCTTCAAGAGCGGAACGCGGAGCGTCCCTGGCGGCATTCCCACGCAGAGCGTGGGAACGATCTGTGGGTGGGGTTTATGCCTGCGGGTCGACGTTATCCAGCGCCCGATTTACCGCCAGCTCGCCCAGCATGATGATCTGCTGAAGGGCCAGCATCGTGTTGCGTTGCGGGCCTTGCAACTGGCCTGCGAAATCACTCGCCATCACACTCGCCGAAGCCAGCGATTCGCAGGCGTTAGCCAACAGGGTTTCGGTGTCGATGTCTGGGGCGATCAGGTAAATGGTGCTGGGTTTGCGTGGAGGGATCGAGGCTTTGAGCGGATTGAGATAGTGATCCAGCGCGCGGTCGGCGGCTTCGTTGAGCTTTTTCGGATCGAGGGGATCGTAGGGGGAAACGTCGTTGGTTTCCGGGGGATTGGGGGTGGATTTGAACATGGTGAATCTCCATTTATACCTGTTGGAACCACCGGCACCTGTCGCTAAACAAGTAAGGGTGGCGGCTGTACGCAGGTTAGCGAACCGAGAGGTATAAGACCCGGCAGACCCGAGGGTCTCCCGCGCACAGCCACCATATCGAAACTGCAGACATGCGCCTGCAATAAAGACGGAGCGTTGTAGCGCTTATACCTGATCAGGTCGCTAAACCCGGCCGCTGAATTCAGCGACCCGGAAACGATAAAGACCAGGCCCAAAGCACACAAGCCGGCGGATTCTGGCGCAGTCGTAGGCAACGGCGCAAGGATCTGTGGCTTTCAGGAAGTAACGTTAAACACCATTAAACATACCCCCTAAAATCACCACACATTACCTGGGGGACTGGGTGCATCTGGAAGAGATTGGTTGGCTGGCAGGCCGCCATCGCGAGCAAGCTCGCTCCCACAGGGGATTGGGTGCATCTGGGAGAGATTGGTCGGCTGTCAGGCCGCCATCGCTGGCAGGCCAGCTCCCACAGTTGGATTGGGTGCATCTGGGAGAGATTGGTTGGCTGTCAGGCCGCCATCGCTGGCAGGCCAGCTCCCATAGTTGGATTGGGTGCATCTGGGAGAGATTGGTTGGCTGGCAGGCCGCCATCGCTGGCAAGCTCGCTCCCACAGGGGATTGGGTGCATCTGGGAGAGATTGGTTGGCTGGCAGGCCGCCATCGCTGGCAAGCCAGCTCCCACAGTTGGATTGGGTGCATCTGAGAGAGATTGGTCGGCTGTCAGGCCGCCATCGTCGAAAGGCCGCCCGCCCTTCACCACTCAACAGGCCGAGCGGTAGCTCGCCTGCAGCTCTTGATTGATCGTTCCCACGCTCCGCGTGGTAATGCATCCCGTGACGCTCTGCGTCACCTTCAAGAGCGGAACGCGGAGCGTCCCTGGCGGCATTCCCACGCAGAGCGTGGGAACGATCACGTCATAAAAAAATCGAGGCGTACCGCCCGCTCCTCACCACTCAACAGGCCGAGCGTTAGCTCGCCTGCAGCTTTTGATCTACCCGCCCCTTCGGCAGGCTGAGTGGAGGCGTTCATCTGGGGGGCAGGCGCGTAGCGCCGTTCGACGAAGTCGAACACATCGAGAGGAGGTCGTCGCGAAGCAGACCGGAGGCGATGCCCCCAGATGAATGCCGGAACGAAGGAACACCGAGCCCCAGCGAGGGGCCGGACGCCGGGGCAAAGACCTTTGCTTCCTTTGGGGCGTTTGCCAAAGGGAGTCGCCGTAAGGGCGAAACCGCCAGCCGCCGTTACCGCAGCAACGGATATGTACACCAAGAACAACATGGTCGGCTATCAGGCCGCCACCGCGAGCAGGCTCACTCCCACAGTTGGACGGGAAGAGCATGGTCGGCCCGAAGGCCGCCACGGCTCACTCATTCTCCCCCTCAGGCACCACCTTGTTCTGAGTCAAATACCGATCCAGCGTCGCATTGTTATCAGGCAAAGAATTATCCCCCGCCACCTGCCACAAATGCCGCTCAATCCCCTGAGCCAAAAGATGCCCCACCGCCGCCTCGATCGCCGACAACACACACAACTGCGCCGGCTCGTTCGTCGTATACCCCACCTCTGCCTCAAGCAACTTCTTGAACTCGATAAACTTGAACACCCCAGCACTACGACCCACCGAATAAATCGTCTTGCTCGTCATCACATTCGCCAACACCTGCCCACTGCGCACATCCACCGCACGAAGATTCACCGACACCTGATCCACCCGATACTCCCGAGAAAGATCAATCCCCAGATACCGCGCCCCTTCCCCGCCACTGCGCACATTAGTGTCATACGCAATGATCCCGCCCTCCAGCATCAGATTCGCCGCCTGCAACGGCGGCAGCTCGCCCTGGATATTCACCGGCGTATTAGGCTTCTTCTGTGAAGCACGAATAATCTTGCGCTCGGTCAACAGGTTCTGCAGCCCCTCCCGCTCCAGCACCACAAACCAGCCACTGGCCTGCAATGCATCCATCAACATGCTCGCCGCCCCCTGAGTCACGCTGGTCGAAAACGAACTGGCCGGGGTCGGTTTGTATTGCCCGGTCTGGTCCCGGAAGCCATACACGACCGCCATCAACCGGCCCTTGGGACGCGGCATGTTGAGCAAATCGTAATAAGTCGACGCCCGAGGTGTCAGGGTCGGAGATTCGGTGTCCTGCTCCGCTGGCATCGTGTCACGCAAACTGCACCCTTGTAATGCCGCCAACATCAGCCCTAGCGCTATTATTTTTTTCATGTCCTTAACTCCCCATCGACCCAAATCCCCATCAAGGGGCCAGGCCATTCACCCGAATTTCCGAAACCTCACCGCTCGCTCGGTCCGTGACTTCAATGGTCAGCGCTCCTGAGTCGTCGACGACGTTGACAATAAAAGCGTCGGTGGACAGGCTCCCGGTGTTGCCCGTGGAGATGTTGTCCAGCAGTTGCCCCAGCAACCGCGATTGCAACTGACTGGTGAAGCGTTCCAGTGCCGAAGTCCCGGGCACCGTTGTGCGCTTCTTCAGGTCTGGATCGTCAAAATCGTTTTGCGCCTGAGCGTTGTTGAGCAGCCAGGTGCCGTTCAACGGGTTGCCGCCGAACGAGGGGTTGATGGGCGTGTAGACCAGCTCCGTGGCCTGGACCAGAGCATGAGTTCCGAGCCCGAGCAGTAAGCCTGAGGTGCACTGCAAGAACGTTTTCATTTTCATAATTCGTCCCTCTCAAGGTCCGTCGTGTCCTGCAACAAGGTTTCCAGCTTGCGCTGCACAATCTGCCCGCGAACCCAGTCAGCGGCGTCATAAGCCTCATCCTTGAGTTCCACGGTGTTCGGCGGCAGGAAGCGCCGATAAACCAGTCGCTGCTGATATTCCACGGTCACCAGGCTGCCCCAGCGCGCCGAAGGCCGTTCGCGCACCACCAGGTTGAAATCCATCGGGCTGGTAGCGCGCAAGCGTTCACTGAACGAGTAATAAAAGTCGTGGCCGATGTGCGAGATCGTGTCATCGATGATAAAACCCAGCATCTCGTCCTCCTCAGCGGCGCTGGCGAGCGTCGCCACCCACGCCAGGACCAGGGCCGCCAGCCATTGCCGGTTCATGGCGACAGCGCCTGAGGCAAGGTGGACTGGCTTTTCGCCGGGCCGGAGGCGCCGTCGAGGAAGGCTTTCTCGGCGACAAACTGCCAGTCCGTGTAGCTCGCCATGCCGGTGAAGTCCGACCACTGGCTGGGGAAATCCGTCTGCTTGAGCGGCAAGTCCGTGGACGGGCTGTTGAGGCCGGTGATGCGTCCGTCGAAGCCGCGCATCAGGACCCATTCCCCGCCGCCGATCGGGTCCGGGTAGAGCTGGCGAAGATGGTGTTTGGGGGTCGGAAAACGCTCGTCCTCCAACAGGTCTTCCAGTTTTTTGGGGTACTGCGCCAGCCCCGGCGAACTGCGGTAGTAACTGCGCAACGCCTGGGCATATTGAGTGCCGACCCACAGCAACTGACGTTCGCGATCCCGGCGCGCGGCGGTCGCCCACAACTCACCGGCACTGGCCAGGCCCATGCCCATCAACATGATCAGAAACAGCACGCCCAGGTAGGTGAACCCGGCCTCGTCAGAACGCTTACCACTCGGAGTAAAGGCTGCCATCGCGCGCCCTCCCTGTGGCACCGCTTTTGATATCGGCCACCCCGCCCGCCACGCCGTCAGGTGGCGCGACCAGCACCCAGGTGTCCTTGCGTTCGGCAATCGGGTCCATCGGCGGGTTGCGCAGGTAACGCTGCTCCACCAGTTGTTCCAGGGAATCGGGGTAGCGCCCGGTGTCGCCGTAGTAGTGATCCAGGGCTTCGCGCATGGCTGACAGGCTCTGGCGCAGCGTGGTTTCCTTGGAGGCCTCGAGGCTGTTGAAATAGCGCGGCAGGGCAATGGTCATCAAGGTTGCGATGATTGCCATGACCACCATCAGTTCCAGCAGGGTAAAACCCTTTTGCCGACGCATGATTCACCACTCCCGGTAGGCGATGCCGTTGAGACCCTTACCGCGCGCATGGGAGTAAACGTCGAAGACATCTTCCCCATCACGCGGGTTTTGAGCCGTGCTGTCGTAGGAGCGCAAGCCCCAGCCACCGTCGTCATCACGCTTGACAGGTGTCAGCGGGTCATGCGGCAAGCGCCGTAGAAAGTAGAACTTGGCGCCCTTGGCGCTGCGCACATCACGCACACCTTCGACCAGCACTTTCAGGTTCGGCGGATAGCCGCTGCTTTCCAGCGACTTCTCGATGTAGCCGGCGTCGTAGGCGCGTTTGTAGGCATCGATGGCGTCGCGGATCTGGTACAGCGCCGTGCGCAATTCCTGCTCTTTGCCCCGGCGTACCACGGTCTCGGTCAGCGGCGCGGCCATACCGGCCAGCAGGCCGATCAGGGCCAGCGTCACCACGACTTCAATCAGGGTAAAACCACGTTGCGAGGCGTTCATGATCAGCGTTTCTCAACGACGACAGTGGTAGTGGCCGAAGCCACCGGCCGATCGATGTGTTCATTCTGGATCGGTGTTTCCATCCGGCGGTCCGGCGCCTGGATGTGCATGCTGGTTTCAGTGCCGGTGGTGAACTCCATGTCCGACGGGCTCTGGTACGGCAGGTTGCGCACCACGCGCGGCGTGATCGACAGCACCAGTTCGGACTTGCCGACGGTGTCCTTGTTGCTGCCGAACAGACGGCCCAGGCCAGGGATGTCGCCAAGGCCGGGGATCTTGTTGCCCGTGGCGCCGTGGTCGTTGCGCATCAGGCCGGCGAGGATCTGGGTTTCGCCGTCATGCAGGCGCAGCGTGGTCTGGGCATTGCGAGTGTCGACCTGAACCGGAATCGTGCCCTGGCGGGTCGGTTCCAGCGGCGTGGCGTTACTGACTTCGAGGGCGATCTTGATCGCCACTTCGTTGTTCAGGTGCACAGTCGGCTGCACTTCCAGTTTCAGACCGACGTCCAGGTAGGTAACGCTTTCGGTGATGACCGGGCCCTGGGTCGAAGGCACCGAGGTGGCGCTGATGATCGGCACACGCTGACCGATGTGGATGCGCGCCTGCTCGCGGTTGCTGACGCGAATGACCGGGCTGGCCAGGGTGTTGATGTCGTTGTCCTGAGCGTTGATCTTGGCCTGGGGCGACGGCGAAATAGTGATCCGGCTGGAGTTGATGCCTTTGAGTTGATCGAGCAGCGTCACGGCCGAGCCGTCGCTGTTGACCACGCCGAAGGTGCTTGGCCATTGCAAACCGAGGTCGAGAATCCGTTGCGTGGCGACTTCCATCACCTCCACTTCCAGTACCACTTCGGGGTTGGACTGGTCCTGTGATTGCAGGAGTTTTTCGGCCATGCGCACCGCGTCTTCGGTGTCGCGCATGGTCAGTGTGTTGAGGCGTTCATCGACGAATACATCGCGGGTCTTGAGCATGGTCTTGATCATGTTCAACGCGGTGTTGGCGTCGATGCTGGTCAGGTAGAACGTGCGCATCACCAGCTCTTGATAGTCCTTGAGCTTTTGCGGCGAGTCGGGGTAGATCAGCAAGGTGTTTTCATTCACCACTTTCTGATGCAGCTGGTTCTGTTGCAGCAGCAGCTCGACGGCGTCTTCGATGCGCACGTCACGCACGAAGATGGTGGCTTTCATGTCGGGGCGCAGGTCCTTGTCGAAGATGAAATTCAAACCGGCGACCTGGGACAGCACTTCGAAGATGGTTTTGAGGTTGGCGTCGCGAAACTCCAGGGTCACCGGCCGGTCCAGGCGAGTGCGCAGTTGTGGATACGGAATCACATTGCGGCTTTGCACCAGGTGGATATTGCCTTGCAACTCCAGGGCGCCTTCATTCGTGGGGTCCAGTTCGAGGATCTGTTTGACCTGGCGGTCGGCACCGTAGATGTCGCCGCGACGCAGGTCGCCGCGGGCCAGTTCGAGTTTGTCGTCCAGGCTGCGCATGTGCTCCAGCTGACGCAGGCCATCCTGGGCCCGGCGGTTGTTCGGCTCCAGGGTCAAGACCCGGCCATAGGTCAGGCGGGCAGAGGCGAAATCACGCTGGGAGCGGTCCATTTCGGCCTGGGTCAACAACGCCGTCACCGCGCGGGCACGGCCGCTGGTCAGGGCCAGGTGCAGCTCGGTGTCGCGAGGGTTTTCCTTGAGCCCTTCCTGGATACGCGCCAGGCCGGCTTCGTACTGACCCGACTCCATCAAATCGGTCCCTTCCTTCTTGGCGACCTGCGCCGAGCTGCATGCTGCCAGCCCCGCACATAGGCAAAGGTTTATCAGCAAACGGGATCTGTTCATTGCGTGCTCCCCACAGACAAGGTCTGGGCCAAATGCAGAGGCAGGTAGACAAAGCGGAGTTCCACATCGGAAATCCCCTCGATCCGCCAGGTGTCGTCGATCACATCCCCTTTGCGTACGACGTATATTTTTTCGCCGTTCTGCAAGAACACTTGCAGGTCGGCACGATCATCAAGCTTGCCGATGAACTGGAAAGGCATCGGCGGCGCACTGGGGACTTGCACCACCGGGGTCTGGTTAACAAGTTGTTCGTTGACGCTGGCCAGTGTCGGTGCCGCTTTCCAACTGCGGGCGGCGAACAGGTCGCCGGACGGGCTCAGGTCGTTGATCACGGTCGGTTTGTCACTGGCCGTGGTGCCCGGCAACGTGCCACGGGTTTTGCTTTTAGCCGGCGTTACGGTGGTCGCGACCGCCGCATCGCCTTGCTCTGAGGGCATGAAGTAATCAGGCCCCCAGGTCAGCGCCGCCGATACGCCGAAGAACGCCACCCAACCCACTATGCGTTTGGTATTCATCATGACCTCGACAGGTAAAGGGTCATGCGGATCCGCCCGGTCAGGTCGGTGTCGGCGATTTTTTTACGCTGGAACTCCACATCCTCCACCACCACGGCCGGCAACTGGCCGAGCAAGGCATGCAGGAAGCGCCGCAGTTGCGGGTAGCTGCCACGCACCGGCAGCAGAATCTGATAACGCGCCAGGTGCGTCTTGGGGTCGACGCCCAGCGAATATTCACCCCGGGCCAGGGTGATGTGCTCCTGAGCCGCCAGCGCGTAGATCTTGTCGATGGCCACGGTGGCTTGTGGCTGCGACGGCAACTTGCTGCGGAAGTCATCGAGCTGACGTTGCGGCACCACCGGGGCGGCGACGCTGCCGTCCTCGACCTTGGCCAGGTACTCACCGGCTTCGCGGGTCTGCTGGGTGAGGGTTTGCAACGAACTCCAGTCAGGCATCAGGCCACCCAAGGCCCAGACCAGTGCCAGCAACAGCATCGCCAACCCGGCCACGCCGGGCACACCCAGGCCTTGCAGGTATTCGTGGACGATCAATCTAGAGATTCGCATCGCCGATCTCCCAGTTAGCCGACAGGTTGAACAACACCGGTTGTTCAGGGGACTTCACGACAATTTCATGGCTGAGCAGCGACACATCCGACAGCTCATCGCTGGCTTCCAGGCGACGGTGGAAGTCGAGCATCGCTTCCAGGTCGCGCGCTTCGGCGCTGATGCGCACCTGACCTTTGCGGGCATCCGGGGTCAGGCTCAGCAAGGCAATGTTGTCGCGTGGCATGGCTTCGAGCATGGCGAACAGGCGTTCCCAAGGCCGGCGCAGTTGCTGCGAAACTTTGCGCATCTCCGCCAGGTTCTGCGCCTGCTCACGGGTTTCAGCCGGGGTCAGGGTGGAAGTGGCTCCGGTGTCGCCGGTGAGGACGCGTTGGGCGTGTTGCAAATGGCCCTGCTGTTGCGAGGCCTGTTCGGTGACATGCTGTTGCGCGATGAAGCAGGTCATCACCAACACCACGCCGCCGGCCAGCAGGCTCCAGCCCAATGGGCCCGAGCGGCGGCGCGGCTGAAAGTCGAGCGTCAGGGCGCGCATGTCAGGCCACCGCCCGGGACATGACGTACAAACTATCGCGTACGCCAGTCCGGTCCTCTTCGAGGGTGCGCAGGTGCACACCGGGTACGTCAGGCTGCACGTCAATGCGAGCTGGCGCGTGCAGGTAGATGTTCAGCGGCCGCTCGCTGGTGGACGCTTGCAACTGGCTTTCACGGCCGATCAATGCGCTCAGCGCGGCATCGCTGTCGTTGCTGCCGACCGAGCGCACCGAGGTCCAGCGCCCTTCCCTCGCCAGCAGCAAAACACTGCGCACCGGCTCAGCCACCACGAACAGGAAGTCACCGGCATCGAGGCTTTTATCGAAGTGATTGAACGCCGCCATCAGGTACGGTTGCACCGACCGCAGACGCAGGCCACGCCCGCTGACCAGGCTGCGCAGGCGCGCCAGCAAGTCTTCGGGCAACGCGGTAGCGATCCGGTCGTAACCCGCAGGCTCAGCCGACAGCACCATGCTCCAGGGTTGCGTCGGTGCGCCGTAGAGGTCTTCGAAACACAGCTGGGCAAACCCGAGCAATTCGTCGGGGCTGCTGATCTGTTCGCTCCAGGGCACCAGGCAGAAGCGGCTGAAGTGACCGGAGATCACCACGCTCAATTCGGCACCGGCGGGGGCGTGTTCGCCCAGCAAGCGGTCAAGGGTTTCGAGGGCGACGGCCCAGGCATGGAAGCCTTCGTCGATAAAGCCGACGCTGCCCAGCCACAGGGTTTCACTGCCCTTGCGCTGACCGAGGCCGACACCACTGGCGCCGAGCACGGCGACATAACGATCACGAGACAAAAGTGACACGATTGATCTCCTCGAGCGTGGTCCGCCCCTCTGCAACCAGTTCCAGCGCCGACTCGCGCAGCAGGCGCAAGCCACGTTTGCACGCGTGTGCCTTGATTTTCGAAATGGGTTGGCGCTCGACGATCATCTGCCGCAGCTCATCGTCCAGGTGCAGCAGCTCGGCAATTGCGGTACGTCCGCGATAGCCGGTGCCACGGCAATGACCGCAGCCTTTGCCATGGACGAAGTGAAAATGGTCGACGTTTTGCGGGTCGAGGCCGGATTGCCGCAGCTCTTCATCGCTCGGATTGCTCGGCGCGCTGCAACTGCTGCAGACCAGCCGGATCAGCCGTTGGGCCAGCACGGCGTTGAGGGCCGAGACGAGGCTATAGGGGTCGATTTCCATCTGGGTGAACCGGCCAATCACATCGAACACGTTGTTGGCGTGAATGGTGGTGAACACCAGGTGCCCGGTCAGTGCCGACTGCACGGCGATCTGCGCCGTATCGGGGTCACGGATTTCACCGACCATGATCTTGTCCGGGTCATGGCGCAGGATCGAGCGCAGGCCTCGAGCGAACGTCAGGCCTTTCTTTTCATTGACCGGAATTTGCAGAACGCCCGGCAGTTGGTATTCCACCGGGTCTTCGATGGTGATGATCTTGTCCACGCCGTGGTTGATCTCGGTGATCATCGCGTACAGCGTGGTGGTCTTGCCGCTGCCGGTCGGGCCGGTCACCAGCACCATGCCGTAGGGTTCGGCCGCGAGCCGGCGCAGCGCACGCAGGGTTTCTTCTTCAAAGCCCAAGGCCTGCAATTGCACGCCACTGACCTTGTCTGCCAGGTCCTGTTTGTCGAGGACCCGCAACACTGCGTCTTCGCCAAAAATGCTCGGCATGATCGACACCCGAAAGTCGATCTGCCGACCGCTGATGCCGATCTTGAAGCGACCGTCCTGAGGCACGCGTTTTTCGCCGATGTCGAGTTCGGCCATGACCTTGACCCGGGAAATCACCTGCTCGGCGAACTCGCTGCCCTGGATCTTGCTGATGTTGTTAAGCACGCCATCGATCCGGTACTTGATCACCAGGCCGCTGCCGGTGGTGCCCAGGTGGATATCGCTGGCGTGCATTTTCAGCGCGTCGTACAGGGTCGAGTTGACCAGTTTGACGACGACGCTGGCGTCTTCGCTGATGCTGGTCAGGGACAGGCTTTGCAGGGTATCGGTTTCGACGCTGGCGTCGGCCTGGGCGTTGAGCGATTCCACTGCGTGGAAGCTCTCTTCATGGCGAGCCAGATAGGCTTTGAGGTCGTCGGCATGCACCAGGTACAGCGGCGCACCGTGCAGGCAGTCATCGATCCAGGCCAGACGTGTGGTATCGAAGGGGTCGGCAAATACGCCGATGACGGCATCGTCGTGACGCAGCAGGATAAATTCGCGCTTGAGGCATTGGGCCAGGGTGACCCGGTCGAACACCGGGGTGGCCTTGAACAGCGTGTCGGTGTCGAGCACCGGATAATGCAGGGTTGCGCCCAAGCACTGGATGAAGGGCATGGGGGCCAGTTCGCACAGCACCCCGAGGGCTTCCAGCACCCGTTCCCCAGAACTGGTTGCCCTGGCCCGGGCCTGGGCCAGTTGTTCACTGGTAAAACGGGACGGTACACATTCCAACAGCGCCGGTTCTACGGCAAGGGATAGACGGTCCATGGCTTGCTCTCCAACGCCGGGGGCTTTGAGCCCTGTCGACGCGGCGAGCAATTTCGGTATAGGCCGGAACCGCTTGTCGCGCCACTACTCCCCGGTGAGCAATTGTTCGTCGTCTGGTGCCATGGAGGTCGATGAGCTTCGTCGACGATCCGCCAGCACCCAACTGCCGTCGTACAACTGCAGCGGGAAAATCTCGGTCCTGCTCTGGCGTCGTTCGACGAATCCCTCGGATTGGCTTGCGCCTGCCCGGCGTTCGCGCTGCATCCCTAAAAGGTCACAGACTGCTCGGGCCAATTCCGCCATCGGAAACGGTTTGAACAGGATATGGCTGACTCCCAGTTCCCGGGCCCGCTCACAGACTTCAGCGGTGGGGTGCCCGGTAATCAGCACAAAATGGCACTTCCTGTTCTGGCGGACGGCATCGAGTACCTGAAAGCCTTCCATATCGGGCAAGCGGTAATCGAACACCATCACATCGGGTTCAAAACGTTCGGCTTCGCCGATTGCTTCGTAACCGCTGTGCGCTATCCGGACGTTCAACGCTTGCGCCTGCAGGTAATCCTGGAGGTTTTGTGCAAGAAGCTGTTCGTCTTCAACAACCAGTACTTTGTTTAACAAGGTGGACTCCTTGAAACCGCAGGTCCGATATTCGTGCCTGGGAGTACGCGCCTTGATTAGGCTAACGCACACTTCATGCCAGGCTGAGCGCCGGTTTTCGACCGATACAACTTATTGATTTTCATGGGAAAAACTTTTATCTCAGGAACTCCATCCCCCAAAGGCGGGGAAGCACTCGGAATTGCCCCTGAAGCTTTCCCCACATGTGGGGGGAAACCTTCAATCATCGTCAATCCGCTCGATTCGATTGCTCGATCGAAGCGTCGCCAACACCTGGAGACGAGCCTGAGCGCTTTGCTGTCGGGCAAGGTAAGCCCGAACCATTTCAAGCCCCTGAACTTCTGAGACATCGGCCGCCTCCTGGTGGTTCTGTAGGTAAATCAAATGCCAGCCCAACGGCGTACGCACCGGTGCGCTGACCTCGCCGGGGGCCAGGGCAAACGCTGCGGCGTCAAACGCCGGCATCATGCGCCCTCGAGGAAAATAGCCCAGATCCCCGCCGACGGTAGCCGTCGCGTCTTCGGAGCCGGTCCGGGCCACACTGGCAAAGTCCTCGCCCTGAGTGACTTTCACACGCATCTCTTCTAAGCGTAGCCGGGCGGCTTCAACTGTGGCGGCATCGGCCCCCTGAGGCACCTTGATCAAAATGTGCCGCGCCTGGATCTGTTCCGGGCGGCTCATTTCGGCGCGATGTTCCTCAAAGAAAGCGCGCACCTGCTGCTCATCCGGCTCCGCCACCCGGACCAGATCGGCAAACACTTGCTGCGCGGCCAGCTCGCGACGGGTGTACTCGGTAAAACCGGCCTCGTCGAAACCGGCATCGGCTAGACGGCGGGTAAACACCTCGGCACCGCCGATGGCCTGGCGGGTCTGGTCGATCTGGTTTTTCACCACCTCGTCACTGATCACCACTCCGCGCTTGAGCGCTTCCTGCCACAGCAACTCCTTGTCGATCAGGGCATCCAGGGCTTTCTGGCGCAATTGCTTGTATGCCTTGGGACTGCGAATGCTGGCCACTGCCCGCCCCTGGTCCTCCAGGAATTCGGCGAAATAGCGCTCCAGGCGGAACTCGGAAATTTCCTCGCCATTGACCCGCGCGGCAGCCGGACCGTTATTGCACAACGCCACGGGGGCCCACATTGTGAGCAGGATCAACAGAGTCTTGAGTTTCATTGTCAGGCCTCCGATCAGGGTGTCGCGGCAATGGGTTTGTAAGGGGCCACCAGATAAAAGCGCTGGTCGGGCAAATCGACGGTGACGATATGGGCACCGTTCAAGCCCAGTCGGCGCCCCGGTCCGAAGCTGATCAGCGGGGTCAGCCCGGTGTCGAAATCGTGCAAGCCTTCCAGGGCATTGATCAGCTTCTCGCGGCTGGCGTCGCGCCCGGCCTGCTTCATGCCTTCACTCAACAGCAGCATCGAACTGTAGGCGCCGACTTGCAGCACCGCGTGCTCACCGCCGAGCCCCTGGTGTTCGCGCAACTGCGTCAACGCCAGGCGTCCGGCCAGCGTCCAGTCACTGGGCACGAACGGATATGCCAGAAACACCCGTCGGGAAAAATCACGGGGCACCTGAAACAGATCTCCAGCGACCTGATTCGACGCCGCGAACAAGTACGGCACCTGCCCCGCCGTCTGCAAGCGCTCGGCCAGTTGACTGAAACCGCCGCTGCTGCCCAGGTAGAACACCGAGCGCGAGCCCAGCGGCAGTTCGTCCTGCGCGGAGTTGTAGGGTTGCAGCCGCACTTGCTGCCAGGCGTGGTCTTGCAGGTATTGATAGAGGGTCTGCGCCGCCAGGCGTTGGCTCGGCTCGTCCGGGTAGGTGATCAGCGTCGGCCCCTGCAGCACGCGCAAACTGCTGGTGGCGTAGTCGGCCAGGGCGAACAGTTGCTCGCGCAAGCCCGGCAGCGGTTCGAAAATCTGCCGACTGGCCTGGGGCGTGCCCTGCAGCGAGAGCGGTCCGATCAGTGGAACCCCGGCGCTTTCCAGACGCTCGACCAGTTCCGTGTCGAGCGCCGGCGCCAGTGGCGCAATCAGGGCGAACACCTGTTCCTGCCCGATCAAGCGCTCCAGCGCCTGCTCGGCACTGGCACGATCGGGCCCTGGGTCGAGGATGGTCAGGCGCAATTGCCGGCCATGAATCCCCCCCGCCTCATTGATCCGTGCCACGCATCCCCTGAGCACCGCCGCCACCGTGGCGCCCTCTTCACTCAACGGCCCCTGGCGCGGCAACAAGGTACCCAGGTGCAAGCTGTCGGCGCTCAGGCCGGGATCGCGGTCATCGGCCACACGCTTGAGGTAAGCCATGAGGTTGCGCTGATCATTCATCGACAGCACGAACCGCGGCATGGCCGGGTCCAGTCGATTGTTGGCCGAGTCACGCCCCTCCTGGATGGCACGGGCCAATGTACCCTCGGTGTAGGCCGGGTAATCGCGGCCATTGACCTGTTGCTGACCGTAACTGCTGGAAAGACGCGACCAACTGATGTCCGGTGGCCTGACCCCGCCCTCGGGCCGCCCCTGACCGTCGGCGCCATGACAATTGGCGCACGGCAGGCTGGTGGCGGGCAGCAGCATATCCGCCGCACCGACCCTGGCCATGATCGGCTCACCGCTCGCCGACACCCCTTCGCGGTACAGCCGTTTACCGGCGCTTTCGCTGGGGCTCAGCGGCAACGCATGGGCGGCAAGGCTGATGCCGCCAAGGAGGAGCAGGCCGAGGACGAGGGACGTTTTCATGGCCCGGACTCAACGACCGGCGACTGGCATTGTCAGCAACTGCAAGCGCTGGGCAATGGCGGCAGCCGGCGCATCGGGACGGATCTTGCTCCAGCGTTTGTTGGCCACGTCACCCACGATCAACTGCGTTGAATGCTGCTCGGGGGTCGGCACGATCTGGCCGATGCGCCCCAGTACAAGGTCCATTTGTGCCTTGTCGCCGGTAAGAAAAAGCCAGTGAGGACCATCGACGCCCTGCTTCAAGGTGTAAGCCTTGAGCACCGCTGGCCTGTCCTGCAGCGGATCACTGGTAAGGGAAATAAAGGTGATGCCATCGGCCTTGTCGCCCAGCAACTCACGCACTTCCTTGAGCTTGCGGGTGATCAGTGGGCAGGCATCGGTGCAACTCGTGAACATCACGTTCAACAGCACCACGCGGTTTTGCAGCGCATCGCTGTAGAAGCGCAGGGTGTTGCCGTTCTGGTCCTGCAACGGGGTGTCGGTGAACCAGGTTTTTGCATCATGGGTGCCGGTCGCCGGTTGTGCAGCGGCGACAGCAGGCGCGGGTTCTGCGTGTTCTTCATGAGAAAACGCCAGGAAGCTGATCACGCAAAAACACATGGTAAGGAAGATCAACGCGAGCGCTTTCATGGCAGTTGCTCCATGGCTATGGCGGTGTGTTTGGCGTGGGCGTTGCGCTGGCCGCTGAGCTTCTCGACTTGGCGGGTCAGCACGGTCGGATCGGTGAAGCCGTAATAGCGGGTCCAGTGGCGGCTGTTGCCGTCGCCGACAAGGATCAATGGCTGGTGGCTTTTGAAGTCGCCGCTGAAGGTGCCGAGGCCCTTGAGGGTTTCGTTGATCGATTGCGCGCTGCCCGTCAGCCAGCTCCAGCCCGGTCCGTTCTGGAAGTTGCGTGCGTAGTCGTTCAGGCGCTTGGCGTCATCGCGCTGCGGGTCGATGCTGATCGACACCAGTTGCACTTCACCGCCGACCCGCGCGCCGAGCTGTTTCTGCACCTTGCCCATGATCGAGGACACCACCGGGCACACCGTGGTGCAGCTGGTGTAGATGAAGCTCATGACCACGATCTTGTTGGTCACCAGATCCTTTTCAAGACGCACCGCTTTACCGTTCTGGTCCACCAGCGCGACGTCGGCGAATTTGACCTGGGCGCTTTCCGACGTGGCGCTCTTGGCCGGCATGTCATGCCCGGAATGCTCATCCGCCGAGTGCGCCAGGGCTTGACCGATACCGGCGGCCAGCAGGCAAAACGTCAGCAGTCCACGGTGTGCGAATCGCTTCATGTCGGTTTCCTCTTCAGTGGGCATCGCCGGGCAACACCCGAACGCTGGCAAAGGTCGTGTCATCGAAATTCGCGCCCAGGGACGCCGCCCGCACGTGCACGTACCAGGCGCCGTTCTGGTCGAGATTCACCGGGGCTTCATAAATGCCGTTGCCCACTTCCAGCGCGGCGACCTGCTGAGCCCGGGACGTCGGGGCGCGGAAATAGCGCACCTGAACGTCCTTGACCCCGCTGCGCTGCACTTTCTGTTTGCCTTCGACGATGCGAAAGCGCACGACATAGGGACTGCCGAGGGCGGCGGTGGATTTGTCGAGCATGAACTCCACTTTCGGCACGCCTGCATGCTGTTGAAGGTTCTTGTCCGGCTCCACCAGCGCCGTGAAGCAATGGATGATGTTCGGCTGGTTGAGCAGGAACGCCACGTCAAAGCGCCCCGCTGCCGGCAGTTTGATCCGCGCGCTGTACAGCCCAGGCTCGACCTCGCGCAGGCTGCGGTCGATGACCATCGCCGCGCGCGCCACTTGCCCGCGATTGGGGTAACCGGACATCGGCGCGTTCATGCCTTCGGCGTAGAAATAGGTGGTGTTGTCCACCGGGTTGACCACGAACACCGCGTTGTCATCGCGCGACACCGCCAGGCTCGAAGCCAGTGGCAAATCACCGGCCAGCCGTGGCGCCTGAGGCCCGGCTTCGAAACCCTGGCTGATCGGCGTGCGACCGGCCCCGAGTGACGACAGGTTGATCATCGTGACTTTGGCCGAGGCCAGACCGCGCACATAGGCATAGGCCTTGGTGAACACCACTTGATAGGGTTCGGCGGACACGTCCAGTTCATGGATCAGCGAATCGGTGGCTGCATCGATCACCGCCACCTGGTTTTCCAGAGTGTTAAGGACGATGCCGAAACGCCCGTCGGCGCTGAAACCCATCGGGCCCAGGCCCTGCTTCATCTTGATCACACGGCGTACGGCCAGGCTGCTGGTGTCGACCACGGTGACGGTGCCATCCTTGCCATCGGCGACATAAATCGCCTGGGACAGCGGCGAGTACGCCACCGACAGCGGGTGCGAACCGGTCTTGAGCTGCTTGCTCAGGGTCAGGCTGGCAATCTCGATAATGCTCAGGGTGCCGTCGTCGCGGTTACTGACGAAGGCGTAACGGCTGTCTTTGCTGAAGGCGATTTCATGGTGCCCGGCCCCGGTGGCCAGATGTTTGAGCGGCTTGAGGCTGCGGGCGTCGATCACCGTGACGCCGGATTCCTCGACAGTTTTGGCATTGTTGCCCACCCACAACAGGCGCTCGTCCGGTTGCAAGGCCACGCGCACCGGGTTGCTGCCGGCGGCGACCGAGTCGAGCAACTTGAATTGCGCGCTGTCGATCACGGCAACTTCGTTGGCGGTCGGCATGGAAACGAACACCCGCTTGTTGTCCTTGGGGGTGACCCAATCCATCGGTGGCTGCTTGATGTCGATACGTGCCAGGGTGCTGGTGATGCCGCCCACCGAGACCGAGGGGTCGACCACCGAAACGCTGGCGTCGCGGTTCATCACCAACAGGAAGTAGCTGTTGAGGTCGAGCATCGGCCGTGCACCGATGCTTGATTTGAGGAACACCCCAACCCGTGCCTTGCAGCTTTGTTCACGGCCCTGGGCCTGGTCGGCGGCGACGGTTTCCGGATCGAGCCAGGCGCCGGGGTTCACCCCCGACAACGGCTGGCCCGAGGCACTGTCGGTGACCCGGAACTGCACGTCGGCAAACTCGCCTTCACGCAACACGCCATCTTTGGCCAATGGCTTGACCTCCAGCGCCACCGACACACCGTCGCGGGAGAGGTTCTGAGCGCTCCAGGTGTCCGGCAGGGCAACCTCGCTCAGCATGCTTGGCGGCGCGGTGCGCCATACGCCCAAGCTGATGAGCGCCACCGCAACGACCAGTACGCCAACGGTGATTCTGATAGTCCTGTTCATACAACGCTCCCCTCACAGATCTGTGTCTGCCTCATCCCTTGTAGGAGCGAGCCTGCTCGCTCCCACAAAAACCGTGTCGCTCACTCGTCTTACGGTGCCGGCGCTGGTTCAGGCTCGTTGGTCACCCGCAACAATCCCCAAAGCCCTGCGGTGTTGCCGTACGCGCCGTAGTCGCGGAACAGGTAGTCGCCCGGGATCGCGTTGCTGCCACCGGCGCTGGGGTGCATGAAGCTGAAGTGCGCCGCCGGCAGGATGCTTTCGTGGGCGCCGACGTACATCGACATCGGGTTGAAACCGAAGCGCACGGACCCCACGCCAGGGGTGGCCATCGGATAACCACCGGTGTCGCTCTTCTCCGACTGGAACGGATTCACCGACCAGACGTGACCATCGAGCTGGAAGGTCGAACCACGGCTGCCACCGGTCGGCATCAGGATGTGGGTACGGAACGGTTGCCCCGGTTTCACATACAGCACCGGCGTTTGCGGATCGCCTCCCACCAGTGCGTTGCTGAAGGCCATGTGCGCGTTGGGAACGTCACCGTAACCATGGCCGTCGGCGTGGCCGAATGGCGCGTCCGGTGGCAGGCCAAAGCGGAACCACATCGGCTCGGTCTTGTAGTTGATGGCCATGCTCGAGTTGTCCTGCGGATCCGTCGGCACACCGGCCTCCGAGGCAATGCCTTCCACCGGACGACCGTTGGCCCAGCGCATGTTCAAGGCCTTCTGCCAGACCATCGCAAAATCGCGGTAGGTGGTTTGCCCGGGCGCGGTGACAGTCGCCGAGACTTTGCGCGCATCATCGACCCAGGTGGCGCCGATCGGCAGGATGCTCATCGCCCCCCCCAGGCCTTTTTGCGGCTGCTTGATCACGTCCGCCGGGGTGAAATTCAACCCGCCGAACTCCACGGCCGTGGCGTTGATGTTGTCGACGTTGCGGCCCAGTTGCGAGATCGGTTTGCCTTCGCGCTCCAGGTGCCCGGCGTAGTACTGATAGGTACGGCTCGGGTACGCCCCGGTGTTGCCTACCCGTGGCGGAACGGTCTGGATCGGGTTGGTGCCAACGTTGGTGCCGTCGGATTTGGTGATGTCGTACGCCAGCAATTGTGCATGCAGGCCCACGGTACTGGAGGGCCGCATCAGGTTATTGCTGAAGGTGGTCGAACCCTCGCCATTGTTCCGATCGCGCTTGACCATGCCCATCACCGTCGCGGTCTGGGTCAGGTCCGGCATCACGCTGGGCAGGCGGTTTTCCAGGGTGATGTTGATGCAGTCACCCGCCGTCGCGCGCAGCACCAGCGGTTCGACAGGCACACCGGGTTTGAGCTTGCCGGTGACCGGATCGAGGTCTGATTTGCGCACATACAGGATCGCGGTCGGGTCATGCAGCGGCCCGCTTTGCCCGCCGATGGTAAACGTCGTACCCTCCTGGGGATCACTGACCGTGACCTGAGGAATGTTCACGGCTCGCGAGTTGTACACCAGGGTGCCACCTGCTGCATTCAACGGCCCGCCGACGTGTTGGCCGATGCCGGCCGGATCGCCCATGGACAGGTTCAACGGATTGCCGAGGATGTCATTGGCCAGCGCGGCAACCACTTCATAGTTGCGTTGCACCGTCGGCCGCGTGCCGATGCCGTTCGGGTTAGCGCTGATCCGTGGGCAGACGCCGTCAAACGCCACGGTGTTGCGCACACCCGCCGGTTTCGGGTTGTTCGGCAGCGCGAACAGGTCGCTGCGTTGCGCGGTGTAGTTGCGCATCACGCCCCAGATCCCGCTCCAGTAGCCTTCCAGAGAAGCGTCCATCGAGTACAGGTAATCGCCCGTGGTCGCCGCAGCACTGGACATCATCGAGACCGGCGCAATGAAGCCCATCTGCTCGGAAATCCCGATCATTTGCGAAGAGCGCCAGCCGGAGTTGGAGCTGTTGCCGTAACCGGAACCGCTTTGCAGCCACTTCACGCCATGCAGGGTCACGTTGTGCTCTTCTTCGTGACCGCCGGCATGCACCCGCAGCCGCACGTTGTCACCGGTGTAGGTGCGCAGCATCGGGGTGAACGGGTCACCCGGTTCCGCGCCGCCACGGTTGATGTGCGGCGGGAACAGCGTGGTGCCGCCGGTTGGGCCGGTGGCGGCGGTAATCAGGTTCGGCGCCAGGTTCATCGCCGGGATCGCGCGGTCGGTGCGGCTTTGCATGGCGTACGCCAGGTCACCGCCCAGGCCGTCGGCCTGCATGCCACGCTTGCCGTCCGGGCCGACCTTGTTCGGGTCGTACACCCGCAGGGCCAGCGGTTCGTTGCGGTAATTGACCACGAACATGCCGGGGTCATCAACCGAGATGGCTTGCGGGCAAGGCCGGCTTGGGCAACCGGGCGTCAGTCCTCCGCGCGCCTCGATCACTTGTTCCAGCAAGGTCTCGGCTTCTTTGCGTACCGGCGGATTGATCGCGTAACGGAAGCTGTCCGCGGTGGCCGGGAAGGCTTGCGCATTGGGCACGCCGTTAGGGCCGGCGCCAACATACACACCGGCTTCATAGGCGTGCTGGAAGTCGCTGTATTCGAGGAAGAACTCACGGAAGCTGTCGTTCTTGCCGTCACCGTCCAGGTCCCCGGTGGACACCACCGCCTGCCACGACGTCGGCCCGCCGTCCTGCCGTGCGCCGCTGTACAACGGCTCGCCGGTTTCGGCGTGGAACCAGGTCGAACCGGCCGGTTCAGCCAGCACGGTGGCGTACAGGCCAATCTGTTGGTGAGTCGATGGGCCGAGGTGGTCGTGGGTGAAAATGGTCCCAAGGCCTCGGTCGACGCCTTTGCTGTTCACCACCGGATCGACAAACCAGCGTTGCATCGCGGTGCGCGCGCCGAGCCAATCGGCGCGGCCAAACTGGCCGAAGTACGGGTGGCTCTTGGCGTTCGGGCAGGCCGGGGTGCCGTCACGGGGATCGGTGCCCTGGCACTGGTTGAACTCGCGAATGGCGTGGATGCGTTCTTGCACGGCACCTGGGGAAAGCACGCCGTCTTCGTAGTTCCAGCCGTTGGCCGAACCGTCGGCGGCCGTCAGGTCCCATTTCGGCAGGTGGATATGCTGACCGATCACGTCGGTCGGTGTGCGCACTTGATAGTCGTCCATTTCATAGACGGCTGGCACCAGGTTGGTTTGCTGGTACTGCACGCAGTCGAAGGTGTTCATGCGCATCACCAGCGGCTCTGGTGGACGCTGCTTGGTGATCACCGGCCAGGCGTCTTCCCACAGCGCCAGAATGCGCGCTTGCGGGAAGTGGTAACCGACCTTGTTGTAGACCGCATCGAACTGGATGTTCGCGGCTTTGTAGATGCGCGGCCGGTCGGCGGTGAACGTCGAGGAACCGCTATAGGACATGCCATCGACTCGCTCGCCACTATTGAACTCGCCGATGCCGGCACTGCTGGTCAGGCGTTTTTGCCGATCGTCCATGCACGGTTCGTAGTACGGCGCGCCGGCCATCGGCAACGCACCGTTGGTGCGGAAGTTGCGCGCCACCACTTGGTTGCCCGGCAGCACGGCGAAGCTTGGGTGTTCCTTTTTGGCGTGGAACGCCATGGCCGCCTGTTCGACTTCGGTGCCTTCTTCAGGCACGTAAAGCGGCTTGGCGCGGGTCACTTCCTTGGAGAAATCCAGGGACGTGGTCACGGTGTGCGCCTGGCCACCGGAGGAAAATCCGCCCAGCGAATGACGTCCCAGGCCGCCGTCCCAACCACCGGACTGCGCCGGATCGAGGTTGGCCCACAAGGCATTGCCGCTGCTTTTCAGGGCTTGCGCCTTGGCAGAGTCGAGCATGTCCAGCGGTGGGGTTGGCGGGCGTTGGCCAACCGACGTTTCCATGCCGCCGATCCAGAACGGATAGCCCGGGTTTTTCAGGCTGCCGTCGGCATTGCGGTTGGCTTCACTGCGATCCACCAGTGCCAGGGAACCGATGGCCTGAGCGCCGCCGCTGCCACCGTGGTGTTCGCCGTCGTCACCCGCTTCATCGTCATCGCCACCGGCGACCAGGGTTTCGCCGATTTTCGGCACCACCGCGACTTTGCCTGGCATCGGCGCCATCGCCTTGCCCGGCAACGGCACGACCGCAGGAATCGGCGTACCGGCAACGATTTCACCATCGGGCAAGGCCCGGGCGCCGGCGGCCGGTTTCCCGCTGCGCAGGGCATAAGGTTCGCTGTGAAAACCGTCGACGCTCTGTTGCGAGACTTCGAGTTTGGTGCCTTCCTCGAAGACATCATGGACCCGCCACATGCTCCACATGCCTTGGGCAAAATGCGGATAGAAGTGGCAGTGGTAGATCGCATCGCCGGCAACGCGGTTGCGGTTACCTGAACCGCCGTTGGCGATTTCATAGGTGTAGCCGGCACCCGGGCCGATGCCTTGGGCGTCGACATAGTCGGAATTGTCGTCGTTGGGGTTGAACAGCCATTGATGGCCGTGCAGATGGAAAATGTGCTGCTCGTGACCGTTGTGGGTGTTGCGGAATTTGACGAAGTCGCCGATGTAGCTGTGGTTGACGTTGGACGGTTCGGACGGATACAGCGCCATGGTCGCCTTGACCCCGACCTGATCGGCGCGCGGTGTTTCACCGGGGCGAATGCCTTCCAGACCGGCGTTGGCCGGCACGTCCACCAGCATCGCGACGTCGCCCACGGTGTGCGAGCTGAGGAAGAACTCTTCATAGGCGCAGGACAGGCAATCGTGCATCGGCCCCACGCCCAAGCGGTTGGCGACGACCTCGGCGCCCATGCCGCCGGAGCCGTAGTTGATCATGAACGAATCGCGGGTCGGCTCCAGCACGTGGGCCATGACCGGGTCCGCCCAGTAAGCGGGGAATGCCTGGGTGGCAGCGGTTTCATCCTGGAACTGTGAAGCGAAATCTCGGAATGGCTCCAGGCGGTTGGGGATCGCCGGGTTGCGTTTGCCGATGGCTTCCAGCGGATAGGTCGATGGCGGGAAGCTGCCATCGGCATTGCTGCCCATCACAATCGCGTCGCTCTCGCTGGATATGATTTCATTGCCGTCGACCATGCTGATGATCGGCGTGCCGGCCTTGCCTTCACGGATCCACGGTTCGCGCTGCGGGTAGCGCGCCTGGTAATCGACGATCGGCTGACCGGCCGGCGTGCGCCCGACACTGGCCAGGCGCATCTCTTCTTCGGTAACGGTGTTGCGGTAGGTGCGCCCGCCCTTCGGCACCACCACCACCTGGCCGAACAGGCCGTTGGCCACGTTGCCCGCATCGCCTTCACCACCGAAGGTCGCGCCACGGCTGCTGGCCGCGAATGCGCCTTCGCGCTCGGCGTACAAGGTGTAGGAACGGGTGCCACCAGGAGCGATCAATGCATTGGCATTGCGCCCGGTGTACGAGGCAATGTCATCGATGCTGTTGACCGCTTGCATGCCGTTGACCTGGAAGCCGACATGCCGGTCGGTGACTTGCTCATCGACCTTGAAGTGGTCGACGTTGCCGACTTCGATTTCGCCCTCGACCCCGCCATCGGCGTTTTCGTGGCCGCCGGGGTTGGCCTGGTAAGCCAGCAAGTTTTGCAGGTTGATGGTCAGGCAGTCACCGGCGGCCACCCTTAATACCAAAGGACGCGGACGCTTGTCGGGCCGCAGCGAGACTTTGCCCGGCACTGCCGCGCCGCCCTGGGCCAGGGACATATTACGGTCGTCGACCACGTCACGCCGCAGGGCGAACATCATGCCATTGGCGTTCTGCGCACCGAGGCGGTTGAACATCAAAGGCTGGTCGAGCGCCACGATGTTAGCCACCAGATTACGCTCGCAGCGTGCGGCGGCTTCTGCCATCTCGATGCCAAACATTGGCGCTAGAAACAGCAGCAGGTTAAGCAGGTGATGAGCGTGGGGTATGCCGGTCATGATCACGGGCCTCGCTGTGGGTGCTCACAGGGAAAATCTCGACAAATCCCCTTGAGCAAACCGCATGCCATAAATAATTTAGTTATATTTCAGCTAGTTAGCGCAACGACTTGATAACTCGGGGGATATTCCCCATTTATTCCCCACTTTTCGGCCCGGTCCCTGTTACCCCAACATTGGGGGAACATCCCCAAGCCTGCCGATCACAACGGCGCGTCCACCGCCAGGCCTTGCAAGCGGCGGTATTGGCGCAGGACGCTGGGCACGTAACGCTGGGTTTCGGCGAACGGCGGGATCACTCCGCCACGGCTGAGCACCGCTTGCGGCCCGGCGTTGTAGGCCGCCACGGCGAGGGCAATGTCATTGTCGAAAAGTGTCATCAGGTGCTTGAGGTATTTGGCGCCGCCCTGGATGTTGGCTTTCGGGTCGTAGACATTCTTGACCCCCATCTCCCGGGCGGTCTCAGGCATCAACTGCATCAGCCCGCCGGCGCCTTTGGGCGATGTCGCATCCGAGTTGTAGCGCGACTCCTCGCGGATCACTGCATGCAGCAACGCCGCCGGCAACTCATTGGCCGTGGCGGCCGCCGAAACCAGTTCGGCATAGGGCTGCCGAGCAATCATCTGGGGCTGTTGATCAAGGCTGACCAGCGCTTTTTCCGGCTCATGAATAACCCGCTCGTACTTACGGCCGGGACGGTGAACATTGGACAGCACGTAGCTGCCCTTGGCATCCACGGAAACGAACACATCAGCCTGGGCGACGCTGGTCAGCAGCAAACAGCCGAGCAGTCCTGCGGTGAGTGTTTTCATTATTTTTCCTCCCCTGCCCGGCCCCGAAAAATGGGGGTAATGCCCCAATGGCCGGTAGTGAACCAGCCATACGCAAGCACTGTGCCGAAAGCGCAAAGCCCCGTAATACGGGGCTTGCACAAGGATGGGTGGGGGTGAGCATGGCAATTGCATAGGCCTACATGGCGACCCTTCTGCCGACTGTGTGAGGTCATCATGAATCAGCGTTTGCGTTCCGCCCCGCGTACTCAAAGCGGGTTCACCCTGCTCGAACTGTTGGTGGTGCTGGTGGTACTGGGGCTGTTGGCCGGCATCGTCGCGCCGAAGTATTTCGCCCAGCTGGGCCGCTCCGAAGTGAAGGTGGCCAAGGCGCAAATCGAAGGCCTGGGCAAAGCCCTGGATCTTTACCGCCTTGAGGTTGGCCATTACCCGTCGACCGAACAGGGTTTGCAGGCGCTGATCACCGCGCCCAGCGATGAAACCCACTGGACCGGGCCTTACTTGCAGAAAAAATTGCCGCTGGACCCGTGGGGCCGTAGCTACACCTACCGCTGCCCCGGTGAAAACGGCGAGTACGACTTGCTGTCCATGGGCAAGGACGGCCAACCCGGCGGCGAAGGCGAAAACGCCGAAATCACCAGCTGGCAGTGACGGGAGAAGCGACCATGCGCTTTCATCTCAAGGCCGTGGGCAAGGCCGGTGTGGTCTCGATGACCGTCGAGGCACCCGGCCACAGTGAAGCCCGGCACATCGTCGAGGACCAGGGCTTGCGGGTGGTCAGCCTGCACGCCGAGCGACACTGGCGCGCGTTGCGGCTGCAAAAGCGCGAGACCTTCAACCTGGTGTTGTTCAGCCAGGAATTGACCACGCTGCTCAACGCAGGCCTGCCGCTGATCGATGCGCTGGAAAGCCTGGCGGAGAAAGAAACCGCGCCACAGGCCCGCAAAACCTTGAGCGAACTGGTGCGCCTGCTTTATGAAGGCAAATCGTTCTCCCAGGCCTTGGCGCAGTTGTCGGCGGTGTTCCCTCCGTTGTATGTGGCGCTGGTGCAGTCCAGCGAGAAGACCGGTGCCGTGGGCGATGCCCTGGGCCGCTATGTCAGCTATCGCCAGCGCATGGACGAAGTTCGGCAAAAAATCGTCAGCGCGTCGATCTACCCGCTGCTGTTGCTGGTGGTGGGCGGTGGCGTGGTGCTGTTTTTGATGGGCTACGTGGTGCCGCGCTTCAGTCTGGTGTTCGAAGGCCTGGGGTCGAACCTGCCGTGGCTGTCGCAAGTGCTGATGAGCAGCGGGATGTTCCTGCACGCGCACCAGGGGGAATTCTTCGGCGCCTTGCTGGCAATCATCGTCGCCCTCGTCTTTCTGCAACGCCAACCGGCGTTTCGTCGGGGCGTGGACCGGGTGATCGAAAAACTCCCGGCGGTCCATCAGCGCATCTTCATGTACGAACTGGCGCGCTTCTATCGCTCGCTGGGAATCCTGCTACAAGGCGGCATCCCCCTCGTCACCGCCATGGGCATGGTCCGCGGCCTGCTCACCGTCGCCTCCCGCGCACGCCTGGACCAGGCCTGCGAACGGGTACGCGAGGGGCAATCGCTGTCCACCGCGCTGGAACTCAACCACTTGGTGACCCCGGTGTCCCTGCGCCTGCTGCGTGCGGGCGAACAGTCCGGCAACCTTGGCCAGATGATGGAGCGCAGCGCCGACTTCTACGACGAGGAAATCAGCCGCTGGATCGAATGGTTCGTACGCCTGTTCGAACCCTTGCTCATGACCTTCATCGGCCTGCTGATCGGGGTCATCGTTATCCTGATGTACATCCCGATTTTCGAGCTGGCCTCAAGTATTCACTGACCCTCTGGAACGGGGTTGAGTTGTACCGTTCATCGCTCATCCAAGGTGCAACTGAATTAATCGGCGCGCTGTGGTGTTCACCCTATGAATCGAGCAGCACGTTGCATTGTTCATCAACGTTCCAACCTGAACAACAAGACGGAGAACGACATGCACATCAACAAGCTTTTACTTGCAGTAGCTATTGGCGCAGTTCTGTCGGCGTCTACGGTATTGATACCGGACAGCCTGTCCGGTATGTCGAGTGCTCAGGCCAAGGAGGGTGGTAGCGGCGGAGGCGGCGGTGGCTCTGGCGGTGGTGGGGGCGGCTCTGGTGGTGGCGGTGGCGGCTCAGGCGGTGGTGGCGGCGGATCCGGTGGAGGTGGTGGTGGTAATGGCGGTGGCGGCGGCAGTGGTGGAAGCGGTGGCGGCGGCAATGGCGGCAGTCACGGTGGAAGCGGCAGCGGCGGCAACAGTGGCAGCGGCGGCAGTCACAGCGGCAGCGACCATGGCTCGGGACACTCCGGCGACTCGGCCTCATCCGGGCGCAGCGGCGCTCACTCCGAAGCCGGCGACGATCACGGCGCTCATCGCGCAGGGGAAATGGGTGATGACCACGGTGTCCATCGTGCCGGTGAAATCGGCGATGACCACGGCGTCCATCGTGCCGGTGAAATCGGTGATGACCACGGTGTTCATCGCGCCGGTGAGATCGGTGATGACCACGGTGTTCATCGTGCCGGTGAACCTGGCGATGACAAAAGGACCTGATAACCACTGACCAGAGGAACACTACAAATCCCTGTGGGAGCGACGGTGCGACGATTCGACCTGCTCGCGATGGCGGAGTGTCAGACAACATCAATGTTGGATGACAGATCTCTATCGCGAGCAGGTCGAATCGTCGCACCGTCGCTCCCACAATGGAATTGTGTTCGGCTCTACAACCCGCCCGCAGCCTGATCCAGCCGCTCGCGCAAAAACTCGATCAGCGCCTGCACCGGTCGCGAACTCTGGCGATGCTGCGGGTACACCGCCGATAACGTCAGTGGCGGCGGACGAAACTCGTCCAGCACCGGGACCAGCCGGCCATCCTTCAGCGCCGCGCCGACAATGAACGTCGGCAAGTACGTGATCCCCATCCCGGCCACCGCCGCATCCCTGAGCAGTTCACCGTTGTTGACGCGCATCCTGCCCGTCACGTTGACCGTCAGCGGCTTGCCCTGCCCTTCGAAACGCCATTGCACCTGACGACCGTGGCCGTAGGGCAGGCAATCATGGCTGTGCAAGTCTTCCGGTTTGAGCGGCGTGCCGCGCTCGGTCAGGTAAGCCGGGCTGGCGCAATACACGCGCTGGATCGCGGCGATGCGGCGTGCAATCAGCGTTGAGTCTTCCAGGGTGCCGATGCGCAGCGCCAGGTCGTAACCCTCGCCGAGCAAATCCACCGGGCGGTCGCTCAAATCCACCTCCACGGTGACGTCGCGATAGCGCTGCAAAAACACCGGCAACAAACACCCCAGATGCGCCAGCGCAAACGACAACGGTGCGCTCACGCGAATGGTCCCGCGTGGCTCGGTGGTCTGACCGGCGATGCCCTGCTCCACTTGCTCGACTTCGCCAAGCAGGCGCAAGGCCGACTCGTAATAACTCTGCCCCAGTGGCGTGACGTCCAGCCGTCGTGTGGAACGATTGAGCAAGCGCACGCCCAACCGCTCTTCAAGCTGCATCAAGCGGCGGCTGACGAACTGCTTGGACAGCCCCAATTGATCCGCTGCCGAGGTGAAACTGCCGGAGTCCATGACCTGGCAAAAAATACGCATATCTTCGAACGGGTTCATTGTCGCGCCCTGGTTGACAGTAAAACACTTTATAGCCGCTTTTTCCGTTTTCGGCACCCCATTAATCTGTGTCCACGGTGTTGCTGAGGCCTGAACGACAGAGCCGGCAGCAACCTGACCCTTAGGTACTCAACGTCGAAAAACTTAAAAAGGATTTACCCCATGAACATCGTCAAAAAAACCCTGACTGCCTCCCTCCTCGCCCTCTCCATCGGCAACGCTTTTGCCGCTGGCAGCCCGGGTGTCGAACACACGACCCAAGCTTTCCTCGAAGCCCTGGCGGCGGGTGGTGGCAAGCCGCTTGAACAGCTGAGCCCTGTCGATGCCCGTGCGGTTCTGACCGGTGCGCAAAACTCGGTGAAGGTTGATCTGTCGGGTGTGGACGTCAGCGACCGCGCCATCAAGGTCGATGGACAAACCATCAACCTGAAAATCGTGCGGCCGGCCAAGGTCAAAGGCGAATTGCCGGTGTTCATGTTCTTCCACGGTGGCGGTTGGGTGTTGGGCGATTACCCGACTCACCAGCGCCTGATCCACGACCTGGTGGTCGGCTCCGGCGCGGTCGCGGTGTATGTCGGTTACACCCCGTCGCCGGAAGCGCACTACCCGACCGCAATCAACCAGGCCTACGCCGCGACCCGTTGGGTGGCTGAACACGGCAAAGACATCGGCGTCGATGGCAAGCGCCTGGCCGTGGCCGGCAACAGCGTCGGCGGCAACATGGCGGCAGTCGTGGCCTTGATGGCCAAGGAACAGAAAACCCCGGCGCTACGCTTCCAGCTGTTGATGTGGCCAGTGACCAACGCGCAGTTCGACAGCGGCTCGTACCAGCAATTTGCCGAGGGCCACTTCCTCACCAAAGGCATGATGAATTGGTTCTGGGACAACTACACCACCGACCAGGCTGAGCGTGCGCAGATCCATGCCTCGCCGTTGCGAGCCAGCGCCGAGCAGCTCAAAGGCCTGCCCGCCGCGCTGGTGCAAACCGCCGAGTTCGACGTGTTGCGTGACGAAGGCGAAGCCTATGCCCGCCACCTCGACGCCGCCGGTGTGCCGGTCACGGCGGTGCGCTACAACGGCATGATTCACGACTTCGGCTTGCTCAATCCGCTGAGCCAGATTCCGGAAGTGAAAGCGGCGGTGCGTCAGGCGGCACTGGAACTCAAGACTCATCTGAACTAAGCACTGCCAAAAAGCCTGCCCTCGTGCAGGCTTTTTCCCGTCTGCCTTGTGAAAACGGAGTTTCCCCATGTCCTTCGTCCTTGCTCATTTGCTGTCCTGGAGCGCCCTGCTGCTGGTGATCGACGCGGTGCTCTGGCAACTCGCGCCGTTCAAGCATCGCGTTACCCGGGTCGGTGTGCGACTGGCGCTGTTCGTGATGTTCAGCGCGCTGGTCATCAACGCTGGCGTCAGCCCGTTACTGGCGCCGCAGTTTGCCGAGGATCGCGTGGTGCAACTGGGCGCCACGGCGCTGGGGATTCTCTGGTGGTTGTACGCGGCACGGGTGCTCACCGAAGTCATCGGCCTGGTGCTGATGCGTCGCATCGGTCACAGCGGTCGATTGCTGCAAGATGTCATCGGCGCGCTGGTGTTTCTGGTGGCCATTGTGGCGGCGGCTGGTTATGTGCTGGAACTGCCGGTCAAAGGGTTACTGGCGACGTCCGGGGTGGTGGCCATCGTTGTCGGTCTGGCGCTGCAAAGCACCTTGAGCGACGTGTTTTCCGGGATCGTACTCAACACCACCAAGCCGTATCAGGTCGATGACTGGATCGTGATCGATGGCGTCGAAGGCAAAGTGCTCGACATCGACTGGCGCGCGACTCACCTGCTGACCAGTGCCGGCAGCACGGCGGTGGTGCCGAACTCAGTCGCAGCGAAAGCGAAAATCGTCAACCTGAGTCGTCCCGCCAACATGCACGGGGTGTCGATCAGTATTCAGGTGCCCAACCACATTCGCCCGCGTCGGGTGCTGGATGCACTGGAGCGCACACTGCAGGGCAGCAGCAGCTTGCTGCTCAATCCGGCCCCCAAAGCGGTGCTCAAAGAGGCCGGCGAAACCATGTCCATATACGTGGCCAGCGGCTTTATCGCCGAGCTTGGGAAAAAGAGCGAGGTGCGCAACCAACTGTTCGACCTGGCCCATCGGCACCTGGAAGCGGCGGGTATTTCCCGGCAGCTCGATGGCGTAATTGAGCCGACGACCCGCGCGCGGGCATTGCTTGATGAAGTGAAAATCTTCCGTTCCCTGAGCGAGGATGAGCGTGATCAGATGGCTCAGTCGATGGTCCCGCAGCAGTACGCCGCAGGCCAGGTGGTGTTGGCAGTGGGCGACGTACCGGACAGCCTGATGGTGATCGCCACGGGTGTGGTCAGCGCCACCGTGCCCGATGGCACCGGGCAAACCGAAGCCGGACGCATGGGCCCCAGCGAAGTGATGGGCGAACAAAGCATCCTCACCGATACGCCGTCCCAGGCGACCTTTACTGCGTTGACGTCGTGCATCATTTACCGGATAGACAAGTCCCTGACTCGCCAGTGCATGGAGCAACGGGTTGAAGTGGGTCGGGCGCTGAACAAGTTGCAAGCGGTGCGTACGCAAAACAGTCGGTTGGCGTTGCTGGCCAAACCCGCGCCGATCAAGAAAGGCGGATTTCTGAGTTGGCTGCAGAAACGTCAGCCTGTGTGACGGGTTAGACGGTCATGTTGGAGTTGGGGCTGGGGTTGGGGTTGGGGTTGGGGTTGGGGTTGGGTACATATCCGTTTTTTTGGTGACGGCGAATATTGGTTCCGCCCTGACGGCGGGTTACTTGGAAGCGCCTGCGCGGCCCGGCGCT
>NZ_CATKQW010000004.1:0-163553 GCF_949767865.1 Pseudomonas sp. IT-P294 | reverse complement strand
GTGATTGGTTTGCAGTAACGCCAATGTTTGATTTTGCTCAAGTCTTCTGCCCAAGGGAAATGCAGACTAAAACGATAGCCGTGCAGCCTCGCACGTTGATCGCGCCATGCAGTACTGAGCTACCGGCCGATCCGTAACGGGTGACCGGATGAAGTCTCGATATTTTGGGAGCTGCTGTCATGAAGTCGATGCCTTTACAGATACTCCTGCTCGCTCTTTCGGCCTGTGTGTTGCCACTTGCCGTGAACAGTGCGGAATCCGAAGTTACCGCCATTGATATCCTCCTGGAACCGGACGCCACGATGCTCCAGCACGCGCAAGCGGTGAACGACCGCCTGCTGAAAGTATTTCCGAAAGGCTTTGCGCTCGATGCCACGCACCGTCCCCACATCACGTTGGTACAGCGTTTTGTTCCTACCGAGAATCTCGACAAAGTGTATGCCGCCGTCGACAAAGTCTTCGCCAGCAACAATGTGACCCGCCTCAAGCTGGAAGCTGTGAAGTACTACTACATACCGGACAAGGACCTCGGCCTGTCGGGCATTGTCATCCAGCCGACTCCAGAATTGATCAAGCTGGAAACGCAAGTGATTGAGGCTGTAACTCCATTCACGGTCAACACCGGTACTTCCGCGGCGTTCGTCACTGGCGACGTTCCTGAAGTTCTACCGGCCTTGATCACCTATGTTTCGGACTTTGTGCCGAAGTCGTCCGGCGACAATTTCCATCCGCACGTCACGACCGGTCTTGCCCCCAAAGAGTACCTGGACAAGATGGCCGCCGAGCCGTTTGAGCCGTTTACGTTCTCGCCGGCAGGTGCGGCGGTTTACCATTTGGGGCACTTCGGCACAGCTGCGGTAAAACTCCACCAGTTCGATCTGAAGCCTTGAGCGAATACCCAGGGAGCTCATCATTGGCGGGCACCGTGACAGCTCCTTTAGCCCATCAACGCCATGTGCCTCGTAGCGTGCAAGCCATTTGTCCAGCGTAGGCCGACTGAGCCCGTAGTGACGGGCCAGTTCGCTTTTGGAGTAGCTGCCTTGCAGCCAGTCGCCTATGAGTTTGATTCGTTGATCCATCGGGGACTCTCGATTCCAGGACATGGTCAGGCACCTCCTGACCGTATTTCACACCTGTAAAGGATGTCTCCGGTTTAAAACGTAAAGGATGTCCCCGGTTTCTACCCGGGCAAGCCCGCTCCCACTGGGCGTGGTGTCGTTCTTGAGTGTTGGGACGGCACAAGCTCCTGTGGGAGCGGGCTTGCCCGCGAAGGCGGCGGCACAGATGAAATGCTGTAAATCTCGCCTGGTAATCCCTCAAGCCGTGGGCGGCAGCTCGCGTGTGGAGCGCTGCAAAGGGTTGTGGGACTCGCCATCTGGAATCGACAGCGTCGCGCACAATCCGCCTTCCGGTCGGTTGACCAGGGTGATGCGTCCGCCCAGCCGGGTGGCGATGGTGTTGACGATGGTCAGGCCCAGTCCGGCGCCGTGAGCATTGCCGCGACTGTAGAACCGTTCGAACAATCGCCCGCGATCCGCTTCGTCGATGCCCGGGCCTTGATCCTCGACGCTTAGCATATAGAAACCGTCCACCTGGCTTAACTGCACGGTAATGACGCCGTGTTCGGGGGAAAAGTTGGCGGCGTTGCTGATCAGGTTGTTCAGGGCGATGTCGATGGCGGAGGCGTCCGCTACCACTTTAAAGGGGCGGTCGGTGACGTCAAAGGCCAGCTCAAGGTTCTTGCTCAGCAGCCAGGGAGTGAGCTGGGCCAGGCTGTCGCGCACGGTTTCGGCCAGGTCAATACTGGTTAACACTGGTGCCAGGGCTTTGGGCTCCAGGCGCGCCATGGTCAGTAACTGATTGACCAGGCGGCTGGTGCGGTCGACGCCGGCCATCAGAAATTGCAAAGACTCACGGCGCTCCTGTTCGGTGCCGGCCTCCAGCAGGTTTTGTGCATGCACGCGCAACACGGCCAGAGGCGTGCGCATTTCGTGGGCGGCATCGGCGATGAAGCGTCGTTCGCGGCCCAGCACTTCCTGAATCTGCGCGAGCATGCGGTTGAGCGCCGCTTGCATTGGCTCCAGCTCACTGGGCAACGGGTTCAGTTGCAACGGCTCCAGCGAACCGCTGTGACGCGCGCGCAGGGTCGCTGCCATGTTTTCCAGCGGCTTGAGGCCCCAGCCGATGGCCATCCAGATCATCGCCGCCAGGATCAGGCTGCCCAGTACATTGGGCCAGAGGGTATGACTCACGATCCGGTCCACCAGGTCCGCACGCACATCGTCCAGTTCGCCGACCCAGATCCTCAAGTCATTTTGTTTATCCAGCAGCAGGAACGCGCGCCAGTGGCGATTGTTAAGGTCGACCACGTCACTGAATCCGGGGGTTGCCGGCGGCGAGCTGAAGGAGGGTGCGCTCGCCGTGTGCACCAGCACTTCGCCGTTGTGGCTCCAGACCTGAAAGGCCAGTTTGGATTCATAGGGATGGCCATCGACCCGGGGTTCCGCTTCGCCCAGCGCCTTGTTGAACGCCTGGTACAGATCGGCGTGTTGCTTGCCGGCCATCGGCATGCGCATCACGCCCTGCAATAGCCGGGCGTTCTGGGCCAGTTGGGCATCGTAGACTTCGGCGATCTCGTGATTGCTGTCGTGCAGGTTGAACAAGCTGATCACGGCCACCCCCACCAGCATCAGGCCAATGATCAGCGTGAGCGTGCGGCGGCGGATCGACGTCATCGACGCTCCTCCACCAAATAACCGACACCGCGAATGGTGCGGATCAGGTCGGTGGAGAATTTTTTGCGCAAGTGATGGATGTGCACTTCCAGGGTGTTGCTTTCAGCTTCCTCGTTCCAGCCATACAGCAATTGCATGAGGTGATCGCGGGTTATGACCCGGCCTGGTGGCGAGAGCAATTCGTGCAGCAGTTGGTATTCCTTGGGGGTCAGCGCCACAGGTTCGCCCTGGTAACTGACTTGCTGGGTGCCGGGGTTCAGGCTGATGCCGGCGTGTTCGATCAATAGTTGGGCGCGACCGGCACTGCGGCGCAACAAGGCCCGCAGGCGCGCTTTCAGTTCGGCGAGGTCGAAGGGCTTGATCAGGTAATCGTCAGCCCCGGCATCCAGCCCGGCAATGCGGTCTTCGGTCGCGTCCCGAGCGGTGAGGATCAGCACCGGCAGGTTGGAACCGCTGTCTCGCAAGCGCCGCAACACTTCAAGCCCGTCCATGCGCGGCAGGCCGAGATCGAGCACCGCCAGGTCAAAGTTTTCGCTGAGCAATGAATGCAGGGCGCTCGCGCCGTCCTGCAGCCAATCGACGGTGTAGCCCTCTCGGCCCAGGGCTTGATGGATGCCTTCGCCCAAGGCCACGTCGTCCTCGATCAGTAATAAGCGCACACGAACTCCTGTCAGTCGAGTTTCTTGTTGATGTCCATCAGCAACGCTGCGATCTCTTTGCGCCGCCCCGCATCGGCGGTTTCCCGGCCTGGCCTTGGTTCGGCCTGCAATGCTTTTTGCAGCGAGGTCCGAGCTTCGGCGTAACGTTTTTGACGGTAAAGGTGATCGCCCCAGAAGTACAGACTATCGATGCCGGTCGGGTTGAGTTGCAAGGCCTGCTTGAGTAACTGTTCGGCCTTGTCCGAGTCGCCGAAACCGATGGGCTAGCTCGGTACACGGTCATACAACGCGAATTTTTTCAGGGTTCGAGATTCTCGTTATCGGGCTTGTGACTCAGGCGTCGAATCAGTGGCAACTGCTTGCGCAAGCCTCGATCTACCAGATGCGGCAGCAGGCTGTTGAGGCGTACGAAAAAGCGTTCCGGCCAGCCCAGGTACAAGTCGCGGCGGTCACCGGCGATCGAATGAATCACGGCGGATGCGACGGTTTGCGGGTCATCGACGTTGGCCTTGAGCGCATCATTCAGAGCCTGCGCCGCCGGGCTGTTCATGCTTGTGCGGGTGGCGCGCGGGGCGACATAGAGCACGCTGACCCGGGTGTCCGCCAGTTCCCGGCGCAGGGCTTCTGAAAACCCGCGCAAGGCAAATTTGGTGGCGCAATAACTGGCGTAACCGGGGTAGCCGATCGAGCCGTAAGTCGAGCCGACGTTTACTACCATCGCGCTGTCGGCTTGCTTGAGCAGCGGCAGCAAGATTTTGGTCAGGCAAATGGGCGCGCCAATGTTCACCGCCAGCATGGCGTGGATGTCGCTGTCCTCCAGCTGTTCGAGCATGGCGAAGTGGTTGACCCCGGCGGCGTTGATCAGCAGGTTGATCCCGCCGATGGCTTCGGCCGCGCTCAGCACCTTGCGCCGGTCGGACAACACAGTCAGGTCCGCGCCGATCCAGCACAAGTGCTGCGGATAACGTTCAATCAAGGGCGTCAGTGGTTCCTTGTGCCGAGCCACCGCCAATACCCGGGCGCCGCTGGCGCACAGCGCGGTGGCGATTGCCAGGCCGATGCCGCCACTGGCGCCGGTCAATACCACGCGAGCCTCAGACAGACGCACGCAGATTCTCCCCGTTACGCGGCAAGCCACGGAACATGTCGGTGTAGAGCGTGTACACCACTTTGGAGGCGTGAATCACGGCGGCCTGGTCGGCCGGGTCTTCGAGCGTGTTCATCAATCGGCGATAGGTCTGCATGTGTTCAATGTCCAGAGCGCCATGGGAGCTGAGGTAGCTGAAGGCGCTTTCGGGCAAGTCCAGCCGTTCGCGAATGCTGCCCGCCGCGTGGGTGGCCAGGGCGATGCTGGTGCCTTCCAGCACGTTTACCATGCCGAACAGGCCGACCGGGTTATCACGGGCGATCAAGTCGTAGAGATAGCTGACCATCAATTCGATTGGCAGGCCCGGCTGGCCATCGCGTACGGCGTTGCGGTCTCCACCGCAGGCTTCGATATCGTCGAGCACCCACTGTTCGTGGCCGTATTCATCCTCGATGTATTCGCACACCGCTTTGCGCAGCCATTCCAGGCGCGTTGGCAGACGCGCCCCGCAAGCCATCATCAACGGCACGGTGTGGCGCACGTGGTAATAGGCTTGCGTCAGAAAGGCCCGGTAGCTTTCCAGGCTGACCCTGCCTTCAAGGGCGTCGAGAATGATCGGCAGGTTGAACAACGTGTGGCGTTCCTGGTGCGTGGCTTCTTGCAACGTGTCGAAAAAACTCATGATGCGGATACCTCGGGAAATACCGATTCAGACAGTTGCGCCCGGTAACGCTCGACGATGGCGTCACGGCGCGGACGGCCATTGGCGGTGAGCAGGCCATTGGCGGGGGTAAAAGGTTGATCCAGACGGGTCCAGTGATGGACCTGGGCGTAATCGGGCAAGGCCTCGTTGGCCTGGGCCACGGCGGCAGCCAATTCTTCGTCGGTGCAGTCCGGGCTGTGAGGCCAGAGCAGCACATGGTTTTGCGGCATGGCTTCGCCGTAGACGAAGGCCTGGGCAATATGGCGGCGCTGGGTCAATTCGGCCTCGACCCATTCCGGGTTGACGTTGCGCCCGAAACTGGTGACGAATTGATGTTTCTTGCGCCCCTTGAGGTAGAGAAAACCTTCGGGGTCGAACTCGCCGAGATCGCCGGTCGGCCACCATTCATCGGTGTGCGGCGCCTCGCCCAGATAGCCGAGCAGGGTGGAACCCTTGACCAGCACTTCGCCGTCCTCTGCCAAACGAATCTCGAGGTGGGGCAGGGGCCGACCGACACTGCCGGGGCGGCGTGCTTCAGGTCGATTGAGGCACACCACCGAGGCGCACTCTGAAAGGCCGTAGCCTTCGTAAACCGGCACGCCGATCCGTTGTGCGCGATGCAGCAATTCTTCGCAAACCCGCGCGCCGCCGACGGCGGCAAAACGCAACGCGCCGGGGTTGTAGGCTTTCTGTTCGGCGGCGCTGACCAGTAGTTGTAACAACTGCGGCACCAGGATCAGGCTCTCGGGCGCACGGGTCATCAGGCAGCCGAGCAACCGTGGAATATCAACACCGCTGGCTCCCTGAATCCCCAGGGTTTTCTGACTGGGCACGCTCAAGGTTGCACCGGCGTACAGCGCGGCGTAACAACCGAGGTTTTCCAACAGGATCGCCAGCGGCAACAGGGCCAGATGATGCTGTGGATCGGTGGGCGTGCTGGCTTGATACAGTTCGCGAGCGACGGTCAGAAGGCTTTCGGCGCTCAGGCAAACACCTTTTGGTGTGCCCGTGGTGCCGGAGGTGAACGTCAGTTTGGCTGTGCTTTTGGGCATCCGGTCCGGGCCGCTGGACGAGCGGCGCCAGAACGCCCCGGCTTTCTCGTAGCCGCAGGCTAGAAGTTCGGCGTCGAGTTCCGGCTCGGCAATCACCAGCTCGGCCTGGCTCTGTTCCAGGCAATGGCTACGTTGCGCCGGGCTGAAAAACGGCGGCAACGTCAGGCACGTCAGGCCTTCAAACAACACAGCCAGGTCCCAGAGCATGGCTTCGACGCCATTCTCCAGCGCCAACGCCACCACCTTGACGCTTTCATCGCGCAGTCGCTCCTGGCGATACACCACGTCGGCGTACAGCTCGGAGTAATCCACTTTGAGCTGATCGCCCCACAAGGCGATGGTGTTGGGCTTGTGTGCGGCGTGGCTGCGCAGGATCTGTTTGAAACGCTCGGTTTCAGGCGACATGGCTGGAATCCTCGATGGACGTTGGCAGCCCCAGGCGATTGAACAGGCCGATGTTGCGTAAATGGATGAAGCCGGCGCGGATGTTGCCGACGTGCACCCAGGGTTTGCTCTCGTAGTAACTGCCCCAATGCTGGCGCTCATCCCCCAGCCGCTCGGGATCGGCCGCGCAGAGCGTCACGGGTTTCAAGCCCAGGCGATGAAAGCTGTTGACCAGGCCGACGTTGCCGGTGAACGCCACCCATTCCAGGCCGCCCATGGCCAGCAGATAAGTGATGGCGATGATGCTCATACGTGCGCTGCCGGTGTCGCTGGCGGCCAGGTTGCCGACTTCGACAATGCCGGCGCGGTCTACCGGACACTCGGCGGTGGCACTGATCAGTGGCTCGATCGACTCGTCCAGATAACGCTCGAGAAACAAGTCCCCAGCGTTCGCCAGACGCACACCGACCACCGCAGTGAGCGCGCCCGAAACATCGCTCATGCCGAACAGCTCGGGCATGAAATGGCGAATATCGGCACCGTGGGCCTTGCGAAAACGATGCTGGATAAACGCTTCAAAGACAGGACGCTCGATGTCGTCCGGTAACGCCCTGGCCAGATTCATCGGTGGCGTTTCGGCGTGGCCGAAGTGCAGGGGCAGAGGAATATTCCATTCAGAATCAAGCATTGGAAGACGCCTCCCGGGTAGATTTTCGAGGAGTATTGGCGGTGTTTCTTAACGGAATCTGAAGGTGGTATTCGCGGTGTTATCGTCCCGATCTTCAGATTGCCTTAAGACTTCGCGGGCAGGGTGTCGCCCTTCGGTGCGGTAACCCACCGGACCCGGACGCACGAATGACTCGGCAGCCGGCAATAACGTTTTTGAGGCCCTTTATGACCCGCGATTCAGTGACACATCGGTATGGAAAACTCTCGATCACCCTGCACTGGCTGATGCTGGCGCTGTTCGTTGGCGTGTATGCCTGCATCGAGATCAAGGGGCTGCTGCCAAGAGGAGGCGCGTTGAGGGGCTTGTTTTTGGGGCTGCACGGCTTGTTCGGGCTGAGCATTTTTGCGCTGGTGTGGGTGCGTTTGCTTGGGCGCCTGACGCCTCGGCCTCCGATCACGCCGTCACTGCCCAAATGGCAGATGGGGATTTCGCACCTGATGCACTTCGCCTTGTACGGGCTGATGATCGCCACGCCATTATTGGCCTGGCTGCTGCTCTCGGCAGAAGGCAAGCCGATGCCTTATTTCGAGTTCTATCTGCCATCGCTGGTGGCGGTCGATCCGGACCAGGCCAAGCTGTTCAAGCATTGGCACGAACTGCTTGGCAGCGCTGGTTACTGGTTGATCGGCTTGCACGCGGCGGCGGGGCTGTTCCATCACTATTGGGTCCGTGACAACACCCTGACCCGCATGCTGCCGGGCCGATCCGCCGATGTCGTCAATCAGCGTCAGCGCTGATTGCGGATCCGCTGCCGCACCGCTTCTGTGGGAGCGAGCTTGCTCGCGATGGCGTCAGCCCCGACGCCATCGATTTCAGACTGGAAATCGCCGCTCGATGTTTGATGCCTTAAACAGGTTTCAATGCGCACGTTTAAAGACACCCGGTGTTACGTCCCAAGGGCTACAACGTCTTGCGTCGTTACCTACGCGTACGCCAGAATCCGCCGGCTTGTGCGTCTGTGAGGTGGGCTATATCGTTTCTCGGTCACTGAAAAACAGTGATCGGGTTTGGTAGCCCGGTTTCGTATCACGGCGCATAGCATCACCTTTTATGGTGGCCATGCGCGGGGTCCTTTCGAGGGCGCCGGGAACTGATACGACCGGTCTACCAACCTGCGTATGGCCGCCACCTTCGTTTGGTAGCGAGCGTGATGGCTCCCTTTTAAATAAACTCGTATCAGGAGTTTTATCCATGACCAAACCCACACCCAACCCACCGGATACCGATCCGGCATCTCCCTACGAATCCGTCGACTCCTAGAAATTCCACGACGCCGAGCGTGCCCTCGATCACTACTTCAACCCCGGCGCCCACATCATGGCCGCAGCCAACGAGCCCGAGCGCATGTTCCTCGTCAATCCCAAGTACGACACCGAATCCCAGCTGGCCAACGCCAGCGAATCACTGGGCTCGGCCACCACCATGCTCAGCAACTTCGCGGCGTTGCTGGACCACTCACGCCGCAAGACCCTGCTGGGGATTACGCAGGTGGTGATGCTGGGGGAATTGGCGGTGAATCAGGCGTTGGACCAGGTTGAAGTGAAGGAGTAGGGGGCCAAACCCTCTGTGGCGAACGGGTCGTTCGTCGTCACAGAGGGGCGAGTCAATCGACAACCGTATCCATTGGATTTCAGCTGTCAGGTATCGGTGCATCAGCCAAAGCCTGTCTCGACGCCTCGAAAAAATTTGAACCGCTCCTGGACGCGCTCGCCTAATGATCAGCTTGTGGAGAATCGCACAGGCATTTTGCCAATACCGGCACACTCCAAGAGGTGGTCAACGTGGCTAAAGACGAGAAAAAAAGCAAAGGTGAAGCTTCAAACGCCAGCAAGGATTTGAAGGACAAAAAGTCTTCATCGACAAAGAAATCAGCTGCGGCCTCGGCTCTTTCGAAATCTTCCGATAAGAAAGACAAGAAGAAAGATGCCGAGCCAAAGAAATCTGCAAAAAAAGCTGATAGCAAGCCAGAAAAGGCTAAGAAATCAGAGAAGGCAGAAAAGCCGGCGAAGAAGAAAAAGTAACTAAAAAGGGGCGGATTTATTTTCCTCAAAATAAATCCGCCCCCTTACTTTTCAGCGGAACCGGTTTTAACGCTTGATCAGGGAAATCTTGGTGCCCTCGATGCTGATCCCGGCCATTAATCCTTGCTGATCGAAGATAAACGCATACGCGTCGTCCTTCAGCGTCGAGCTGGACAGGTTCTTCGCAACCCCTTCATCAACCACCACAACCGTCGGTCCTACGCCGATTTCCCAACCCTTGGTTTCAGCGACATATTTCACGGCTTTGTCGGTCATCAGGAAAACCACATAGCCATACGACTGGGCGCCTGCCTGTAGCCCCCATGAGCCGCTGACTGAGTTGTAGTAATTCTCTACTTTCTCGCCTTTCATCAACACGCCTTCGCCATAGCTGCCACCGAATACCAGGCCTGCCTTGATGATTTTCGGGAAGACAAGCACAGCCTTGGCTTTTTGCGAGATCGTTTCAGAGAAGGGATTGGACTTGTAGAGCGTATGTAACGCTAGCCGGGATTCGGCATTCAGATCTTCGGCGGTGGCCGCACCCGCCGTGTTGAGGAAACTCGCCGAGGCCAGTGATGCCACTGCGAGGAAGATCGACAGGAAGAAGCGCATTGATTGAGTCATTTGCGTACTCCGACAAGGGAGCATTGGATCAAAGCAGCAGTCCGCGCCTGCGTTGGACAGAACCGAACTCTCTGAACGTTATCCGCCGCACCCTAAAGTGTGTGATTGGCAAGCGTCGCGCTTGAATCGAGCAGACTGAGGGCCTTTGATCAATCGCGATGCCGTCATTGGTTGTGACCACTGGGTGAGGGCCAAGGTTCGTTGTCAGGGGCGCTTGCCGTCTAACTCATCCCTTGCTCTCAGGAAACATGCAGCCGCCACTGCGGACCAGCGTCTTCAACTCTTCGCTCACCTGCGTGGGGTTTTCACTTAATCGAGTAACGAACTCCTCAAGGTCCCGTGCGTACGACATCGAATCGTGCTTCGCGCTCCAAAGGACGATGTTGAGCACGATGGGAATGAGGTCCAGCCCTTTCTCCGTCAGCGTGTAGAAATCCTTGCGCCTGTCGTCGGGGTTGGGTGCCTTCGAGAGAACGCCTTGTCCCTCAAGAAAGGCGAGGCGGGACGCAAGGACATTGGACGCGATGCCTTCTTCCGATTTCAGGAACTGGCCATACGTCTTCTTACCCGCAAAAACGATGTCGCGAATGATCAAGAGCGACCAGCGGTCGCCGAAGATCTCCACGCCATAGTTCACTGCGCAATGGGACCGAATGTCTTCTTTAGATGTGGTTTTCATGGCGGGATCTTAACATCGCTTGCATGGTGCAAGTAAATTCCTGTTATTTGCTTGCGTTTTGCAAGTGAGGCGACCAGCATGATTAGGACATTGAGCGCGAATACCCAGCCGTAAAGGAGATTCCCATGTACGACACAACCAAGTTATCCGAGTTACTCCGGTTCGCACGCGTCGATGCAGGCTCCACCGTCATCGACGTTTACCCAGGCGACGGCGACTGGACCCGTCTGTTCTCCGACACCGTGGGACCAAAAGGACGGGTCTACAGCTTCGTGCCGGCCGAAGTCGCCCACTTCAAGAACGATCCGCTCGGCAGCATGCAGACGCTCGCGAAGGAGCCGGGCCGGGAGAACGTCGAAGCCGTCTGCGCCGACCTCACCGCGATGCCGGAGGTCACGCAACCGGCGGATGTCCTGTGGCTGCACCTGTTCTACCACGATCTCCACACCGCGCTGATGCAGGCGAGGGGCGCCACGGCCGCCGACTTCAATCGAGCCGTCTATGAGCAGCTGAAGCCTGGCGGCTCCTACGTCATCATCGACCACGCCGCCGCCACCGGGGCGGGCGCGAGCGATGCCCAATCGCTGCATCGGATTGAGCCCGCATCCGTTCGCGAGGAGGTGGAAGCGGCCGGTTTCGTACTGGACGCGCAAAGCACTTTGCTCGCGAACAAGGACGATCCGCACTCGATCAAGGTGTTCGATCCCGCCATCAAGGGCGAGACGGATCGCTTCGTCTATCGGTTCGTGAAGCCCTGACAGGTCACGACGCCGTCTTCATGTTTGTCAGTCAAACGGGCCGAAGGAAGGTAGGTGGTAGCAGTCGACCAGGTGGCCCGGACAGGGCCATTCTGGTCGCGAGTTTCTGCCTCGGGAAAGATACATCCGCCATTGCGGACCAGCGCCTTCACCTCTTCGTTGACCTGCCTGGGGCTTCGACTTAGTCGAGCCACCACCCCCTATGATCAAGGGCGACCACCGGTCGCCGAAGATATCCACGACATAGTTCACCGCGCAATGGAACCGAATGTCTTCTTTAGATATTGATTTCATGGGCGATTCTTAACATTGCTTGCATCGTGCAAGTAAATTTCCGAAACTCACTTGCGTTTCGCAAGTGAAAAGATCAGCATGGCTCGTAGGTTGAACGCAGTCGCCGGATCACGCCGGCATTCCTTGAATGGTCAACCCATATCTGTAAGGAAACTGCACATGAGCACTATCAGCATCATCGGCTCAGGTGGCATGGCCGCAGCAATCGGCGGCCTTGCCGCCAAAGCCGGACACACCGTCGAGGTGATGAGTCGTGACGCCGCCAAGGCGCGGGCGTTAGCCGGGCAGATCGGAGCCGGCGCGACGACAGGAGCGTTCGGCGCCGCCCCGGCAGGGGATATTGTGATCCTGGCGGTTCCGTATTCAGCCGTTCTCGACGTGGTGAAACAGTACGGCGAAGAGTTGGCAGGCAAGCTTCTTGTCGACATCACCAATCCCGTCGCCCCTGACTTCAAAAGCTTTGTGACCCCTGAGGACAGTTTCGGCGCGCAGGAAATCGCCAAGGTCGCGCCAGCCGACGCCGAAGTCATCAAGGCGTTCAACACCCATTTCTCCCACGTCCTGGCTGCTGGTCCTGTCGAGGGCCACTCGCTGGACGTGTTCATCGCTGGAGACGGCGCGCAGGCAAAGGCACGCGTCTCGGCATTCATAGAAAGCCTCGGACTGCGTCCGATGGACGTCGGGCCGCTGCTCATGGCGCGAACGCTGGAGCACGCCTGCCTGCTTTCGCTAGGCCTCATTGCCCACTCCGTCAAGCACTCCCACTTCTCAATCGGCGTCAGCCTTCTCGGCTGAGTGCACCCGCAGCACCCTTTTTTATCTCACTGACAAGGAACACCAACATGCGCGTTTTCGTTACTGGCGGGACCGGCCATTCCGGTCCGTACATCATTTCCGACCTCATCGCTGCCGGCCACGAGGTCACCGCTTTGGCACGTTCGGACAGTTCGGCGCAGGCGCTCACTGCGCTCGGCGCAAAGGTGCGTCGCGGTGATCTCGATGATCTCGAGGGGCTCAAGGAGGCGGCTGCAGCCGCCGACGGCGTAATCCACGTCGCGCACAGACAAGATCTGCTTCCGGTCGGCGGGATCGACGCTGTTGCCGCAGCGGAGGTTCAGATCATGCTCGCATACGGCGATGCACTGGCTGGAACGGGAAAGCCGCTGGTCGTGTCGGGCAGCATCGGTTCGCCGACTAACGAGGGTTGGCCGGTTCCTGGGCCGCTCCAGAGCCGACCGGCAACCGAGGAGGACCCGGCTCTTTCTCCGGCTGGCGATCAATACAAGGGCTCCCTGCGGGTTCGGAACATCGTGGAGTTGACTGTAATCGGTCTGGCAGAGCGGGGCGTGCGGTCTTCGGTCGTGCGCATTTCTGAAATCATGCACAGCTCAACCGACAAGGCCGGTTTCCTTCAGGTCCTCATCGGGCAAGCAAAGGAAAAGGGCGTCGTTGGCTACCCCGGCGACGGCTCCAACCGGTGGGCGGCAGTGCATGCCCGCGACCTCGCTACCCTGTTCCGCCTGGCGCTGGAGAAGGGGCCCGCTGGCAGATCCTGGCATGCGGTTGCTGAAGGAGCTATCCCGTACCGCGAGATCGCGCAGGCCATTGGCAGCCGTCTGAACCTTCCCGTCGTACCCATTCCTGCGGACGTAATGATGGGGCCGGGTTTCTTCGGTTTCCTCGCGAATTTGGTGACGCTGGATACCCCGGCGTCGAGCGATATCACGCGCCAGACGCTTGGCTGGACACCAACGCAGCCCGGCCTGTTTGCCGATATGGACAATGGCCATTACTTCCCTGTCGCCTGAGTGAGCTGAGGCTGTTCGCCGGGTCGCAACGAGCCCGGCACCCACGGAATATTAGCCGGGGGAAGCCCGTTCAGAGATGGCAGGCAATACCCCAACTCATTTGGAGATTACACATGAGCACTATCAGCATCATCGGTTCAGGAGGCATGGCCGCGGCCATCGCCGGTCGTGCCGCCAAAGCAGGACACACCGTCGAGGTGGTGAGCCGCGACCCCGCCAAGGCGCAGGCGCTGGTCGACAAGCTCGCAGCCGGAGCGACCACAGGAACCTATGGGGCCGCGCCCGCCGGCGACATCGTCATCCTCGCCGTGCCGTACACCGGAGCGGCGTCGGTGGTGGCCGAGTACGGGGACGCGCTCGACGGCAAGGTGATCATCGACATCACTAACACGGCCTCGCCGGACCTCACGGGCCTCGTTTCTCCCGCCGGCAGTTCTGGTGCGCAAGAGATTGCCAAAATCGCCCCCGCCAGCGCGCATGTCGTGAAGGCATTCAACACCCTTTTCGGCCATGTCCTTGCCAAGGGAGGTCCCCTCGACGCGTTCATCGCCGCCGACGATTTGGAGGCCAAGGCACGCGTTTCGACGTTCATCGAAAGTATCGGGCTACGTCCGTTGGATGTCGGTGGCCTGCACATGGCCCAGACGCTTGAGGCGCTCGGCCTGATGATGATCGGCCTGGCCAAAAACGGCGCCGGCACTTGGGACATCGCCTTGAACGTCGATATCGGTTGAGTCTCCGACACCACGCCCTTCACCGGCAGGTTCACAAGGTATCTGATCAGAACGGACGCGATCAGATACGAGAGAAACGGAGAGATTTCGATGAACGCACAAAAAAATGTCCAGGTTGTTAAGGACTTCTTCACCGCAATGGGCCGCAGCGATAGGCAAGGTCTGCAGGCGCTGACTTCCGAAGACATTGAATGGATCATTCCGGGCGAGTACTGGCCGCTGGCTGGCACGTATCGCGGGCACACGGGATTGGCAGATCTGCTTCAGAAGGCCTCCGAAAAGATGGAAACATCCGTCATGGAGTTCCACGAATACGTGGCGCAGGGAGATCGGGTTCTGGTCCTCGGCTTCGCCAGGGGGAGAATCAAAGCCACGAATAAAACGTGGGAGGACGATTGGGTCTTCGCCATTACCGTGCGAAATGGAAAGCTGACGAACATCCGGGAGTATATCGATACGCAAGCACTGGCGCGGGCTTCCGAGATGGGCGCGGGCTCCAGGCTCTGACCATCGGGATCGATACCACACGACATTATTCCCCAAGTCCGTGAATACGTTTGAACGGCGGCAAAGTTTTGTGCGAAGCGCCAAACAGCAGGTAACTCATTACGCGGAGGATTGATGATGCTGAACAACAAAGAAATCATCAGAGAACTTTACGCAACCGGGGAGTGGTGCGGGGAGCCGCATCAACGTCGAGGACGCTCATCCATTTCCTGCTGCTGCCTCTGACGCAGTAAGCACCAAACGAAAGCCCCCTGAATCGAGAAACTCAGGGGCTTTCGTTTAACCGGATACTCGTCTTGAGAGCGTCTGGTTCTGACATGGACTCAATGAGGGACCGGTCACTCAGACCAGCCGAGCGCCGCCGTCGATGTTCAGCGTGGCGCCGTTCATGAACGTGTTGGTCATCAGGAAAACAGTTGCGGCGCCTGCTTCAGTGGCGGTGCCCACGCGATGCAGCGGCAGCGACTGCTCCCATGCGCTGACGTACGCATCGCGCCCCTCGCCCAAGGCTTTGCTAAAGATGGGGGTGTTGATCGGGCCTGGGGACAGCGTATTGACACGAATGGGCGCCAGCTCCAGGGCCAGGCCACGTGCCAACGCTTCCATTGCTGCCGACGCGGCAGCGAGCACGGCAGTGCCATGAGCATTGGGCCGGTCGGCCAAACAGCCAGAGATAAAGGTGATGGAGCCGTCCTTGGACAACCGATCACCAAGAGCGCGAATGGCGTGCACAGAAGCCCACATCCGCTCTTCAAACGCCCGACGCAGGTAATCGATTTCAGCGTCCATAATCTTGCCCGCCACAAATGTGCCGGCGAGTAGTACCAGATGATCCACGTGCGGGATTTCTGCCAAGGCGGCGTAGATGGCTTCGCTGTGGGTGACATCAGCGGCACGCCAGCCGGCGAGTCCGTGTTTCAGAGCCGCTTGCTCGGCACGCTCGGCATTGGAACCGATCACCGTTACGGATGCCCCGGCGGCTTTGGCTTGAATCGCGGTCGCTAAACCGATGCCGGACGTGCCGCCGAAAATCACCACGGTTTGGCCTTCCAGTTGGGCGGGAAGCGGTTGGGAGTATGCGGTTTGGGTAACAGTGGAATAGCTCATGGTCTATCTCCTTGAGCGCCTTGATGGCGCCGACGGGTAAACACTAAAGGCTCGAGCCAATATTGATAATTAGGGCATATGTCGCTTTACTAGTGCCATGAAGGAACAAATAGGGTTGGACCGCCTGACCGGTCTTATTGCCTTTGCCCGCGCTGCCTCTTTGGGCAGCTATACCGCTGCAGCGCGCGATTTATCAGTATCGCCGTCCGCCATCAGCAAGAGCGTGCAACGCCTGGAGCAGCATTTTGGGCTGAGTTTATTCAGCCGCACCACCCGTTCGCTAACACTGACAGTTGAAGGACGGGATCTGTACGAACGGGCGCTACGGATTCTGCGCGAGGTGGAGGACATCGAGCAGGCCGCAACGGCCTCGCGCGCTGAGCCCTCCGGCACCTTGAAAGTTACAGCGCCACCGCCAATCGGGCTGAACATATTGGCGCCGGCGATTCCCAGGTTTCGCGAGCGCTACCCCAAGCTCACCATCGACCTGCGCTTGGGCGATCAGTTTGCGGACATCGTTGAACAAGGCATCGATGTGGCCGTGCGCGTAGGCAATCTGGCCGACTCACGGCTTATCTCTCGTACGCTGGGACCGCATCGACTTTGCGCTTTTGCCTCGCCAGCCTATCTGGCCAAACGCGGCACGCCGCTGGAACTCAGCGATCTGGCCGACCATGACTGCGTGAATTTTCGCTACCAGAGTTCGGGCCAAGCGCTGCGTTGGCCATTCAGCGTGGGGGACCGAATGGTGGAAATAGCCCCCGACGCATCCATCGTCATCGACGCGAGCGATGCGGTGGCTGCGGTACTTGCAGCGGGCGGTGGCATTGGCATTTCGCCCACCTATGTCGCGGCGCCCTATGTCACTCGGGGAGAACTGAAGCCGCTATTTCCACAGTTCGCGGCCGACCGTTCCTCCATCACGGCCTTGTGGCCAGAAAGCCGCCGGGGAAGCCCGAACGTTAAGGCGTTTGTGGGGTTTCTCAACGAGCTGTTTCCCACACCTACCGCGTGGGACGAGATTGTCGCGAAGGGGTAGGCGTTGGTTTTCTTTTTTTCCAAATATAAACGTCCGTTCTGGCCGAAAATGATCAGTGGTGAGAGTCCGTTTTCGGCCAGAAGCAGTCATCCGATACTGCCACTCTCAGATAACGAGTTGGCGATTGCGGTAGTTGGAGCTAGCCATGCTCGTTGCCCCATCCATGCAACCCGTTTCGTCCTACTGCTCAAGCATCAAACTGCGCCAAACGATCACTGGCGGTTCAACAGACACAACGTCCGGTTGCAGCTCTTCCTGCTTGTGCAACTCTGGCGAAGTCACCCTGGATGATGACTGCTGAAGCGGCAAACGTTGCGCAGCCGGTGCGGTCGACTCATCGAAAGGCGGCGTCTTCATTTGATCGTAACAACGACCTTGCCCTTGGCTCGTCCCTGTTCGACGTACTTCAATGCCTCTGCTGTAGATTCAAAAGTGAAGGAGCGATCAATCACAGGTTTGATGATTCCGGCCTCAATGAGCGCGGTGATCTGTTGCAGTTGAGCGCCATTGGCCCGCATGAACACAAACCTGTAGCCAACGTTCTTTTTACGCGCCTTGTGTCGAATGCCCAGGCTCAGCAGGCGCATGACTTGCTTCAATGGCCAGGACAACCCTTGCTCCTGCGCGAACAGCGCAGTGGGTGGTCCTGAGATGGAAATGAGCTGGCCACCGGGCTTGAGGACCTTGAGTGATTTCTCCAGCACGTCGGCGCCGAGGCTGTTCAACACCACGTCGTAATCGTGCAAGGCACTTTCGAAGTTCTGCTGTGTGTAGTCGATCACCAGGTCGGCCCCCAACGCCTTCACCCACTCGACATTGGCGGTGCTGGTGGTGGTCGCGACAAAGGCGCCGAGGTGTTTGGCAAGCTGGATGGCAAGGGTGCCGACGCCACCAGAGCCTGCGTGAATCAGCACTTTCTGGCCTTTTTTCAATTGGGCTGCTTCGACCAGCACTTGCCAGGCGGTCAGTGCGACCAAGGGGATGGAAGCCGCTTGCGCCATGTCGATATTGGCAGGTTTCAGGGCGATCGCGTTTTCGTTCACTGCTATCAATTGAGCAAACGTCCCGATCCGCGTTTCGGGCGGGCGAGCGTAAACGTTGTCCCCCCGTTTGAAGCGTTTCACTTGCGAGCCAACCTCAACCACGACGCCCGCCAGATCATTGCCCAGTACCAGCGGAAATGAATAGGGCAGGATCAGTTTGAATTCACCTTTGCGGATCTTCGAATCCAGCAGGTTGACGCTGCTGGCGTGAACCTCAATCAATACGTCGTGGGCGCCCACGTTAGGGACGGGCACTTCGCCAATGCGCCCGGTGTTCTTGCCATAGCGATCAATTAGAAATGCCTTCATCGTGGTGCGGCTCTTGTCGGTTGTGAGGAGGGTAGCCGGTGCGTTGCGATATTGCGGTGCCGCGTTGTCAGGCATCGAGGAACGCCAGTGCCTTGGCCACAAAATCAGCGTAGTGCTGGAAAATGCCGCCGTGGCCGGCATCTTCGTAAATCACCAGTTGTGCGTTGGGGATACGCTTGGCCAGCTCAGACGAGTTAACGCTGGGCACCATGATGTCGTTATCGCCGTTGACGATCAGCGTCGGCATCCGCAAGCGCCCGAGGTTTTGAGGTGACTGCTTGCCCCACGCAGTGATGGCCTTCAACTGCCGCAGGAAAGCGCTGGGCGTCGGGCCTTTGTCGCGATTTTTTTTTTCGTGCTTTCAGGCGCTGTAAATACTGCGAGGCGGCTCGACGGCCATTGGTCGTCGACGTGAAGAACAGGTAGAACTTGGGATCGCGCAGGGTCAGCAAACCTTTGAGCATCAATGGCCACGACACCGAGCCGACCTTGTCGATACCGGTGCCGCCGGCCGGCCCGGTGCCGGTGAGAATCAAGCGGCGCACCAATTCTGGCGCTTTCAGGGCGATGTCTTGAGCAACAAAACCACCCAGTGAAAAACCGAGCACATCGACGGTCTCGAAACCCAGCGCGCGAATCAGTTGAATGGCATCGTCTGCCATTTCACCGACAGCCAGTGGCGCAGTTCCACCAGAGCCGCCGATACCGCGATAGTCGGTAGTAATGACGCGTCGTGTTTGTGCAAGGCCATCAATGATCGCGGGATCGAAGTTGTCCAGCACCGCTCCCCAATGGTTGAACAGCACGAGGGGCAAGCCGATCGTGGGGCCGATGTCGCGATAGGCGAAGCGAACGCCGTTGACCGTGATTGACTGGTTCGCCGCGTTGATGAACGACGTCGGCGAGCCAGCGTGGTTATTTGTAAGGGGTGGATTCATTTCTACTCCGGACAGCGGGCCGGATTCGATGTTATGCCTTGCGCCAACATCGAATCCGGCGCGAATGCTCGCTACCACAAGATCACTGTTGGATTTGGTAGCGCTGGGCAACCGCAGCCTGGCGGATTTGCCCCAGCAGTCCCTGGCGTGCGCTCTGCAGGTCATCCCAGCGTTCAGCTTCGTGCAGAGGCGGGATCGTCACCGGTTCGCGACGGTCGAAACCGACCAGTGCGGCATCCACCAGATCGTCCACTTCCATGATTTCGTTCAAGGTGTTGATGTCGATGCCGGAGCGATCCCAGATCTCCGTGCGGGTGGCGGCCGGCAGTACGGCCTGCACGTAGACGCCCAGAGGCGAAAGTTCCAGGCTCAGGCCCTGGGAAAGGAACAGCACAAATGCCTTGGTCGCACCGTAGACCGACATGCCGAACTCAGGAGCAAGACCCACCACCGAACCGATGTTGATGATCGCGCCTTCGCCTGCTTTGGCCATACGTGGGGCAATGGCGCTGGCCAGGCGCACCAGCGCTGTGGTGTTGAGGGCAACCAGCTGCGCGACGCTGTCGGTGCTTTGGTCGATAAAGTTACCGGATAGCGCGGCGCCAGCGTTATTGACGAGGATGCCGATACGGGCGTCTTCACGCAGGCGGGTTTCAACGCTTGTCAGATCGCCGAGTTGGGTCAGGTCCGCCGGAATCACTTCGATAGTGACGCCGTGTTCGTTGCGCAATTGGGCTGCAAGTGCGTCCAAACGTGCCTGGTCGCGGGCAACAAGGACCAGATCGTGGCCGCGTTGAGCGAAGCGTTCGGCGTAGACGGCGCCAATGCCGGTGGAAGCGCCAGTAATGAGAACAGCGGGGCGAGTGCTCATGGGTAATCTCTCTTTCAGGATGTGTGAAACAGAAAGCGCGATCACTGATCGCTCAGTTTGCGGTGGCGCTCGATTCAGCCAACGTCGGGTAGTCGATGTAGCCTGCTGCACCGCCGCCATAGAGCGTGGCGGGATTGAAGGCGGACAACGGCGCGCCACTTTTGAGGCGCTCTACCAGATCTGGATTGCCAATGAACGGGCGACCGAATGCGATCAGATCGGCCTGGTCTTCGGCGAGCCTTGAAGTTGCCAGGTCCAGGTCATAGCCATTGTTGGCGATGTAGGTGTTTTTGAAGCGCTGGCGCAGGGCGCCGAAATCGAATGGCGCCACGTCACGCGAGCCACCGGTCGCACCTTCGACCACGTGTAGATAAACCACGCCGAGGGCGTCGAGTTGCCCGACGACGTAATCGAATTGCGCCTGCGGGTCACTGCTGGATACGCCATTGGCCGGCGACACCGGAGACAAGCGCACACCTGTGCGATCCGCGCCGATTTGATTGACGACTGCCGCCGTTACTTCGAGCAACAGACGCGCACGATTTTCAATCGAGCCGCCGTAAGCATCGGTACGCAAATTGGCGCTGTCCTTGAGAAATTGATCCAGCAAATAGCCGTTTGCGCCGTGAATTTCCACACCGTCGAATCCGGCGGCGACAGCGTTTGCCGCGGCCTGGCGGAAATTGGAGACGATCCCTGGCAGTTCGTTGATGTCCAGCGCCCGCGGCTTGGAGACGTCTTCAAAACGATTGTTGACGAATACTTTGGTGGCGGCGCGCAGCGCAGAAGGGGCCACGGGAGCGACGCCGTTTTCTTGCAGATCAACGTGCGACACGCGGCCGACATGCCACAGTTGCAGAAAGATTTTTCCGCCCTTGGCATGGACGGCATCGGTCACTGTGCGCCAGCCGTCTATTTGCGCCTGCGTGTAGATCCCGGGGGTGTCCTGATAGCCCTGGCCCTGCTGTGAAATCTGCGTGGCTTCGCTGATTAGCAAGCCAGCGCTGGCGCGTTGGCTGTAATAAGTGGCCGCGAACTCGCTGGGGACAAAGCCGTGACCGGCGCGGTTACGTGTCAGCGGCGCGAGGACGACGCGGTTCGACAGCGTGAGGGCGCCAAGTGCGTAAGGGGTGAACAGATTTTGGTCGGTCATCTGGTATGTCTTCCGTGCCCGTTGTTGGAGGTCGGTGGTGCGTGCAATTAGGATGATGATCGAAATCTAAACTGTCAATGATTTTGATTATGACCAACATCTATGTATTATTGGGCACATGATTTCCCAGTGGACATGAGGTATTGCACGTGAGAGTCACCAAGGCCCAGGCGCAGGCCAATCGGGAGCACATCGTTGAAACGGCCTCTGAGTTGTTCCGTGATCGCGGCTTCGACGGCGTCGGTGTGTCGGATCTCATGGCGGCTGCCGGTTTCACCCACGGAGGTTTCTACAAGCATTTCGGTTCGAAGGCCGATCTGATGGCCGAAGCCTCGGCCAGCAGCCTTTCCAAATCGCTGGCAGGTGCTGAATCGCTATATATTCCGGACTTCATTGACGCCTATGTGACGAGGGAACATCGGGACGGACGTGGCAGCGGTTGCACCATGGCGGCGTTGTGTGGCGACGCGGCGCGTCAATCGGATGATTTGAAAGCGACGTTTGCCGAAGGAATCGAGCACACCCTGCAAACACTGGGGGACAAATATCCGACTAGGCCGGATGCCGCGCCGGGTGAGGGAAGAAAGAAAATGATCGACCTGCTGTCTCGTGCTGTTGGTGCGATCATTTTGTCGCGTGCCTGCCCGGGTGATTCCGCGCTGGCGGATGAGATCCTTGAGGTGTGCCGCGCTGAAATGTTTGCTTCGTTGCCGGTCAATGAAGTGGAATCGGTGTAGAGGGATGATTCACTCAAATCGTGGTTTTCGGTAGAACTTCGATTCTGACGCTCAGATCCGAATGTCAACTTTGGGTCAAAGGCTGCGGTTTATGAAGGGCTGCTTCTGGCCGAAAGCGGTCATACGCGCTGGGCATAAAAAAGCGCTATACCGACGGAAAGTTATTCCGCCAATCAAGATCTCAGTTTTTATATTTGAAAAAAACGGGCGCCTTCCGGGCCCGTTTTCATTCTTTTTTCTCTATTTATTCTCTTAGGCCGTTTTAGGTTTCGTTGATATCGACCCAGCACACTCCTGTGACGATCCCCCAATTACCCTTCTCATTAGGCCTGCGCCAGTAAGCCGAAGGTTGGGCTCTCAAATAAGCCAGTGCTTGTTCATAGTCAGCCATTTTGCGCTCGTCTCCTTTGCGCCCTACGGTAAATCCTCCGGCGCTTTTTAACTTGGGCGAGAAGATGGAGCCATCTTTTGCTTTCGGTACCAAGAGAGACGAGGCCACTACTTTTTTGATTCGATTACCTGGTTTTCTTCCTCTAACGGAGTGGTCGTTTCTGCAAGCAATGCGTCGCCGAATCCGAGAATTTCGGCGTAGCGCTTGCGAAGTAAAACGTCCCTCGCGTCCAGGAAATCCCGGAAGCGCTCGATTTTGTAAAGCTCCGGCTCTGCCGGAATCGAATGCTGATCAATGAACGCGGGGCTGCGGTCTGCCAGCCAAACCTCAAAAGCTGTATCCGATTTCTCGATGTTGTCGAGGTAAGGCAACAATTGCAGATTGCTTAACCGGTCTTTTCCGTGAAGGTAAGCGTCCACCTCCGACTCGGGAATACCTTGGCTGAGCAGCTTCACCTTGGTCAGGCTGCCCTGAGGAAAGATGTGATCGACATGGTACTGCGCGGTCCCCCAGCGGGTGTCCGGATGAAGCAGGGATATGGCGAAAAAGCAGGTCCATTCCTGATAGGTCAGAGACAGCAGATCGTCCAGGCTACGAGGGTCGGTGAAATCAATTTGGCTCTGCCTGCGTAAACCGATGAGTAACGCTTGCTCCGGGAAGTCATTGGAGGTGGCCATGCTCTCCTGAATGATTTTTCGTGACTGACTGATGGTCCCGTCGGACGACCCGCCGAATGTACTGGCCAGCAATGCCTTGACGAGCCATCGGTGCATGGCGCGGACGGCTTCTACGTGCCTGGATTCGGTCGAATTGAAACGCATGGAGGTTTGAAAGAAATAATAAGCGATCGGCAATAGAGCGTTGGCGCTTGTCAGTGTCTCGCGGTCAATCCCGAAGTCGTTGGTAAGGCGCACGGTCATTTCGAGGGCGGTTTTGATTCTGTCCCAGTTCTCGCGGATCAGGTCCAGATTTTTTTTGGTGAAATTGGACACCTTGTACGCGTTCGGCAAATCCGAGAGCACCAAACAGGCCTTCATGACCCAGTCTTTGTCGAAGTTGTTGTTGCGGGCCAGACCGGTGTTCAAGTAATCCACAAACCCATAAATTTCTTCTCGTGCGTTGAGATCTCCCCAAGTCGTCGTGATGGTCGACAGCAACAGGTCTGACTTGCTGAGCTTGGTACCGCCTTCATTGGCACGGACAAAAATGTCCAAAACTCGCTCCAGGGATCGACTGGTTTCGGTAAAAAAGGCGATGGATTCGTCCACCCAAATGGCGTGGTAGAGCTTCTTCAAGTTTCGCTCGATGATCTTGCGATCCACACGACTGACGTCTTTCTCCTCCAGGGTTTCCAGAATTTTTTCCAGGTAAGCGTCGAATTGATCCTTGTCCGCAAACTGCATAATGCTGCTTACAGGGAACCAGTGCGCATTTTCTTGATCGGTCGGTGGCGAGGTGAAGAATGATAAGCCGAAGGAGACATCAGATTCGGCCTCCTCGTCGCTGGCATCCTTCATCAAGTCGAGGTATAGATTTTGTCGAACCCAAGAGTCGGGGTTTTGCCAGCGCTTCCCCTTGAGCTTGACCTTGTAACTGCCCCGCAATCCAATCAGCAGGGACGTCAGGCGTTGCTGGCCATCCAGTACCAACGTCAGGTGTTGGTCGTTGATCTTGGCCTCTTCGTTATGGAAGTCGCCAAATTTGAAATCTTCGACAAACTTATAAATGTCGAGCTTCTCAGCTTGTGAAGGATCTATGTCCCAGAACAGAAAAGAACTGATGGGGTAGCCTTTGAGCAAGCTGTCGAACAGGCGAACAATCTGTTCCGGTGTCCATACGTAGGGACGCTGGATAGCTGGCAGATAGTAGTCACGATTCAAGCGGCGGATGACGCCCGCAATGGTGCTGGATTTGTAGGCCATAGTTCGTCCTTGGAGTGCGCGTGAAGCAGAGGGGGCAAAGGGGAAGTTGAAATCCGGGATCGACGTTAGCTCAGGCACTTGAAGGCCGCAACAGAATGAGTTGTGAGAGTGCACATTCATTTTTTCGCTGGTATCGAACTCAATCACCGGTTCTACTTTCGCTACGGCTTGTCTGAGGAACCACTCCTCCTAAGTGCAAGGTCTTACGCAAGCTTAGCGACTCCAAACCGGGTTCATTAGGTAAGGCGACTCCAACGCTTATGGTCTAGTAGCTGTTGTCATCCGGCGACAAATCATCCGTCCAATACCAGCCCCGCCACGAACAACGGAATAAAAACTCTTCAACAAACCCGACACGCATTAATTTTTACATTTTTTGGGCTCGCTTCGGGTTGCGCTACCGACCCGCAGGTCAGCAATCCTCTGGAAGATCAAGCCTACAAAACCGCGCTGGAACAGCAAAAGCAGGCTGTTAGATCCATAACTGTCTACAAGGCAGTGCCAATTGATGCCATCGGCGTCCGACCTATCATGGCTGGAGCCTGCGGTGGTGACACCACAATGAAAGAAGCCAATGCGCCCATCAAAGCTGTTGTTTTGGAGGATGACCATTTGGCCGGACATAATTCAGCTTTTGCAGAAAGCTGGTCGAAACTGTGCGGAGCGTAAAGCCTTCACTTGGGTGCAAGATCTTCTGACTGATGTTTGATGGCTTCAAATGATTTCAGATGCCAGGTGAAGCTTTTGCCCATTATTTTGCTGATCGAACAAAGGAAGCTCCGATGCGTCGCGGCATTCGCAGTATTCCGGCGCGGTTCCACTTCGTTTTTGAGAGATGGCCCGTGAGCCCCAAACCTAGCCGCCAAAAGCAGGATTGGGTCAGTAGAAGAGCGCCCATTTACGCGTCCGCCAAAAACAGATAGGGGAATCCGCAAATGATGAGTAGATGGCAACACATCGCCCAGGTTGGAGAAAGCCAGTTGGGCATTGAGGCTTTGAATTGCTGGCCCGGCTTAAACGCAGTGAATCGGCCCTGGTTTTATAGACACATCCGAGCGGCTGCTCCTGGCCGTTTTCTGCCTGTCGCGGTGCTGCTGAGCCCTCAGCGCCATGGCAGTTACGGGTTACCCCCAAAGGACAGAGTCAAGCGCTGGCGTCATGTCAATTGAGGTGACAGCACAGAACCAGTCACTTCAAAGCTCATCGGCTTTGTGAAATAACACCACCCATGTATTGGTTTAAATCGCGCAAATCCTTAACGCTCCATGAGTGCGGCAATAGCTTTATTCCATTCTCACGCAAGGTTCTTGGGATTAAGTCGCCATTTGGGCGAAGTATTATCGAAGATACAATCACACCCGGATAATCACTTAATCGTTTTTTGAAAGCGGACGTTGTTAGGTTAGGTGTAGGCGGATTGCTTTTATTAGCCAGTGGTCCTGTTGCTTTGAGATCCAATCCGTGGCACATGCTGCATCGCTGTAGATAGAGATTTTTTCCATTAGCATTATCCGCGAAGGATAGTGATGGTTGAGTCAGCGATAAAATTCCTAGCGAAGCGATGAATAACATTTTCATTGTTTTTATCTTCCATGATGGGATCAGCGTCGATTGGACGCGATTTGGAGCGCGGGAAAATATCAGCCATCGCTTCGGTACACACAGTCATTTCTGGTGCCCATTAAACCAACACGTTTTCCCGGCGCATCCAGGTGACATGCGCAGGGCATCCGACTCAGTAATTCTTCAGCATCCTGCTAGGGCCAAAGCATCGCGCTCGGCGAAGATGCTTGCCATTTCCGCCGCGTTCTCGGTTCCCCAGGTACACAGGGGGATGATCGCTTCAGCCAGGCTGCGACCGATCGGGGTCAGCGTGTAGTCCACGCGCGGCGGCACTTCTTTGTAGTCGGTCCGTGCCAGCACGCGGTCGGCTTCCAGGTCCTTCAATTGCTGGATCAGCACCTTGTCGCTCACGCCCGGGATCAAACGTTTGAGTTCGCCGTAGCGCTTCGGGCCGTCGCGCAGGAAAAACAAGACCAGTGGTTTCCACTTGCCCGAGATGATGCGCAGCGTGGCGTTGAGCCCACAACCGGTGTCGCAGATTTCAGAAGTTTTCGTCATTTTTTGATACTTACCAAAAGGTGCATACTTGTCCTTAGGTTATCAGAGCCGCATCCTCGTTCTCAAGCAAGCAATTTCCTGCTTGGGTAAAACTCCAACGAAGGATGCATGACATGACCAGATTGAATGGAAAGACCGCCGTGATCACCGGCGGCGCTACTGGCATCGGCCTCGCCGCAGCAAAGCGCTTCATCGAGGAGGGCGCCTTTGTCTTTATCTTCGGTCGCCGGCAGGAAGCGCTCGACGCTGCTGTAGCCGAACTCGGGCCCAATGCCCGTGCGGTGAAGGGCTCGGTCTCCAATGAGGCCGACCTCGACCGACTTTACGCAGCGGTGAAAGCCGAGCGCGGAACCCTCGACATCGTCTTCGCCAATGCCGGGGCGGGAAGCCCGCTTGCGCTCGGCAACATCACCGCCGAACACATTGATGAAACCTTCGACACCAACGTGAAGGGGACGATCTTCACCGTCCAGAAGGCGTTGCCGCTGATGGGGCAGGGCGGTTCGATCATCCTGACCGGTTCGAGCGCCGGCACTACGGGCGCCCCGGCTTTCAGCGTCTACAGCGCAAGCAAGGCGGCGGTGCGCAACCTCGCGCGGACCTGGGCGGAAGACCTGAAGGGTACAGGCATCCGGGTAAACGTACTGTCGCCCGGGCCGACTGCGACCGATCTCGCGAAGGCAGCGCTAGGCGAGGAAGGCATGAAGGTCTTCGCCTCGATGAATCCGCTCCAACGCATGGCCGAGCCAGCGGAGATCGGAGCGGCAGCCGCGTTTCTCGCATCGCAGGACAGCAGCTTCATGACCGCCAGTGAGGTCGCCGTCGACGGCGGCCTGGCGCAAATCTGACTCGCCACGCCCGGCGCGTTATTTACCACCGCCGGGCGTTGTAAACCTGAGGAAAATATATGAGTTACGCAATTATCGGCTTCGGCAGTATCGGCCAGGCCCTGGCCAAGGCGTTTGCCCGCAACGGCATCGAAGTATCCGTTGCAACCACGCGCGACCCGCAAAGCTTTGCCTCCACCGCGGCCGCGATCGGACCCCAGGTCATTCCCAAAACACTGGCGGAAGCCGTCAAGGCGGACATCATCTTTTTGGCTGTCCGTTTCGAGTCGCACCCGGATGTCGCGAAGGCGCTGCCGACCTGGAAGGGAAAGACCATCATCGATGTGACCAACGCCTACGGAGTGTCCCCTGAGAAACTGGGAGGACAGCCTTCTTCCAGGTTCATCGCGCAGGCTTTTACTGGCGCAAGACTGGTGAAGGGCTTCAATCATTTGGGCGCTGCTGTCCTTGGTCAAGATCCGGCCGAGAGGGGTGGCCGGCGAGTCGTGTTCCTGGCGAGCGACGATGACGGCGCCGCAGAGGAGATTGGTGCGCTCGCGGAAAATCTCGGTTTCTCGCCGATCAAACTTGGCGGCCTTTCCGAAGGCGGGCTGCTTGTGCAAGCGCGCGGAAATAGCTGGGGTCAACTGATCTTCAAGGACTTGGTCAAGTTCGACTGATCGCCAATTTTGATTCGGTGCTGATGTCGGTCCAGCCACCGACATCACTCACCGGTCGGTCCAAAACATAATCGATTTCTTAAGTGCTTAATCATGAAGATAAGGAGTGACCGTGCTTAATAATGAAAAAATAATCAGAGAACTCTGCGCCGCCGCAGAAGGGCAAGGAACGGATATCGAGAAGTTTGTCTCCATGTTCTCTGAGGAAGGGTACATGTGGGATATGGCGTCCGGGATGAAGTTTCGCGGGAAGGCCATTGGCGAGTCTATCGCGAGTCTGGTAAGGGCGTTCCCCGATGTCCACCGTGAGTTGTTTGACATCCATGTCGCGGGAGACGTTGTCGTTGTCGAGCTCGCCATTCGTGGAACGCACAAAGGTGATCTGGCTCTTGCCTCCGGGACTCTGGCTCCCACGGGCAAGACGATAAATGTCCCGTCCTGCGATGTTTTCCGTCTCGAAAATGGAAAGGTCGTCTCTTTCCATTGCTACAACGAGGCTTGCGTCATGCAGCAACAACTTGGCTTCGTCCCCGGCTGATTTGCAACGCAGAGGTCTTAATGAGCATTGAAGAGAATATCCAGATTGTGAAAGACTTTTTTGCAGCAATAGGCGGCGATAGGGACGCTCTGCTAGCGCTGGCTGCCGAAGATATCGAGTGGATCATTCCGGGAGAGGGCTGGCCGCTCGCCGGTACGCACCGCGGCCACGCGGGATTGGTGGACTTGCTTCAGAAGGCTTCCACAGAGATGGAGATTTCATCCCCGGAGCCCCCAGAGTTCGTAGCGCAGGGAGACCGGGTTCTGGTCGTCGGCGTCGCCACCGGGAAGGTTAACGCCACGAACAGGACGTTTGAGGACTATTTTGTTTTCGCCATCACTGTTCACAATGGCAAGCTGACGAACATTCGAGAATATGTCGACACGCAAGCCCTGGCGCGAGCCTCAGAGATGAACTCAAGTCCCAGGCACTAAGCCATCGGGCCCGATACTCCCCGGCGCTCGCTAAATGTGCAGTTTGCACGTCATGGAATCACGATGGATCTAGCCCCTCAAAGGCCTGAAGAATGCCCTGATCTCTTCAGCAAGGATTTCGGGCTGCTCCAGCGCTGCGAAATGACCGCCACGTTCCATATGCTCCCAACGGTGGACATCAAATACGCGCTCGACCCATCTGCGTGGTGGCATGGGCAGCTCTTTTGGAAATAACGCCACACCCAACGGAGTCTCCACTCGTTCATTGGCTTCGAAAACGAGCGGATCAAGTCGATTTTCCTTGTATAGCCTCAAGGTTGCTTGAATGCTCCCGCTGAACCAATAAAGCGATATATCACCGAGGAGCGCGTCAAACGGCACCACTTGTTCAAGATCGTCGGGATGATCTACCCATGAGTGGAATTTTTCGATAATCCACGCAGCAAGGCCGGCTGGCGAGTCCGCCAGTGCGAAAGCCAGGGTTTGAGGTTTCGTACCGTGCAAAGCCGCGTAAGCACCTTCGGTCGCCGCGAATTGGCTGCTTCGATTCAGAAAGTCCTGTTCTTCTTCGCTCAAGGCGTCTTGGCCCACTCCTAAAGATGGCCTGAAACTACCCGGGATGTAATTGAGATGGGCACCTATCAAGTTGGGGCCGTGGTTACGAGCGAGCCACATTGATACACCCGCACCAATGTCGCCTCCCTGAGCGCCAAATCGATCGTAGCCCAGTTCTCCCATCAACGATGCCCATAGTCCTGCGATTTGCTTGGAGCTGATACCCGCTTTGGTGGGTGCAGGGGAGCAACCGTAGCCAGGTAGAGACGGCACAACTACATCAAAGGCATCTGAAGCATGCCCCCCATATTTTGCAGGATCAGTTAGAAGCGCAAGCAACCGTTCCATCTCCAGGAACGAGCCCGGCCAGCCATGGGTAATTATCAGTGGCATGGGCTTTGGCCCAATCCCCCGCTGATGCAGAAAGTGAATCGCCTCACCGTCAATTTCCGCCATGAACTGTGGCAACTGATTGATCCGCTGCTCATGAATGCGCCAATCAAATTGGTTGCTCCAATAATCCAGGAGGCGCGCAAGAAAATTCACAGCAGTTCCGTCCTCCCAACTCTCCGCTGCCAAGGTGTCCGGTAAGCGTGAAGCGCGCAGGCGTCGATCAAGGTCGTCTAGCTGCTCAGTGGTAATGGCAAGCGTGAAAGGGCGGATAGACATGACGATTCTCTATGGGATGGGAGCGTTCCCGCTCGAATGCCGACTGAGGCTACTGGCGCAGGGCAGAGCTGATGGAAGGTCAGTGCGATGACACGAAAGGCGAAGCGGTTGTCGGTGCCGGCAAAGCATAGGTCCGTTTCATCCATGCCACTTCCGCTAACGGTGTGCGGCCGAAGAAGCGCTTGAAGTCGCGGCTGAATTGCGAAGCACTTTCATAGCCCACCAGAAATGCCGATTTGGCGGCTGTCAGGTCGTTGCGCAGCATCAGTAAGCGCGCCTGATGCAACCGTGTCGACTTGAGGTACTGCATCGGCGAGGACTCAGTCACTTTGCGAAAGTGCAGATGAAAGTTGGGCACGCTCATCTGCGCTTCCTGGGCCAGGGCTTCTACATCCAGATGCTCGTGGTAGCAGCTGTGGATTTTGTGAATGGCGCGTGTCACCTTGCCGAACTGGCCCTGTTGGGCGATGGCCGCGCGCAGGGTGCCGCCTTGTTCGCCGGTGAGGATGCGGTAATAGAGTTCGCGCAGCATCGCCGGGCCGAGGATTTGCGCGTCAGTGGGATCGCTCATGATCTCCAGAAAACGCAGGGTCGACTGGCTGAGCGGTTCGTCCATGGGCGAGGCGTACATGCCCATGGGCTGAGCCGCGCTGACGCCCCATACCTCATCGACCTGCTGAATCAGCTCGCCGACCAGGGTGAAATCCAGACGCAGGTACACCGCCAGCATTGGCTCCGCCTCGCTGGCGTCGGTCTCCATCGTGAACGGCACCGGCACCGACACCACCAGATAATGCTGGGCGTCGTAGACGTAAATGTCGTCACCCAGATAGCCGCGTTTCTGCCCCTGACAGAGGATGACGACGCCCGGCTCATACAAAACCGGCGTGCGCGTCAGCGGCCGGTTGGAGCGCAGAAAGCGCACATCATCCAAGGGGCTCAGGTTGTAACCCTCCAGCGGCGCAAGCTGGCCCATCAGCTGCACCATACGCGCGGTGCTCGGGTCCTTGGGTTTAGCCATCGGCTGCACGTTCTCCACATTTATGCTCAGCCATCCGTAGAGCGGCTAAGCGTCTCCCATTGCTCAATACTCTCCGCCGTCCGGTGTAGCTTGTCACGCACAAGGGCGAGGGCGTCGCTGCCCAGCAGCAGATGAGCCGGCGGGGCAGGGCTGGCGATAATCGTCAGCATGGCGCGTGCGGCTTTCTGTGGGTCGCCCGGTTGATGGCCGCTTTTTTCCTCGCGGGCTTTGCGCACCGGGTCGAAGCTCGCATCGTAGTCACTGATACTGCGCGGCGTACGCTGCATCGAACGGCCCGCCCAGTCCGTGCGAAACGACCCCGGCGCCACGGCCGTGACAAAAATGTTGAAGGGGGCCAGCTCCTTGCTCAGCGTGTCAGAAATGCCCTCCAGCGCAAATTTGCTGCCGCAGTAATAGGCAATGCCCGGCAGGGTGATATAGCCGCCCATGGACGTGATATTGAGGATGTGCCCCACCCGCCGCTGGCGAAAATACGGCACAAACGCCTTGGTCATCGCCACCGCGCCAAATACATTCACGTCGAACTGGCGGCGCATTTCCTCCAACGACGACTCCTCGAAAATACCTTCGTGGCCATAACCCGCATTGTTTACCAGCACATCCACCGGGCCGAACCGGTCTTCGACGTCGGCGACCACCGCGTCGATGGCCTCGAAGTGGGTAACGTCCAGCACGACCCCATGGGCCCGCTCAGGCGAGAGCGCCTCGAAGGTTGCCAGCGCGGATTCGCTACGGACGGTGCCAATCACACGATGGCCCTGGGCGAGCGCTTCCTTAGCCAGAGCCTGGCCAAAGCCGCTGCTGACACCAGTGATAAAGAGGGTTTTTGCTGCACTCATGTGGCGCACTCCTGAAGATATAAGGTGAGGCCATGCTAGGGCGAGGAGGGGGGAGGGACTATGCCGGATTGGATTTTAGTATTGCCTGATCCTATCAGGGCGGCGGCGGGCAACTTGAAATCGGGTGGCGAAAAATGGGGCCAAAGAAAGAAGGGGGGTTGGATTTTTTGCCCTGCTCTAAATGTCTGCGATTGGCCGATTGCAGCCTGCCGCGCGTGACCACCTTGGGCGGTTCTGACCGTAACTAGCCCTTTGGATGTGACGTTGAAGGAACACTGAAGACGGTTGCGGAGTAAAAAATTCACAGATAAGTGTTATTGAAATAAATAATCCATTGATTTACTCTCGATCCCACGTTGTACGAGATCAACCGCTGTTAGCACCTAATAAAACAAACAATCGGGAGCAAACATGAAAGCGAAAGTGATGTTGGGATTGTTCATGACCGCCGCAGTTGCACTGCCAGCATGGTCAGCTGACTGGACTGTAGGAGCTAACGTTGGCAACGTGCCCTGGGAGTTTCAGGACGCCAAAGGTGAATTCGTCGGATTCGAAGTCGATGTAGTAAAAGAGGTGGCAAAGCGCGCCGGGAAAACCGTCGAGTTCATCAATATTCCTTTCAACGGCCTGTTCAGTGCCGTGCAATCAAAACGTGTCGAGATAGCAATTTCATCGATCACCATCACCCCTAAACGGCTGGAGTCGGTCGCCTTCGCACAGCCTTACTTCGACAGCGATCAGTCCCTGACCTCGCTGACTACGTCCAAGGTCAAGAGCCTGACCGACATGAATGGCAAAGTGGTTGGCGTCGATACCGGCTCGACTGGTGACATGTGGATCGGTCAACACAAGGACGAGTACAAGTTCGCCGATGTCTCGCGTTATGAAGGGCTATCGCCGGCCATGCTCGATCTGGCTTCCGGGCGCATCGATGGCTACCTCAGCGACATTCCAGCGGTGCTCTACTACATCAAGGACAAACCGCAATACACCATCGTGGCGCGTGTTCCCACCGGTGAGCGCTATTCGTTGATGCACGCCAAAGGCTGGGCGATGAGCGATCAGGTCAACGACATCATCAGCAAGATGAAAGAAGACGGCACACTCGGAAAGATCCACAAAGAATGGTTCGGCACCGAAGCAGCTAAAGACTCGAGCACTCTGCAAGTGACCGCTGTTCTCAAGTAAGCCTTGCTGCTGTTGCTGGTAAGTGGCGACGCCCGTTCGCCACTTGTATTGACCGAGGTATCCCATGGATCTTTTGCAAACATTTTTTAATTGGAATGTGCTCGTCGAGTCGCTTCCGCTGATGATGCGTGGTCTGGGCGTCACCATTTTGCTTGGGGCGGTAAGTATTGCCCTGGGCCTGGTGGGCGGGCTGTTGCTGGCATTGTTGAGGTTGTATTCCTACGCACCCGTGCGAGCGCTGGCACGTATCTACATCGATATCATGCGCTCCATTCCTTTGCTGGTTTTGCTGGTACTCATCTATTACGCATTGCCTTTTGTCGGCATCCGACTGTCGTCTTTTGCTGCCGCTGCCAGTGCGCTTTCGCTCGTGTCATGCGCCTACAGCGCAGAGATTTTTCGTTCGGGTATCGAGGCCATTCCCCGTGGGCAGTTCGAAGCATCGGCTTCTCAAGGCATGAGCTTCTTCAACACGATGCGCGACGTTGTTTTGCCGCAAGCCATCCGCATAGTCATGCCGCCCATGACGAGCAATTGCATCAATGTCATGAAAGATACGGCGCTCGCCTCGGTGGTCGCGATGCCTGACTTGCTCAAGCAGGCGACCCAGGCTCAGGCGCTGGCTGCTAACCCGACACCGCTGGTTGGGGCTGCCTTGCTATACCTGTTGCTGCTGTTACCGCTGGTGCAAATGGTCAGCTGGGTTGAGCGCCGTAACGCCTCGGGAGGAAAAACCGCATGAGCACGTTGATCGACATTGAAAAGCTCGACAAATACTACGGCAGCTTCAAAGCGTTGAGTGACATCAACCTGCAGGTTGAAGAAGGTGAAGTGGTGGTGATTCTGGGCCCGTCCGGTTCGGGGAAATCGACTTTGATCCGCTGCATCAATCTGCTTGAAGACTACCAGCAAGGTCACATCCGCGTGGCGGGTGAGCGGGTTGAAAACGGCCCGCGACTGTCGGCCATCCGCAGTGAAGTCGGCATGGTATTTCAGAGTTTCAACCTTTATCCGCATCTCACTGTTCTCGACAATGTGTCGCTGGCACCGATTCGTGTTCGCGGACTGAGCCGGCGTGATGCGCACGCCAGGGCCAAAGAGCTATTGGTGAAGGTCGGCATGGCCGATCACGCGCACAAATACCCCAGCCAATTGTCTGGCGGCCAACAGCAGCGTGTTGCCATTGCCCGCACCATGGCCATGGAACCTCGGGCGATTCTGTTCGATGAACCGACTTCCGCGCTGGACCCGGAAATGGTGGGCGAGGTACTTGATGTCATGCAAAACCTCGCGCGCTCCGGCGTCACGATGGTCGTGGTCACCCATGAAATGGGCTTTGCCCGTCGGGTCGCCGATCGGGTGATCTTCATGGAAAGCGGACGCATTGTTGAGCAGAACATCCCTGAACCGTTTTTTACCGCCCCTAAGGAAATACGCACACAAGCGTTCCTGCAGGCCATCCTGCATCATTGAATCCGGCTGGAGAAAGTAGAGTGAATCCTCTCGATATCGATTACGTTCGCAAGCAATTTCCAGGTCTGGCCGGTGGCTATGCCTATATGGATAACGCCGGTGGTTCGATGGTGCTGGGCGCCGTGGCGCAGCGGGTCAGTGATTACCTGCTCAATAACAGTGTGCAACTGGGCGCGTCCTACGCACCTTCCGTGGAGGCTGGCGAGCGAGTGATGCAGGCACGCCACTCGGTCATGCAGTTGATCAACGCCGAGCATCCCGAAGAAGTGATCATGGGCGGCTCGACCACTCACTTGTTGCAAATCCTGTGTCGCGCCATTGCCCCGTCAATCGTCCCAGGCGATGAAATCATCGTCACCAATTGCGATCACGAGGCTAACATCGGCCCATGGGTCAAATTGTGCGAAAGCCGTGGTGCGACCCTGCGTGTATGGCAGGTCAATCCCGACAGTTGTGAACTGGAGCTGGATGACCTGCAGGTGTTGCTTAATGACAACACCCGTTATGTGGCGATGACCCACACCTCGAATATTCTCGGCTCAGTCAATCCAGTCGCCGAAGTCGCGCGGCGTGTCCATGCAGTAGGCGCCAAGCTGTGCGTGGACGGGGTCGCTTATGCGCCGCACCGTCTGGTGGACGTGCAGGCCTGCGGAGCCGATTTCTACGTCTACAGCTTCTACAAAACGTTCGGTCCGCACTTTGCCGTACTCTGGGGGCGTCGTCATCTGTTGCTGGAGTTGCCAAGTCTCAACCACTTCTTTATCGGCCAGGACGTGGTGCCCTACAAATTGCAGCCTGGCAACGTCAACTACGAGTTGTCATTCGGCTGCATCGGTATCACCGACTACCTGCTCGACATCGGCACCCGGCTCGGCGCGCAAGGCAGCGAGCGCCAGTGCATGCAAGCTGCGTTCGATGCCTTCGAGGTGCAGGAAGATTTGCTCGCCGAGCGCCTGTTGGCATTTTTGCGCCAGCGCGAGGGCGTTCGGATCATCGGCAAGGCGCATACCCGTAATCGGGTGCCAACGATCAGTTTCGTGGTTGAGGGCGTTCAGTCAGAGGCTGTTGTGCGCAAGGTCGATGATCACCGTATTGGTATTCGCTTTGGTGACTTCTATGCGCGGCGACTTATCGAAGCCCTTGGGCTTGACCGGTTTGGCGGGGTAGTGCGGGTGTCGTTGGCGCATTACAACACGCTGGAAGAAGTCGACCGCCTCATCACTGCGCTGGATCAAGCAATCGATGCGTTGCGTTGACAGGCGTATACACTTCTCATTTCACGAGCCTTCATCATGGCCTTACCTGAAAACCTTGCAGAGCTGCGTGACTGTATAGCGGTCCAGCACGAACAACTGACCGGTCGTCTGCGCGATGCTGCCCGATACCTGATTGATAACCCGCATGAGATCGCTCTCAACACGGTAGCCGAACTGGGAAAGCGCTCGAGTATCGCGCCTGCCGCTTATATTCGGCTGGCTCAGGCCCTTGGTTTTGCAGGCTTCAAGGATTTGCAGCGGTTGTTCCGTGCACCGCTGCAACAGGCGGCCGACACACAAAGCGAGCGCATTCGGCACTACGGCGGTGAGACGTTGCTGGAAGACCCGAGTGACGTCGGCGCGATTCTGCGTGAGTTCAGTCAGGCCAATATCGTTTCCCTGGAGCACCTGGCTGAAGGAGGGGAGCAGGCCAATATCGAAGCGGCCATCGCCCATCTGCAACTTGCGCGTACGACCTTCGTTATCGGCATGCGCCGTGCCTTTCCCGTTGCGGCGTATCTGAGCTACGCATTGAGTCGTGTGGGCCGGCGAACCGTACACATCAGCGGTGCCGGTGGCACCTTGCCGGAGCAGGTCAGCGCCATTGCCGATGATGATTTGTTGATAGCTGTCAGCTTTCCGCCTTACGCCCATGACACCGTTGAGGCTTGTCGTCAGGCGCGCCAGGCAGGCGTGACGCTGGTGGCGATTACTGACAGCGTTCTGAGCCCTATCGGGCAGATGGCCGACACGGTGATTGAGGTCAACGACGCCGAACTGCTGGGCTTCCGCTCGCTCACCGCTTCGTTCTGTATTGCCCAAACCCTGGCGATGGGGCTGGCCTTCAGCGAGTGGCAATCGGATAGCACCTTCAATCATGACCGGCTCAAAGATATCGACTGTTAAGTCGCTACCTTCGCTACGTACTTATTTAACCAGTGACTTCAGGAGAAGATCCCGATGGTTTCACCTGCACGCGATTTAGTGGGTTACGGTAGAAAACGCCCGCAAGGCACCTGGCCCAATGGCGCACGATTGGCCATTAGCCTGGTGATCAACTACGAAGAAGGCTCCGAACGCTCGCTCGCCATGGGCGACCCGGACCAGGAGTCAATGACCGAATGGGGTAGCTATTCAATACCCGACGGCACGCGCAATCTGGCGATGGAATCCATGTATGAGTACGGCTCGCGCGTGGGGATCTGGCGAATTCTGGATATTCTCGACCAGCAATCGGTGCGGGCGACGTTTCATGCGTGCGCTGTGGCCTTTGAGCAGAACCCTGATGTTGCACGCGCTGCCGTGGCCGGCGGTCATGAAATTTGCAGTCATGGTTATCGCTGGGAGGAAGTGTTTCGCCTGACTGAAGAGCAGGAACGTGAACACATGCGTTTGGCCATCGAGTCATTCGAGCGCACCTGTGGCAAGCGTCCTGTTGGCTGGTATTGCCGCTATGGCGCCAGCGTCAACACCCGTCGCCTGGTCGCTGAGGAGGGTGGCTTTCTCTACGATTCCGATGCCTACAACGACGATGTTCCCTACTTCGTCGAGGTCGAGGGCAAGCGTCATCTCGTGGTGCCTTACACCGCCGACGTGAATGATTTCCGCTACTGGAATTCTCCAGGGCTTTCCCAGGCATCGGACTTTTTCGAGTACATGAAAGAAAGCTTTGAGGTCCTTTATGAGGAGTCCGCTGAAGGGCCTCGCATGATGTCGATCGGTCTGCATCCACGTATGGTGGGGCGTCCCGGGCGAGTAAGGGCGATCAAACAATTCATCGAGTATGCCAAGCAACACGGCGGTGTCTGGTTTGCTACGCGCGAAGAAATCGCCCGCGCCTGGCTTGAACGAACTTGATTGTGTGGCTATCACGCCGGGCCAAAAAATGATGGGCTATTCCCCACTGTGGTGAAAGGGTTCAAGGGAACAGCCAGCCGCTCGACAGAAGTCGCTCAATCCCGGGCCATCTTGTCATTTGCCAAGTCTTGGGGCAGGGTCGATACCACTGACATCTCTGCCAAAGGAGTCACCCCATGTCAAAGCTATATCCCAGTATCGATCCTGAAGGGCTGGTCGAGTACTCGGTGGTCTACACCGACCGCTCGCTCAACCACATGTCCCAGTCATTTCAAGGCGTGATGAAGAACATTTCCACGACCCTGAAACAGGTCTACAACGCCCAGGCTGTTGCGGTGGTCCCGGGCAGCGGCACATTCGGTATGGAAGCGGTGGCGCGACAGTTTGCCACCGACCAGCAATGCCTGGTGATACGCAACGGCTGGTTCAGTTATCGCTGGAGCCAGATCCTGGAGATGGGCAACATCCCGGCGGCCACCACGGTGCTCAAAGCCCGGCCGGTCGACACTGGACGCCAGGCAGCCTACGCACCACCGCCTCTGGACGAAGTGCTGGCAGCCATTGCGGCGCAGAAGCCGCAGATTGTCTTTGCTCCCCACGTTGAAACCTCATCAGGAATTATCCTGCCCGATGACTACCTGCGGGCCGTCGGTGACGCCGTGCATGCGGTGGGTGGCCTGTTCGTGCTGGACTGCATCGCCTCCGGCACGATTTGGGTTGATATGCACAAATGCGCAGTCGACCTGCTGATCAGCGCACCGCAGAAAGGCTGGAGCGCGTCCCCTTGCTGTGCCTTGGTGATGCTCAGTGCTTTGGCCCTCGAGCGCATCGAACAGACGCATAGCAGCAGCTTCGCCTGCGACCTGAAAAAGTGGCTTCAGATCATGCAGGCCTACGAACAGGGTGGACATGCCTACCATGCGACCATGCCCAGCGATTCCCTCGCGCGATTTAACGAGGTGATGAAAGAGACGCAAGCCTACGGTTTCGAGAAGGTGCGCGACGAACAACAGGCTCTGGGCGATCGGGTGCGCGCAATGCTGACCGGCAAAGGCATCAAAAGCGTGGCCGCAGCCGGCTTTCAGGCCCCTGGCGTAGTGGTGAGCTACACCGATGATGCCGACATCAAGAACGGTAAGAAATTTGCCGACCACGGCCTACAGATCGCCGCCGGAGTGCCGTTGCAATGCGACGAGCCGGCCGACTTCCAGACCTTCCGCATCGGTCTGTTCGGACTCGAAAAGCTGCACAATATCGAGCGCACGGTCAGTACCCTCGAGCAGGCACTGGACGAGGTGATGGTTAGCTAAGCCGGTATCGACACCGTTACCACATGGGTCCGGGACATGTTGAAAACCACGGGCGTTGACACGCGCCGCCTGACCGGCTGGGGCCGGTTGCTTCTGGAAGAGGCCTGATATGCAACCTTTTGATACGGTGATCCGCAACGCCCGCGTGGTAACCGCCGCGGACACGTTTACCAGCGATATCGGCATTCGTGATGGGCGCATCGTCTCCCTTGGCCTGGACCTGCCGCAAGGTCACCAGGAAATCGACGCGGCAGGCCGACATGTCACCCCCGGTGGCATCGACAGTCACGTGCACCTCGACCAGCCGACGGGCGACGGCTCGGTGATGGCCGATGACTTTTTCAGCGGCACGGTCTCGGCGGCCTGCGGCGGCACCACCACCGTCATCCCGTTTGCCTGCCAGCAGAAGGGCGAAAGCCTGCGCTCTGCCGTCGATGACTACCATCGTCGCGCGGGTAACAAGCCGGTGATCGATTATGCCTTCCACCTGATCGTCACCGACCCCACCCCGCAGGTACTGCGTGAAGAACTGCCGGCCTTGATTGCCGAAGGCTATACATCGTTCAAGATCTACATGACCTACGATGCGCTGAAGCTGGGCGACCGGGAGATTCTCGAGACGTTGTCGGTCGCGCGCCGTGAGGGCGCCATGGTGATGCTCCACGCCGAGAACAGCGATTGCATCGCCTGGCTTACCGAGCGACTACTGGCGGCCGGGCTGACTGCGCCGCGCTACCACACCGCGTCGCGGCCGATGCTGGTGGAACGCGAAGCGACCCATCGTGCCATCGCCCTTGCCGAGTTGGTGGATGTGCCGATCCTGATCGTGCACGTGTCGGGTCGCGAGGCCGTGGAGCAGATTCGCTGGGCCCAGAGCCTGGGGTTGAAGGTGTACGCCGAAACCTGCCCGCAGTACCTGTTCCTGACCGCCGACTCGCTGGGGTGTGACGACAGCTTCGAAGGTGCCAAGTGCATCTGCAGCCCACCGCCGCGCGATGCTGCAAACCAGCAGGTGATCTGGGATGGCCTGGAGAACGGCTCGTTCGAAATTTTTTCGTCGGACCACGCACCCTTTCGCTTCGATGGCCCCAATGGCAAGAAGGCCCACGGTGAAGCAGTGTCGTTTGACCAGATCGCCAACGGCATTCCCGGTGTCGAAACCCGCATGGCACTGCTCTGGTCCGAAGGCGTGCGCAGTGGGCGCATCACCGCGCAAAGCTTTGTTGCGCTGACCTCCACCAATGCCGCCAAGATGTATGGGTTGTATCCGCGCAAGGGCAGCATCGCTATTGGTGCTGATGCCGACCTGGTGATCTGGAACGAAGGCGAGCCGGTGCACCTGTGCAACGAAATGCTGCACCACAACGTCGATTACACGCCTTATGCGGGCATGACGCTGAGCGCCTGGCCGGCCATGACCCTGTCTCGCGGAGAGGTGGTCTGGGACGGCGAGCCGCGCGGTGAGGCTGGTCGCGGCCGGTTTCTGCCGTGCGAGCGCCCGGCGCCTGCGCAACTGCGCCGACGTAAGACCGAGTTGCCATTGTGAGTGCGGTCGCGCAGGTGGCCGCCACGCTGATTCGTGGTTGGCGTGAGGGGCGCCAACAACCGTTGCCAACCCTGGAACTGGCGAGCGAAGCCCAAGCCTATGCCGTGCAGCACCGGGTAGCGGATGCCCTCGGCTGGTTCGCCTGCGGGCCGCCAGCGGCCTGGAAACTGGGCGGCGCTCCGGGAGGGCTGATCAGCGCCGCCGGGGTACCGGCAATGTCGGTACACACGTCGGGTTGGCAGGTTCCGCCGGGCGATGACTTCGGTTTCGGGATCGAGGGAGAACTGATCGTGCGCCTGTCGCGCGACCTCGACCAGCACACTGATCTGGCCATGGCCCGTGCGGCGGTCGATGCGTGGATGCCGGGCATCGAGCTGTGTGGCACGCGCTGGCTGCAAGGCGATCAGGCCGCGCCACTGCTTCGGCTGGCCGACCAGCAACTCAACCGCGCGCTGGTACTCGGTGCACCGCAAACGCTGGGGGACATGCCGGATTGGTCAAAACAACAGGTAGCGTTGCGGGTGGACGGGGAGCCTGAATTCGTCGGCGTTGGCAGCCATCCATTCGGTGAGCCGCTGAGTTCGCTGCCGTGGCTGGCGCGTCATGCGGCAGCACTCGGTAGCCCTTTGCGAGCCGGCGACCTGGTGGCTTGTGGCAGCTGGACCGGTATCTACTGGGCGTCGGCCGGGGTGCAAGTGGAAGTTGAATTTGCCGGGATAGGACGGGTGGCCTTGTCGACTTGATGCGTTTCAAAGGCTTGCTGATTTCCAGCTAAAACTATCGGGCGGTCAATCTCTGGACGAGGGCATTACGAAGCCGCCCTTTCCTTGTCATGAAATGAAAATTCGCTGTCGTGGGATGCGAAGTAGCCGCAGCCTCTGCTGCCCTAGAGTCGGTGCAAAACAACACAGCGCCCCCGAAACACGAGAGCCGACATGAGCAGATCCCCCCGAACGAGCGAGACCGCAATCCCCACCCAACGCCCCCCGGCGACCAGCCGAAAACGTCGTGCTCGCAAGGCTATCGATCTCCCGGACAATACCCCGCAACCAGAGCTGATCGGCACGGCTCCCAACCACACTCTGGCGGGCAATCCGCTCGTCAGTGTGCGCGCGGCGGACCTGGCCAGCTCGGCCGGTTACCTGCTCAAGGCCGTGGGTAAGTCGCCGCTCAAGGCTGGCACTCATCTGGGTGGCTACCTGAAAGAGCTGCGCGGTATCGTCGGCGGCAAGTCCAGCATTGCGCCGGAACCGAAAGACAAGCGCTTCGCCGATCCCGCCTGGCAATCCAACGCCTTCCTGCGCGTGCTGCTGCAGAGTTACCTGGCCGGCCAAAGCAAGCTGACCCGCTTCATCGATTCCACCGACCTTGCCCCGCGGGAAAAGAGCCGAGCCCGGTTCGTCGCAGCGCTCCTGGCCGATGCGATGGCTCCGAGCAACTCGCCGCTGACTAATCCAGCGGCGCTGCGCAAGATGGTGGATACCGGTGGCATGAGCCTGGCCAGGGGAATACGTCAATTTGGCGAGGATATGCTGAACAACCGCGGACTCCCCCGTCAGGTCGACAGCACGCCGTTCAAGGTTGGGGAAAACATCGCCACGGCCAAGGGCGAAGTGGTGTTTCGCAACGAGATGTTCGAGCTGCTGCAGTTCGCGCCGACTACCGAAAAGGTGTATGCCCGGCCCTTGGTGATGTCGCCGCCGCAGATCAACAAGTACTACGCCATCGACCTCTCGCCGGAGAAAAGCTTGATCAAGTGGATCCAGGACAGCGGCGTAAACCTCTTCGTCATCAGCTGGCGCAATCCCACCCGCGAGCACCGCGACTGGGGCTTGTCCGATTACGCGTTGTGCCTGGACCAGGCTGTGGACGTAGCGCGCAAGATCACCGCAAGCCCGGATGTGAACATGTGGGGCTCCTGCTCGGGCGGCATCACCCTTGCGGCCTACCTGGGCTGGCTGGCGGCCCGTGGCGAAGGCCACAAGGTGGCCAACACCAGCTGGGCCGTGTGCGTGCTCGACATGCCCTCGGCGCTGGACGACACCACCTTGGGGCTGTTCACCAGCCCATCCGCCCTGCGTGCAGCCAAGGCCAGCTCCCGGCGCAAGGGAGTGTTGAGCGGGCAGGGCATGGCCCGCATGTTTGCCTGGATGCGACCCAACGACCTGATCTGGAACTACTGGGTCAACAACTACTTGCTTGGCAATAAACCGCCAGCCTTTGATATTTTGGCCTGGAACAACGACACCACACGGCTACCCGCCCAACTGCACGCGGACTACCTCGACCTGGTTCAGCACAACCCCTACAGCAACCCTGGCTCCCTGGAGATTGCGGGCGAGTCGATCGACATGACCCAAGTAAAGGTGGGCGCCTATGTGATTGGCGGCACAACCGACCACATCACCCCTTGGCAGGGCTGCTACGGCACCGCCCGGTTGTTTGGCGAGGACACAACCTACGTGCTGTCCAATGCTGGCCACCTACAGAGCCTGGTGAATCCGCCGGGCAATTCCAAGTCGTTCTACTATGCAGCGCCTGCCGACGCCGAGTCCCCGCAAGCCTGGCTGCAAAACGCCGGGGAGCGCCAGCAAGGCAGCTGGTGGCCGCATTGGCGCGAATGGATCGGGCAGCGCTCGGGCGACAGCCTGCCGGCGCCGAAGAAGCTCGGCTCGCGCAAGTACCCGCCACTTTGCCCCGCACCTGGCACTTATGTCATGGAACGTTGAGGCTGCCATCTCTTCGTCGAGCTGATCCCACGCCAGCCGTGGGTTTCAGCGTGTTGTGCAGGTGAGGATCGACTGAGCGGCGTGGCCCTCGAGTGGTGGAATGATCGGTTGAATCCACAGCCAGAGGACGCCAGTCATGTGTGTCTAAAAAATCAGCCGCCCTTCATAATGCCGATCCTCTCTACTCACCCATCCGAAGCCGACAGCCATGCCTGAAGAGTTCGAAGTCCCCAGCCCCCACGAGCAACATATTGAGCACACCACCCATCATGCCCATGCACAAGGCGATCGCTTTGCCAGCAAGGTGGCGGTCATGACGGCGATCATGGCGACTGTTGGCGCGATGATGAGCTATCAGGCCGGCTCGACGGAGAGCGAGGCGGCCATGGACAAAAACAACGCCGCCATCCAGAAGACCGAAGCCGCCAACGAATGGAACTACTACCAGGCCAAGTCCAGCCGGCAGAACCTGTCAGAGCTGGCCAGCCATCTGCCGGGCCTGGATTCCGCCCACTATGTTGCAGAAGTGCGGCGCTACGCAGAGCAGAAAGAGGAGGCGCGCAAGAAGGCGGAAGCACTTGAGCAACAGGCGCGCGAGTGGGACGAGAAGTCAGAGCAGGTGCTGCATCAGCATCACCGCTGGGCCCAGGCCATGACCGCGATTCAAATCGCCATTTCACTGGCGGCCATCACCTTGCTGACGCGTAAGGAATGGCTCAAGCGCGTCTCGTTTGGGGCCGCAGGTGTGGGTGTCATGTTGGGTTCGCTTGCCTGGCTGCATATCTGAGCGAACATCTGCTTGCGAACCACTCAAGGAGCGCTAAAGCGTGCGAGCGCAGCATCGATGAATCGTCGGAGTTTGGCCGTTCTCTGGCGATTGGCCGTGTAGAGCAAATGCATTTGTCGGCTTGGTGCTTCGTAATCAGCTAACAGTCGAACCAGCTCGCCGCTGCGCAACGCGGGCTCAAGAAAGTCTTTGGGTCCAAGGACAATCCCGAACCCGTCCAACGCTGCCGACAGCAGTGCTTTGCTCTCGTTGACCTGCAATCGACTGGCGACGTTTACCCGTTCAACGACGGAGCCTTTGCAGAATACCCATTCGCGGTCGGCCGGCCGGGACCAATAGGCGTACCCCAGACATTCATGATTCTTCAGATCAGCCGGTATTTGCGGCACACCACGCTCGTTCAGATAGCTCGGTGCCGCACAGGCGACCAACCGATAAGGCGCCAACGGTCTGGCGGTCAAGCTGGATGAGGTCAATGGACCGATTCTGAAAGTCACTTCGTAACTTTCCTCCACCAGATCGACGAAGCGATCGGTTAAATGCAGATCGATTTCGACTTCGGGGTGTTGACGCAAAAACTCCGTCACAAAGGGCATGAGGCTGTAGGAGCCAAACGTTACGGGAGCGCTGATTTTCAGTTTTCCGCGCGGGGTTTCGTTCATGATCTGCGCAAGAGAGTCGGCAGCCTGAGCTTCACTCAAGATGTGTTTGCAGCGTTCGTAGTAAGCGCTGCCCAACTCAGTCAGGCTCTGGCGTCGGGTGGTACGGTTCAGTAGTCGCGCACCGAGCCGCTGCTCAAGCGCCGCAACATGCTTGGCCACCATCTGCGGCGAAAGGCCCAATCGCTCGGCAGCACTGGCATAGGAGCCGGATTCCGCGGCCATCACAAATGCGCCCATGCTCGTCAGACGGTCCATCATTCAACACTCCTGGTAACGAGACTAAGTAGCCGATGATTATTTATCTGCCGTTGGTTGGCAATCATCATGGTTTTCTCTTACTCAACCAGCGGTGCAAGAACATGCGTATCGGCATTATCGGGGCAGGCTTCATCGGGCGGGCAGTGGCGCAATTGGTCATCGCCGCGGGACATGAGGCGATGCTCAGCAATTCACGTGGGCCACAAACCATGAGCAGCGTGCTGAGTGGCATTCCTGGCAGTCAGGTCGGCACTGTCGAGGACGCCGCACAATTTGGCGAAGTGGTGCTCGTGGCCATTCCTCTTGAGCATTACCGAAGCGTGCCGGCGAAGTGGCTAGAGGGTAAAACGGTGCTGGATGCCAATAATTACTACCCGGAGCGCGACGGTCACATTGCCGCTCTCGACCGATTCGAAACCACCACCAGCCGCCTGCTTGCCGAGCATCTGCCTCACTCCCGCGTGGTCAAGGTGTTCAATGCAATCCTCGCCCGAGACCTGGTGCAGCACTCGCGCCCGACAGCAGCGCCAGACCGACGCGCACTCCCGATCGCTGCGGATGATCCAGCAGCGAAAGAATTGGTGATCAAGTTGCTGGACGAGATTGGGTTCGACGCGGTCGATGCAGGCAGTCTTGATGAAAGCTGGCGGTTCGAACGGGCTAAACCCGCTTACTGCCTACCGCTGGATAAAGAGGGGCTGAAGGTTGCCTTGGCTGCAGCCCATCGGCAGGTCGAATTGCCCGACGGATCATGGCGCCGCTGAATAGCCTGCAAGGCTGGTGCGGGCGCCCATGTTGTCCGCGGATTGCTCCCGTGGCGTCGCACTAGCGACGATAGTAGCGGTGATCGTCCTCGTAGCGGTGACGCATGGCCCGATCTTCGCGGCGCTCCCATTCACGACGGCGTTCGGCTTCTCGGTAGGCTTGCTCTCTGCGCCACTGATCCCTACGCCAGTCGTCTCGGCGCCAATCGTCTCTACGATCATGCCAACGGCCGTCACGCCAGTATCCATCGTCATGCGCCAGCAACGGCCCTGACGGCTTGCCGGCCATGCTGGCCAAGGAAGGCCAAGGGTTGTTGGCAGCCTGGGCCGGAGTCTGAACGGCTGTGACTTCAGCTTTGAAATCAGGGGCTGAGGTCTTCATCTGTGTTGCTGATGCCGAGCCCACTACCGCGAGCGCGAACAGGCCGAAGAGCATCATTCGTGGGTCATGGAATTTCATGAGCGAAGCCAACCTCTGATTGACATTTGGACGTATGGCCATCCGGTTGAGGAGCCCTGAGGGTTCGCGCTTACCGAGCGGATGTGCCTATCCACATAGACCGATAAATAAGGAAAAGTTCTAGACGACCGCTGCTTTAAATAGCTAACGGCCTTAGTCTTCGATCCCCTTTGAGGTTCGTTCTCTCGAAGTCCACTTCTGGCCGACTGCTGTCCGTCCTGGAGCACGGCAGTCGACGGCGGACTCAGCCGGTTGCTGCTACCAACCGAACAGGTTGTAAGCAGGGGACTCTGCTTCAGTTGGTTAATATTCACCCCGTTGGCTGCTTTACTGTAAGTCGCCATTATCCACTGGCTGTGAGTGTTAGAGAATTTCTCCCGTCTATAAGTCGTGGATGTCAAAAATCACGTTTTCAGCTCATCGGTATTTGATAGTTCGATATTTTATTCATCAGGCAGGGGAGTGAACTCGGATCCATTGATCTGGCGCCCTTTTACATAGGTGACTAGATAAAAATATACGTTCGAGTATGAGCACCCAATTACCCCTCAACTTCGGTGTAAACCTCTCCCGTTTATGGGGGCAGTTCCCAGCAGGTTTTTTGTCCAGACCGAAACGTGGTGGTGGCTAAAACCCTTGGTCAGCAAGGCTTCCAGTCGTCAAGACTATTTAACTGAATGTTGGCGTAGTAATTGCTGAATGAGGTTGTCCCGCCCCAAAAAAGTTGGGCGAGATGGGGCGTTTTAGGTGTCCCGGTGGTTTGACATTAATCGTAGGTGGCATGAATAAAAATCTCTCTCAGTTCGAGTTTGAGGATACCGTCATGAGTCATCATAAATACACATGGGCGCAAGTTGCACTGCATTGGCTGTCCGCGTTTGTAATTCTATGGTCGTTATGCACGGGGTCTTATGTCGCGTTGTTCAATGTGTCACCACACATGAAATCAATAATGACGGCCTTGAATATTTCGATGACGACCTTGTTCATTCCTTTTTTCCTGATGCGTGTAGTTTTGCGCATCAATCATCTACGTCACTACACGGTCGTGCCGGGTGAATTATTGGCGACCTTTGTTCATAACCTGATTTATCTGATAACGGGGATGGTGTTGCTCACGGGTGTGCTGATGATGGATCGATCGATTACGGTATTTGGCGCGCTGAGCATGCCACCGCTGATCACCAACCCTGAGTTGCTGAGCGACTTCCATGCTGCGCATCAGGACAGTACCGCCATGCTGGGGGGGCTGGTGTTGTTGCATCTGCTGGCGGTGGTCAAGCATGAGTTGAGTGGCAACCGGATTTTGAAGCGGATGAGCTTTCAGACATCGGCTTGGGAGTCGCCGCTGCGTGCCCGCGAGGATATCGGTCGTCAGACCGCCACCGATCACAGCTCAATATGGACGCCACCTGCTACTGCTGCTGCCGCGCCGTCGCCAGGCAGTGCGCGACAGTCAATACCCGCGATGGCTGATGATGTTCGAGATCGTCGGCGCATTCGTAGGAACTAGCGGTGGATGGACTCAAAGAACACCAGAGTCGTACCAGCGAGTCAAAAGCATCCAGCGGATGGAGCGAAGGAAAATGAGCGCTAAGCTTTCATCTACTGTCGGGCTTATTGAACAGATGGCAAGCGAGAGAGCGGGGGGAATGCAATCGACCAACCCCGCAAAGGCACTATCAACCCGTTGCGGTCTATTTATCGTTAGCCCTTCACAACAAACCTCGGAGGGGAACCAATGAAACGCTTCGTGACGCTCATCGCGATTTCTTTGCTGACCACTGCTTGTCAGAGCAATAACGGCATCACCCGAATCGACAATTGTGTTTGCTATAAAACCGCCGAGGCACAACCTCTGCAAGCATCGGAAATAGCATGGAAAGACCCCGAAGCGTTGCAGAAACAGTTCTCACATTGCATTTGCCGAGCCTTGGTTGACCTGAAGGAGGCCAAGGATCCTGGTAAATATTTTGTGCCCGGAACGGAAATAAGAACTGAGCTGAAATAGATAAGTGGGTTGGTTTAATAGGCTCGGTTTCAGAGGTGTTCAGTGAGTGTTGATGCAGCCTTTGATTAGGATCGTTTCGACGGTCCGGTGTTGGCCGATTGGGCCTGTTGTGAGGGGCAGCAATCGACCTGAACAGGTCAAGCCCCATTGTGTGTGCTGGGCCGAGCGGCCAGTTGCGAGCGGGGCGTCAAGATGGCCAAGGCAACCGCCACGATGAAGAGCGCCGGCACGTCACCTATCAAGTGCCCCATTTGCCCCGGTTGGGTGACCGACTGGACGGCCATGATTCCTGCGTGTACGACGCTAGACCACACGGCGAACCAGATCAGGCTCAGATTGGCTAATGGATCACGTGCGGCCAGGATCAAGAACACGCCAAGTGTGGCGTAGATGCCGACGATCATCATCGGGTAGTCCGAGTGACCGACGTGCCAGGCCCAGCCAGATGGCCAGAACAACATTAGTGGGTAGAGAGCAAGGCACGCGAGGCCAGCCAAAACTAGAATGACACGCAAATACCTGAGGCGATCGACTACGGTCATGGCGGACTCCTCTTTGGACGTAACTCTAAATTGACCCCAAGTGGGGTGACAACACCTTCACGGGCTTAGTGGATAACATTGCTTGTTATGTCGTCTAGCCGCCATGGACGCAAAGCCCAATCTGCTCAATTAGTCCCGGCAGTAGACCAAGCATAGCTACCCATTAGCTATCGCTGCGTCCACTGGCTGCTTCTGTCCCTATCAGACATCTCGTCCAGATCCCGACATTCGATGGTGCGTATCAGCGAGGAACATATTTTGCCAAATCGGTGTGCCTCGACCCTTTATAGCGGCCGGTTGAGCACCAGCAATCGTACCGCCAGAGCTGTCATCACCGCAGCGAAACCATAAGCACCGAGGCGTTTGGATATCAAGCCTTTGCGCAGGCGCCCATGCAGTCGCCCGGCGCAAAATCCGAGCAGGGAATGGAAGATCAATGCGATCAGCGCAAGCAACAAACCTAAGAACATCAATTGCGAGGTGACGCTGCTGGCACCTACGGTGACGAACTGCGGCAGGAATACCATGAAGAACAACAGCGCCTTGGGGTTTAACAGGCTGTTGAACGTGGCTCGGGCAAAGATTTTCCGAAACGGAGCCTGTGTAGCTTGAGTGTCAGTATCCGCAGGAGGGGTCTTCAATGCCTGCCAGGCCAACCACATCAGATAACAAGCCCCGGCCCACCGTAGCAAGTCAAAGGCCGGCGCCCAACTCATCACCAGCGCACCGAGACCTGCGCTGACCATGACGGTCATAAGCACATCGGCCAGGGATATTCCCAGTGCTGCGGCGAGGCCGGCGCGCCAGCCGTGGGCAACTGCATGGCTGCTGACAATAGCCATGTTAGGGCCAGGCACGATCAGCAACAGCAAGGCGGCAACAATGAATAAGTAGAGGTTAGTGGCGTCCGGCATTGAGCAATACCTCCTTGGATGAGGAGCAATGCTAACCGGTAGTCGTTAGGCAGAAGCAGATACAGTGGGGATGGATTTGGCCGCAACAGTGTGGTGTAGAGAGGCAAAATAGTTCGTTCCACAGCATGGTGGAACAATTCGAGCGACTGCTATTGCCTGAACCATACGACTGGATTGCGAGATAAAGAAATTCCCAACCGGTGATTAGTCATGGACTATAGGGGTTTTTTTTAGCTGCCTCTTTATGAGGCAAGCACTGGTAGCTTCGGGAGCCCGTGGATGAACATCAAGATTGAGGCGCTGATCGCTCGTAAGATCGGCTTCGCTTCCCACCAGAATGCCATTCCGCTTGTACGAGAATTGAGCATTTGGAACCAGGAAGAATCAAGTCTTGAAAATCTGATACTGACTTTAAGCACCGACCCAGATTTCGTTGAAAGCCGGTCTTGGCCTATTGACCGGATTCATGCGGGTGATCGCCTTAGCATTTCTGAGCGCGACATCAAGCTCAACGCTGGCTATCTGTCCGGGCTGAGTGAAAGCCTGAGTGCCGATGTGGTGTTGCGCTTGTCCCAAGGCGAGAACGTACTCGTCGAGCAGCGCTTTCCCACTGAGCTGCTTTCTCGCACTGAATGGGGTGGTTTGAGCGCCATGCCAGAGTTGCTGGCAGCTTTCTGCATGCCCAATGATCCGTCGGTAGACCGAGTGCTCAAAGCCGCTTCTCAAGTCTTGCGGCGAGCAGGAAAGAAAGACGGCATTGATGGCTATGAAAGCAAGTCGCGCACGCGCACGTGGGAGCTTGCCTCCGCCATTTGGTCCGCGGTGTGCAGCTTTCAGTTGAGCTATGCATTGCCTCCAGCCAGTTTTGAGCAACAGGGCCAGAAGATCAGGCCGCCAAGCGTCATTCTGGAAAACGGTGTGGCGACCTGCCTGGATATGGCATTGCTGTTCGCTGCGGCGTTGGAGCAGGCTGGACTGAATGCCCTGCTGATCATGACAAAGGGGCACGCCTTTGCAGGCGTTTGGTTGCAGCCTCAAGAGTTTTCCCAACTGTTGACTGACGAAGCGTCGGCTGTACGCAAGCGCTTGGATCTGAAGGAGATGGTGGTTTTCGAGACCACCTTGGCGACCCAATCGCCGGCACCGAATTTTAGCCAAGCGGTCGCCGCTGCGCAGCGGCAACTAGATGATGATCAGTTCATCATGGCAATCGATTTGCACCGTGCTCGGATGCAGAAGATCCGCCCAATGGCGCTGGTGTCCGCAGTCAATGCATCGGATCTGGCAGACGATGCTCCGCCTGCCGCTGAAAGCTTGGAGGAGGCCCCAGCACTGCCAGGGTTCGATGTCGAAATCAACGAGGGTAACGAAGGTCCGGCCGGTAAATTAACGCTCTGGCAACGCAAACTCCTCGATCTGACGACTCGCAACCGTCTACTGCATTTGCCAGACAGCGCTAAAGGCGTACGTCTTGTCTGTCCTGATCCAGCAGCGCTTGAAGACCTTCTTTCGAGTGGCCAGCGCATTCGAGTGGTGCCGGTACCTGACCTGAATAGCAGCGGCCGTGATGTGGCCGTCTACGAGCAGCAGAATAATGAAAGCCTGGTAGACGAAGTCGCCCGTCAAGCGCTTGCTCGGGGCGAAGTGCTCGCCAGCCTGGAGAAGATCAAGCTTGAAGCAACCTTGATTGAGCTATTCCGAAAGGCGCGCAGCGATCTGGAGGAGGGCGGGGCAAACACGCTGTTTTTGGCAATCGGCTTTCTTAAATGGAAGAAAAGCGCCGAAGACCCGAAGACCTACTCCGCACCCCTGATTTTGCTGCCGGTGAAACTTGAGCGCAAAAGTGCCTTGTCTGGGGTGACGCTGACGTTGCTCGACGAGGAGCCGCGTTTCAACCTAACCCTACTTGAATTGCTGCGTCATGATTTTGAGTTGGTGATACCCGGGCTCGATGGCGAGCTACCAAGTGATGAAAGCGGCATCGATGTTACCGGCATCTGGAACATGGTGCGTCGAGCGGTACGCGATGTGCCCGGATGTGAGGTGAGTACCGAACTGGTTCTGGGCACTTTCTCATTTGCCAAATATTTGATGTGGAAGGACTTGAATGCCAACGGGGCACAGCTGCTGCAAAGCCCATTGGTCAAACATTTGCTGGAGCCTAAAGAAGCAGGTGAAGGCTTCTCTGGCTCGGACGAGTTTCCCAGGCCAGAGCGCCTGGACTCAACAGTAACGCCTGCTCAGCTTTTTGCGCCATTGCCCGCTGACTCTTCGCAGTTATCTGCCGTGGTGGCATCGGCTGGCACTCATAGTTTCGTCATGGATGGACCTCCGGGAACCGGTAAGTCGCAGACCATTGCCAACATGATTGCTCATAACCTTGCACTAGGCCGTCGCGTTTTGTTCGTGGCAGAGAAGCGTGCTGCCCTCGACGTGGTTTATCGTCGCTTAGCGGAGAAGGGGTTAGGCGAGTTCTGCCTGGAGTTGCACTCAAGCAAAGCGTCCAAAGTTGAAGTGCTCAAGCAGTTGGATCGCGCATGGGATGTGAGTGACGCATTGAGCGCCGAGGAGTGGGAGCGTGAGGCTGCTCGATTGCAAACGCTGCGGTCGCGACTTAACCAGTTGGTCGAGGTCCTGCATCGACGTTGGAGCAACGGTCTTTCCCTGCATCAGGCGATTGGTCGCGTCGTTCGTGATCACAGTCCTCAGACGCCGAGACTGGCTTGGCCAACAGGCAAGGAACACGATGCTGCCGAGTATGGCCAGTTGCTCGATCTGGCGCGTCGGCTTGGGCTTAACGGCGTTGCGGCGCGCGACTTGTCAGGCAAGTTTGGCGCACTGGCACAGACCCAATGGTCGAACGCCTGGCAGGCACAAATTGCAAGCGCCTCGCGTGAGTTGCCACAGGCCCTTGACGCGCTAAATACTGCAAGTGAGAGGCTTCTTGGCCTGACGCACTTGGCGTTGCCTGTGGCGGAAGTCACACAGGTACAGCAGCTTCACGATTTGACGAGCTTGATCGTGGAATCCTGCGGGATGAACCTTTCATTCGCATTTGCCCCCAATGTTGTCACGCGTATAGAAGCAGCCCGGCGTGCTTGTCAGTTGGTAGAGAGCTATCGGGAGTTGGAGGAAAGCCTGTCACTGGATTATGCCGATGAAGCTTGCCGTCGCATCCCGCTTGAGGCCATGCACCGCGAATGGCGAGAGGCCGAGGGCAAGTTCTGGTTCCTGGCTACTTTCGCCAAGAAAAAGGTGGCGGAAAAAATAGCCTCTTTAGGTGGCGCGGCGGGCCTTCCGGACACGCTGGGTGACCTCGCCATTTTCGAGCGCCTGCATGCGCAGTTAACGGAGTTGGACGCGTTGGCAAGTGACATGCAGTCGATCCCTGGCTGGCAAGGTCTGACCAGCGACACCGCCCTTACACTGCGAGCTATCAAACTGGCTGAAACGCTGCGCGGGCTGCTGAGTGGCTTGGCCGAATCACCCGACCACTTGGTTTCATTGCGCGGCGCAGTCGCGCGTCTCGTCATCGATGCGAATGAGATGTTGGCGCCGGGTGGGCAAATCAGCGCAGCGTTATCGGCATTGCAACAGGCGTTGTCTCGCTATAACGAAGCCGCTCGGCTATTCGCTGGATTGGCAGCAACGGACGCAGACGCGCATCCGAGTGTTGCGGCGTTGCGGGCTACTTCACTTTCTATCCAGCAGCAGGAAGAACAACTCAAGGCCTGGTGCGACTGGTGTCGAGTACGCAAGCAGGCTGGTGAAGCCGGCTTGGCAAGCCTCGCCCAAGCGTTGGAAGCCGGAAGCCTGACTCCGTCTGCAAGCGAGGAAACTTTTGTCACGGCCTATGCTCATTGGTTTGCGACACAGGGCATCGACAGCGAGCCGCTTCTGAGGAATTTTGTCGCTGCCGAGCACATGAGTGACATTGGTGCTTTCGTTCGCCTGGACGACGAACTGGCTAAACTGACGGTGCGATACATTCGGGCGAAACTATGTGGCCTGATCCCTTCAAAGAATGACATTCCCAAGAGCAGCGGCTTCGCCATTCTCAAGCATGAATTGCAGAAGTCCCGTAGACACAAACCAGTCCGGCAGCTGGCTATTGAGATGGGGGACGCGCTGAATCGCCTCGCACCGTGCATGCTCATGAGCCCACTGTCGATTGCGCAGTTTTTGCCTGCCGATCAGCCCCCATTCGATCTGGTCATCTTCGACGAGGCTTCGCAGATTGCTCCATGGGACGCAATCGGTTCGATAGCTCGGGGCAAGCAAGTTGTTATCGCCGGTGACCCTCGTCAGATGCCGCCTACGAACTTCTTCAGCCGTGGCCCCAATGCTGGCGACGACGACACAGCAGAAGACATGGAGAGCATCCTGGACGAATGCCTGGGAGCAGGGGTGCCGAGCCACAGTTTGAGTTGGCACTACCGTAGTCGCCATGAAAGCCTGATCGCGTTCTCCAACCATCGTTACTACGATAGTAATTTGATTACCTTCCCAGCAGCCGAAACTCGCGCAAGTGCTGTTGAATGGCGCAGGGTCGAGGGCGTGTATGCGAAAGGAAAAGGCCGTTACAACCAAGCTGAGGCTGAAGCCATTGTCAGCGAAACAGTCAAACGTCTAACCGATCCTGCGTTCGTCGCTGCGGGTCATTCAATCGGGATCATCACGCTCAACTCTGACCAGCAAAAGCTGATCAACGATCTGTTGGACGCTGCCCGTAAGCAACACCCACAGATTGAGCCGTTTTTCCAGGATACCCAGACCGAACCCGTCGTCGTCAAAAACCTGGAAACGGTCCAGGGCGATGAGCGAGACCTGATTATGCTCGGGATCGGCTACGGGCCCACCGAGCCGGGTGCGCAGGTTATGTCGATGAACTTCGGCCCTCTCAACAAGGACGGTGGATGGCGCAGGCTAAACGTCGCCATCACACGGTCACGTCGAGAGATGTTGGTATTCACCTCGTTCGACCCGTCGATGATCGATCTGAACCGGACCAATGCTCGGGCGGTCCGGGATTTGAAGCACTTCATTGAGTTTGCTCAGCGTGGCCCCAAGGCTTTGGCAGAGGCGGTACATGGCTCGGTTGGTGGATATGACTCACCGTTTGAAGAAGCTGTTGCTCAAGGGCTGCGTCGTCTTGGGTGGCAAGTAGTCCCGCAGATCGGCGTGTCGCGTTTTCGTATCGATCTGGGGATTGTTCACCCTGATCGTCCGGGTGACTATTTGGCGGGTGTCGAGTGTGATGGCGCGACTTACCACAGTGCCGCCACCGCTCGGGACCGGGATAAAGTCAGAGGCGCGATTCTCAGCGGCTTGGGATGGAACCTGGTGCGACTTTGGTCCACGGAATGGTGGGTAAATAAAGAAGGCGCCTTGCAGAAGCTGCACATGGCTCTGAACGACCTTCTGGCTCAATCCCGAGTAGAGGCAATCGATAGTCCAGTAACCGAGGAGCCACTGGCCGCTCCAATCGTTATCGATTTCTCAAGCGACTCCGGCATTAGTGATGAGTTGCCAGAAGCGCCCATTAGCTCCGTGAGTACATTGCCGTCGCAGATTGCGGACGTTCGTGTTGCTCGTGCTCACAGCGATCAACCGGTTTCTCTGGGGCAGAAGGGTGAATATCGCGTTGCCGATCTTTCTACGCTTGCGCACATGATCCAACCCGAGCAGTTTCACTTAGCGCATTACAGTCCGGTGCTCCGTCAGATCATTGAAGAGGTGCTACGCCAGGAAGCCCCCATTCTCGACACACTCTTAGTCCAGCGTATTGCTCGCGCACACGGTTTCCAACGATCAGGACGGCTTATTCGAGACAGAGTGCTGGAACTGGCCGAACAGCACCATCACGTTCGGCAGGAAGGACTTGAGGAGGCATTCGTCTGGCACGCCGAGGGCGATGTGATGGAGTGGTCGACATACCGTGTTCCGGTATCGGTCGATGACGCACGTTCAATCGAGGAGATCGCGGCGCAGGAGTTGCGTATCGCCGCGAGCATTATCGATTCTGGGGACCGAGCCCTTGAGGTTGCCAGGCTATTAGGCGTCAGACGTCTAACAGGGGCGGCACGTGAACGCATTGAGCGAATACTGAGCGCATAGGGGCCGATTGATTCGTCGTGGTTTAGCGTTTTCCGAGGGCGGCTATTTAGCCGCCTTGCCACTTCATGAGCGTGGCGTGGGAAACTGGCCGAAGCTCCTCTGCGCTCAATGCCCCTCTTGAACATAGGGACCCAAGGAAAAACCTTGCGTATCCCAGTTGATTTGGTAGATCACTTCTTTCCTTGGCTTGATGTTGGCCGCGACAGTTTTGATCGCGGCACCCGCGCACAGTCCAGATTCGGCTAGTCCGGTACCGAGGTTCACTTTACCGGGCGGCAAAACGAAAGATGCCTTTTGACCGGGAGCTATCTTCGCGGCGCGCTGACCATCAATGTAGAGCACGGCGTCACATCCCGCGCCGACAAACCCGTCATCACGGAAAATGGTCAGGCGTCCCGAATCTTCCGTATCTTGTGCATCTTCGCTTTTGATCGGGAACATATCGTTGGCCGGCACCGGCCGCGCTTCCGAAACCTGCATAGGCGATGTTTCGCACCCGCCCAAGGCGAGCAGGAGTGCCCCCGTTGCGATAATCCTTCGCATCATTTCTCCCTCCAGAAAAAGGCGAATGTATCAGAGCGTCATACTGCTTTGCTTCACTGGTCATGTTAGACCGTCGGGCAACAAGTGCAGACCTCAGCCCTATGTGCAACGGGTACTTTCCGATCCGGTTGCTCCCGAATGCCAGAGCACAGCGGTTTGGTTTTCCCCGTTTTCTGCCGATCACTTTGTCGACGTGAATTGACAGGTAGAATGCCAACGCTGCTCAGCACTAAAGGGATTAATGGTGGTCATAACGCGCACGATCGTTAGTGGTCGTACTGTTTGGAACCGACCGGTTCCACACGGGTATTTTGATCAAGGACAGTGAAAGCATGCTCACCGCAACATAATCTGCAGCCGCCTCCATCGGCATTCGCCCTACGTTTACTCCTCAATCCCATTCGAAGATCTAAAGCATGTACCTACGCAAAATTGCAGTTGGGCTGTCGGCCCTTGTTTTGCTCTCAACCGGCGTGGAAGCCCGCAGCCTGCTGGATTTCCTCAAGCCACCCAGCCAGTCTCAGGAACACGCGTCCCGCTCGGGCTCGATCAGCCAGAACGCGGCGCTGGACCTCTATTCAAACAAGCAGAAGCAGGCGTCGTTCGAGGGCTGTGCCGATCTGTTCCCGTCAGCCAGGCCGATCAACATGGCCACCGTGCCTGCAACCATGAACCCGTTGGCCTTGTGTTCCGATAACTTCGCGGTGCTGTACTCACAAACCAGCAAGACACCGTTGGTAGTGGTGGAGCGTCTTACTGCCGCCCAGCTTCAGGATGCAAAAGGGGAGGAGCGCACTAACCAGTTCTATGCGGACCCACGCATTCCCAAGGGTGGGCGGGCAGAGTTGAGCGACTACCGTAGCCAGCATCCGGCCGTGGACCGTGGTCATCAATCCCCGGCTGCCGATGCACCGAGTCCTCATGCGATGGCACAATCTTTTGCGCTGTCGAACATGGTGCCGCAAGACCCTACCAACAACCGGAAGATCTGGAGCAAGGTCGAATCCGATGTCAGGAAATTTGCCAAGCGAGCCGATGGCGATGTTTTTGTGTTTACCGGCCCGCTCTTTGACTCGGGTCACTCCACCATTGGCGACAACAAAGTCTGGGTGCCGACTCGCCTGTTCAAGCTGGTTTACGACGCATCGTCCAAGCGCGCCTGGGCTTACGTATTACCCAACGCGGAAACTCGTATTGAGAGACCGATGGACTATGACGCTTTCGTAAAAAGTACGGGGCTCAAGTTGCTGGGTAATTTACCGGTGACAGGTTCCGTGGGGCGCAGTTGATGCCTTCTGCTTGACGGGCTGCACCCTGAAAGTTTGAAAAAAGGGGATGGATTTATAGTTTTCTTAAACTATATCCGTCTCCTTTTTCGTCTTCTTGGCCAGTCGTGCAACCCACGGATTGGCACTCAAACCATGCAGCAGCACGCTGAGTAAAACAGTACAGGCAGCGGTCGCCACCAGCGTGCGACTGGCGTTCAGGGGGAAGTCCAGGATCATTACGGCGAAGACGATGCTGGCCAGTCCTCGCGGTCCGAACCAACCGATGAACAGACGGGTTTCGCCATCGAAGCGGGTTCCCGCCAAGCTGATCAACACAGGCAGGATACGGATTACGGTCAAGCTGAGCACCGCGTAAATCCACATGTTCAGGGTGACGATTGCCCAGGCCCAGGGAATCACCAGTGCGCCAAATACGATCCAGGTAATGACCGATAACAGGCTGGCGATTTCTTCGCCGGCCTCGAGCAGATGGTGCTTTTGTTCGGTAAACAAATAGCTCGCGAGCAGCCCCCCGACGAAGGAAGCGATAAAGCCGCTGCCACCCAGTGTTTGCGCCGTGGCGAAGCATAAAAGCGCCAGCCCGGGCAGGGTCAATTGTGACCACATGGGTGTTTGCCAGCGGTGTTTTGCGGAGTAACGCTGTAGCAGCCAGGCGATGAGTGTCATGGCGATACCCACCAATGCACCGATGCCCAGCTCTTCGATCACCAGCTCCAGTGCCAGCGTCATAGGAGACTGCGTTTGCTCTTCCACCAGCAGCGCCAGGAACATCAACAGTACCGGAACACAGATACCATCGTTGAGCCCGCTCTCCACGTTCAACCCTTCGCGCACAGGCGCTTGAACCTTGGGGTTGCTCACCACCGCCTTGCCCAGCGCAGCGTCCGTGGGCGCCAGGAGAGTCGCCAGGATGGCCAGTTCCAAGAGAGGAACCTGCGGAAACAACCAGATACCCGCCAGCCAACCGCTCAGGATGGTCAGTGGTAGACCGATCAATAACAGGCGCAGTGGCAATCCTTCGTATGCCCGTAACACCTTGAGGTCGGCGTTAGCCGCATCGCTGAACAGAACGATCGCCAGGGTCAGTTCAGCCAGGATCTTGAGGCCTTCCTTGTCAATCCGGGGTTGCAGAACGCCCAGCACCGCCGGACCCAGAATCAATCCCGCCAGCATGAACATCAGCGGACCATTAATCAGGCGTGACTCGAGTTTCCCGGCAAATATGCTGTAGGCCAGGAGGAAGGCGGCGAGCAAGGCTAAGTTCTGATACATGGACGACCCACCTTTTCAGGTCAGGGCAAGTTGTTCAGATACTTTGGTTTGAACGTGTTACTGGGCTTTCTATTGCATAAGGTTAGCTGGCCTGGCTGAGTCCGTAGCGAGCAGTTGACGATTGTGTCGGCCAACTGTTCGCTCACTCGCTTGAATACCGCACCTCGTTTTCGGTAAATCCATTCAGTTTCAACTGGCAGGTTCACTCAACAGGTCAACTCATTCGCCTGTCGGACCGACGTTATATTCCTCGTCGGTGACCTTTTCCATCCAGACGACACTCACACCGTCCAACGCTTCCTGGACCCCAATGTGGGTCATGGCTGTGGTGGCGCTCGCGCCGTGCCAGTGTTTATGACCCGGTGGGCACCAGATGACATCGCCGGCACGAATTTCCACAATCGGTTCGCCTTCACACTGCGTCCAGCCGCAGCCTGCGGTGACGATCAGCGTCTGACCCAGCGGGTGGGTGTGCCAGGCGCTACGAGCGCCGGGTTCAAAGGTGACGCTGACGATGGATGCTCGGGCCGGTGAAGGAGGGGAGTTGAGCGGGTCCATACGGACGGTGCCTGTGAAGTACGCTTCTGGGGCTTTTATCGATGGCTGCGAGCCTGCGCGCTTGAGGATCATGGTCGCTCCTGGATAAATGAAAACTGAAAATACACGTAACGCGTCTTCACTTTGACGCGTTGCGAGGGTCGTCATGACTATCAATATACTCAAGCCCCAACGGACCTGTTCCATACACCTGAGAGATGTACTCTCCCGACTTGGCCCAATGAAAATGCGGCGTATTGGCCGGGAGCACTACAACACTGCCGGGGCCGTAGGCAACCAACTTGTCTGGATCAAAGACAGACCCGAAACCAATATAAAACACACCGGACATTACGGTGTAGATACGATCTTCAGGGTGTGTATGGGGCATTAACTTGATGCCATTCGGCACTTTGACTCGCACAACGTACGGGCCTGGCTTACTGGGGTCGCCGACCAGCACCGCCAGCTTCACTTCTTTCGGGAACGCCGGAAAGTTACGCCACTCCACGTCTTCATTGTGCAAGGCCCCGGGTGTGCCGAGCGGCAAGGGTTGCGCCTGAACGAACGGTATTGTTGCGCACGCGACAAGAAGGGTGGTCAGGCAAGCAGTTTTCATAATGCTCTGAATCATGAGAGACACCTTGGCTACGTCATCGGTAAATCGGCATCGTCACCGGGGGCTCTATAAACACGTCAGGCGAGTCGCCGATGAAGACACAAAACGCCTGCGTAATCTAAAGGCAGAGCACAGTTGTGATAATGCCGCCAATGCGCATTTCAGTTGATACGTAATGTAATCAATCGGTGATGTCCTGTTCCCCATTCGAAACACCGCGCTCATTCAGCGCGCCACCGGTCTCGAAGAGGATCGACGCGCAAATGATCTGGCGATTGACGGGGAGGCGCCTTCCCAATAACTGTAGCGAACGAGCCGGGAAAAAATAAACCCATTCTCTAATGCCTATCGGTTTAACTTTGTTTCAGGAATGAATCATTTTTGTTGATTTTGCGCTATTAACTTTATCGTGAATTAATATATTTTTTGGTTGTTGGATGGCTATTCTCAATGCATTGGATCCGTAGGCTCATAGCAGGGTGAAGGGCATGAATAAGGTAATTATTTATTCGTTAGTCGTGCTGTTCATGACAAGTTGCTCATCTTCTGAGCATCAAACTGCGGTCGATGCCCACGCCGATGCGCCGGCAAGCGCGAAACAACTAAATGGCAGTGAGATTAACGCGACGGTGATAGGTCGCAAGCATTCGAGTGTGACGTCTACCGGTTATCCCTTTACTGAAACATTGAACCCTGACGGGACTGCAGTAATCCAGATTTCCAGCGATCCGATGCAATCCGGTTATTGGGTTATTACGGAGAATGTTATCTGTGTGACCTATCAAAAATATGGCAAGGAATGCAATAAAGTACTCACTGATGGGGTTGCAGTCTGGTTTGTCGATAGTGTGAATAACAAAACCAATAACAAATTTACAGTCAAATAAAGGCTGTGGCTGTTGTCTTTTGATTGATAAGTTTTATCGGGGTTGGCAGACAGTGGAGGTGCGGTATGAATATTGAACGTTGGAGTTGCCTGTTCCTGGTACTTGCCTTGTCCGGGTGTGCTACGTCTGGTGGAAATACGGTGAAGCCGGTTTCAGCTTCAGCAGTGGCGCTTGATGATGAGCAAGTTCGCAGCACCTTGGTTGGGAACAAACTCAATAATATCGGCCCTTCAGGCTTGCCCTATACTTTAAGTTTTAATGCTGATGGGACCGAAATATTCACACTGTCCGGTAAACCACCCGAGACGGAATATTGGACCGTCAAGGAGGGGGTGATTTGTTTCACCTCGCCCAAAATCCCCAAAGAATGTTATCGATTAAAAAAAGACAAGGATGATTACTGGCTGGTACATCCACAGACAGGAGCAGTCCACTACCACTACACACTGACTCCACAGTGATCGTGGTTTGTTCCTGCGTCCTGAGCGCCGCGAGCGTCATCTGAAGCGCGAAATGCGCGCCAGTACGGATGTCTCCGGTTTAAAACGTAAAGGATGTCCCCGGTTTCTACAATTCAACCCATCTCCCCTGTGGGAGTGGGCTTGCCCGCGATGGCGTCAGACCCAACACCATCAATTTCAGCCAAGAAAAATTGGCCCAACATTCGAAGTCTTAAACAGGTTTCAAGTCGCCTGTTTAAAGACACCCAGTGTTACGTCCTAACGGCTACAACGCCTTGCGTCGTTACCTACGCGTACGCCAGAATCTGCCGGCTTGTGCGTCCAGGGCACGGGTTCTATCGTGGCTGGGTCACTGAAAAACAGTGATCGGGTTTGGTAGCCCGGCATAACTAGACGCATAGCGCACCGTTTGCAGATCCTTTAGGTCTCTGCTTTATGGCGGCCATGCGCAGGGCTCCTTCGGGGGCGCCGGGTTTATCTAGTTACCGGTCTACCAACCCGCGTATGGCCGCCACCCGTCGGTTGGTAGCGAGGGTGAAGGCTCCTTTTTAAGCATTAACTAGATAGCTTCATTCATGATCAAACCCACACCCAACCCACCCCACCCGATACCGATCCAGCATCCCCGTACGAATCCGTCGATTCCAAAAAATTCCACGACGCCGCCGAGCGCGCTCTCCACCACTACCTCAACCCGGGCGCCCTCATCATGGCCGCGGTCAACGAACCCGAGCGCATGTTCCTCGTCTACCCCGAGTACTACTGGCTAGCACCCTCCCCAAGACCCTACCGGGATTAAGCCAGTGGGGTTCGTCGCCACAGCGAGGTGTGATCGCGATGTTGAAATGCCATCACCAAAATAGTATGTTGCTGAAAAATCATCTATGGTTCACAAGGAAGACATCATGTCGCTCAAAGGGAAGATCATTTCCGGCTATCTCGTCATTGGCCTGATCTACACGCTTTACTCCTGGCTGTTCACTTCGTACTCCCACGCCAGCTTCGCCTATAACCTCGGCAGAGGTCTGATGTGGCCGGCTGCAATGTCTCCTGCTTTCGGTACGTTTATCGGCGTCATTGTCCTGCTCGTGGTCATCGGCGCGATTCATTTGAATCGACGCTAATCGATCCGCACCTCCAAACTGATCAAGGACAAATGCTCATGGGCATGAGAAAGCTAACGCTGGCTGTGTTGTTCGCGGCGGCACTGGCAGGCTGTGGTGGTAGTAAGGACAAGGCAGAGGAGTTGATTGAGGTCAGCGGTTTGACCAAGCATTACAGCACCATCGTGGAAATCGCATCGGCAAGTTACGCTTCCCGTTACCCGATGCTGGAACGGGAACAGATTCGCAACGTCGTGCGGGACAAACTTGATCAGGACGAATTGAAAAGCAAGATGGTTGACATCTATGCCGATCATTTCGACGACGAAGAACTCGAACTGATGATTCGTGCCAATAAGCATCCCGAGCAAGCCATGGCGATTATCCTAGGCTCCAAAGAAGGCCGCGCGCTAGCCGAAAAGGTAATGGATGTCCAAAAAACCATTTCACAAGACATGCAAAAGTCGATGGTAAACAGTGATGATGCAATCATCGATGCTCTGGATGAGCTGAAGGGCTAAAGCTCATCATCGCGCCTGATGTCGTACACAGACGTCTTCAAGGATTTTCAGGCCGCTGATTCAGTAGATGAAGCGTAGCGTAACGGCCATTAACGCCCGCGTAATGCAGCTGTCGAGCCAGCGAGGCTGCCTCCGCGGGCGTTATTGTAAAAAAGATGAAACCTATTTCAGGACTAGATAGCCTGGCCGATTCGGCAATGCCGTCAATCAACCTCAGCAATCATCCTGAACCCTAAGCCGTACCTATTCATTGTCATCTTGAAGCCTTGAATTCAATCCTGTCCTCCCTGTGAGAACGAGCCTGCTCGCGATGGCGTCAGATCCGACGCCACCGATTTCACACAAGAATTTGTCCATCGGTGTTTGATGCCTTAAACAGGTTTCAAGTCGCCTGTTTAAAGACACCCAGTGTTACGTCCTAACGGCTACAACGCCTTGCGTCGTTACCTACGCGTAAGCCAGAATCCGCCGGCTTGTGCGTCTGTGGCAGGGGTTCTATCGTTTGCTCGTCACTAAAAACGGTGATGGGTTTGGTAGACCCTCAGCATCGACGCATAGCGTCACCTTCGGCGGTCCTTCTTCAGGGCTGCGATTTTATGGTGGCCATGCGCAGGGCTCCTTCGGGGGCGCCGGTTCCGATGCCCGGTCTACCAACCTTCGTATGGCCGCCACCCTCCGTTTGGTAGCGAGAGGGCGATGGCTCCTTTTAATAAGTAGCATCGGAGTTTCATTCATGATCAAACCAACACCCAACCCACCCGATACCGATCCAGCGTCCCCCTACGAATCCGTCGACTCCAAAAAATTCCACGACGCCGCCGAGCGCGCCCTCGACCACTACCTGAACCCGGGCGCCGTCATCATGGCCGCGGTCAACGAACCCGAGCGTATGTTCCTCGTCAATCCCAAGTACGACACCGAATCCCTGCTGGCCAATGCCAGTGAATCACTGGGCTCGGCCACCACCATGCTCAGCAACTTCGCGACGTTGCTGGACAACTCGCACCGCAAGACCCTGCTGGGAATTACCCAGGTGGTGATGTTGGGGGAATTGGCAGTGAATCAGGCATTGGATCTGGTTGAGGTGAAGGAGTAAGAGCACACCCTGTGTGGCGGTGGTTAGTCCGTCGTCACAGAGGGGAGGGTAAGTCGGCAGGGGTTGGATGGCGCTTCGGCCCATTCAGTCTTTGCTCGATTTGGGTATCGCAATACGGCTACTGGTCTTGACCTCGCGTAATGCCAGGCTGGACTGGATGGATGCGATACCCACCTGACGCCTGAGCACCTGCTCGATAAAGTCGCTATAGCTATCAAGATCCTCTGCCAACACTTGCAGCACGTAATCGGCATCCCCGGTGATCTTGTGACAGGACAACACCTCGGGCAATTGCGCAATCACTGCCTCGAAGGCGTCGGGAGCATGATCGGCGTGGGTGGAAAAACGAATGTGCACGAAGGCCATGATGTCCAGTCCCAGCATTCGTCGATCAAGGTTCGCCTGGTAGCCCTTTATCACTCCCGCCTCTTCCATTCTCTTTCGCCGCCGCCAGCAAGGAGTCAGGCTTAACGACAGGCGCTCGCTGAGTTCGGCGTTGGAAATGCTCGCATCCTCTTGCAGCAACGTGAGTATTGCCAAGTCCGTCTCGTCGAGACTGATGCGTTTGGATGATTTTTTCTGCATTTGGCCAATCCTGAGTATAAAAACCCGAAAAATCTAGTAAACCACGAAAACAAAGCAAAGAAAGCGCATCCGTGCCGGAACAGAATATTTGCACTGGCTCACATTAACGGATGCGCAGAATGTTTACAGTTTTCAGTGATTCCCACCGTTTGCACCACGGCACCGAATTGAAAGACGGCGTGCTCAAGCCGTCGTTCGAACAGCCCAGTCGGGCCGATACCGTCCATAACCGCGTCAAGCAGGTAGGCCTAGGCCAGATCGTAGAACCGCGAGCCTTTGATCGCATGTGCTACGTCAACGCGCACAGCGAGCGCTACGTCAGCTTTCTGGAAAGTGCCTGGACAGAATGGTGCGCGACCGGACGTACCCACGACGCCCTGCCGCTGGTATGGCCAGTGCGCGATCTGTCCAACGAACAAGTACCGGCCTTCATCGACGGCAAATTGGGTTTCTACGCCATGGACGCTGGCTCCCCGATTACCGCCACGACATGGCAAGCGGTTAAAACCAGTGCCGACATAGCCCTCACTGGCCTGGCATTGATCGATGAAGGCCACGACAGTGCCTTTGCCCTGTGCCGTCCGCCCGGCCATCACGCAGCGCGTGAATACATGGGCGGCTACTGCTATCTCAACAACGCCGCCATTGCTGCACAAAGAGCCATTACCCAAGGCGCCAAGCGTGTCGCGGTACTGGACGTCGACTTTCATCATGGCAACGGCACCCAGAACATTTTCTACGAGCGCAGTGACGTCATGTTTGTCTCGTTGCACGGCGAGCCCGCGGTGTCCTATCCGTACTACTCAGGTTATAGCCACGAAGTCGGCGCAGGCCTCGGTGAAGGTTACAACCTGAACTATCCGCTGCCAAAGAACACCACCTGGGAAAGTTACCGCAACGCCTTGCACCACGCCTGCAAGAAACTCCAGCAATTCGCCCCGCAAGTGCTGGTTATTTCACTGGGCGTCGACACCTTCAAGGACGACCCCATCAGCCACTTCCTGCTGGAAAGCGAGGACTTCATCGGCATCGGTGAGCTGATAGCGGGCGTGGGTTGCCCCACCCTGTTCGTGATGGAAGGCGGCTACATGGTTGATGAAATCGGGATCAATGCGGTCAACGTGCTGCATGGCTACGAGAGCAAGCGCGCCTGAACCACCCCCTGAATGGCAGCGCTTCAAACATTAAATCGGAGAATAAAAACATGACTCTTTTTATAGACGTCGATCATGCCGCACGCCTGTTCGCCAAGGTGGGGATCCGCCGCGCAATCCGCGAAATGGCGACGTATATCGAAGCCGATTATTCGCGTTGGGCACAGTTTGATAAGTCGCCCCGCACCGCCAATCATTCGGCCGACGGTGTGATCGAGTTGATGCCCACCGACGATGGCCAACAGTACTCGTTCAAATACGTGAATGGTCACCCGGATAACAGTCAAAGGAATTTGCTGACGGTCATGGCCTTCGGTGTCCTGGCCGATGTCCAGAGTGGCTATCCAACGCTGCTCAGTGAACTGACGCTCACCACTGCCGTGCGCACTGCCGCGACCTCTGCCTTGGTTGCGCAGTCCCTGGCGCGGCCCGATGCAAGCATCATGGCAATCATCGGCAATGGCGCTCAGAGCGAATTTCAGGCCCTTGCCTTTCACGAAATGCTGTCCATCAAGGAACTGCGCATTTTCGATATCGACCGCGACGCTTCACTCAAGTTGAAGCACAACCTGTGCGCGTTCCCGGACATTGAAGTGATTCTGGCCAGCTCGGTGCAGGAGGCGGTCAAGGGCGCGCACATCGTTACCACAGTCACCGCCGACAAAGCCTATGCGACGATTCTGACGCCCGAGATGATCGAACCCGGCATGCATATCAACGCGGTCGGCGGTGACTGCCCCGGGAAAACCGAACTGCACGCCGACATTCTGCGCAATGCCCGGGTCATCGTTGAGTTTGAACCTCAAACCCGGATTGAAGGCGATATTCAACAACTGGAGCCTGACTTTCCCGTCATCGAGTTTTTCCGGATTGTTCAAGGCGAAGTCCCGGGTCGCGAGAACGACGCACAGGTCACCGTGTTCGATTCGGTGGGCTTTGCCCTGGAAGACTTTTCGTCCCTGCGCTACGTGCACGATCTGGCGCGGGAGCATGCCATCGGTGAGCGCATCCATCTGGTGCCCACGCCTGCCAACATAAAAAATCTCTACCAACTGCTTGATCAGCCGCCCGCAATCGCCCCCCCGCGCCTGCGCACAGCCAGCTGATAGCCATCGATGACGCCCACTGAGCAAATCGCCAGGGGGCCGTTCATGGTGTGAGTGGTCGAGGAACCCTGCCACTGCAAAACCAACACCGGCAGTCGCCGTTGTACCTCTAACAAGAACGCTAGACACCCACCTTTCTGCCAAAACTCAAAAACATAAAATCAAGAGGTTTTGTAATGAAATCGACTCCGTCCGAGCGGGTTGAACAGCCCGCGCTGCAGCGCACGCTCAGCAATCGTCACATTCAATTAATGGCAATGGGAGGCGCCATCGGTACAGGCCTGTTCATGGGGTCAGGAAAGATCATTGCCCTCTCAGGTACGTCGATCATCCTCATTTATATGATCATCGGGATGTTCGTCTACTTCGTCATGCGCGCCATGGGCGAACTGTTGCTCTCCAACTTGAACTTCAAAACCTTCGCCGATTTTGCCGGTGCCTACCTCGGCCCGCGAGCGGCATTTTTCCTCGGCTGGTCATACTGGTTGAGCTGGAGTGTCGCGGTGGTGGGCGATGCCGTCGTGGTCGGCGGATTCTTTCAGTACTGGTTCCCCGATGTGCCTGCGTGGATCCCGGCCATCGGTATGTTGATGACGCTGTTCGCCTTAAACGTGCTGACCGTCAGGCTTTTCGGTGAAGTGGAGTTCTGGTTCGCGATCATAAAGATCATTGCTGTCGTCACCCTGATTGGCGTCAGCATAGTGATGATTGCCAGCTCCTTTGTATCCCCCAGTGGCGTGACTGCTTCCCTGAACCACCTGCTGGATAAACAGGCAGCCTTTCCCAATGGTCTGTTCGGTTTCTTTGCCGGTTTCCAAATGGCAATTTTCTCCTTTGCCGGCACTGAACTGATCGGTACTGCCGCCGCCGAAACGCGCGCCCCCGAGAAGACCCTGCCTAAAGCCATCAACTCGATTCCGCTGAGAATCATCCTGTTTTATGTGCTGGCACTGGCTTGCATTATTGCGGTGACTTCCTGGCAACAGGTGTCGCCCAACAAGAGCCCTTTCGTCGAACTGTTTCTGGTTGCAGGGTTTCCCGCCGCCGCCGGTATCGTTAATTTCGTGGTGCTGACGTCTGCCGCCTCATCGGCCAACAGTGGCGTATTTTCATCCAGCCGCATGCTGTTCGGGCTGGCCAGTCACGACAATGCTCCCGGGGTTTTCCGGCGCTTGTCGGGCAATAGCGTGCCTCTGCTGAGCCTGGCGTTTACCACTTTGTTGATGCTGGTGGGCGTACTGCTGCTGTTCATCGTTCCAGAGGTCATGACAGCGTTTACCATCGTCTCTACCGTGTCGGCAATCCTGGTGATTTTCACGTGGTCGACCATCCTCGCGTCGTACATTGCCTATCGCAGAGCTCGGCCCGATCTGCATGCGCAATCGATCTACAAGATGCCTGGCGGGGTGCCGATGGCCTGGTTCTCTTTGGCGTTTCTAGGCTTCGTTCTCTGTTTACTGGCACTCAGACCTGACACCCGTATTGCCTTGATGGTCATGCCGGGGTGGTTTATATGGCTGGCGATCGCTTACCAATTGACCTGTTCCAGGAGGTCTAAAGTCGCTGCTGATTCTGCAAGCCAATACAGCTGATGCGCTGAATAGCACGAGTTGGTTAATAGTCTCTGGCGGGCGCCTGCAGTCTGTGTTCGCGCAGGCATTGCAATTATCTGGCCCGACCAGGGACTCAAGAGAAGGAGTGACACACAGGGCTCAATCCACCGGCCTTAACTGTCTCTGTGTGCTCCATTCACCGGTAGGCGACTGCCCAGGCGATAGCGTGAGGAGGGATGAATCAGGCGCACATAGGTGACAATTTTGCTCTGGCTCCAGGTCCGGCGCATGAGGACCAGGCAAGGTTCATTGGCATCGATTTGCATGTGTTTGCTTTCATCGCTGCTGGGGTGGCTGGCTTCGACGATATGTTCCATTTCATCGGGCCTGATGACCTGCAGAAGGTATCTGGCCGGTTGCAGGTGCTCGCCGAAATCCTGCTGCAAAAACTCCGGTACCAGCTCGGGATTGACGTAACGATCCTCGAGCTGCACCGGTACGCCTTCTTCGCAATGCACGCAGACCAGATGAAAAACCGAAGAGCCGGTGGTCAGCGCCAGCGCGGCGGCCACCGGCATAGAGGCCGCCTCGCGTCCCAGGTGCAGGACTCGACAGGTGTAACTGTGACCCCGGGCGAGGATTTCGTCAGCGATGTTGGTGATTCTCAGCAGGTTCGATTGCGGTTTGCTTTCAGCGACGAAGGTGCCTACACCTGAAATCCGCACCAAATGCCCTTCTTCGGTCAGCTCGCGCAATGCCCGGTTGACGGTCATGCGCGACATGCCCAGTTCTTGCACCAAACGGTTCTCTGACGGGATCAGATCGCCCGGTTTCCAAACGCCCGCGCGAAGCTGGCCTTGCACAAAATCCTTCGCGCGCTGATAGAGCGCTTGCGGTGCATTTTTAATCATTAGTCGGTCCGTGTTTCTTGTGCGGCAAGGACTTTTGCCAGTGCCTGGAGGAAAAGGTCGTTATCCTCACAGCTTCCGATGGATACCCGCAAGTGCTGAGAATAACCGGCTTCGCGCCAAGGCTTGATGATGACCCCCTCGCGCAGCAGTGCCTGGTTGATGACTTCGGCAGGGTAGGGCGTGTGGAAGTACAGAAAGTTTGCCATGGAGGGTGCGGTCGCGACGCCTTGCTCTTGCAGGGCGGCTGCCACCCTGCGGCGTTCGCTGGCGACATGGGAAAGACAGCGGTGCAGGTATTCATCGTCGGCCAGCGCAGCAACCGCCGCGGCTTGGGCTACGCGGTTAACGTTGAAGGGCGTGCGCAGACGGTTGATCAGATCGGCCAGTAGCGGATCGCTGACGATTCCGTAGCCGACTCGCAAGCCCGCCAGGGAATAGGCCTTGGAGAAAGTCCGCAGCAGTATGAACGGTTTGCCACTGGCCTGAATCAAGCCCAGGCAATCTGGATATTCGGCCTCCCATCGGGCGTATTCGTAATAGGCCTCATCGAACACCAGCAAACATTTTGGCGGCAATGCGTCGAGCAACTGCTGCAACTCATCGGCGCTCAGGGTGCAGCCCACCGGATTGGACGGGCAGGAAAACATCAGCAATCGCGTGCGGGGCGTGAGCGCGGCGACCATGCCCGCCACGTCGAAAGTGCCTTCGTCGGTCATCGGCACGCCCACGACCCGGGCACCGGCGGCCATTGGGTAGATGAAATGCAGCCCAAAGGACGGCACCACGGTGACGACTTCATCGCCATGGTCCAAGAACACGCGACTGATGACGCTCAGCAAATCTTCCGAGCCATTGCCGAACACCAATTGATCTTCCGGCACGTCGAGTTTTTCCGAGAGTGCGGCGCGTAATGCCTGGCAACCGGCGTCGGGATACAGCGCAATCTCACTGCAGGCCTGAGTCATCGCGGGGGTGACGGCGGGTGCCGGCCCCATCGGGTTTTCATTGCTGCCCAGTTTGGCTACGCGGGTGAGGCCAAAGCGCTTGCGCACCGCCTCCGAGCCGAGGCCGGCGTTGTAGCTGGCCAGGTCACGCACTTCGGCACGGGCCAGCAGATTCAGGTCGTTGGAATTCATACCGGGCTAACCTCTTTGGTGTCCTGCCAGAAGGCGTTGCGATCCAGATAGTTCTGCAGGAATTGCTGCAGACGTGGCTGTTCGGCGTTGTGAAAGATTTCGTGAGGGGTGCCCTGAGCGACCACTTGGCCTTGATCGAGGAACACCACCGAGTCGGCGACCTGAGCGGCGAACCCCATCTCATGCGTGACCACCACCATGGTCATGCCTTCCTTGGCGAGGGTTTTCATGACCTGCAGTACTTCGCCGACCAGTTCCGGGTCGAGGGCCGAGGTGGGTTCATCGAACAGCATGATGTGCGGCTCCATGGCCAGTGCCCGGGCGATCGCCACGCGCTGTTGCTGACCACCGGACAGTTGCGCCGGGTAAGCCTCGGCCTTATGGGCCAGACCGACTTTATCGAGCATCGCCATGGCGCGTTGTCGGGCGTCATCGGCGGATAATTTGCGCACACGCAGCAAGGCTTCACTGACATTGCCAAGGGCGGTCATGTGCGGCCACAGGTTGAATTGCTGGAAGACCATGCCAACGTTGCGCCGCACCTGATTGATTTGCGATTGGGGCGCACGCTTGCGGCCCTTGCCGTTCTCCGGCACCCAGCCAAGCAGCTGGCCTTCGATGTAAATCTCGCCCTCGTCGTACTCCTCAAGGAACGCCATGCTGCGCAGCAGGGTACTTTTGCCTGAGCCGGAAGGACCGATCAGGCACACCACTTCAGAGTGCCGGACCTGCAAATCGATACCCTTGAGTACACGCAGATTGCCAAAGCTCTTGCCGACGTTGTGCAGTTTCAGCATCGGCGCGCTGTTGTCGGAGAGTGTCTTGGAAGTCTTCATCGCTTCACCTGATTCGTTCAATACGGATGAGTGTGGCGCAGCTGTCGGCGTCGAATGGAAGTTGCTCATCGCGGCTGCTTCTGCATGAATCGCCCGACGCGCACTTCCAGCAGCATGCCCATCCGTGAGCAGGCTTCCACCAGGAGCAGGTAGCCGATGCACAGCACCAGCAGGGTCTCGACAAAGGCGAAGGTTTCCGAGCCGATGCCGGTGAGGACCATGGTCAATTCGGGGATGGTGATGATCGACAACACGGCCGTTTCCTTGCACAGGATGGTGATCAGATTGACCAGTGCCGGGAGGATGATCACCAGCATTTGTGGAATCTGGATGCGCGTGATGCATTGCAGGCGGGTGATGCCCAGGCAGTCGGCCGCTTCCAGTTGCCCACGGGCAACGGATTGAAAGCCGGAGCGGAAAATTTCAGCGAAATAGACGCTGCCATAAATGCCCAGCCCGAGAATGCCGGCCGGAATGGGGTCCAGGTTCAAGCCAAAAGACGGGCCGCCGTAATACACCAGGAACAGCTGGACCAGAAACGGTGTACTTCGAATCATCTCGATGAACGCTCGCAACGGCGCGCGCACCAGGCTGTTGCCGAACAGTTGGGCAACGGCGATTAACATGCCCAGTATCAGGCCCAACGCGACACCGGCAGACCAGGTCCCGAGGGTGATCATGAAGCCTTGTCCGATGTCGCCGAGATGGTCGGTGATGATCGTGGGGTCAAAGATCATGCGTAGCGCTCCTTCAGATGACGCTCCAGCAGGCCGCCGAAGAAGGCCAGCGGAATGTTGATCAGGCAATAGAAACCGGCCAGCATCAGGTAGTCCTGAACGAACATGTAGTCACTGGCGGCAATGTTCTGGGCGGTGCGCGTCAGGTCGGCCAAACCCACCACTGACACCAGTGACGAAGCCTTGATCAGCAGGATCATTTCGTTGACCAGTGCCGGCAAGGTCAGGCGTACGGCTTGAGGGACGCGAATGCGCACCAGCATTTGCCCTGAGCTCAGACCCAGCAGGCCTGCGGCTTCCAGCTGACCGCCAGGGATGGCGAGAAAACCACCGCGCATGATTTCAGCGATATACGCACCCGCCGCCAGAGACAGCCCGATCACCGCTGCCACCATGGGCGAAACGTTGGGCAGGCCGATACGCGGCAGGAAGTAATAAATGAACAGCAGTTGCACCAGCAGCGGAATGCCGCGGAACACAAATATGTAGGCGCCACCCAGGCGTCTGAGCAGCGGCAGGGGTGAAAGACGCAGACTGCCCACGATAACGCCGATGACAAAGCCGATGGCCAGTGCCGCGACGGAAATTTCGAGGGTCACCAGCAGGCTGTCCAGCAGAAGGGGCAGGTTTTGCAGCAGTAAAGGCCAATCGAACATCGTCGTGCCTCCAGCATGGATAAATCACCGGCTCGGCTGAGCCGGCGATCCGTTCATAAACCCCGCGTTCCTTCTTACCAGGTCGGCTCGAAGTCGGCTTTCGGCACGTCCATTTCGGTCCCCAGCCATTTCTTTTGCAAGGCGGCGAGGCGACCGTCTTCGTGCATTTTCAGCATGGCGCTATCGAGGGCGGCGATCAGGCTGTTGGCGTCGTCATCCTTGCGTCCCAGGTAGGCGAAGTAGGATTTCTTGCCAAATGGAGGCATCACCACTTTGTACTTGTCTGGGTGTTGGGCCGCGACGTAGGAGATGTTCGGCAGCGAGTTGGCGACGGCAACGATGCGCTTGGTTCCCAGCTCTGCGTAGGCCTGGTTGTTGTCGATGTATTCACGGACATCGACTTTTTTCGGCAGGGTGGCGGCGAAGGTTTTCAGCTCTTCGAGTTGCGCCGAGCCTTTGCCTGCGCCCACGACTTTGCCGGCAATGTCTTCAGGTTTACTGATGGGGCTGTCCTTGGCGCTGACCAGCAACGCTACGGTGGCCTCGGCTATCGGCAAGACGAAGTGGTAACGCTCCTTGCGTGCCTTGGTAACGATGATAGGCCCCGCGACGACGTCGAATTTCTTGGCTTCAAGCCCTGGCAACACACTTGGCCATGGCAGGTCCATGAATCTGACCTTGACGCCCAACTCTTTGCCCAGCTGCTCGAACAGTTCGGCGTTCATGCCCTTCTGTTTGCCGTTCTCGGTGAAGTCGAAAGGCGCAAATTGCAGTTCAGTGCCCACCACCAGTTCACCGGACTTTTTCACATCGGCAAGCTGATCGGCCTGGGCCGCCATACAGGCGCCAGCCAGGGTCAAGGCGATGCACAGACCGTTGAATTTTTTACTGAACAGAGAATCGAGTTGCATGGTGTAACTCCTTCATCAGGTGCAGCGAGGCTTATGGTGTGTGTTGGTTCTGGTTATGCGTTGCGGGTAAATCATTACGGCTACAGCAGTTAACGTGCCATTGCGGTATATACAGCTTGAATCGGCATTCAACCGAGGATTTTCCCCGGGTTGAGAATGCCCTTGGGATCGAAGCAATCCTTGAGCTGCTGCATCGCCTGGCGAGCCTCGAGGCTGACCGAGTGATGGAGAAAGTCGCGCTTGAGCAAGCCGATGCCATGTTCGGCCGAGACCGAACCGCGCAATTCGCCGACAGCGCTATAAACCAGCTCCTCGACCTCCAGGATGGGGGCAGGCTCGGGCAAGGAAGCGCAGTCCACCGTCAGGTGCAGATTGCTGTCACCGATATGGCCGAAATACACACTGTGGTTGCCCGGCCAGCGCTGTTCCAGAAGCTGGCGACAGCGTTCGGCGAAGTCGCCGATCTGGCCGATGGGCAGGCTGATGTCGAAGTTCAAAGGCTTCATGCGCAGGGGGAATTCGCCCGTCGCTTCACGGATCTTCCAGAGTGCCCGGGCCTGGGTCTGGGAGCTGGCCAATACCGCATCGACCACTTCACCGGCGGCAAAGGCTTCTTCCAGTGTTTGCTCAAGCAATTCCCGAGGGCTGGCGCATTCGAGCAGCACATACAGCGGATGGTCGAGCGACATTGGCGCGCTTGGGTTTTCCAGCCAGGAAACCCCCAGGCGGAAAAAGTCCTGCCACATCAGCTCATACGCTTGCGGCGTACCGACGCTGCGTTGCACCCGGCGCAGCAGGCTCACCGCACTGGCGTAATCGGGCAGGGCGCAGAGCAGGGTGGTGGTTTCGCCAGGTTGAGGCGCCAGCTTCAATACCGCACGGGTAATCACCCCAAGAGTGCCTTCGCTGCCGATGAAGCACTGTTTCAGGTCATAACCGCAGTTATTCTTGATCATCTTGTTGAGCAGATTCAGCACCCGGCCATCAGCCAGGACCACCTCCAGACCGAGTACCAGGTCCCGGGTCATTCCGTAGCGAATCACTGCATTGCCGCCGGCATTGGTGGCGATGTTGCCACCGATCTGGCACGAACCACGGGCGCCGAGATCCAGGGGGAAGACAAACCCGGCATCAAGCGCTGCTTGCTGAATCTCTTGCAGCGTAGTGCCGGCCCAGACGCTGATGGTCGCCGCCGCAGGATCGATTTCTTCGATGCCGCGCAGGCGCTCAAGGGACAGGGCAATGTCCGTTTCACGAGGCACCGCGCCACCGGCCAGTCCGGTCATTCCGCCTTGGGGGACCACCGGCTGTTGCGCGTTACTGCAGATGCGCAAAGCGCTCGCGACCTGCTCGGTGGTGCGTGGCAGCAACAGTGCGGCGGGGCAGGCCGGCGCATGGCCCGTCCAGTCGCTGTAGTGCCGTTGACTGATATCGGCGCCCGTCACTACCGCGGCATCGCCCAGCGCCAGGCGCAATTGTTCGAGGGTCTGTTGCAAATCGTTCATCGGTTCAACTCACGGTGAAGGATGTGGAGGGCGTCGCGCACAGCTGGCGACGGTGGAGCTGGTTCAGGTCTGGTGTTCCGAGCAGCGACAGGGCCAGACGCAATTCTTGTGCGAGCAGGTCGAGCGCATGCCCGGCACCTGCCTGCCCACCGACCGCCACTCCATACAAGGTAGCGCGCCCGAGCAAAACCGCATCGGCACCGAGGGCGCAGGCTTTGAGAATGTCGGTGCCACGGCGGATGCCACTGTCGAGCAGCAGCGTGAGCTTGCCTTTGGCGACGGCGGCAATCGCCGGCAGGCAATCGATGCTCGCCGGGACGCCGTCCAGTTGCCGGCCGCCGTGGTTGCTGACCACCACGCCATCAAGACCCAGCGCGATGGCTTTCTCGGCATCAGCCGGGTGCAACACTCCTTTGAGCAACAACCGTTGTGGCCAGCGGTCGCGCAAGCGGGCGAGGGCATCCCAATCGAGGCCGGTGTCCATTTGCGAACCTATGAAATGGGCGGCGCCTTCGATAGTGCGTTGCGCGGATGGCAGATAGCGTTCGATGTTGCCCAGGTTTGGCAGGCCATGAGGCCACAGCGTCTGGGCCATCCACCGTGGATGATTGAGCACGTCGAACTTGTTGCGCAGGCTCAGTTGCCGGGGCCGGACGAAGTTGCGTTTGTCCCACTCCCGGTTGCCCAGCAGTACCGCGTCGCTGGTCAGCAACAAGGTCTTGCAGCCCACGGAGGCTGCACGCAGGAGCAGGTCTTCCTGAACCTTCGGGTCACGCAGGCAATAGAGCTGGAACCAGAGATTCACCTCTGGCACCGCCGCGACCACTTGCTCCAGAGAGCTGGTGGAAACGGTGCTCAGCGTAAAGGGCAGGCCGCGCTCCGTTGCAGCGCGGGCCAAATGAATATCGGCATCGCGATAAAGCATGGCGTTATAGCCGGTGGGACCGATTGCGATGGGTAGCGGCAGCTCTCTACCGAACAGCGAGCGCTGGGGGTGCGTTTCGGAGCAGGGCACCAGGGTCTGCGGCAGCAGGGCAATATCCGCGAAGCCTTGACGGTTGCGGCGCAAGGTCAATTCTTCTTCTGCACCACCTTCCAGGTATTCCCAAGCGAAATGCGGCAAGCGTCGGCGGGCCATCACTGCCAACTCGGCAATGCTGTGTGCTCGACGATAGTCCGGGCCTGAATAATAGCGGCGCATGGCATATCCCATCGGCTACGTAACAGTAGGTGTTCGCCGCAGTCAGGCGGCGAACGGGTTCAGCTCAGAGGTACGAATCAGGCATACAGGCGTTCTGCCGGCAACCAGCGCGTGAACGCCGCGTTCTCGACCCAGGCGCGCGCAGCGGCGATATCCGGGGCGAAATAGCGATCTTCATCGTAGTGCGCCACTTCACGGCGAATCATCGTCAGCACTTCGCTGAGCTTTTCCGAAGTCTGCAGTGGGGCATGCAAGTCCACGCCTTGAGCGGCGCCCAGCAGTTCGATGGCGACCACCGCACTACTGTTGCCGGCCATGTCCAGCAAACGACGTGCCGCAAAGGTCGCCATCGAGACATGGTCTTCCTGGTTGGCTGAGGTTGGCAGGCTATCGACTGATGCAGGATGCGCCAGGGTCTTGTTCTCTGAAGCGAGGGCGGCAGCGGTGACCTGAGCGATCATGAAGCCGGAGTTCAGGCCACCTTCGCGCACCAGAAAGGCCGGCAAGCCCGACAGTGCCGGATCAACCAGTTGGGCGATTCGTCGCTCGGACAGGGCGCCAATCTCGGAGATGGCCAACGCCAGCACATCGGCGGCCATGGCGACCGGTTCGGCGTGGAAGTTTCCTCCGGAAAGCACGTCGCCGTCGGCGCAGAACACCAGCGGGTTATCCGAGACGGCATTGGCTTCACGCAGAAAGACTCCGGCGGCGAAGCGCATGTGGTCCAGGCACGCGCCCATGACCTGAGGCTGGCAACGCAGCGAGTAAGGGTCCTGCACCCGGTCGCAGTGGCGATGGGATTCGCGAATTTCACTGGTAGCCAGCAATTCGCGATAGAGCTGCGCCACGTCGATCTGCCCCGGTTGTCCACGAACGGCCTGGATGCGTGGGTCGAACGGCACGTCCGAGCCTTTCAAGGCTTCAACGCTCAGGCTGCCGGCGACTACCGCAGCGCTGAACAGTTTTTCGCAGGCGAACAGGCCACGCAAGGCCAGCGCCGTCGAGACCTGAGTGCCATTGATCAGCGCCAGGCCTTCCTTCGGGCCCAGCACCATCGGTTCGAGACCCGCAATCGCCAGACCTTCGACAGCCTCCATTTCACGGCCCTCATGACGCACCCGGCCGACGCCGATCAACACGGCGGACATATGCGCCAACGGTGCCAGGTCGCCCGAAGCGCCAACGGATCCTTGTGACGGTATGCACGGGTAAACCCTGGCTGCATAGAGCTTGCTCAGGGCCTGAATCACCTCCCAACGAATCCCGGAAAAACCACGGGCAAGGGAACCCACCTTGAGCGCCATGATGAGAGCGACACTGGCGTCATCCAACAGTGGGCCGGTGCCGGTGCAATGTGAAAGCAACAGGTTGCGCTGCAGTTTGGCCAGCGACTCGGTAGGGATAGAGGTCCGCGCCAGCAGGCCGAACCCGGTGTTTATGCCGTACACCGTCCGCTCGTTGGCGATGATTTCGTCTACTGTACGAGTACTTGCATCGACGACATCGCGCGCAGCCGGGTCCAGTTCGAAAGGACTTTGCAGCTGATAGATGGCGCGCAATTGATCGAGGGTGAGGTGACCGGGTTTGAGCTGCAACGGTGTGTGCATTGAGAGTGTCCTGATGTCAGGGTGATGGGGAATAGGACCAGCTACATGTTCCTGTATATACAGGTAAGGCAAAATGCAGGCCAGCTTTCCGTTTCCGCTCGCTAACGATCATTCCAGACCCGCTTGCCCAGACAAAAAGGGAAATTTATAAGGACGGTTTTTCCAAAGTCTGTAACCGAAGGTTGCACCAGTTGTGGGCGCTCTGCCCACTGCTGGGGCGAAGGGAAACGGGCTCGTAACAGGTTTGATCGGGTTCTTGCGTCGCAACGAGAGGGGGTATTCGCATTAGCCCAAGGCTTGCAGGTAGCTGACTGGTGAGGCGGCACATTAAATGCTATGTCCTGTATATACCGCCTCGTCAATTGTTGACTAAGCCGTAATCTCGCCACCGCTGTATTTACTTTTGCAGGAGTAGACATGACCTCTAGCACCAATCTGCCTCTGATCGATATGACCGGAGTTCGCGACGGTAATCAGGCAAGCATTCGCCGGGCCGGTGATGCCATTCGAAAAGCCTGCAGCGAAATCGGTTTTTTCTACATTATCAATCACGGCGTGCCGCAGCCGGTGATCGACAGAGCGATGGCGGCAGCGGCACAGTTCTTTGCCTATCCGACTGAGACCAAGCGCCAGGTGGCGGTGAACAAGCGGCATCGAGGCTGGCATGCACTGGGTGGGGCGACCATGTATGAAGCCACCAAGCCTGATCACAAGGAGTTCTTCAGTATCGGTCTGGAGCTGGCGGAGGATGATCCGTGCGTTGTCGCCGGTGAGGCATTGCGTGGGCCGAATCAGTGGCCGGAATTCATGCCGGAGTTGCAAGACGCACTGTCTGAATACTATTCAGAAATCGGTAAGGCCGGGGCGGATTTACTGAGGGCAGTGGCGGTAGGGTTGGGTATCGAAGAAGATTTTTTCATAGATAAATACACCAAGCCCCTGCAGCGTACGCAGATGGTCTATTACCCACCACAGCCTGCACAGGCTGAGGCTGACCAATTCGGCGTGGCACCGCATACGGACTACGGTTGCATTACCTTACTCTACCAAGACAACAGCGGCGGTCTACAGGTCCGCGAGCTCGGCTCCAACCGTTGGATCGAGGCGACTCCTATTCCCGGCAGTCTGGTAGTTAACGTTGGAGACCTTTTGGCTCATTGGTCCAATGATCGCTTTCGCTCGACCCTGCACCGGGTGATTAACACTTCGGGTCACGAGCGCTACTCCATTGCCACGTTCTACGACCCGACTTATAGCGCTGTTGTCGATCCCTGCGATCTGGGAATCGATCCGGCGCAGAGTCTGTATCCACCGGTAGCGGCCGGCGACTACATCCTCAAACGAATCGATGACTCAATGGCGTATCGCAAAAAGGGCTGACGACGCGGACAAGATCGACGTTGTCATGGCCGGCACCGCGAAGCCCATGCCATCCCGAGACCGAGAATTCGCCACATTTCCCTGTGGGAGTGAGCCTGCTCGCGATGGCGTCAGACCCGACGCCATCGATTTCAGCCAAGAAATATTCGCCCAACGTTTGATGCCTTAAACAGGTTTCAAGGCGCGTGTTTAAAGACACTCGGTGTTACGTCCCAACGGCTACAACGCCTTGCGTCGTTACCTACGCGTACGCCAGAATCCGCCGGCTTGTGCGTCTGGGGCACGGGTTCTATCGTGGCTGGGTCACTGAAAAACAGTGATCGGGTTTGGTAGCCCGGTATTCCAGGCGCATAGCGCCACCTTTTGCAGAGGTTGTTTTTAACCTCTGATTTTTATGGTGGCCATGCGCAGGGCTCCTTCGGGGGCGCCGGGTTCCTGGACCGGTCTACCAACCCGCGTATGGCCGCCACCCATCGTTTGGTAGCGAAGGGTGATGGCTCCTAATGAGCTCGTCCAGGAGATCCATCTATGCCTAAACCAACACCCAACCCACCCGATACCGACCCAGCATCCCCCTACGAATCCGTCGATTCCAAAAAATTCCACGACGCCGCCGAGCGTGCCCTCGACCATTACCTCAACCCAGGCGCCCTCATCATGGCCGCGGCCAACGAGCCCGAGCGCATGTTCCTCGTCAACCCCAAATACGACACCGAATCCCTGCTGGCCAATGCCAGTGAATCACTGGGTTCGGCCACCACCATGCTCAGCAATTTCGCGGCGTTGCTGGACCACTCACACCGCAAGACCCTGCTGGGAATTACGCAGGTCGTGATGCTGGGGGAATTGGCGGTGAATCAGGCGTTGGATCAGGTTGAGGTGAAGGAGTAAGAGCAAGCCTTGTGTGGCGATGGTTAGTCCGTCGTCACAGAGGGGAGGGGCAGTCGGCACCGTATCCATGAAGTCTCAGCTTTCAGGTGAAGAGTCGGATCGGTACCGGGTTTCGTTCGACCCATGGCTGCTTTTTGCGAAAGGTAGTTAACGGCCAGAAGCAGTCATTCAGGTTGAGCATTGTCCAGAATGCCTTTGGTCTCGATATCAAACCTGCTCAACAACGCGGCACCATCCGAAACACCAAGAATCTGATCGATCGCAGAGATTTTCTGGGTTGCGTGGTCGAGCTGAAAGTCAGCGTTGCCGTATGCAGTTTCAGCCTCATTATGAAGTGCATAGGCCATATGCGCCGCGACACGGACGCTCATTGGAGCATCCACAACGCTACCCAGATAATCAGCAAGTAACGTCCTGATCTCTAGCAATGCGAGGGCGAGTAGCCTGGTCTGGTCAGTCTGCATATAAGGGTCCTGGATATTGCAACGAGTGTACAAAGCGAATTTCGCGAGGTTATATAAACACTCAGACAGCCAAAAGCAAAAGACCGCTTTGGGTCGATAGATACCGTTCGCGAGCGGCCGCTCCTGGCCGATTTCTGCCTGTCGCGACGGGCAGATCTCGTACTGCGATGATGATAAAACGACCGTCTCGGGCGCTTTTGGAAAAGCCGCACCCCTGCTTCGGAGCCCCTAATCGAGTGGGATCAAGGGCCACATATTGATAAATCATTCGAAATATCTTTCTCTGCCCAGTGAATGGGGTCTTTAGGCCGATTACTGCCCTGACGAAAGGCTGTAATCGACCTCATGCGACTCTATTTCGGTTCCCGCCGTTGATCGACGCGTGGTAAGCGTCGGCGATCGAGAAACTAAACGGCTCTGACTGCCAGAGCTTTTTGCCGACGATACAGAATCGTCGTCGCCGTGAACCCACACACCGCCGCGAACATCAGCCAGTAGGCAGGTGATGCCTTGTCGCCCGTGGCCTGTACAAGCAGCGTCGAGATTGCCGGGGTAAAACCGCCGAACACCGCGGTGGCCAAACTGAAGGCCAGTGAAAACCCGACTACCCGCACGTTCTGTGGCATGACTTCGGTCAGTGCCGCGACCATGGCGCCGTTGTAAATACCAAAGAAGAATGAGAAGTACAGCAGAACAGCGAGTAGTCGTTCGAAACTCGCCGCCTCTGCTAGCCAGTGCATGGCGGGATAGGCGGTGAAGATGCACAGCAACGATATCGCCAGCAACAACGGCCGCCGGCCAATGCGGTCGGAGAGGGCGCCGCCGATAGGCAGCCAGATAAAGTTGCTGATGCCGACCAGCAATGTGACCACCAGGCTGTCGGTGGTGCTCAAGTTCAGTACTGTCCTGCCAAACGTCGGTGTGTAGACCGTAATCAGGTAGAACGTGGTGGTGGTCATGGACGCCAGCAAGCCGCCCGCCAGTACGGTGCGCCAGTTGTCACGCATCGAGCGAAAAACTTCGCGCGTTGTTGGACGATGACTGCGAGCAGTGAAGGCAGCGGTTTCTTCCAGTGAGCGGCGAATAATGAAAATGAACGGGATGATCACGCAGCCAATGAAGAACGGAATACGCCATCCCCAATCGGCGATTTCTGCGGCTTGCATCGTGGCATTGATCGTGTAGCCCAACGCGGCCGCGACGACGATTGCCACCTGTTGGCTGGCCGATTGCCAACTGGTGTAGAAACCGGTGTGACCGGGGGTGGAAATTTCCGCCAGATACACGGAAACACCGCCCATTTCCGCGCCGGCGGAGAAGCCCTGGAGCAGCCTGCCCAACAACACCAGAATCGGTGCTGCCACGCCGATGGTGGAATAGCCCGGCACCAACGCGATCAATACGGTACCGGCGGCCATGATCGAAAGCGTCACGATCAGCCCCTTGCGACGGCCCACCTTGTCGATGTACGCCCCCAGCACAATGGCGCCTAACGGACGCATCAGGAATCCGGAGCCGAATACCGCGAAGGTCATCATCAGCGAGGCAAACTCGCTGGTGGCTGGAAAGAAGGTCTGGGAGATGTAGGTCGCGTAGAACCCGAACAGAAAGAAGTCGAACTGCTCGAGAAAATTACCGCTGGTGACCCGAAAAATGGCGCCCAATTTGGACCCCTTGGCTCGGGTTGTTGCCGTTGTCGTTTTCATCATGGCTACCGTTATGCTCACTATTGTTTTTGGAATGAGTGCTTTAACCGTCAGTCGCTGCCGGCGTTGATCGGGTTGGGTTGACGCTTCTCGATGGCGTGTTTGAGCAGCGCAGCGCTACGGAATATTCCATGGGCGAATTTGCTGTAGGGCATGGTCAAGAAAAACGCCATGACCAGGCCGAGATGGATGGCCAACATCAAGCCCAAGGCGCTGGTTTCACGCAAAGCCAGCAGCGCCATGCCGCTTGCGCTGACTAGAAACAGCAGTGCGATGAAGCCGCGATCCATGGGTTTTTGCTTCTCATCGCCGTGCGCAGGGTTGCGACGCAGGTTCAGCCAAAGAAGACCCGCCGGACCGATCAGCAGGCCGATGCCACCGGCAATACCCAACATCACCGGCAAGCTGAAGACCGGATAAGGCGCCGACCACTTCAGCAGATAGTGAAAGAGCGTGGCGACGCCGGTGGCGGCGAAACACAGCATGAAGCCGTAGAAGGTGAGGTGGTGGAATCGGCGTCGCCACAAGGTGAATTGATCGTCGGCGTTGTTGCAGCCTTCGCCGTGGCCACCGTCCAGGTATTTGAGCTTCGCGACGTTGGCCGTCGCCTCCACTGCAGCGGACGTCTTCAGCTGCAGTGGCGCTGCGACCGGTGAAACGTTGCGCCAGAAGCGCCGTACGCCCATGGTCAGGGCAAGTACTGCAAAGCCGAACACTGAGCCGAACATCAGCGCCAGGGTGTTGTGAGGGAAAATCTTGTAGAAGTTGCCCCCGGGAATGGCCGTGAACAGGTTGCCCATGAGCATCAAGGTCAGGCATAAAAACAACGCCAGTCCCCCACCGGAAGCCAGCGCCAGGGTCAGGCCGTTGCGCTGATACAACTTGCCCATCACTTGCGGCCAGGCGTATTCGGCGTAAGTATCCAGGCGCACTTTGGCCATGGCTTTGGGGATGTTGACGTCGAATTCGTGTGGGGCGGCGTACTGACAGGCGTGCAGGCACGCGCCGCAGTTATGGCACAAGTTCGCCAGGTAATGGATGTCGGCCTGAGTGAATTCCAAACGCCGGGTCATCGCCGGAAATACCGCGCAAAAGCCTTCGCAATAACGGCAGGCATTGCAGATGGTCATCTGCCGCTGGACTTCACTTTCGTCAAGATTCAGCACCGGGATTAACCCGCCCGATGCTTGGGGATCAAACAGTTGCATGTCGAGACTCCATGTTCGCAGATGAAACGCCAAAGCCCACCGAAGCGGCCGCCTGCACACCGGCGATGCGGCCAAACGCGGTACCGATGGCCATGCCGATGCCGGCGGTGTAGCCCTTGCCCAGAACATTGCCGGCCATCATTTCTCCCGCGACGAACAGGTTGGGGCTCGCTTTGCCGTTGAAATGCACGGCAGCGGTTTCGTCGGTGGCGAGGCCGAGGTAGGTGAACGTGACACCCGGTTTAAGCGGGTAGGCGTAGAAAGGTGGTTTTACCAATGGCCGCGCCCAATGGGTTTTGGCGGGCGTCAGTCCGTGGGTGTGGCAGTCGTCCAACGCCGTGTGATCGAACGTGCCAACGCGGCAGGCGCTGTTGTAGTCCTCGACAGTCTTGACGAATTTTTCTTCAGGCAACTTCAACTGGCGGGCAAGGTCTTGCAGAGTATTGGCGGTAGTTCCAGGAAACACCGGCGGCATGAAGCGGCCGATGGCTTGTTGATCGATGATCGAATACGCCTGCTGACCGGGCTGTCCGGCCACCAGACGCCCCCAGATTGCATAACGTTTTGGCCAGAAATCCTCACCTTCGTCGTAGAAGCGTTCGCCATCACGATTGACCACCACACCGAGAGATACGCAGTCGATTCGGGTGCAGATGCCGCCGTCGTAGAGTGGCGCGCGGGCATCAATCGCGACCATGTGTGCTTGCGTCGGATCGCCGATCACATCGGCGCCAAGGTCGAGCATGCGCCGTAGCAAAATGCCGGTATTGAATCGGGTGCCCCGGATCAGGAAATTGTCCGATGGCCATTCACCGCGCTCGTTCTGACCCCAGGCTTCGCGCAGCCATTCACGGTTGGATTCGAAGCCGCCGGCCGCCAACACGCAGGCCCGGGCTTCAATGCGTTCTGCGGCAAAACGCTGACCATCGACCTCATGTTCGCCCACATGGGCGGCGACGAATTTCCCCTCGTCCAACTCGATGTCGGTCACTTGCGTGTTGTAGCGAACTTTTACACCCAGGCGCTCGGCGCTGCGGAAATAAGCATTGACCAGCGCCTTGCCGCCGCCCATAAAAAATGCATTGGTCCGCGCCACGTGCAGCGCGCCGGACAGCGGTGGCTGAAAATGCACGCCGTGTGAACGCATCCAATCGCGGCAAGAGGACGATGCCCGAATTGCAATGCGTGCAAGCTTTTCATTCGTAAGGCCGCCGGTGACCTTCAGCAGGTCTTGCCAGTATTCTTCTTCCGGATAGGCATCGATCAGCACGTCCTGCGGTTCGTCGTGCATGCACCGCAGGTTACGGGTGTGTTGGGAGTTGCCACCGCGCCAGATTTTCGGAGAGGCTTCCAGTAGCATCACGCTGGCGCCCGCTTCTCGCGCCATCAGGGCGGCGCACAAGGCAGCGTTGCCACCCCCTATGATTAAGACATCGATCATTATCGCTCCTCGATTTGCAAGGAAGCGGGAACGAAGTGCTCCTTGCGAGTGGGGAGAACGATAGGGTGAGGAAGGAGTGGCCGAAAGGCTGCGTTTGACGCGGGGTGTTTAGTTTTTCTAAAGGCTTTGTCGTCAGGAAAGTCTAATGAGTCCGGGCTGAAGGAGGATTACGCATCTACACCTTCTATCCATGTAGCGCCAGGCCACTGTTTGTCGATGACCAGCTGTCGCGCCACATCGACGATGACCAACCGCGTTGCCAGCGCCGCCGGAGAGAGTTCGTCGTCAGCCAGCGTCGCCAGAAGATTACGCCGGCCCACATGGGGATCGGCAATCCTGATCATTGAAAGTCCGGACCTGTCTTTCAATGCAGCGGCCGCCCCCGGTTGTATCGTTGCCGCATGACCTGCCCGAACGGCGTTCATCAAAACAGCGAGACCGTCGACTTCCATAATGACATTGGGTGTTAGCCCGACCCGCTCGAACGCGCTCATCAATGCCGAGCGCAATCCATGTTGCGCGCTAGGCATCACCAGCGGCAGGCCGCCGAGGTCTGCTAACTGCACGCTATCACCAGAAGGCGCTTGAGGCAGGCTGGGCGAGGCAATGACAAACAGCTTTTCATCCAGCAGCGGAGTCACGCTCCAGCGTTTACCCCCTTCGAGCTGGAACAGGATGGCCAGATCAATTTGCCGTGCGTTGAGCTGCGCCGCCAAGTGGCCGGAAAGCATTTCCACCAGATGCAGTTGTATGTCCGGATAACGCGCACGCATTGCATTGATCAACGGCAACGCGAGCACCGTTGCGGTAGTCGGCGGTAAGCCGACGCTGACATAACCGCTCATTCGCCCGCGATGGGCGGCCATGATTGCGTTGTCCGCCTGGCGTAGCGTCAATTGGGCGTGGTGTAAAAACGCAAATCCGGCGCTAGTGGCCGTCACGCCGGTAGAGGTTCGATTCAGGAGACGGGTGCACAGTTCGCTTTCCAGCTTGGAGATTTGCTGACTGAGGGCTGACACGCCAACGTCCAGCTCAAGTGCCGCACGCCCCAGGCTGCCAAGCTCGATGATTTTTACGAAATAGCGCAGTTGTCTCAATTCCAATGTGGCGGCTCCTCGCGAATTTGTTATTTAACTGCCTGAACGTTCGCTACACAAGTTGCGAAGCCCGAGGAGGGAGCATTCTCACAGGTTGGGGTTGACCGTTGAGCGCGTGCGCTTTGTCGTAACTAAATGGGTCAATTTAACGGTTGGCACGGGGAGTGTCGAATGACTGCTCCTGGCCGTTTTCAGCCGGTCGCGACAGGCTAATGGGTGTCCCCTTTCTATTGCGATTATTGCCTATGGTCGAGGTCGGCAATCGGCTGATCGGTCATTAAGAGTATTTACAAAACGTGGTGCGATTCAGTTCATGGCGTTTGCCAGCTCAAGTTCGGACAGCAACGACTCGGGCAAAGCTTGCAATGCTTGCAATGGCTGCGAATGCAACTGCCCCCCATAACGCAAACGTTGCTCCATGCTCGCTCGATAACATGAAGCAATAAGCAACCAGCGCTGCACCAATTGCCTGTCCAACCAACCTTGACGTAGCAACCATACCGCTTGCACTGCCGGCACGTGTCGGTGGCGCGCTGCCCATAAAACCTTTGAGGTTAGGTGCTTGGAAAAAACCAAACCCAATGCCTGACATAGCCATGCGCCAGCTAATATTCAAAGTCGAGGGGTTATCAGGCATAAGTACTAGAGCTATCAACCCAACCGCCAGTATCGAAAGACCGATTCCTCCTAATGCGCCGGGAGAATAATGATCACTCAAGCGGCCGGCAATTGGGGCCATTATCGCTACCATGACAGCCCATGGCGTCATTAGAAAACCAGCCTCTACTGGGGATTTCCCAAGCGTCGTATAGAAATAAAACGGCAGGGCTACGAACGCCAGTCCTTGTGCTGCGAAGGTGCAAATGGACGTCACGACAGAAAGCGCAAACATGGGCCGACGCAGCAGATCAATCGGCAGCATTGGCGCCTTATGACCTGCCTGCCGATGCATGAGCAGTGCGAAGAACAAAGCAGTTGCGGCCAATTCCAATGCCAGTGTAGTGAATTTCTCTTGGTGGGCAGCATCCCCGAATAACAAAATCAAAAAGCTGAACGCGACTATGTTGTAGAGGGCAGTCAGACCATCAAACTTGTGGGTCGCCCGGCGGGTATCAGGCAATACTTTTCGCCCCAGGAAAAGTGCGACCAAGCCAAGCGGAACGTTGATTGCGAATAACCACGACCAACTGGCGACTGACAAAATAAGGGATGACAAGGTCGGCCCGATTGCAAAAGCCACCGCAACGACCAAGGCGTTGGTCCCATAACCACGTCCCAGCATGCGCGTCGGGTAGATGGCTTTAAGCATGGCTGTATTCACACCCATAACGGCGCTAGCCCCAATTCCCTGTAACAGCCGAGCTATGACCAGTGAAGGCAACGACCAGGCCAGAGCACAGGCAAGCGATGCCAATGTGAATAAAAACAGTCCGAAAAGTAGTACCCGCCGGTAGGAGATGATTTCACCCAATGCAGCGAACGGGAGGAGCGTTGCGACCATCGCTAACTGATAGACGTTGATGATCCAGACCGATGATGCAGGTGTTGTCTGCAATTGAGCAGCTATTGCAGGTAAAGCGACATTGGCTATTGCGGTGTCGAGTGATGCCATGGCGACACCAATCGCCAACGAAAATATCGCGAGGCGGCGGGCGTTTTCAGGCAACCCATCTGGCTGAGAAGTGACGGTCTCTGCATCCATTGTTGTTTGTCTGGACATGCTGGCTCCAAGATGTAGAGGAGGTGGTTTCTTCTATCAAGTTTGCTTCGTTGGTATTGCTCATTGGGTGGTGCTTAGGTGAGAAGCAATCTTCTGTCGCTTGCTTGATAGCGTCCAAGACCGATATACAATCTTTCATATAGGCTCAGCCTATAGTTAAAAATGTCGACTGTTCTAGTTCGCAGCGACACATCCATTGACCAATCGCCGCCTTACGCGAAAGTCAGCTTTGTGGAGGTTTTTGCCGGTCGTGACCGGCAACAGTCTGCCAAGAACAGTCATTCAACTTCTACGAAACCAGTGAGCGACACAAAGCGACCGTCAGATTACAGCCGCGTCAGATACACAGTTAACCTGATCGAGAGCTACGCTAATACCTGGTGAAACCCGGCCCATCCAAATCAGCAGTGGCGCACGAACATGGTGTTCTTTTTACTGATGGCGTTGGTATTAGCGTTCCTGATTGGCTGGGTTTCGCAGCGCATGGGCATGTGCCTGGTCAGAGCGAGCGAACAATTGCTGGCGGGGCGCCCGACGTTGTTTGTGGCACTGACATCGTGTGGATTGTTCGGGCTGATGCTGGCCCCGATCTATCGTTTCTCCGGGGTCAGCCTGCCGCTGTACTCGCCTGGTATTTCCTATCCCTTACTGGTTTCGGGAGGCTTGTTGTTCGGGGTGGCATCGGTGCTGAACAACGGTTGCAGCGTAGGCACGCTAACCAGGTTTGCCTGTGGCAATTTCAATAAACTGTTCACGATGATCGGCTGGATCCTGGGGATGGTGCTCTGGTATTACATGCGCATGATGCCCGAACAAAAGAGCATTCTGATGCCGGAAATTTCCAGCCGTCATTACTGGCTGTTGATCGGTGTAGTGGCGCTGGTGCTGATCTTTTTGGTCGCCATTCACGGTAATAAACACCTGGTTTTCTCCAGTATGCTGCTGGGTGCGTTGACGAGTGCACTCTATGCATTCGAGCCGTCATGGACACCCAGTGTGTTCTTTTACAATGTTTCGCAGATGTTCTGGCAAGCCGATATGGCAATCAGCGCCCGGCGTATTGCGGTGTTTGTCATGTTGCTGGCAGGTATGTTGAGTTTTAACCTGTACAGGAAGAAGTTCTGTTTCGAGGCCTTTACCCCCCCAAAAGCTGGCGTTCATCTGTTGGCGGGTATTTTGATGGGAATTGGGGCTTCGATGATGCTTGGCGGTAACGACTCGCAAATACTGTTGGTGTTTCCAACACTGGGCGTTGCTTCGAGCATTCCGCTCGTGTCGATTGTCACAGGCATGCTGGTGTCGTTGTGGTGCAAAAAACGCGCTATGCGTTGAACGCACTAAAGATGGCTCCAGGGACAATATGTCCGTCCCCTTTTTTCTATCGACCCGAGCCATCCACTGCCGAGTTAAGCGGCCCTCACGGGTAGACTCCGTCACTTCTAATAGCATTGGAGGCGGTCGGACGCAGCCTCGCGTTGCTACACGTTACGCGAGGATCTCAAATGAGGTGCTGGCAAGGCGTTCGCCATTCACCATGATGTGCACCGCGTGTTTGCCCACATAGTGTTTGCGAGTAGTCAGTTCCTTAATATGCTGCCCTCGACTCACAAACTCACTCCCCCCACCAGCCAGCGTCAACGCCTTCAGCTTGAACACCTTCGCCGACGTCCCGCCATTGGCCTTCACATAATCAATCGCATAATCAATCACCAGCCGCTGACTCTCCGCCACCGTGGATTTCACGCCAAACGACAACGTAATTTTCTCCCCCAGCCGAATCACCGCCGGCTCGACTTTCACCCCAATAATCTCAACCTCAGCCTTGCCACTCGCCCCGATAATCGCCAACGCCCGCTGATTGCCCTGTTTGATCAAACTGCGCAGCGCATGCTTGGCAATCCAGGCCGTGTGTTTGTTTTCCAGCGACCAACCCTCGATCACATCCAGCACCCACTCCGGATGGTCCTTGGTGATGTCATTGAGGTGGTTCGCCACGGACTTGCGTACGTAGAGGCTTGCATCGGCCTTGAGGTTGTCGAGAATTCCCGCCGCCAATGTCGGGTCGCGCTGAATCTGTTCCAGTCGAAAGGACCACGGCAAACGCGGTCGACTGCCTTCGCTGGCCAGGCGTCGCACGTGTTCGTTGTCATCCAGGGACCATTGCTGCATCAGCGCCAACGACCGCTGCAGATCTCTGCGCAGAAAATAGCGGATCGCGAATTCCGCAGAGCCAAACGCGGTGAAGTACTTGAGTGCGTCCATCGACTGTTCGAAATCATGCGCGCCGTACATCGCCACGTAATGCGGCAGCGAGATGCTGACGAAGCCGCTGTTGAGGCGGGGGGCGAGGGCGCGCAGGATTCCGAGGGACTCGTCATAACCCAACGGCAGCACGGCGTGCAGGCATTCGCTGACCCGGGCCATGCGTTGCATGATCGACAGGCCGGCGAGGCCGTCGTTGGCCATTTTCAGGAAGGCTTTGGCGTTGAACGCCGGGTAGACCGCGGTCATTTCGGTCGCGATGTGCTGGAGGCGCGCGGCGTTGAAGATTTCCTTCAACGCCGGGGCAGGTTGTTCAGCGGCGGTCATGGTCGGGTCCGATGGAGGAGGCCGCTCAGGTTATCGGGGTACTGATGAAGGCCTCAAGCTTTTCTGCCTGCGCGGTGAATTCAGCGATCCGCGGAAACTGCTCGGCATCGACTTGATCCGGCACCACGAGGTTGGTAAAGCTCCAGGCGACCGCGAGGGTGATGCCGTCTTGCCCGATCAAGGCGCCGTTGCCCAGGGGCTGCTTTTCCAGTTCGCGCTCAAGTGACGAGTACGCCGCCGCCAGTTGACCTTCAACCCGTTCGACCCACGGCTGGTATTGGATGTCGGCCGGACGCAGGTTGCGTTCGTAGTAGAGCTGCACCGACTTTTCGCACGCCGCCAGCCCGAGGCCGATCAGGCGCAAGGTGCGCAACCGCTGTTTAAGGTCGCCGGGCATCAGGCTTTTGCCGGGACCGGCCAGGGCTTCCAGGTAGTCGATGATCAGGGTCGAGTCGATCAACACCTCGCCGTCGTCCAGCACCAGGGTGGGCGCCTTGACCACCGGGTTGATCTGCTGGAAGTGCTCGAAGTGGCGGAACACCGACACCGATTCGTGTTCCAGGTCGATGCCCAGGTATCGGGCGGAAATGGCCACGCGCCGCACGTAGGGCGAATCCAGCATGCCGATCAGTTTCATAGCGCCGTTCCTTGAGGTGTCCATGTCGGGATGGACTACCTTAGCTGAGCTTCCATGACCTGCAAGTGGCGCGTGGTTAATCCTCGAAGCCGACCTGTTCGTGGATCTCGTCGACCTTCAATTCCAGTCGATAGGCCACGGCGATAAACAGGGCCTGGCACAGGCACAACGTCGCACTCAGTGAGCGAAACGCAAACGAACTGCCTTCGTTGACCAGCAGCACGGTGTTGGCGCGCTTGGCCAGTGGCGACAGGTTGCTGTCGGTGATGATCAGGGTTTTAGCCTGATTGTGCTGGGCGATGCGCAGGCAGTGCTGGGTTTCCTTGCCGTAGGGCGTGAAGCTGATGGCGATCACCAGGTCATTGGCGCGCACGCTGCGCATCTGCTCGCGATAACTGCCGCCCAGGCCCGACACCAGATGAATGCGCTTGTTGGTGTGTTGCAGGTTGTAGACCAGGTAATCGGCCACGGCGAACGAGCGGCGCACGCCGACCACGTAGATGTTGTCAGCGTTTACGACGAGGTCCACGGCCTTGTCGAAGGCTTCGTCATCGAGTTCCTGTCCCAGTCGCTCAATGCCGGACAGGGTCGCGTCGATGCACTCGCGGGCGAGGTCGCCACCGCTGGCCTTTTGCGATTTGTTGGCGATCATGCTGCGAATGCGCTGCTGGTAGTTCTGCACCGGCGTGGTCTTGTGCGTGTACGCCTCGCGGAACAAGGCCTGCATCTCGCTGAAACCACTGAAACCGAAGCGCTGGGAAAACCGCACGATGGCCGAGGGGTGCACTTCGCACTCGCGGGCGATATCGCTGATGCGGTCGACCATGATCCGGTCGCTTTGCTGGCTCATGTAGCTGGCGATGCGTTTGAGCTGGCGCGGCAGGCTTTCGTATTCGTTGGTGATCAACTGCAGCAAACGCTCGGCATTGATCGGGGGGCTGACGAGATCGCTGTCGGGCGTGCTCTCGGACGTAGCCGGCTGATCGGTGCGGGACATAAGGAATCCTTCTGGCTTGTTCTTATAGGGACGACAGATCGCGTCATCCCCTGACAATAGGTTGGCTGTGCGCAGTCTACAGGGTAGGCCTGAATAAAATCTTGAGCTTGCGGCGTGTATGGGGTTGCTGAAACGATGCACTGCGCCTGGAGCGCCTGTACAAGAGTTTATTGGAAAAAATATTCCACGTAAAAAATAATTGGAATATTTATTGATTGTTCGGTCGCCCTCGTTTTAGTCTGCATCCACCAAGAGTGTTCGGCGCCTCCAGTGCCCGAACGCAGGCTGATAAAAATAACAGGAGCCAACATGGGCCAGACTCGTTTTGCCAGTGGGCGTCAATTGGATTTGATTTGCCTGGGGCGCCTTGGCGTCGACCTCTATGCGCAGCAAGTCGGAGCGCGGCTTGAGGATGTGAGCAGCTTCGCCAAATACCTCGGCGGATCTTCGGCCAACATCGCCTTCGGCACCGCCCGGCTGGGTCTCAAGTCGGCGATGTTGAGCCGGGTAGGGGACGACCACATGGGCCGCTTCCTCCTGGAATCCCTGGCGCGTGAAGGCTGTGACGTCAGCGGCATCAAGGTCGACCCGGAACGCCTCACCGCGATGGTGCTGCTGGGCCTCAAGGACCGCGAAACCTTTCCCCTGGTCTTCTACCGCGAAAACTGCGCCGACATGGCGCTGCGGGCCGAAGACATCAGCGAAGCCTTTATAGCCTCCAGCAAAGCCTTGCTGATCACCGGCACCCATTTCTCCACCGACGGCGTGTACAAGGCGAGCATCCAGGCGCTGGACTACGCCGAAAAACACAACGTCAAACGCGTGCTGGACATCGACTATCGCCCGGTGCTCTGGGGCCTGGCCGGCAAGGCCGACGGCGAGACCCGTTTCGTCGCCGATCAGAACGTCAGCCAGCATGTGCAGAAAATCCTCCCGCGTTTCGACCTGATCGTCGGCACTGAAGAAGAGTTTTTGATTGCCGGTGGCGCCGAGGATTTGCTCAGCGCGCTGCGCAACGTCCGGCGCCTGAGCGATGCAACCCTGGTGGTCAAGCTTGGCCCGCAAGGTTGCACAGTGATTCACGGTGCCATTCCGGCGCAGCTGGAAGACGGCGCCATTTACCCCGGCGTTCGGGTGGAAGTGCTCAATGTGTTGGGCGCTGGCGATGCCTTCATGTCGGGCTTCCTCAGCGGTTGGCTGGAGGACGCCAGCGACGAGCGCTGCTGCCAGTTGGCCAATGCCTGCGGCGGTCTGGTGGTGTCGCGCCATGCGTGCGCCCCGGCGATGCCGACCCGCGCCGAACTCGATTACCTGTTCAACAGCCCGGTGCCGATCACCCGGCCGGATCAGGACGCGGTGTTGCAGCGTTTGCATCAGGTCAGCGTGCCGCGCAAGCAGTGGAAACAGCTGTTCATCTTTGCGTTCGATCATCGTGGGCAACTGGTTGAACTGGCACACAAGGGCGGTCGCGACCTCAATGCTATCTGCGAACTCAAGCAACTCTTTATCAAGGCTGTGGAACGGGTCGAAGCCGATTTGCGCGAGCAGGGCATCGAGGCCGATGTCGGGCTGTTGGCCGATCAACGCTTCGGCCAGGACTCGCTGAACGCCGCCACCGGCCGTGGCTGGTGGGTGGCGCGGCCAGTGGAAGTGCAGGGCTCGCGGCCGTTGGCGTTCGAACACGGGCGCTCGATTGGCAGCAACCTGATCGCCTGGCCGCAAGAACAGATCATCAAGTGCCTGGTGCAATTCCACCCGGACGACGAGCCATTGCTGCGCCTGGAACAGGAAGCTCAGATCAAGGGCTTGTATCAGGCCTCACAAGTCAGCGGTCATGAACTGCTGCTGGAAATCATCCCGCCTAAAGACCACCCGTCAACCCACCCGGACGTGCTGTATCGCGCACTGAAACGCCTCTACAACCTCGGCATCTACCCGGCGTGGTGGAAGATCGAAGCGCAAAGCGCCGAGGAATGGAAACAACTCGATGAGTTGATTCAGGAGCGTGATCCGTACTGCCGGGGTGTGGTGCTCCTGGGCCTGAATGCGCCTGCGGCGGCGTTGGCTGAAGGCTTTCTGCAAGCGAGCCAGAGCCAGACCTGTCGCGGATTTGCCGTCGGCCGCACGATTTTCCAGGAGCCGAGCCGCGCGTGGATGGCCGGTGAAATCGATGATGAAGGACTGATTCGCCAGGTGCAGGGCACGTTTGTCGAATTGATCGATGCCTGGCGCACAGCCCGCGCCTGATGCAACACCGCGACCTCCTTGTGGGAGCGAGCTTGCTCGCGATGACGGCGGCACATTCAACATTAATGTCGCCTGATACACCGCCATCGCGAGCAAGCTCGCTCCCACAAGGGATTCGCGCCGTATTCAATGGTTAGGTACAACAATAATAGGTGCAGCCATGCCCGCTATCCGAATTGGCATCAACCCGATTTCCTGGAGCAACGATGACCTGCCGTCCCTCGGTGGCGAGACGCCGCTGAGCACCGCTTTAAGCGAAGGCAAGGAAATCGGCTACGAAGGTTTTGAACTCAACGGCAAATTCCCCAAGGATGCCAAAGGCGTCGGCGACGTGCTGCGGCCTTATGACCTGGCGCTGGTCTCCGGCTGGTATTCCAGTCGCCTGGCGCAGCGTTCGGTGGCAGAAGAAATCGACGCCATCGGCAGCCATGTCGAGCTGCTGGCGAAGAACGGCGCCAACGTGCTGGTTTACGGCGAAGTCGCTGATTCCATCCAGGGCCAGCGCATTCCATTGGTCGAACGCCCGCGTTTCCACACTGAACAGGCGTGGCAGGCATACGCCGACAAGCTCACCGAACTGGCGCGTTTCACCCTGTCCCAAGGCGTGCGCCTGGCGTATCACCACCACATGGGCGCCTACGTCGAATCCCCGGCGGACATCGACACGTTGATGGCACTGACCGGCAGCGAAGTCGGTCTGCTGTTCGATTCGGGTCATTGCTACATGGGCGGCGGCGAACCGTTGCAAGTGCTGCGCAAGCACATCGAGCGCATTTGCCACGTGCACTTCAAGGACGTGCGCAAACCGGTGGTGCAACTGGCGCGCAACAATCTGTGGAGTTTCCCGGACTGCATCATCAACGGCACCTTCACCGTGCCGGGCGATGGCGACATCGATTTCGCCGCGCTGCTCGATGTGTTGCTGGCCAACGATTACCACGGTTGGCTGGTGGTCGAGGCCGAGCAGGACCCGGCGGTGGCACCGAGCTATGTCTATGCGAAAAAAGGCTTCGACACCTTGCGTGCGTTGCTCGACGAGAGGATTGCGCGATGAGCCTGCTGGTCAAAAGCAATGCCCGTGGCCGGACCATGGTCGAGTTGGGCCAGGGTGAATTGGAATACGTCGGTTTTGCCGCTTACCGTTTAAGCCTGGGCGAAACCTTGCCGGTGGCGGCAGGCGATAAAGAACTGTGTCTGGTGCTGCTCAGCGGTCGCGTCAGCATCAAGGGCGAAGCGCCGGGGCAGGGCGCGTTCGACTGGGAAAACCTCGGCGATCGCCAGTCGGTGTTCGAAGACAAATCCCCGTTCGCCGCGTATTTGCCACCGGGCAGCCAGGCGCAAGTGGTCGCACTCAGCGATGTGCAAATCGCCGTCTGCGCCGCGCCAGGGTTGGCCGGTAATGGCCTCGGACCTCGCCTGATCAAACCCGAGACCATGAAGCGCAGCGTGCGCGGCAAGGGCGCCAACACCCGTTACGTCTGCGACATCCTGCCGGACTCTGAGCCTGCGCATTCGCTGCTGGTGGTGGAAGTGCGCACGCCGTCGGGGCACTCCTCGAGCTACCCGCCGCACAAGCACGACACCGATGATTTGCCGCACCAGAGCTTCCTCGAAGAAACCTATTACCACCAGATCAATCCGCCTCAAGGCTTTGTGTTCCAGCGCGTCTACACCGACGACCGCAGCATCGATCAAGCCATGGCGGTGGAAAACAGCGATCTGGTGGTCGTGCCCAAGGGCTATCACCCGGTCAGCGTGCCGTACGGCTACGAGTCGTATTACCTGAACGTGATGGCCGGCCCAAAACGCGTCTGGCAGTTCCATAACGATCCGCAGCACAGCTGGCTGCTGGATCTGTGAACTGAATAACCTGAATTCCACCTTTTGCACGGAGAACAAGAACAATGAGCGACGCCCCGGTCATCGGCCATTACATCGACGGTCAAGTGCAAGACAGCACCAGCGAGCGGTTCAGCAACGTCTTCAACCCGGCCACCGGCGTGGTGCAAGCGCGCGTCGGGCTGGCCAGCCAGAAGACCGTGGACGAGGCCGTCGCCTCGGCCCTGAAAGCCTTCCCCGCGTGGTCCGAACAATCGTCCCTGCGCCGTTCGCGGGTGATGTTCAAGTTCAAGGAGTTGCTCGACCGTCATCACGATGAGCTGGCCGAAATCATCAGCCGTGAACACGGCAAGGTGTTCTCCGACGCCAAGGGCGAAGTCACCCGTGGCATCGAGATCGTCGAATACGCCTGCGGCGCGCCGAACCTGCTGAAGACTGAATTCAGCGACAACATAGGCGGCGGCATCGACAACTGGAACCTGCGTCAGCCACTGGGCGTGTGCGCCGGCGTCACACCGTTCAATTTCCCGGTGATGGTGCCGCTGTGGATGATCCCGCTGGCGTTGGTCACCGGTAACTGTTTCATCCTCAAACCGTCCGAGCGTGATCCGTCGGCCAGTGTGCTGATGGCCCGCCTGCTGACCGAAGCCGGTTTGCCGGATGGCGTGTTCAACGTCGTCCAGGGCGACAAGACGGCGGTCGACGCATTGCTGCAACACCCGGACATCGAGGCGATTTCCTTTGTCGGCTCGACGCCGATTGCCGAATACATCCACCAGCAAGCCACCTCACGCGGCAAGCGCGTTCAGGCGCTGGGCGGGGCGAAGAACCACATGATCGTCATGCCCGACGCGGATCTGGACCAAGCCGCAGACGCCTTGATCGGCGCCGCTTTTGGCTCGGCCGGCGAGCGCTGCATGGCGATCTCGATAGCGGTCGCTGTGGGCGATGTCGGTGACGCGTTGATTGCCAAACTGCTGCCGCGCATCGATCAGCTCAAGGTTGGCAACGGCATGCAGGGTGACAGTGACATGGGGCCGTTGGTGACGGCTGAGCACAAGGCCAAGGTCGAAGGTTTTATCGATCAAGGCGTGGCCCAAGGCGCGCAGCTGATTGTCGATGGTCGTGGATTCAAGGTGCCGGGCGCCGAGAACGGGTTCTTCGTTGGCGCCACGCTGTTCGATAACGTCACAACCGAGATGAGCATCTATCAGCAGGAAATCTTCGGTCCGGTGCTGGGCATCGTTCGGGTGCCGGATTTCGCCAGTGCCGTGGCGTTGATCAACGCCCACGAATTCGGCAACGGCGTGTCGTGTTTCACCAGCGACGGCGGCATTGCCCGCGCCTTTGCCCGCACCATCAAGGTCGGCATGGTCGGCATCAATGTGCCGATTCCGGTGCCGATGGCCTGGCACTCGTTCGGTGGCTGGAAGCGCTCGCTGTTCGGCGATCACCACGCCTACGGCGAAGAAGGCATCCGCTTCTACAGTCGCTACAAAAGCGTGATGCAGCGCTGGCCCGACAGCATTGCCAAAGGCCCTGAATTCAGCATGCCGACTGCCAAATAACACGCCCTTGCGGAGAACAACAATAATGAGCAAGCCCCTGCGTTTCGCCCTGAACCGTATGGTCGCCCCCCGTTTGTCCCTGCCGGCATTCATCGAGTTGGCGGTGGCCCTCAAGGCTGACGCCATCGAGATTCGCAACGACCTCGAAGGCGTCGAGATCAAAGACGGCACCACCCCGGAACGGGTGCGCGAACTGTGCGCCGCCAATGGCATCACCGTACTGTCGATCAACGCGTTGTACCCGTTCGATGTGTGGAACGCGGAGCGTCGCGAGCAAGCGTTGAAGCTGGCCGAGTATGCCCAAAAGTGCGGCGCACAGGGCGTGGTCATGTGCCCGTTGAATGATCGCGCCGATCCGCGCAACGAAGCCGAACGCGCGACGTGGTTGCGCGCCGCGTTGACCGAACTGGCACCGATCCTGCGCGATCACGGCATTCTCGGTTTCATCGAGCCCTTGGGTTTTGAAGAGTGCTCGCTGCGGCGCAAACGCACGGCGGTGGACGCGATCAAGGCTATTGGCGGGCTGGATGTGTTCCGCCTGGTGCACGACACCTTTCACCATCACCTGGCGGGCGAGTCCGAGTTTTTCCCCGAGCTGACCGGACTGGTGCACATCTCCGGCGTCGAAGATGCCGAGGCACCGCTGGCGACCATTCGCGACGGCCATCGGGTGCTGGTGGGCGAGGGCGACATTCTCGGGAACGCGGTGCAAATCGAGACGTTGTTGAGTAACGGCTACAACGGCTACCTGTCGTTTGAACCGTTTGCCGAGAGCGTGCATGGCCTGGCCGATATTGAGCAAGCCATCGGCGCGAGCATGGATCACCTGCAAAAATCCCAAGGCTAATGAAAGTCCCGTGTGGGCGCGGGCTTGCCCGCGATAGCGATCTACCTGACACAGCAATGTTGAATGTACCGCCGCCATCGCGGGCAAGCCCGCTCCCACAGGTTTTTTGGTGTATTGAAGGATTGGACATGACCACAACACGACTGACCATGGCCCAGGCCCTGGTGAAATTCCTCGATAACCAATACATCGAGGTCGATGGCGTCCAGAGCAAATTCGTCGCCGGGGTCTTTACCATTTTCGGCCACGGCAACGTGCTGGGCCTGGGCCAGGCCCTGGAGCAGGACAGCGGCGACCTCGTCGTCCATCAGGGCCGCAACGAACAAGGCATGGCCCACGCCGCCATCGGTTTTGCCAAGCAGCACCTGCGCCGCAAGATCTACGCCTGCTCCTCATCGGTTGGCCCCGGTGCAGCGAATATGTTGACCGCCGCCGCGACGGCCACCGCCAACCGCATCCCTTTGCTGTTGTTGCCCGGCGATGTCTACGCCTGTCGCCAGCCGGACCCGGTGCTGCAACAGATCGAGCAGTTTCACGACCTGAGCATCAGCACCAACGATGCCTTCAAAGCCGTGAGCAAATACTGGGACCGCATCAACCGTCCCGAGCAATTGATGACGGCGGCGATCCACGCCATGCGCGTGCTCACCGATCCCGCCGAAACCGGCGCCGTGACCCTGGCTTTGCCGCAAGACGTGCAAGCCGAGGCCTACGACTACCCCGATTATTTCCTGCAGAAACGCGTGCACCGCATCGAGCGGCGTCCGGCCACCGAGGCGATGCTCGGTGATGCGTCGGCGCTGTTCAAGGGCAAGCGCAAGCCGCTGATCATTTGCGGTGGCGGGGTGCGTTATTCCGGGGCCAACGCTGAGTTGCAGGCGTTCGCCGAGCGCTTCGACATTCCCTTCGCTGAAACCCAGGCCGGCAAGAGCGCGGTGGTGTCCAGCCATCCGCTGAACGTCGGCGGCATCGGCGAAACCGGGTGCCTGGCGGCGAATCTGTTGGCCCGGGACGCCGACCTGATCATCGGAATTGGCACCCGCTACAGTGATTTCACCACCGCGTCGAAGTCCTTGTTCCAGCATCCCGAGGTGCAATTTCTCAACCTCAATATCAGCCCGTGCGATGCGCTGAAACTCGATGGCGTGCAATTGCTGGCGGACGCCAGAACCGGCTTGCAAGCGCTGTCCGAAGCCTTGGGCGATTACCGTTCCAGCTGGGGCAATCAGCCTCGGCAAGCCAAGGTGCAGCTGGATGAAGAAATCGACCGCCTCAATCAGGTCGAATACCAGGCCAAGGATTTCACCCCGGAAATCAACGATCACATGGACCCGGCGGTGCTGCGCGAATTCATCGAGCTGACCGGTTCCTGCCTGACCCAGAGCCGCGTGCTCGGCGTGCTCAATGAAACCCTCGCCGATGACGCCATTATCGTCGCCGCCGCCGGTAGCTTGCCCGGCGACTTGCAGCGCAGCTGGCGCAGCAAGGGTGTGAACACCTATCACGTCGAGTACGGTTATTCGTGCATGGGCTACGAGGTCAACGCCGCGTTGGGTGTGAAACTCGCTGAGCCGCAGCGCGAGGTCTACGCCTTGGTCGGCGATGGCTCTTACATGATGCTGCACTCGGAGCTGGCGACCTCGATTCAGGAGCGACGCAAGATCAACGTGGTGTTGCTGGACAACATGACCTTCGGCTGCATCAACAACCTGCAAATGGGCAATGGCATGGACAGCTTCGGCACCGAGTTCCGGTTCCGTAATCCTGAAACCGGCAAGCTCGATGGCGACTTCGTGCCGGTGGATTTCGCCATGAGCGCAGCGGCTTACGGCTGCAAGACCTACAAGGTCAAAACCGTGGACGAGCTGCGGGCTGCACTGGCGGATGCACGGTTGCAGACGGTGTCGACGCTGATCGACATCAAGGTCCTGCCCAAAACCATGATTCACGGCTACCTGTCGTGGTGGCGGGTCGGTGTGGCGCAAGTCTCCACCAGCGCCCGCACCGACGCGGTGGCCAAGACCCTGAATGAACGACTGGCCAAGGCCCGTCAGTACTGATTGCTCTACAAAAATTCCAACAGGAGAACAGACATGTCGTTGAAGCTAGGCGTTATCGGCACCGGGGCCATCGGCCAGGACCACATCCGTCGTTGCAGCCAGACCTTGCTCAATAGCAAGGTGGTTGCGGTGACCGACATTAATTTGCAGCAAGCGGCGAAAGTGGTGGCCGACCTCAAGCTCACCGCCGAGGTTTATCCTGACGGCCACGCGCTGATCAAGGCGCCGGAAGTCGAGGCGATCCTCGTCACTTCCTGGGGGCCGAGCCACGAGGAGTTCGTGTTGGCAGCAATCGCAGCCGGCAAACCGGTGTTCTGCGAGAAGCCGCTGGCGGTCACCGCTGAAGGCTGCCGCAAGATCGTCGAAGCCGAAGTGGCCCACGGCAAACGCCTGGTGCAAGTGGGCTTCATGCGTCCGTACGATGAAGGTTATCGCGCCCTCAAAGCGGTCATCGACAGCGGCCAGATCGGCGAACCGTTGATGCTGCACTGCGCGCACCGCAACCCGACCGTGGGTGAGAACTACAAGACCGACATGGCGATCACCGACACGCTGATCCATGAGCTGGACGTGCTGCGCTGGTTGCTCGACGACGATTATGTGTCGGTGCAGGTCGTATTCCCACGCAAGACCAGCAAAGCCCTCGCGCACTTGAAAGACCCGCAGATCGTCCTGCTGGAAACCGCCAAGGGCACGCGCATCGACGTGGAAGTCTTCGTCAATTGCCAGTACGGCTACGACATCCAGTGCGAAGTGGTGGGGGAGACCGGCATCGCCAAATTGCCAGAGCCGTCGCAGGTTCAGTTACGCAGCGGCGCGAAGCTGTCCAACGCAATTCTGATGGACTGGAAGGACCGTTTCATCGCGGCCTATGACGTGGAGTTGCAGGCGTTTATCGATGGCGTACGGGCCGGGCAGGTGGGCGGGCCATCGGCCTGGGATGGCTTCGCCGCCGCCGTTGCAGCAGATGCGTGCATCGAAGCACAAGGCAGCGGGGCCATCGTCAAAGTTGCTCTGCCTGACCGGCCACATTTCTACGGCTAACCACCATCCCTGTGGGAGCGAGCTTGCTCGCGATGGCGGCAGCACATTCAACCTCAAAGTGACTGTCAGACCGCTATCGCGAGCAAGCTCGCTCCCACAGGGGCCATGTACACCCGGTGAGCGGTTCATAGAACAATAAGAAGGAATACACACATGCGTATCGGACTTGTCGGTTACGGCCATGGCGGCCGGTTTTTCCATGCTCCGCTGATCAGCAGCCTGCCGACCGCGAAGTTTGTCGGCGTGGTCACCCGTTCACCGGAGCGCCGACAGCTGCTGGCGACCGAGCACCCTGGCGTGCCGGCCTTCGACAGCATTGGCCAGCTGGTCGAGGCCGGCGTTGATGTGCTGGTGATTTCCACTCCACTCAAGGGTCGCCCGGCGCTGGTGCTCGACGGCATCGAACATGGCGTGGCGGTGGTCAGTGACAAACCCTTCGCCGCCGATGCGCAACAGGCACAGACCCTGATCACCATGGCCGAGCGCCAGGGCGTGCGGCTCAGCGTCTACCAGAACCGGCGTTGGGATTCGGACTTCCTCACCGTGCGCAAACTCATCGAGTCCGGCGCGTTGGGCCAGGTCACCCGTTTCGAATCGCGAATCGAGCGTTACGCCCCGCAAGCCGTGAACAACGGCAGTGGCGGCGGCTTTCTTCGTGATTTGGGCAGCCATCTGGTGGACCAGGCGCTGCAACTGTTTGGCCCGGTCACGCGGGTCTACGCCGAACTGGACTACCTGGAAAAAGACCAGGTGTTCGATAACGGCTTCTTTATGTCCCTGACCCATGCCAGCGGCGTCACCTCGCACCTGGGCGGCAGTTGCCTGCAAAACACCCCCGGGCCGCGTTTCCGCGTTACCGGCACCCAGGGTTGCTACAGCGTCGACGGGCTGGACGGGCAGGAGGCCTCGGCGCTGGCCGGGCTCTCGCCAAAATCCGAAGGCGAACGCTGGGGCGTCGAGGAGCATCGGCGCTGGGGCTGGTTCGAACAGGGCGAAGTGCGCGAGCGGGTACCCTCCGAACGCGGCTGCTGGCAGCAGTTCTATTTACAGCTACAAACCGCGTTACAGAGCGGTGGCCCACTGCCGGTCGAGGCCCGTGATGCACTGGCGACCACCCGCGTTCTGGACGCGGCGCGATTGAGTGCAGAGCGCCAGCAAGTGGTGGTTTTGGGGCAGTTTGATCACCGTGGAATAAAATCAGAATAAAATTCTAAAATGAGTTGATATAGAAATAATATTCCAATAAAGTCGTTTCCAGCGACCTGCCTCTCGCTCGTTTTCATCGCTTGCCCGCTTACTGAAAAATCGTCCCGCCTTATCCATAAAACCAACAAGAATGTGGAGAAAGACTTTTCATGAAGACCCAGATCCGTTTCGCCTCGCTTGCCTTGTCCCTGATGTTCGCCAGCGGCGCGGCACTCGCCGACATGAAGATCGGTGTCAGCATGTCCCAGTTCGATGACACCTGGTTGACCTACCTGCGCGAGTCCATGGACAAGAAAGCCAAGGCATATCCCGAGGGCGTAAAGCTGCAATTCGAAGACGCTCGCAGTGACGTGGTCAAGCAACTGAGCCAGGTCGAAAGCTTCATCAGCCAGAAGGTTGATGCCATTGTGGTCAATCCGGTGGATACCGCCGCCACCAAAAAAATCACTGAAGCGGCGGTCAAGGCCGGCATCCCGCTGGTCTATGTCAACCGCCGCCCGGATGACCTGAAGCTGCCCAAAGGCGTGGTCACGGTAGCCTCCAACGACCTGGAGGCCGGTGAAATGCAGATGCAGTACCTGGCCGACAAAATGGGCGGCAAGGGTGACATCGTGATTCTGCTCGGCGACCTCGCGAACAACTCCACCACCAACCGCACCAAAGGCGTTAAAGAGGTGCTGGCCAAGTACCCGAACATCAAGATCGAGCAAGAGCAGACAGGGATCTGGCTGCGCGACAAAGGCATGACCCTGGTCAACGACTGGCTGACCCAGGGCCGCAAGTTCGATGCGGTCGTGGCCAACAACGATGAAATGGCCATCGGTGCCGCAATGGCCCTGCAACAGGCCGGCGTCGACAAGGGCAGTGTGCTGATCGCCGGTGTCGACGGCACGCCGGATGGCTTGAACGCCATCAAGAAGGGCAGCATGGCGGTGTCGGTGTTCCAGGACGCCAAAGGTCAGGCGGACGGTTCAATCGATACCGCCGTGAAAATGGCCAGGAACGAGCCGGTTGAGCAGGCCGTCTGGGTCCCGTATCGCTTGATCACCCCGCAAAACGTCGACACGTTCAAATAGCCCGTCCGTTCAATAACAACAATAAGTACGCAAGGTTGCCACGGCGACCTTGCTGATGGAGTACCTGATCATGTTCGCTTCAGCGACTGCTTCGAGCACCCCGTTGGTGGGTATCCAGCCAACCGCAACACCTGTCGATGAGCCGTACCTGCTGGAGATCATCAACGTCAGCAAGGGTTTTCCCGGTGTGGTGGCCTTGTCCGATGTACAGCTTCGGGTGCGCCCCGGTTCCGTGCTGGCCCTGATGGGTGAGAACGGTGCGGGCAAATCGACGCTGATGAAAATCATCGCCGGCATCTACCAGCCGGACGCCGGTGAAATTCGCCTGCGGGGCAAACCGGTGGTCTTCGAAACGCCACTGGCGGCGCTGCAAGCCGGGATCGCGATGATCCACCAGGAACTCAACCTGATGCCGCACATGAGCATCGCCGAAAACATCTGGATCGGCCGCGAGCAGCTCAACGGCCTGCACATGATCGACCACCGCAAAATGCACCGCTGCACCGCCCAGTTGCTGGAGCGTCTGCGGATCAACCTTGATCCCGAAGAGCAGGTTGGCAACCTGAGCATTGCCGAGCGGCAGATGGTCGAGATTGCGAAGGCGGTGTCCTACGACTCCGACATCCTGATCATGGACGAACCGACCTCGGCGATCACCGACAAGGAAGTCGCCCACCTGTTCTCGATCATTGCCGACCTCAAGCGCCAGGGCAAAGGCATCATCTACATCACCCACAAAATGAATGAAGTGTTCAGCATCGCCGATGAAGTGGCGGTGTTTCGTGACGGCGCCTACATCGGCCTGCAACGGGCCGACAGCATGGACGGCGACAGCCTGATATCGATGATGGTCGGTCGCGAACTGAGCCAGTTGTTCCCGGTGCGCGAGAAGCCGATCGGCGATCTGCTGCTGTCGGTGCGCGACCTCAAGCTGGACGGTATTTTCAAAGACGTCTCTTTCGACCTGCATGCGGGCGAGATTCTCGGGATCGCCGGGTTGATGGGCTCGGGCCGCACCAATGTCGCCGAAGCGATTTTCGGCATTACCCCAAGCGATGGCGGCGAGATTCGCCTCGATGGCGAAGTGGTGCGCATCAGCGATCCGCACCTGGCCATCGAGAAGGGCTTCGCCTTGCTCACCGAGGATCGCAAGCTCAGCGGCCTGTTCCCGTGTCTGTCGGTCCTGGAAAACATGGAGATGGCCGTGCTGCCGCATTACGCCGGACATGGCTTTATCCAACAGAAAGCCCTGCGTGCGCTGTGCGAAGACATGTGCAAGAAGCTGCGGGTCAAAACCCCTTCGCTGGAACAGTGCATCGACACCTTGTCCGGCGGCAATCAGCAGAAAGCCTTGCTGGCGCGTTGGCTGATGACCAACCCGCGAATCCTGATTCTCGACGAGCCGACTCGCGGCATCGATGTCGGGGCCAAGGCCGAGATCTACCGGCTGATTTCCTGCCTCGCCAGCGAAGGCATGGCGGTGATCATGATTTCCTCGGAGCTGCCGGAAGTGCTGGGCATGAGCGACCGGGTGATGGTCATGCACGAGGGCGACCTGATGGGCACCCTCGACCGCAGCGAAGCGACCCAGGAGCGGGTCATGCAATTGGCCTCGGGCCTGTCCTTGGTTCACTAATTGATGCCGGTGGTGACGATGGTCACGGCTGGCTACGCAAGAGAAGGGTGAGTGTTTATGAACGCGATACTGGAAAACAAGCCAGCAACGGCACCGATCAAAAGTCGCCGGCGCTTCCCGACCGAGCTGAGCATTTTCCTGGTGCTGATCGGCATCGGCCTGGTCTTTGAGGTGTTCGGCTGGATCGTGCGCGACCAAAGCTTCCTGATGAACTCCCAGCGCCTGGTGCTGATGATCCTGCAAGTGTCGATCATCGGTCTGCTGGCCATCGGCGTGACGCAGGTGATCATCACCACCGGGATCGACCTTTCTTCCGGCTCGGTGCTGGCGTTGTCGGCGATGATCGCGGCCAGCCTGGCACAGACCTCGGACTTTGCCCGGGCGGTGTTTCCGTCGTTGACGGACTTGCCGGTGTGGATTCCGGTCATCGCCGGGCTTGGGGTGGGGCTGTTGGCGGGGGCAATCAACGGCAGCATCATTGCCATCACCGGCATTCCACCGTTCATTGCCACCCTCGGCATGATGGTGTCGGCGCGGGGCCTGGCACGGTTCTACACCGAGGGCCAGCCGGTGAGCATGCTGTCGGATTCCTACACGGCGATCGGGCACGGTGCGATGCCGGTGATCATCTTCCTGGTCGTGGCGGTGATCTTTCACATCGCTCTGCGTTACACCAAGTACGGCAAGTACACCTACGCCATCGGCGGCAACATGCAGGCGGCGCGTACCTCGGGGATCAACGTCAAGCGGCATCTGGTCATCGTCTACAGCATCGCCGGCTTGCTGGCCGGCCTGGCAGGTGTGGTGGCTTCAGCGCGCGCCGCGACCGGGCAGGCCGGGATGGGCATGTCGTATGAACTGGATGCGATTGCCGCTGCGGTCATCGGCGGCACGAGCCTGGCCGGTGGCGTAGGGCGCATCACCGGCACGGTGATCGGTGCGCTGATTCTCGGGGTGATGGCCAGCGGGTTTACCTTTGTCGGGGTCGATGCGTATATTCAGGACATCATCAAGGGACTGATTATTGTGGTGGCGGTCGTCATCGACCAGTACCGCAACAAGCGTAAACTCAAGCGCTGAAGCCGAACGAAACAGCAACATGCGCCACGCCTGACCCGCGTGGCGCAGCCGTTTGTCTTCTATATACAGCCGCTTGATTGAATTTCTTGCTATAAACGCACTCCGATAACCACCGCAAAGACTGCTATAAAGCACTTTCGTGGCTTTGTCGGACGAATTCGCTGTCTTTTCAGTTGCTGAGGCCTCAAGTCGGCCTTAGACTGCCGCCCCTCGTAAATTGAGTGCCGGGTGGCGCTTGGAATAAATGGCGCCTTTCCGATGGCCAGACCTGGTCAGCCGGAACGCTCCCTAATTCGCCTTAATGCACGTTTTTTTATAGAGATATCAATGACAAAGGACAAGTTGCTGGCCATGCCGGCGGATGACTACATGAATGCCGAGCAACATGCTTTTTTCTCCGAGCTGTTGCAGAACATGAAAGTCGAAACCCATGAGCGCATCGAACAGAATCGCATCGCCATCGAGAGCCTGGACACTCCAGCCGATCCGGCCGACGCTGCTTCTGTCGAAGAAGAGCGCACCTGGCTGGTGAACGCGATCGATCGCGACCAGCGCATGCTGCCTCAGTTGGAACAGGCTCTGGAACGCATCAAAGAAGACAGCTTCGGCTGGTGCGATGACAGCGGCGAGGCCATTGGCCTCAAGCGCTTGCTGATCAGCCCGACCACCAAGTACTGCATCGAAGCTCAAGAGCGTCACGAACAGATCGACAAGCACCAGCGTCAGGCCTGATTTCGTAACGCCCCGCATCGCGGGCAAGCCTTGTTCCTGAAGGAACGACGCTTGCCCGCGATGCTTTTTTTCGTCTGCGAAAAACTCGCGTCCTTCTATTGATCTGCTGCAAGGCCCACTACTAATGGACCATAGATAATGGCCCACTAGTGGCGTTTAATGCAGTCACAACAATTAGAAGCTCCACGGGGTGACGAAGATGACGAGAGACGGATCTCTGGTTGGGCATGTGCCTGCACCAGTACTTGCGCCAAAAAACCTTTGGCTGACGCCGACTTTGCAAAGCATCGCCCTGGTGCTGTTGCTCTGTGGCATGACCTTGGGCGGCGCTTCGCTTTACATCAGTCTGCCGGTGGCCGTGCTGATCGTCTGGCTGCCACGCTTGCGTACGCGCGCCGTCGTCGATTCAACCCCAGCCGATAGCTCAAGCGCCATTGCCGAGCTGACCCGCGACCTTTCCTACACCACCAGTCACAACGCGTTGTCCGCCGCTGGCGTGGCCTATTCGGTCAAGCAACTGGCCGAGAGGGTCCAGTCGCAACTCGATGCGGCCAAGCGGATCGTCAGCAACGCCGAAGTGATGATTTCCACCGAACAAGCCACCTCGACACTCAGTCGAGAAGCCTTGAACGCTGCCAGCCAGGCCCACCAGAGCAGTGCGGCCGGGCGTACGGAATTGATCGAATCGATCTCCCGCATGCATCAGCTCAGCCAGCGCGCCAGCAACAGCCGTGAGCTGATCGAAGCCTTGAGTGTGCGCAGCGACGACATTCAACGGGTCACGCTGGTGATTCAATCCATCGCCAGCCAGACCAACCTGCTGGCCTTGAACGCCGCCATTGAAGCGGCCCGGGCCGGGGAACACGGACGCGGGTTTGCGGTGGTGGCCGATGAGGTGCGTGGCCTGGCGGCGCGCACGGCGACCGCGACCGGCGAAGTCGGGGAGATGGTCGCCGATATCCAGCAACGCACAGCGCAAGTGGTGGAGCAGATCCGGCAACTGTCCAGCGATCTCGACACTGGCGTCCAGCAGGTCGAGCACACCGGTCAGCATCTGGAGAACATTGCGCGCCTGGCCGCAGGCGTCGAGCACCAGGTCGCAGAAATCGCTCGGGGGACCGACACCAACCGTGAACAACTCGACAGCCTGTTTCACGCCATCGAACAGATGCGCAGCGACCTGGCGGTCAGCGACCAACAGACCCAGCGTCTGGCTCAGGCGGCGGTGCAAATGGAGGGGCAAGCCGAAACCATCAGCGAGCGCCTCGCCGAAGTCGGGCTGGATGACTATCACCAAAGGATTTATGACCTGGCTCGCGAAGGCGCAAGTCAGATCACTGCGCGCTTTGAGGCGGATATCGACGAGGGCCGGATCAGTCTCGACGACTTGTTTGATCGCAACTATCAAGCGATCCCCAACACCAACCCGGCCAAGTTTCAGACGCGCTTCGACCGCTACACCGATCAGGTTTTGCCGGCCATTCAGGAACCGTTGTTGCCGCGCCACGACGGGCTGGTGTTTGCCATCGCCTGCACTCAGCAAGGTTATGTGCCGACCCATAACAAGGCATTCAGCCTGCCGCTGACCGGTGATGCGCAGGTCGATACCTTGCAGAACCGCACCAAGCGCAAGTTCGCCGACCGCACCGGCATTCGCTGTGGCAGCCATCAACAGCCTGTGTTGTTGCAAACCTATACCCGAGACACGGGTGAACTGATGCACGACCTCTCGGTGCCGATCATGCTCAAGGGCCGACACTGGGGCGGATTGCGATTGGGCTACAAGCCGCAGAGTGCTCGCTGAACGGCTGACCATTGTTACGGGATTGGCAACGAAGCTGTGCAGGCTCATTGCTGTTTCCACGCGAATGAACTCATTAACATACCTGCATAGTTAGGTTGCTAATGAAATTCGAGAGGTCAGCATGCACAGTAAAGTCGATGTCGCCGTCATGATTGGCAGCGGTGTACCCGCCTATTTGCGTGCGATGGGGCAGAGCGTTTGTTGGGTCGTGTTGCTCAATGGCGAGCGCCGGGGGACGGTGTATTGCAGCCGCGATGAAGCCGAGGAGTGCAAGGCTGCCTGGCTGGCGCAATTGAACGCCGTAGCACCTGGCAGCCTGCATTGACCGTGCGGGTCAGTGAACCTGGTGCATGCGCAGGTTCAGGTCGTCGACCACCCGCGCCCAATCGGCGTCTTCTCGCAATTGCTCTTTGAGGAAGCCAGCTTGTTGTGGGGTCCAGAACTCGGCGTCGATGAGTTTCTTGTCATCAGCCAAAGGGGAATGGCTGGCGATGAAGTCATCGATGGCTTTCTCGCTGGAATCAAGGCCGAGCTGGTCGAACAAGCCCTTCAAGTCGTGTGTAGGTGAATCCATTGTCATCTCCTTGCGTGTCGCGTCGAATGCGATATCTGAGTGCGGCTTCATTGCATCTGAGGGGGCCGCGCGTCAGGAGTTCGAAAGCGATGGTGGAAAGCAGGAGAGAGCATAGACTGCAAATCTGAGGATCAGGCGTTCAATGCACCGTTGTCGACAGCAGTTTTCAGGGCCTGTGCAGCTTCCTTTGCGGCAACGTCGGCGACATCCGAGGTTTTGAACCAGCGATCTTTCTCGACCTGGTGATACGTCACAGCGGTCAACGGTGGTTTGGCGCGCATGACAATGACAGCCTGGAATTCGCCTTCGACCTCTCTGGCTTCGCCCCGGATAAAAAATTCACCGATATCAAATTCCGTCACGTAGCTGCCTTCCCTTGGAAATTTTCTGTTGTGTTGAACGCCGTCCGCCCTGGGGACGGATTTCATTGGTCGGGCAGTATGGCAGTTGTTGCCTGTCGACGGCTGAGTTAAGTCATCGGTGTGACGAAACGTCTATGGCAATCAAACCCTGGAATTCGTCAACCGCGTGACTCGAGCACGCGGGCAAGGGCACAGGCTGCGTTATGGCTGGCGCGGAAACCTCTGACGCGGCCGGTGGCCGTTTCCTTGATATGAAAGAACGCGCTCCCTGCCAATACGACCTGAAATTGCGGAATTCGGAGGCTTTCAGACGCATACGCATGGGGCTGAAAGTCCACCGCAAGCATCGAGCGAGCGCTATCGTTGTGTCGTGCCATGGGGATGGCGAAGTGAGTCATGGTGCACATAAGAAGTCCTTTTCCTTGTTTTGCCGACGTGCGTACGTCGTTATGGGTAGTCTCAATGAGCATGGCTGCTCTAGAATCGCCATCACTGTCCGGCGGATGGCGTTCATCTAAAGCAATTTTTTGCTGGCGATATGTCGGAAAAGTGCTTTTTTTAAAGAGTTTTTTCCTTAAAGTTGGTAATCCGGTTTCCTCTGGCGGCAAGAAGGGCTTTTTCCTTCAACTTCTGACGACTTTCACAGAGGACGGCGCGAGTGATATTCCAGTAGTCTCACTGACCTCGCGACGCCTGAGCGCTACGCTCAGCTCAGGATTTCAACCCGGGCCTCATGGCAACACCTTCGGCATGGCCGCTTTTTTCTGCTGTGCGCTTTTTCTGCGTGCGGCATCATTTTCAAATGTGGGGATGTTTCCTTGGCAGTAAGTAATCTCGATATGCATGCTTTGTTCGTGCTGGGTGATTTGCGCGCAAAGCTGGTTAAACAGTTCCAGTCACGTTTCGTTTACATCACCGAACAAAACGCTGAAGGCATTTACATCGCCGAACTCGACACTGAAGAAGCGCTGGTGGTCGATGACAAACCAGGGCTCAAGCTCAAGGTTGGCGATCACTTCAGCGCCTCTGTGCTGCCCAGTCGTGAAGGCGGCAAGCTCGACATCAAGTTCCGCGAAATCAAACTGACGGTGTATGGCCTGGGTGATTACGCCTTTGTCACCACAGCAGATGGTCATGGGATCGTGTTCAAGGAAGGTCATAGCGTCGTCATGGTCTTCGCCGCCCACCAACAGCTGCAGGAAGGCCTGACCAAGACCCTGAAGGCTGTGACCGCCAAAGCCGCCAAGTGGCGCAAGGGCGAACTGGTGACGTTCAAGGCCAGCGAGTAATGACCCTGACCCGCGCCGATTTCCACCAGCAAAACCAGGCCAGTGCATGCGTCGAAGCCCGGCGATTGTTCGAACACAAGGCGATTCTGCAGGGAGCCTGGCTGAGTTGGGTGGCGTCACAGATATACGCGCTGCGTCCGGCGGCCTACGCCAGCATGGTAAGAAGAGAGCTGGCGCGGTTGCAGGAAACTTCCGAAAATTAATTCGTGCCCCTCGAAAGCAGGAACCTCTACTACAGTCAGATGACTGAGTATTCAGAGGCTTGCGGTCTTCTGTCAGGCCATCCTGCTAATGCTGTGAAAGCACGAGGTGCAAAGGCATGAAAGGATTTCGACGGTTGTGGGTCGCTACCCTGGCCACGTTTGTAGTGTTGAGTTCACCTGCTCCGGTATCCGCCGCGGCGCAGGCGCCGATTCATTTCGCCGATCTGAACTGGGAAAGCGGCAGTCTGATCACCGATATCCTGCGGATCATCGTCGAGAAGGGCTACGGCTTGTCGACCGACACGTTGCCCGGGACCACCATCACCCTGGAAACCGCACTGGCCAACAATGACATTCAGGTCATTGGCGAAGAATGGGCCGGACGCAGCCCGGTCTGGGTCAAAGCCGAGGCTGAAGGCAAGGTCGCGAGCCTGGGTGATACGGTCAAAGGTGCCACCGAGGGCTGGTGGGTGCCCGAGTATGTGATCAAGGGCGACCCGGCCAAGGGCATCAAGCCGCTGGCGCCAGGCTTGCGCAGTGTCAGTGACCTGCCCAAGTACAAGGATGTGTTCAGTGATCCGGAAAGTCCGGGCAAGGGGCGCTTCCTCAACAGCCCGATTGGCTGGACGTCGGAAGTGGTCAACAAGCAGAAACTCACGGCGTATGGCCTGAACGACAGCTATGTGAATTTCCGCAGCGGTTCGGGGGCGGCGCTGGATGCCGAGATCAGTTCATCGATTCGTCGCGGCAAGCCGGTGCTGTTTTACTATTGGTCACCGACGCCTTTGCTCGGCCGCTACAAGCTGATTCAGCTGGAGGAACCGCCCTTTGATGCCGAAGCGTGGAAAACCCTGACCGACGCTGACAACCCCAATCCAAAACCGACGCGCTCGCTGCCCTCGAAGCTGTCGATTGGTGTGTCCACGCCATTTCAGAAACAGTATCCGCAGATCGCTGAATTCTTCAGCAAAGTCGATTTGCCGATTGATCCGTTGAACAAGGCCCTGGCGCAGATGAGCGAAAAACACACCCCGCCACGTCAAGCGGCCGAGGCGTTCATGAAGGCACACCCCGATGTGTGGCAAGCCTGGGTGCCCAAGGATGTCGCGGATAAAGTCGCTGCCGGGTTGAAGTGATACAGACGTTTGGCAAATGCCTCATTGGCCAGGTCATGTACCCGGCCAATGACGAATGTCCTTACAAAAACGTTCAAGGAGGTCCATCCTCCTGCGACATTTTACGTTGGATGTCTGAATATGAGCTTGATGATTGCGCAATGGATCGCTGCCATCTTCCTGTTGATCAGCTTGATCCACCTGTATTGGGCGGCGGGTGGCACGTTGGGTAGCGAGGCGGCGGTGCCACGCGTGCCCGGGGAGGGCGGGGGGGAATCAAAGCCTGCCTTCAAGCCTTCTGGATTTGCCACGCTACTGGTGGCGGTCGGGTTGCTGCTGATCGCGATGCTGGTGTGCCTGCGGGTCGGCCTGTATTTGCCCACGGTGCAGCACTGGTCGCTGCAATGGGTGATCAGCGCGATTGCGATGCTGATGTTCGCCCGGGCAATCGGCGATTCGAATCTGATGGGGTTCTTCAAGCAGGTCAAGGGCTCGAAGTTTGCCCGACTCGACACCTGGGCTTACTCGCCATTGTGTGTGGTGCTGGGAGCCGGGTTGTTGGCTGTTGCCTGGATGTGAGCTGAGGTAATGCAACAGTAAAAGCGTCTAGCTCCCGCTTTCGGTGCGCCGGCTACTCACTTCAGCCGGCACATCGTCCCCTGACATACGCTTGCGAAACAGCGCCGCCCGCGCCAGCAGCAATGTGGTGACCGGAACCGTGATCGACAACAGAATCGGAATCAGCCAGGCGTGCAGCACGGGCGCGGATTTGAGCGCCGAAAAGTAGACGATCGAGGCCAGGGCCACGCACCATGCGCCCAGCGTCGAGGCCAGTGCTGGCGGGTGCATGCGCTGAAAGTAGTCCTTCATCCGCACCAGGCCAATCGCCCCGATCAGCGCGAACAGGCTGCTGAGCACCAACAGGATCGCCACTGGAATTTCCACCCACAGGGACAGTTGAGCAGTCATTCGATCACCTCGCCACGCAGCAGGAATTTGGCCAGGGCAAACGAGCCGACGAAGCCGAACAGGGCGATCAGCAGCGCCGCCTCGAAATACGTGTCACTGGCATAACGAATGCCCAGCGTCAGCATCATCAGCATGGCGATGATGTACAGGTAGTCCAGGGCCAGAACCCGGTCCTGGGCCGAAGGCCCTTTGAACAGCCGGATCAAGGTCAGGATCATCGCCAGGGAAAAGATGAACAGGCTCAGCAGGACCGCGTTCGACAGTAATTCGCTCATTCGAAGATCTCCATCAAGGGGCGCTCATAGGTCGCCTTGAAATGCTCGATAAACAGCGCTTCATCCTCCAGATCAAATACGTGCAGCAACAGGATGCTGCGGTCCAGCGCCAGTTCCGACCAGACCGTGCCGGGAACCACCGTGCAGATCATCGACAACGCGGCCAGGCCATTGGCGTCGCGCAACGAAAGCGGCACCTTGACGAACTGCGAGCGGGGCGCACGACGCCCGGCGTTGAGCACGCCCCAGGCCACGGCGAGGTTGGACACCACCACATCACGGCCCACCAGCAGGAACAAACGCACAATCACACCGGGCCGACGAATGCGGATCGGTAGCGGCCGCAGTTTGCGCATCATCAGCGGCGCACAGAACCCGAGCATCGCGCCCAACAACAGATTGCCGGGGCTCAGCGACAGGTTCAGCAGCAGCCACAACAGCCACAGCGCCAGCGACAGCCATGGAGCAGGCAACAGACGCTTCATGGCTGCACCTCCAGCATCGCCGCCCGGGATTCGGGGCTCGGCACCGCGCGCGTGCCCAACACCGCCATGACGTATTGCTGCGGGTTGTTCAAGGCATCGGCAGCGGCCTGGGTGTAGCGCAACAGCGGTTCGGCCTTGAAGGTCAGGGCAACGCTGAGCCCCAGCAGCACGATGATCGGCACGCATTCGAAGCGGCGCAGCAAGGGCGATGGCCGTTCCTGAGGCGTCCAGAAGCGCTGGATGCCCACGCGCGCGAAGGCAATCAGCGACGCCAGTCCGGACAGGATCAACAACGCCAGCAACCCCCACGCCGCGTTCGACACCGGTTCGTCAACGCCATTGCCCAGGCCCGACGGATTGAGCAGGGCGCTGAGCAGGCCAAGCTTGCCGATAAAGCCCGAAAGCGGCGGCATGCCGATGATCAGCAACGCACAGGCAATAAAGCTCAAGCCGAGGAACGCCATCGTCCAGGGAATCACCTGGCCCACCACGGCTTTCTGTTCGTCGTCCAGGTTGATGCCCTTGGGCGGTTGCAGGGATTCCATGGGGCGGGGCAGCAGGTCGCCGTCGTCGAACAGCGGCATTTCATTGGCAGAGCGTGAGCGCTCGATCAACTCGGACAACAGGAACAGCGCACTCAATGCCAAGGTCGAGCTGACCAGATAGAACAGCGCCGCGCCGATCAGGTTCGGTTGGGCGAAACCGATGGCCGACAGCAGAATCCCCGCCGACACCAGAATGCTCAGGCTGGCCATGCGTTCCAGCCGCTGTGCCGCGAGGATCGCGATGCCCGCGCAGACGATGGTTGCCATGCCGCCGTAGATCAGCCAGTCGCCGCCGAAATACGCCGAGGCGCCGGCCTGCCCCGAGAACAGCAGCGTCCACAGGCGCAGCAAGGTGTAGACGCCGACCTTGGTCATGATCGCGAACATCGCCGCCACCGGCGCGCTGGCCGCGGAATAGGCGGGCACCAGCCAGAAGTTCAGCGGCCACATCCCGGCCTTGGCCAGGAACGCTACCGCGAGAATCCCCGCGCCGGCATGCAACAGTCCGCGATCGGCTTGCGGGACCAGCGGGATTTTCAGCGCCAGGTCGGCCATGTTCAAGGTGCCGGTGACGCCATAGATCAACGCCGCGCCGATCAGGAACAGCGACGAAGCCAGTAGATTGATCGAGATGTAATGCAGCCCCGACGACACCCGCGCCCGACCCGAACCATGGAGCATCAGGCCGTAGGACGCCGCCAGCAGCACTTCGAAAAACACGAACAGGTTGAACAGATCCGCCGTCAGGAACGCGCCATAAAGGCCCATCATCTGAATCTGGAACAGCGCATGGAAACTCGAACCGGCTCCGTCCCAGCGGGCCATCGCGAACAGCAGGGCGCTGACGCCGATGATCCCGGTCAGCACCAGCATCAATGCCGACAGGCGATCAACCACCAGCACCAGGCCGAACGGCACCTGCCAGTTACCCGGCAGGTAAACACCGATGGAGCCGGGCACACCGGTGGACTGTGTCCATTGCAGCAGCGCCACGGAAATCCCCAGGCCCAGCAGGCTGGAGAACAGATTGATCTTGGCCTTCAGCGGGCGATGTTTTTCGCCCAGCATCAGCATGATGGCGGCGGTCAGCAGCGGCAGCAGAATCGGTGCGGCGATCAGGTGCGTCATCGCATTCATTCTTTAGGCTCCCGGCCATCGACATGGTCGGTCCCGGTCAAACCGCGAGAGGCCAGCAGCACCACCAGAAACAGCGCGGTCATGGCGAAGCTGATCACGATGGCGGTCAGCACCAGCGCTTGCGGCAGAGGGTCGGTGTAATGCAGCAAGTCCTGCGGCACGCCGTCCTTGATGATCGGCTCCTTGCCGATGAACAGGCTGCCCATACTGAAAATGAACAGGTTGACGCCGTAGGACAGCAGACACAGGCCCATCACCACCTGGAATGTCCGTGGCCGCAGGATCAGCCAGACGCCGGACGCGGCCAGAACGCCGATGGCGATTGCGATGACTTCTTCCATCAGACGGCTCCTTTGCTGGCGACGGACTTGGGCAGGGCCGCAGTTTTGTGGCCCCGTACCGATTGGTGAGCGATGGCGGTGAGGATCAACAGCGTCGAACCGACCACCACGGCGTACACGCCGATGTCGAAGAACAACGCGCTGGCGATATGTATGTCACCCAGCACCGGCAGGTCGACATGCCAGGTGTGGGTGGTCAGGAACGGATACCCGACTGCCATCGCCCCAAGCCCGGTGACCGTGGCGAACAGCAGTCCGGTGCCCATCCAGCGCAGCGGTCGCAGGCTCATTTGCGCCTCGACCCACTGGGTGCCGGCGACCATGTATTGCAGGATGAACGCCACGGACATCACCAGTCCGGCGACAAAACCGCCGCCCGGTTGATTGTGCCCGCGCATGAACAGGTAGACCGACACCACCAGCGCAATCGGCAACAGCAAGCGCACCAGCACCGCTGGCACCATCATGAAACCGAGCGCGGTGTCGCTGGCGTGACGCGGGTTGACCAGGTCGGTGACGACATCGGGTGCCAGCAAGCGCTGTTGGGCCGGCAGTTGCAGGCTTTCCTTGGGCGGGCGGAAGCGTCGCAGCAGCGCGAACACCGTCAGGGCCACGGCCACCAGCACGGTGATTTCACCGAGGGTGTCGAAGCCGCGGAAGTCCACCAGCATCACATTGACCACGTTGCTGCCACCGCCTTCGGGCAGGGCGCGGCTGAGGTAGAACGAGGAAATGTCGTTGGGGGTCTGGCGCGTCAACATCGCGTAGGCCAGCAACGCCATGCCGCCGCCGACCACGGTCGACAGCAGCAAGTCGCGTATCCGCCGGATGCGCGCTCTGCGAAGGCTGCCCGGCAGCGGCGAAACCTCTTCAATACGTCGTGGTAGCCAGCGCAGGCCCAGCAAGATCAGCACGGTGGTCACCACCTCGACCACCAATTGCGTCAAGGCCAGGTCCGGCGCCGAGAACCAGACGAACGTGATACAGGTCATCAGGCCGCAGACGCTGACCATGGTCAGGGCCGCGAGCCGGTGATATTTGGCCTGCCACGCCGCGCCGAGGGCACAGGCAATCGCCAGCAGCCAGAGAATCACAAACACGATCGAGCCCGGAATCTTCGGCCGCTCGCCCCAGCTCAGACTGCTGTGGAGCATTGGGATCAACCCGGCCAATACGGCGACGAGCACCATCAGGAACAACTGCGCTTGCAGGCGGCGCGTGCTGATCCGCCGCTCCAGGCGACGGGCCAGGCGCATCATGATCACCAGACCGCGCTCGAACAGGCGCTTGCCGTTGAAACCGCCAATGAACGGCGGGTATTTGAACCGTCCGCGCTTGAGCTGATTGCGCAACAGCAGGTACAGCACGATGCCGCCGGACATGGCGATCAGGCTCATGATCATCGGCGCGTTCCAGCCGTGCCAGATCGCCAGGCTGTATTCCGGCAGGGTGCCGCCCACCACGGGCAGGGCGGCGGCGGCCAGCAATGAGCCGACCACTTGCGCGGGGAAAATCCCGACGATCAGGCAGGTGAACACCAGCAATTCCACGGGCGCGCGCATCCAGCGCGGCGGCTCGTGCGGGGTGTGTGGCAGGTTGGTGGCGGTCGGGCCGAAGAACACGTCGACCGTGAAGCGCAGGGAGTAGGCGACGCTGAACGTACCGGCGATGGTCGCGACAATCGGCAAGGTCATCTCGACCCAGGCGGTGGCGTTGATGAACACGGTTTCGGCGAAGAACATCTCTTTGGAGAGGAAGCCGTTGAGCAAAGGTACGCCGGCCATCGAGGCGCTGGCGACCATGGCCAGGGTCGCGGTAAATGGAATCAGCTTGATCAGGCCGCTGAGCTTGCGAATGTCGCGGGTGCCGCTTTCGTGGTCGATGATCCCGGCGGCCATGAACAGCGACGCCTTGAAGGTGGCGTGGTTGAGGATGTGGAACACGGCGGCCACGGCGGCCAGCGGACTGTTCAGGCCCAGCAGCAGCGTGATCAGGCCGAGGTGGCTGATGGTCGAGTAAGCCAGCAGACCCTTGAGGTCGTTCTGGAACATCGCGCAATACGCGCCGAGCAACAACGTACACGCGCCGGCACCGCTGACGATGTAGAACCATTCTTCACTGCCGGACAGCGACGGCCATAGTCGTGCGAGCAGGAACACCCCGGCCTTGACCATGGTTGCCGAGTGCAGATAGGCCGAGACCGGTGTCGGCGCCGCCATCGCGTGGGGCAGCCAGAAGTGGAAGGGGAATTGCGCGCTTTTGCTCAGGGCGCCGATCAAAATCAGGGGCAGCAGGATGGGGTAGAGAGGGTGCGCGCGAATCAGATCGCCAGCGGCCAGGACCTTGTCCAGGTCATAGCTGCCGACCACATGGCCGAGCAGCATGACCCCCGCCAGCAGGCACAAACCGCCTGCGCCCGTGACCATCAACGCCATGTAGGCGCCGCGTCGCGCATCGGCGCGGTGATGCCAATAGCCGATCAACAGGAACGAAAAGAGACTGGTCAGCTCCCAGAAAAATACGATCTGTATCAGGTTGCCGGAGATCACCAGCCCGAGCATCGCGCCCATGAACGCCAGGAAAAACGCGAAGAACCGTGGCACCGGATCGTCGGGCGACATGTAATAGCGGGCGTATAAAGAAACCAGCGTGCCGATGCCCAGCACCAGCAACGAGAACAGCCAGGCGAAGCCGTCCATGCGCAGGACGAAGTTCAGGCCGAGGCTGGGTAACCAGAAAAATTCTTCACGTATCACGCCGCCATCGGCAATCTGCGGGTACAAGAGGGCCACCTGGAGGGTGCCAATCAAAGCAACCAGACCCGCCAGCAAGGATTCGGTGTTACGCGCGTTGTGTGGCAGCAAAGCCGCCAGACAGCTGCCGATAAAAGGCAGAAGCAGTAGAACTATCAGGGACATAGGCTTCTAATCTGCGGAAGTTTGTGAAGCATCATACGTGCCAGCTCCCCGATCACCAAACGCCAAGCTGTCGCAGAATCCTACAAGGTAGACGGAATTTTCCTGATTCACATTGTTTCGGAGGCGTGATTTCAGCAGGTCCGGCCCCATCGAGGGCTTGCCCGCGAAAGCAATCTTTCAAACACCGCAGATTAGATCGTTCCCACGCTCTGCGTGGGAATGCCTCAATGGACGCTCTGCGTCCGCTCGTGGGACGCGGAGCGTCCCGGGCTGCATTCCCACGCGGGAGCGCGGGAACGATCAGTGCTCTGATTCACGCTCCAGATCAACTTGCGCCTGGGACACGGACTTGGTCTTCAACTCACTGACAATCACCGCTGCCACAATCAACCCCGCGCCCACCAGCGCAATTGCCGGCAACCGCTCCCCGGCGATCCTTCCGACAATCCCGGCCCACACCGGCTCCCCTGCATAAATCAGTGTCGCCCGGGTCGGCGAGACGCTTTTCTGCGCCCAGTTCATCGCCACCTGAATCGCTGCGCTCGCCGCGCCCAGGCCCAGTGCGCTGCACAACAGCAACCATGAGAAGTCGGGAATCACTTCCCGAGTCGGCACCACCATCAGGAACGACAGCACCGAGGTGGTCGCCAATTGCACCACCGTCACTCGGCGCACATCGACCTGTCCGGCATAGGTGCTGATCAAGATGATCTCTGCGGCAATCGCCACGGCGCTGATCAACGTAGCGATTTCACCCGGGCTGAAATTGAACGAAGCACCGGCAGGCCCCGACAGCAACATCAACCCGGTAAACGCCAGCATGATGCCGATGCTCGGCATCAACCCCGGACGCCGCCCCAGCACCAGCCATTGCAGCAACGGCACGAAGGGCACGTACAACGCGGTGATAAACGCCGATTGACTGCTGGGAATGCTCTGCAACCCCACGGTCTGCAGGCCATAGCCGAGCATGATTGCCACACCGATAAAGGCGCCGGCCTTGAGTTCGAACAGGGTCAGTTCCCGCAGGTGTCGCCAGGAAAACAGCGAAACAATGATCGCCGCCGCGGCAAAGCGCAGGCCGACAAAAAACATCGGCCCGCTGACGGTCATGGCGTGCTGCACCAGAAGGAATGTCCCGCCCCAGACCATCGTGATCAGCACCAGCACGCACTCGGCCTTGCTGAACCGCGAGAAACGGGGAGAAGTGTGAGAGGAGTTCACCGACGTCATGACCTTGCGCGCTACCTGAGGGGGACGCACAATGCGCCGAATGTTGCGCAGTATACTGCCCAACCCCACCAAGTGAGCAATATAGTGCACAAAGATTCTCCCCCGCGGGCTTCGGTCCTCCAGCACGTCAGCCACAACGTTCGACGCTTGCGCCATGCCGCCGACATGAGCCAGACCGCATTGGCTGAAAAGTCCGGTGTCAGCCGGCGCATGCTGGTGGCCATCGAGGCCGGCGAGAAGAACGTCAGCCTGACCACCCTCGACCGCGTGGCCGAAGCGCTGGACGTGGCGTTCAGCGACCTGATCCAGGCCCCGGATGCCCGCGACCCCAGCCGCATCAACGAGGTGGCCTGGGCCGGAAAGATTCCCGGCAGCAAAGCCGTTCTACTGTCCAAAGCCACCGCCACCCGAGAAGTTGAACAATGGGAGTGGTGCCTGCAACCGGGAGAAATCTACCCCTCGCAACCGGATGCCGAAGGCTGGAGCGAGCAGATTTTTGTCTTCGAAGGCTGCCTGACGTTGATGCTGGGCGAAACGCCGCATGAGATCGCCGCCGGCGAGTTCTACATGTTCGCCAGCGACCAGCCCCATGCCTATCGCAATGATGGGTTGGTGGCTGCGCGGTTTGTGCGAAATGTGGTGATCTAACTGTTTGCCGATCAACACTTGATAGACACTTTGTTGATTTAAAGCTGATGAGGTTTCTCTAAATTATTCATTAAGCTGTTGAAATTAAACGGTATTAATTTCAGGCACGACTCCTGCAAAAGCCCTGGTGCATTCATCAGAATCCCGGAGTCGCCCATGACAGCCTCTGCCCAACCCCGCACCGCCCACGTGATCCGTTCGGACGCCGAAGCCATCGCCGTCGCTCACAAGCTCGCCGCGCGCTTCGCCATCGAGGCCAGCGTCCGCGACCGCGAGCGACGTTTGCCGGTCGCCGAGCTCGACGAGTTCTCCGCCAGTGGCCTCTGGGGCATCACCGTTCCCAAGGCCTACGGCGGCGCAGGCGTTTCCTATGTGACCGTCGCAGAAGTGATCAAGATCATTTCCGCCGCCGACTCGTCCCTCGGCCAGATCCCGCAAAATCACCTCGGTGTGCTCGACATTCTGTTGCAAACCGCCACTGAAGAGCAGAAGCGCTACTACTTTGGCAAAGTCCTGCAGGGTTATCGCTTCGGCAACGCCTTTTCCGAATCCAAGAGCAAACATGCCGGCGCGTTCGAAACCCGTATCCGGTTTGATCAAGACACCGCGCAAATCGATGGTGAGAAGTTCTACTGCACCGGCGCCTTGTTTGCGCACATCGTGCCGGCGGTGGCGGTCGATGAAGAGAACAAGGCGTTCATCGCGTTTATCGAGCGCGACACGCCCGGCCTGACGGTGATCGACAGCTGGGACGGTTTCGGCCAGCGCACCACGGCCAGCGGTGGCGTCACCTTGAACGCGGTCAAGGTCCCGCTCAGTGCCGTGATCCCGGCGCACAAGGCGTTCGACGAACCCACCGCCGACGGCCCGATCTCGCAGATTATTCAAGCCGCCGTGGATACCGGCATCGCGGTGGGCGCCCTGGAAGAAACCAAACGCTACGCCCGTGAAGCCCGGCCATGGATCGACAGCGGGCAGGATCACGGCTGGCAGGACCCGTTCAGCATTGCCGCGATTGGCGACCTCGAATGGCGCGTCCACGGCACCGAAGCGATCCTGAAAAAAGCTGGCCACGCCGTCGACGCGGCATTGCTCAATCCCAACGAAGACACAGTGGCGCACGCTTCAGTGGTGGTCGCCCAAGCCAAAGTGCTGTCCGCCGAAATCGCCTTGCTTGCCAGCAGCAAGCTCTTCGAACTGGCCGGCACCCGCTCGGTACTCGGCAAATACAACCTCGACCGGCATTGGCGCAACGCTCGCACCCACACCCTGCACGACCCGGCACGCTGGAAATACCACCTGATCGGCAACTACTTGCTCAACGGCGTGAAGCCTGCGCGCCACGCCTGGAACTGAGGAGCCCACCATGAACGCCTTGACCCAACCGATAGTTGCCGGGCAGCCCCTGGCCAAAAGTCAGCATGACCTGCACAACGCTCGCAGCTTGCTGGATGCAACGTTGCGGTTTGTCCGCCAGCAAAAAAATGTCGCAGAGGATCCTTACATCATCAGCCGTTTCGGCGATTTGCACATCCGCATTGAAGTCGCCGCCGCGCTGCTCGAACGCGCTGAAGATTTCTTGGACAGTCACCAGGACGATACGGAAATCAGTCTCGCCGTTGCCGAGTCGCACCTGGCCAGCGCCGACGCGCTCAACGCCGTCAGCAATGCTGAATTCGAACTCACCGGGCAACGCACGGCGTTGCCGGGGTCGCTACACGATCCGCTGCGCTGGAAACTCCACCTCATCGGCAACTTTCGCCTCAACGGCATCCATCCCCCAAGCGTTCGGAGTGCTGTTTGATGGCCCGTGAAATCCGCCTCAACGCTTTTGACATGAACTGCGTCGGCCACCAGTCGCCGGGGTTGTGGGCGCATCCACGCGATCGCTCATGGCAATACAAGGATCTGGAGTACTGGACCGATCTGGCGAAAATTCTCGAGCGTGGCAAATTCGACGGCTTGTTCATCGCTGACGTGCTGGGTATTTACGACGTCTACAACGGCAACGGTGATGCGGCGATCCGCCAGGCGGCACAGGTGCCGGTCAACGATCCGCTGCAACTGATCCCGCCGATGGCGCTGGTCACCGAGCACCTGGGCTTTGGCCTGACCGCTTCGCTGTCGTTCGAGCATCCGTATCCGTTCGCCCGGCGCCTGTCGACCCTCGACCATCTGACCAAGGGCCGCGCCGGCTGGAACATCGTCACCTCGTATCTGGAAAGCGGTGCGAAGAACCTCGGCCAGAAAGCCCAGACTGAACACGACGCGCGTTACGACTACGCCGAGGAATACCTGGAGGTTTGCTACAAGCTCTGGGAAGGCAGTTGGGAAGAGGGCGCCATTGTGCGTGATCGCGAACGGCGGATTTTCAGCGACCCGAGCAAAATTCATGAGATCCGCCATGTCGGCAAACACTTCCAGGTGCCGGGCATTCACCTCTGCGAACCCTCGCCGCAACGCACGCCGGTGCTCTATCAGGCCGGTGCATCGAGTCGCGGCAAACAGTTTGCCGCCGAACATGCCGAGTGCGTGTTCGTCGCCGCACCCTCGAAAGTGCTGCTGAAGAAAACCGTGGCCGACATTCGTCGACGCGCCGCCGAGGCCGGTCGCGATCCGTCGAAGATTCTGATCTTCAACCTGCAAACGGTGATCCTCGGCGAGACCGATGCCAAGGCCAAAGCCAAGTTCGAGGAATACAAAACCTGGGTCAGCTACGAGGGCGCGATGGCGTTGATTTCGGGCTGGACCGGGATCGATTTCAGCCAGTTCAAACCGGATGAAGCGCTCAAGCATGTGCACACCAACGCGATTCAATCGGCGGTGGAGGCGTTCTCCACGGCAGACCCGAACAAGGTCTGGACGCCTAACGAGTTGGCCGATTGGGTGGGCATCGGCGGGTTTGGTCCGTTGTTTGTGGGCAGCCCCGAGACGGTTGCCGATCTGCTGCAGGAGTGGGTTGAAGAAACTGATGTCGACGGTTTCAACCTGGCCTATGCGCTGACTCACGAGACCTTTGTCGACGCCGTGGAATTGTTGGTGCCGGAGCTGCAGAAGCGCGGCGTGTACAAGACCGACTACGCGCCGGGGACTTTGCGCGAGAAGTTGTTCGGGGAAGGGCCGCGATTGCCGGAGATTCATCCGGGGGCGGGGTATCGGGACCTGGGAGTGTTGCGACAGCAGGAAAAGAAAGTGGTGTCGGCCTGAACTCATTCAATGTGGGAGCGAAGTCGCATGCAAATACCAGGTACACCAGAGATCCAATGTGGGAGCGAGCCTGCTCGCGATGAGGCCAGTACATCCAGCATTGATGTTGTCTGACCGACCGCTATCGCGAGCAGGCTCACTCCCACAGTTGACCGAGTCGTACACAAATGATCGTTCCCACGCTCCGCGTGGGAATGCATCTCGGGACGCTCCGCGTTCCCTGCTCCAAAAGCAGACGCAGAGCGTCCATGGCGGCACTCCCACGCGGAGCGTGGGAACGATCATCAGCGCCGTTAAATAGATTTCAGCCCAGCGGACCACCGCACGCTTTTGCCCATGAACAGGAGGTCACCCATGAGCGTGCACGAACTCAAACGTCCGCCCGTCGCGGACACCGCCCAATGGCGGGTCGAGCTGCCCCAGGCGCTGGAGCAACTGCGCCATTGGGCGCAGGTCAGTCCGTTGCAACCGGCGTTGCGCCACAAGCGCCACGGTCAGTGGTTTGTCTGGCGCTGGATCGATGCCTTGCGTGATGTCGAGCGCCTGGCCGACGGCTTGCGCCAGCAAGGTTTTACCGAAGATTCGCGCCTGGCCCTGAGCGGTGCTTTCGAACCGAATCTGATACTGCTGGCCCTCGCCGCGCAGCACCTGGGCGGGCAATCGCTGACGTTGCCGGACAACCTCGATCCCCCAACCCTGCGCAAGATTCTGGGGCGCAGTCGTCCCACTCACGCCTTCGTTCAGGATCGGCAGACGCAACAACGGTGGCTGGAGCAGGGCCAGACGCTACTGGATTTCAACCGGTTACTCGGTCCGGTGGACACCCCGCAACGCCTCAAGCGTTGGAGCCAAAGCACGCAACTGTGGAGCGAAGAGGGCACGCAATGGCAAACCGGCCTGACGGTGTTGCTTGAGCAATGGCTGAGCAGCGGCCACTCCCTGGCCTTCCCGGAAAGCCTGGGCAGCGCCAGCCGGGATCGTCGCGAAGTCGCGCCCTCGGGGTTACTGCTGTCCGCCGAACGCTTGCAACGATTGGCCGATGAAATCGACAGTCGTCTCGCCCCACACGGCACCTGGCGCCGCCGCCTGTGCGAGTGGGCCATCGCCCACCCGGAAAAAGGTCTGCAACGCCTGATCAAAAATCGCGTTCGCCGACTGCTCGGTTTTCACAACCTGCATTTCATCTGGCAAGCCACCCGCACCCCACACACTCAACCGACGCCAACCTGGCTCACCGAATTCAAACGGGACATCGCATGAGCTCGACAGATTCCATCCTGCAAGTCAGCGGTATTTCCCTGTCGTTCAAAGGCGTGAAGGCGATCAATGAATTGTCGTTCGAAGTGCGCCGAGGCGAGATCTGCGCGCTGATCGGCCCTAACGGTGCGGGCAAGAGTTCGCTGCTGAACGTACTGAACGGCGTGTACCGGTTTGACGCCGGTTCGATTGTCTTTGAACAGCAGCCGTTCACCCACATCGATCCCTTGACCGCTGCGCGGCGGGGCATCGGCCGCACATTCCAGAACAACGCGCTGTTCAAGAAGATGAGCGTGATCGACAACATCCTGACCGGGCTCTCGCGGCACATGCGCAGCCGCTTCATCGAGCAGGCGTTGAACCTGCCGCGAGCCCGGCGCGAAGCCGAAAACTTCCGCCAGCAAGCCCAAGCCATTCTCGAATTCCTCGAACTGCAAGCGCACCGCGATGTGCCGGTCGGCAACCTTTCCTATGGCCTGCAAAAACGCGTGGAGCTGGGCCGCGCCTTGATCGCCGGGCCGCGCCTGTTGCTGCTCGACGAGCCGATGGCCGGGATGAACGCCGAAGAAAAACAAGAGATGGCCCGTTTCATCGCCGACATCAATCGCGACCTCGGCATCACGGTGGTGTTGATCGAGCACGACATGAGCGTGGTCATGGGCTTGTCCGACCACGTCGTGGTGCTCGATTACGGACGCAAGGTCGGCGACGGCACGCCCGCCGAAGTGCAGGCCGACCCCGAAGTGATTGCGGCTTATCTGGGAGTGGTGCACTGATGACGTTTTTCTTTGAAACCCTGCTCGGTGGCCTGCTCGCCGGGACCATGTACTCGCTGGTCGCCATCGGCTTCGTGCTGATCTACAAGGCCAGCGGCGTGTTCAATTTCGCCCAGGGCGCGATGCTGCTGTTTGCCGCGCTGACCTTTGTCAGTCTGCACGATCAAGGTGTGCCGTTTGCCCTGGCGTTGTTGCTGACCGTGGCGGTGATGATCATCGGTGCGCTGCTGATCGAACGGCTGGTGTTGCGGCCCCTGGTCAATCGCTCGCAGATCACCTTGTTCATGGCCACGCTCGGACTGTCGTTCATCATCGAAGGCCTGGCGCAGGGCTTGATGGGCTCGCAGGTGCGGGCGCTGGACCTGGGCATCGATGACGTGCCGCTGTTTATCGGCGGCCTGATGGTCAGCCAGTTCGACCTGATCGCGGCGGCGGCCGCCATCGTGTTGGTGACGGTGCTGGCGTTGCTGTTCAACAAGACCCGCATGGGCGTGTCGTTGCGCGCGGTGGCCGATGACACCACCGCCGCGTTATCGATTGGCATCAACCTGAACCGCATCTGGCAGATCGTCTGGGCGGTGGCGGGCATTGTCGGCCTGGTCGCCGGATTGCTCTGGGGCGCACGCCAGGGGGTGCAGTTTTCCCTGTCGCTGGTGGTGCTCAAAGCCTTGCCGGTGCTGATCATCGGCGGATTCACTTCGATTGGTGGGGCGATTGTCGGCGGGCTGATTGTCGGCGCCGCGGAAAACCTCGCCGAAGTGTACGTCGGCCCGCTGATCGGTGGCGGCATCACGCCGTGGTTCGCTTACGTCCTGGCCCTGGCCTTCCTGTACATCCGTCCCGCCGGCCTGTTCGGCGAGCGCGCCATCGAGCGAGTCTGAACCCATGACGATTTCCCTTACCCGCGAAACCGCGCCGTCGGTGTTGATCGAGCGTCGTATGCCGATTGGCCTGGGCGCTTTGCTGTTGATCGCCTTCGTCGTCGTGCCGCTGACTGGCAATGACTATTGGCTGAACGCCATTCTGATCCCGTTCCTGGTGTTGTCCCTGGCCGGGCTCGGCTTGAACCTGCTTACCGGCTACACCGGCCAGACGTCGGTCGGTGCGGCCGGGTTCATGGCGGTCGGGGCGTTTGCCACTTATGGCTTCCTGCTGCGCTTGCCCGAACTTGGCCTGCCGGTGGCGCTGCTCGGCGGCGGGCTGATCAGCGCCGTGGTCGGTTTCGTTTTCGGCTTGCCAAGCTCACGGATCAAGGGTTTTTACCTGATGGTCACGACCCTGGCCGCGCAGTTCTTTCTGGAGTGGTTGTTCGTCAAATTTCCCTGGTTCTACAACTACGGATCCTCCGGGACCATTTCTGCGCCAAAACTGGCGTTGTTCGGCCATGACCTGAACACACCGCTGGGTCGTTACCTGCTGACCTTGACCACGGTGCTGGTGCTGACCTGGGTCGCGGTGAATCTGGTGAAAAGCCAGATCGGCCGCAACTGGATGGCGATTCGCGACATGGACACCGCCGCCGCGGTAATCGGCATTCCCGTGGTGCGCTACAAACACCTGGCGTTCGCCGTCAGCTCCTTCTACCTGGGCATCGCCGGGGCGCTGTGGGCCTTCGCTTATCTGGGCACCGCCAGCGCCAGCAGCTTCGATATCAATCGCTCATTCCAGATCCTGTTCATCATCATTATCGGCGGCATGGGCAGCATCTCCGGCAACTTTGTCGGCGCGGCGTTCATCAGCCTGCTGCCGATCCTGCTCAGCCACGCCGGGCAGGCGCTGTTCGGCGGTTCCGTGGACGCCGGCCAGTTGCAGAACCTGCAAAAAATCATCTTCGGCGTGCTGATCATCGTGTTCCTGATCAAGGAACCGGAAGGTCTGATCCGCCTGCTGAGCAACCTTCGTGACCGGCTTAGCCACTGGCCGCTGCGCTTCTGAATTCCTCAACGATTAGAGAGACAACATGCGTACATCCTTGAAACGTTCGTTGGTGGGCGCCGCTCTGGCGCTGGCGGTTTATGGCGCTACGGTGCCGATGGTCCAGGCATCGCCGGACCAGCAATTCTTCCCGTTGGCCACGTACCGCGTTGGCGCGTATGCCTCCAGCGGCGTGCAGGTCTGGGCCGGCATGCTCGATTACCTTAACTACATCAACGAGGTGGAAGGCGGGATCAACGGCGTCAAACTGGTCTGGCAGGAATGCGAAACCGAGTGGACGGCGGAGAAGGGCATCGAATGCTACGAGCGCTTCAAGAAAGGCCTGGATGGCGCGCCAGTGGCGATCTATTCGCCCAATGGCGCCCCGGCTGCCTATGCGCTGAGCGAGCGGGCAGAGGTCGACAAGATTCCGTTGATCACCCTCGGCTATGGCCGCACCGAGGCCACCGACGGCACGGTGTTTCCCTACAACTTCCCGGTGATGCTGACGTTCTACAGCGAGGCGTCGAGCCTCATCAATTACATCGCCCAGCGCGAGGGCGGTTTCGACAAACTCAAGGGCAAGAAGATCGCCACGGTGTACCACGACTCGGCGTACGGCCGGGAAACCCTTGGGCCGCTGAAGTTGCTGGCCGAGAAGTACGGCTTCGAAAACATCCAGATTCCGGTGGCCGATCCGGGTAACGAGCAATCGTCACAGTGGCGGCAGATTCGTCAGCAGAATCCGGACTGGGTTTTCCTGCGCACCTGGGGTGTGTCGACGCCGGTGGCGGTCAAGACGGCGGCACGCTTCGGCTTTCCGGTGGACCACATCGTCGGTGATATCTGGGCCAGCTCCAGCGAAGATGTACTGCCCGCAGGCGCTGCCGCCAAAGGCTATCTGGCGCTGACGCCATACCCGGCCGGCACCGATTTCGAGATCCACAAACGCCTCAAGCAATACATCCTCGACAAGGGCAAGAGCGACCTCAAGGACCTGAAGAATTTCGGCAGCGTCTACTACAACTCAGGGCTGGTGAACGCCGCCGTGATGGTGGAAGCGATCCGCACCGCCCAAGGCAAATTCGGCAAGCGGCCGCTCAACGGCGAGGAAGGACGCTGGGGCCTGGAGCACTTGAACATCGACGACGCGCGACTCAAGGACATGGGCTATCTGGGCCTGATGCAGAACCTCAAGCTGTCCTGCAAGGATCACGAGGGCGGCGGTTCGGCGCGGGTGCAGCAGTGGGACGGCGCGAACTGGACGCTGATCAGCGACTGGATCGCCGCCGACCGTGCCCTGTTGCGGCCGTTGATCGACGAAAAATCGGCGGCGTTCGCCAAGGAAAAAGGCCTGACGCCGCGCACCTGCACCGGAGATGAATAAGTCATGAACCAAGCCGCCAGCGACATTGCCGTCCCTGACCTGTTGCGGGTCAAAGACATCGAAGTCATTTACGACGGCGCGATCCTGGCCGTGGCCGGGGTGTCGCTGACCGTGCCCAAGGGGGGCATCGTCGCGCTGCTCGGTGCCAACGGCGCGGGCAAAAGCACCACGCTCAAGGCGATATCCGGGTTGGTGCGGGCTGAACGCGCAGAGGTCAGTCGCGGGGGCATCGAGTTTCTCGGGCGCGATACCGCAGGCGTCGATCCCAGCCTGCGGGTGCGCCAAGGCATGGTCCATGTGCTCGAAGGCCGCCACGTGTTCCCGCAGCTGACGGTCGAGGACAACCTGCGCAGTGGCGGGTTTGTCCGGCGTCTAAGTCGTCAGGACATGGCCCATGATCTGGAACGGATCTACACCTGGTTTCCGCGCCTGAAAACCAAGCGCAAGACCCAGGCCGGATTGACCTCTGGCGGCGAACAGCAAATGGTCGCCATCGGCCGGGCGTTGATGACGCGTCCTACTTTGGTACTGCTTGACGAACCTTCCATGGGTTTGGCGCCTATTATCGTCCAGGAGATTTTCGAGATCGTCGCCCAACTCAATCGTGACGAGCAGGTGAGCTTCCTGATTGCCGAGCAAAATATTAACGTGGCACTCAAGTACGCATCGACGGCTTACGTCCTCGATACCGGCCGCGTGGTGCTGTCCGGCAGCAGCGAGTCGTTGCTGGCGCGGGGCGATCTGCACGATTTCTATCTAGGAAAACATTGACCAGTGAGAACGCCATGACTCAAACCCCAAGCGGACAGGCGACCGACGCCATCCGCCACGCGGACATCCTGATCGTCGGCGGCGGCCTCAGCGGCGCGATGCTTGCGGCGCAGTTGTTGCGCTTGCCTGGCCACCGCTCGGTGCTGGTGATCGAGCCCCGCGCCGAACTTGGCCGGGGCGAGGCGTACAGCGCGGTCGAACTGGGCCATACGCTCAACGGCAACGCAGCGCGCATGAGCGTCGACCCGGACAACGCCGATGACTTGACCCAATGGCTGACCGATTACATTGCCGCCGGTGGCTGGCCGGAGTCGGATGAACAGCATGTGCCGGTCAGTGAGTTGTTCCCGCCCCGCGGGCTGTTCGGTGTGTACGTGCAGCAGCGTCTGGCCGAGGCGCAAGCGGTGGGGGCGTTGAACGGTTCAACGGTCGAGCATGTGCGGGCCGAAGTGGTCGACTTGCAAACCGGGGACGATTCGGTGCTGCTGAGCTTGAGTGACGGGCAGCGTCTGCAAGGGGCTTACGCGGTGTTGGCCACGGGAATGTTTCCCGCTGCTCGCACGCCGCAGACCGAGTCCAGCGGTTTGAACGCGGCGGCGCTCGACCCGTGGGATGTGGCCGCCATGCGCCGGCTCAACCCGCAATCGACGGTGCTGATCATCGGCTCGGGCCTGACCATGGTCGATGCCGTGGTGTCGCTGGAACAGGCCGGGCATCGCGGGCCGATCGAAGTGTTTTCCCGGCATGGCTTGCTCCCGCACGTGCGCCGGCAACCGCCGGCCTGGGCGGATTTCCTTGCCGAAGATCCAAGCATTCGCACCCCACGCCAACTGGTGCGCGAACTGCGTCGGCATTGCCGGGACGCCATCGCCCAAGGCATCGACTGGCAAGCGCCGCTCGATACGGTTCGGGCGCATATCGGCCGGTTGTGGAATCAGGCGACGGATGTGCAACGCCGGCAGTTTGTGCGTCATGTGCGGCCGTGGTGGGAAAGTCATCACCACCGCTCGCCACCGTTGAGTGCCGAGTTGGTGGCGCGGTTGCACGAGCAAGGGCGATTGCGGATTCACGCCGCGTCGTTCAAGGGGCTGGAGCCGACAGTCGCGGGGCAGGTGAGCATTCGCATCCGCCGCCGTGGCGAAGTTGAAACCACGGTTGTCAGCGGCGCGGCGTTGATCAATTCCAGCGGCATCGAATACGACTGGCGTCGTGTCGCCCGGCCGCTGCCACAGCAACTGTTGGCGCGCGGATTGATTCGACCTGGGCCGTTGGCGTTGGGTATTGCGGCCGCAGCCGATGGCGCGGTGCTGGACGCCGAAGGGCACGTTGCCAGCCGGTTGTTCGCCATGGGGCCACCGCTGCGCGGCATGTGGTGGGAAAGCACGGCCGTGACTGATGTCGCGAGCCAGGCAAAAAATCTCGCCGCCCGCTTGGCCAAAACACGCCCCTTGCAGGAGTTGTCGAGCGGTGTTGACGGAACTCCAGATGGCACTAGGCGGTGAATCAATAGCGCTGATAGGCCGAAAGGGTGAAACCAGGACCGAAGGTGTTTTTCATTCCATCATCAGCGGGGTGTGTGCTCGCTTAGCCAACGCTGTTTGAGGTGTTCGAGGCGGCCATCGCGGCTCATCTCATCAAGCGCCTGTTGCCAGCGGATGACCTGACGCGTATCGGTCTGCGGGGAAAAAGCGATGTAGGTGCCTTGCTTCATCAGCGGCATCTGGTAATGCAATTGGGTGGGTGGCAACCCTTCTTCACGGGCTATCGTCGCCACGGAAAGGGTATCGGCCACTACAAAATCGGTGCGACCAAGGCGCGCCAGACGCATCATTTGCTCGGGCGTTTCCACTCCATACAGGTTGGTCAGACCTTGTTTTTGCAAGTAGCTGTAAGCCAGCCATTTACGCGGGACGGCGATACGGCCCAGGTTCTTGACGTCCTGCAAACTGCGCACCGGTTGTTGGATGTCGCGTGCGGCATAGAGGGCGATTTCGACGTCCATCAGTGGACCGACCCATTGGTACTGTCCTTCGCGTTCGGCGCTACGCAGCACGGTAAACACGCCGGTGGCAGGCTCGGTGGCGGCAACGCGTAAGGCGCGCAGCAAGGGCATTTGTTGCAGATGCACTTGATCGCCGGTGCTTTCGGCCAGTGCCTGCACCACATCCACACCGAACCCCACCAGTTTGCCATCTTGTTGGAAATGCAGGGGTGGGTGGTTGTCGGTGAGCAGGTTGAGGTCGGCTGCGAGGGTGGTAAAGCTCAGGAAAAACAATAGACAGGCGGCAATGCGCTTCATGAATCGTCCTTGATTGAATGAGGTGCAAATATTAGTACGTGCTTGACGCGACTGTCCTGACGAATTGTCGGACTATTGCGTCAGATTTGAGGATTTATAGGCTGGGGGGCATTTTGTTTGTAGGTGTACATATCCGTTGTTGCGGTAACGGCGGCTTAGGGTTTCGCCCTTACGGCGACTCACTTTTTTTGACAAACGCCTCAAAAAAAGTAAGCAAAAAAAAGGCTCGCCCCGGCGTCCGGCCCCTCGCTTAGGCTCGGTGTTCCTTCGCTCCGACATTCATCTGGGGGCATCGCCTCCGGTCGGCTTCGCTTCGACCTCCTCTCGATGTGTGCGGCTTCGCCGCACGGCGCTACGCGCCTACCCCCCAGATGAATGCCTCCACTCAGCCTGCCGAAGGGGCGGGTAGATCAAGATCAAAAGCAGGCGAGCTACCGCTCGGCCTGTTGAGTGGTGAAAAGCGGGGGTACACCTCGATTTACTGTGGGAGCTGGCCTGACAGCCGACCAGCCTCCTGCAGGTGTGCACCAAACCCTGTGGGAGCTGGCCTGCCAGCGATGACGACCTACCAGCCGACCAATCTCTCGCAGCTGTACAAAATTCAATTGTGGGAGCCGGCCTGCCAGCGATGGCGCCCTGACAGCCGACCAATCTCCTGCAGATGTACACCAAACCCTGCGGGAGCCGGCCTGCCAGCGATGGCGCAGTCTCCTGCAGATGTACACCAAACCCTGTGGGAGCTGGCCTGCCAGCGATGGCGGCCTGACAGCCGACCAGCCTCCTGCAGGTGTGCACCGAACCCTGTGGGAGCTGGCTTGCCAGCGAAGACGCCCCGCCAGCCGACCAATCTCTCTCAGATGCATCCGAAGGGGCGGATAAATCAAAATCTAAAGCAGATAAAGACAATAGATGAGCAACTACGCCTGCTCTAACAGCAAGCGCCGAGCCCCAAATCCATAAAAGCGTTCAGGCGTCATGACGCGCCCTCAAGACCACTAGCCGCATGCCCACTACCGAATGAAGTGAATCTTGCCGGTGTCATCGTTGCCGATGTAGATGCCGTAGACCCCGGCCTGGCGTTCTTCGATATAGCGTTCGAGTATTTGCCGGATCGCCGGGTAATAGATGCTGTCCCAGGGAATGTCCTCGGGTGCGAAGAATTTGTAGTCGAGGGTTTCCGGGCCGTATTGGCCGGTTATCTCCAGCGCGATGGCGCGGAAGATGATGTACACCTCGCTGATCTTCGGCACGCTGAAGATCGAGTAAGGCGAGAGAATTTCTGCGCGTACGCCGCTTTCTTCCCAGACTTCGCGCAACGCGGCTTGTTCGGTGGTTTCGCCACCTTCCATGAAGCCCGCCGGCAGCGTCCATGTGCCAGGGCGCGGTGGAATCGCGCGCTGGCACAGCAGGTACTTGCCGTCCTGCTCGATGATGCAGCCGGCGATGATTTTTGGATTGACGTAATGGATGTAGCCGCAGCCGTTGCACATCAGGCGCTCGTGCGTATCGCCCGGCGGCAGCTGCGACTTCAAGTCATTGCCGCCGCACTTTGGACAAAAGCTCGGGCTGAACATGTTCAGCGGCCTATGCGCGGTTCTTTGAGCGCGATCGGCAGGGTGATCTCGGGGATTGCCCCGGTTTCTTCCTGTTTGCGCTTCAGGTAATCCAGCGCCACGGCGGCAGCGGCGCGAACGTGGTCGACGCACGCCTGGTGAGCGGCCAGCGGATCGCCGCTCTTGATCGCTTCAACCATGCGCTCCATCTCCTGATTGCTCGAGCCGCGACGGTTTTCCTGGGACACCGAGGTCGCACGCAAGTAGCTGATGCGCGCCTGCAACTGGCGCAGTTGAGTGGCCGCGACATGGTTGCCGGAGCCTTCGAGCAGCACGTCGTAGAAACCCTGAACCGAATCGATGACCTGTTGCAGTTCGCCATCCTTGAGGGCCTTGCGGTTTTCCTCGAGGGCTTTCTCCAGGGCCTTGATGTTCTTGGCCTTGGCGCGAAGGGTGAACAACTGCACGATCAGCCCTTCAAGCACGCAACGCAGCTCATAGATATCAACGGCATCGGCGAGGGTAATAATGGCGACCCGTGGCCCTTTGGCATCGGCGAACTCCACCAGACCTTCGGATTCCAGGTGACGCAAGGCTTCACGCACCGACGTGCGGCTGACCCCGAGGCGATCGCACAGGTCGCGCTCGACCAGACGGTCTCCCGGCAGTAGCTGGAAGTTCATGATGGCGCTTCGCAGTTTATCCAGCACGATTTCGCGCAGGGTAACGGGGTTGCGATTGACCTTGAAGCTGTCGTCGAGTGGCAGGCGTTTCATGGGGTCCGCTCTGAATGTGGCTGTCCATGCAAAAAGAGCACTACGATCCAGGATCATCGTGCTCAGGTCATCACAACAGCCAAGGGTTAACTGGAGGCCTCGGCATCGGCTTCGGCGAACGCTTCACGGGCAAGCCGGAAACTGTCTACGGCAGCGGGGACACCGCAATAAATACCGACCTGAAGCAGAATTTCGCGTATTTGTTCACGACTCAGCCCGTTACGCAAGGCGCCGCGTACATGCAGCTTGAGTTCGTGAGGCCGATTGAGGGCCGAAATCATGGCCAAGTTTATCATGCTGCGTTCTTTAAGCGACAAACCCTCACGGCCCCAGACGTGGCCCCAGCAGTACTCGGTGACCATCTCCTGCAGTGGCCGGGTGAAGTCGTCGGCGTTCTCGATGGAACGGTTCACATAAGCCTCGCCCAGCACCTGAGTGCGGATTTTCAGGCCTTTTTCATACTTCTCGTTGCTCATCTTCATCATCCTTTCACCGCAGATCCCCTGTGGGAGCGAGCTTGCTCGCGATGGCGTCAGCTCATTCAACATCTATGCAAGCTGAACCACCGCTATCGCGAGCAGGCTCACTCCTACAAGGGTTTGTGTAGACCTTTCAGGCCAGCGCGGGCAGGGGGCCCAGTTTGCCTTTGTGGTAAATCATCGGCGTGACGGGTTGCTCGGGCAGAATCAGATTCTTCACCGCGCCGACGATGATCGCGTGATCACCGCCATCGTATTCACGCCACAGTTCGCACTCGATGATCGCCGTGGCTTTGCCCAGCAGCGGATTACCCAGCTCGCTCAGGTGCCATTCGATGTGTTTGGCCTTGTCCTTGCCTTTGCTGGCGAACGCATAGGCTTCGGCGGTCTGGTCGGCGGACAGCAAGTGAATCGCGAACTGCTTGCTGTCGCGCAGGATCGGGTACGTGTCCGAGGCGTAGTTGGGGCAGAACAGCACCAGTGCCGGGTCAATCGACAGCGCACTGAAGGCGCTGGCGGTGATGCCGACGATGCCGCCGTCCGGGTCCAGGGTGGTGACCACCGTGACCCCGGAAGGGAACGAGCTCATGACGTCTTTGTAGATGCCGGGTTCGATCATTTCGCAAATCTCCTAGCGCATCACAAATGGATCAGGCATTGGCGCCTGGGACAGGTTGATCCACACCGTTTTGAGCTCGGTGTAGGCCAGCACCGAATCGATGCCGCTTTCGCGTCCATAACCGCTGTTCTTGAAGCCACCGATCGGCGCCATGGCTGATACGGCACGGTAGGTGTTGACCCAGATGATCCCGGAACGCACGTCTCGGGCCAGGCGATGGGCACGGCCCAGATCGCGTGTCCAGATGCCGGCAGCCAGACCAAACTGGGAGTCGTTGGCAATCGCCAGCGCTTCGGCTTCATCTTTGAAGCGAATCACCGACGCCACGGGGCCGAAGACTTCTTCCTGCATGATCTTCATCGAGTTGTGGTCGCATTCGAACAAGGTCGGCTCATAGAACCAGCCTTCTCCCAGGTTCTCTGGACGCTTGCCACCCAGGCGCAGGCGGGCACCTTCGGCGATGGCGTCGGCGACTAGTCCTTCGACCACGGCCAGTTGCTGTGCGGTGGCCATCGGGCCCATTTCGCTGCTGTCTTCCTGCGGGTTGCCAATACGGATGCGTTTGGCACGCTCCACCAGGCGCTCAACGAACTCGTCGTAGATTTCATCCTGAACCAACAGGCGCGAGCCCGAGACGCAGCTTTGACCGGACGCAGCGTAGATCCCGGCAATGGCGCCATTGATTGCGCTGTCGAGGTCGGCGTCGGCAAAGATGATGTTCGGCGACTTGCCGCCCAGTTCCAGCGACAGCTTGGCGAAGTTCTCGGCGCTGCTGCGCACCACATGCCGGGCCGTGGCCGCGCCGCCGGTGAAGGCAATCTTGCGCACCAGCGGATGGCGGGTGAGGGCGGCGCCAGTGCTTGGGCCGTAACCGGTGACGACGTTGACCACGCCCGGTGGAATGCCGGCTTCCAGCGCCAGGCGGGCCAGTTCCAGAATGGTTGCCGAGGCGTGCTCGGACGGCTTGATCACGATGGTATTACCAGCCGCCAGGGCTGGCGCCAGTTTGATTGCGGTCAGGTACAGCGGGCTGTTCCAGGGAATGATCGCGGCGACCACGCCCATGGCTTCGTGCACGGTGTAGGCAAACAGGTCCGGCTTGTCCAGCGGCAGGGTGCCGCCTTCAAGCTTGTCCGCCAGGCCTGCGGTGTAGTGGAAAAATTCCGGTAGGTAACTGACTTGACCACGGGTTTCACGAATCAGCTTGCCGTTGTCGCGGCTTTCCAGCTGCGCCAGGTGTTCCTTGTTTTCGGCAATCAGATCGCCCAGGCGGCGCAGCAATTTGCCCCGCGCCGTGGCGGTCAGGCCGCGCCAGGCAGGGCTGTCGAAAGCCGTCTGTGCGGCCTGTACGGCGCGCTCGACGTCGGCTTCGTCGGCGTCGGGCAGTTCGGCCCAAGGCTCGGCCAGCGCCGGGTTCAGGCTTTCGAAGGTCTTGCCGGAGAGGGCATCGACCCATTCACCGCCGATGCACATCTGGAAGCGTGCGAGTGTCATGCAACGATCCCCTTGATCTGGTTTTGTCGGGAGTGCGCGTTGTCGAGAAATTCCAGCAACAGCTGGTTGACCAGGCGCGGCGATTCTACGGGCATCATATGCCGCTGCTCGGCGAGCACGGCAACGGTTGCACCCGGAATATGTGCGGCCAATTGCTCAGCCATTTGCGGTGTCGAACCCGGATCCAGTTCGCCGGTGGCGACCAGCGTCGGCACCTGGATGCTGCCCAGATCCTCCGCGCGGTACATGTCCTGGGTGGCGAACAGTTCGTAAGTCGTCAGGTAACCCTGGGGGTCATTACCGGCCAGGGTCTGACGCAGGGCAGCGATCTGTGCCGGATTGGCAGCCTGGTATTCACGGCTGAACCAGCGCGACAGCGCGGCCTCGGCGTTGGCATCCGGCCCGTGTTCGGCCGCCTGTGCGGTGCGGGCAATGACGCCGGCACGTTGCTCGGCACTGCGATTGAACACGCTGTTGAGCACGACCAGGCCTTGCAGGCGTTGCGGGTAATGCAAGGCAAACGCCCGCGCGACCAATCCGCCCATGGAAAAGCCGATCACCGTCACCTTGGGCAGTTGCAGGTGGTCGAGCAACTCCAGCAACTGATCGGCATAGCCAAGCAGCGGCGTGCCGCTTTCCGGGCGCGGGCTGGCGCCGTGGCCGAGCATGTCGTAGGCAATCACGCGGTATTTCGTGGCCAGGCCAACGACCTGGCCGCCCCACATTTCTTTGTTCAGGCCCACGCCGTGGATCAATACCACGGGCTGGCCTTGGCCGGTCGCCAGGTAACTGGTGCCAGCCGGGGTGCGTTCAGCGGTGAGCCGAATCATGGAGCGCTCCTGCATGCCTTTTTGTTGTTGTGACCGACCGTGATTACTGAGCTTTCTCGGCAGCCAGTTCTTCCAGATCGATGTAACGGTTGCCGATACGCGGGTGCAGGCGGCCGCCATCGGCGCAACCCAGGACCACCACGATTTCGTCGGCACGCGGCGCATCTTCGATCTTCATTTCCAGAGTGATGTAGTGCGAACGCAGGCCTTCGTCGTCCTTGTGCATCATCGGGATCTGGATCGAGGTGCCCGGGCCGCCGCGCTTGTTGGTGAAACTGAGGTAGCTTTTGGCCTTGACCGCTTCACGGTAATGGTTGCCGAAGCGCAGGGTATGGATGACCGCCGAGGCGTGCTCGATCTCGCCATCGGCACCGACCACGGCCGCCTTGCCGTAGGCCTCGATTTTTTCGGCACCACCGATGATGCCGACCAGACGCTCAACCATCAGTGCACCGAGGTCAGAGCAGTTGGCGCGGATTTCCGGTTTCAGGTCTTCGACGAAGCCGCGACCCAGCCATGGGTTTTTCATGACGACGGCCAGGCCGACCATGGTGACGGGCTTATCGGTGGCCTTGCCGCCTTCGATGAAGGTCTCTTCGACATAGCTGACGATCTTGCGGATTTCGAAACTCATGAGCTGCTCCGTATGAGGTTTTGGGGTGTCTGTGCGTATGATGGTATACCATAATATAGGTTGTGCAAGCGCCAGATTCAATTTGCGTCAGGAAGGCGACAAAAAGCAGGCGAGGGGATAGCTGGCCGGATGGCTGGGCAGGAAAGTCACGCCCCGACCGTTCATCTCGTAAGCGCCATCGGACAAGCGCTGCCTGGACATTTGTGGCTTAATGCCACCACTGGTCGGCTTAAACGTCATCCGTGTGAACGGTCTCGATTGGCAGGTATCCATTTGCCTGAGACGAATACAGGGGGGGCACCATGAGAGAAGCACAGAGAAGATTGGCCATGACCGCGTGGAGCAAGTTGTTTGCGCTGCCTGCAAACCTCATCAGTGCAGAGGAAAGGTACTTCAGGTTACTGAGGACGGCGGATGAGATGGAACGCGCTGATCTCATCACTGCCGACGAGTGGCGCAAACTCGTCCAGCAGGCCGGCATGGCGCTTGCCACGACGGCGGAGTGCATGGGCGGCACGGGGCATTAAGCTTGCGCACATGGCAGGAAGGTTTCGCCGATTTCGGCCTTGCCGTGTAAAAGAATGAGGCCGCCGCGATCCGTATCACCGGGTCGCGGCGGCCCGTTCAAGGCCTCACAGGTTCACGATTGCATCACTTCACGTCGAAGCGATCCAGGTTCATCACCTTGGTCCACGCCGCCACGAAGTCTTTGACGAATTTCTCCTGCGCGTCACTCGTCGCATAGACCTCGGCCAACGCGCGCAACTGCGAGTTCGAGCCGAAGACCAGGTCAACGCGTGTCCCGGTCCATTTCACGTCCCCGGTTTTGCGGTCACGTCCTTCGAACTCTTCGTTGTCTTGGGACACGGGTTTCCATTCCACGCTCATGTCCAACAGGTTTTTGAAGAAATCGTTGGTCAGTGCCTCCGGCCGCTGTGTGAATACACCGTGGCGGGTTTGTCCGACGTTGGTGTTCAGCACGCGCAGGCCGCCGATCAGCGCGGTCATTTCCGGTGCGGTCAGGGTCAGCTGTTGCGCCTTGTCGATCAGCAGCTGCTCGGTCGGTACGCGGTAACGGGTTTTGAGGAAGTTGCGAAAGCCATCGGCGACCGGTTCGAGGAAGCCGAACGACTCGACATCCGTCTGCTCTTGCGAGGCGTCCATCCTTCCCGGCGTAAACGGCACCGTGACGCTGAGGCCAGCATTTTTCGCCGCTTGTTCGATGCCGGCATTACCGGCCAGCACGATCAGATCCGCCAGCGAGACTTTCTTGCCGCTGTTGTTGAACTCGCTCTGAATGCCCTCGAGTTTGGCCAGCACATTGGCCAATTGCTCGGGCTGGTTGGCTTGCCAGAATTTCTGTGGCGCCAGACGCAGCCGACCACCGTTGGCGCCGCCGCGTTTGTCGGAACCACGGAAGGTGGAAGCCGCCGCCCAGGCCGTTGACACAAGCTGCGCAACGCTCAAGCCCGACGCCAGGATTTTGCTCTTGAGTGCGGCGGCGTCACTGTCGTTGATCAACGGGTGATCGACCGCTGGAATCGGGTCTTGCCAGAGCAGCTCTTCGTTCGGCGTTTCCGGGCCGAGGTAGCGTGAGAGGGGGCCCATGTCACGGTGGATCAGTTTGAACCAGGCGCGTGCGAAGGCATCGGCCAGTTGATCCGGATTGGCCAGGAATCGCCGTGAAATCGGCTCATAGATCGGGTCGAATCGCAGCGACAGGTCGGTGGTCAGCATGGTCGGATTACGGCGTTTGGACGGGTCGTGAGCATCTGGAATGATGCCGGCACCGGCGCCGTTTTTTGCCACCCACTGGTTCGCTCCCGCCGGACTTTTGCTCAGCTCCCACTCGAAGCCGAACAGGTTTTCCAGGTAGTTGTTGCTCCATTTCGTGGGCGTGGTGGTCCAGGTCACTTCCAGGCCGCTGGTGATGGTGTCTGGGCCTTTGCCGGTGCCGAAGCTGTTTTTCCAGCCAAAGCCTTGTTGTTCAAGACCGGCGGCTTCGGGCTCGGCGCCGACGTTGTCGGCAGGCCCTGCGCCGTGGGTTTTGCCGAAGGCGTGGCCGCCAGCGATCAGCGCCACGGTTTCTTCGTCATTCATTGCCATGCGCGCAAAAGTTTCGCGAATGTCTTTACCGGCAGCGACCGGGTCGGGGTTGCCTTCCGGGCCTTCCGGGTTGACGTAGATCAGGCCCATTTGCACGGCCGCGAGCGGGGTTTCCAGGTTGCGTCCCTGGTCGGTACGGCTCTCCTCATTTTCCCCCGGCTCAGCCACCAGCGGGCCTTCGCCGGGCTCTTGCATCGGTTCTTTGTGCTTGCCGTAGCGCACGTCGCCGCCCAGCCATTTGTTTTCCGAGCCCCAATAAACGTCTTCATCCGGTTCCCAGACGTCGGGACGGCCACCGGAAAAACCGAAGGTCTTGAAGCCCATGGACTCCAGCGCGACGTTACCGGTGAGGACGATCAGGTCAGCCCAGGAGATTTTCCGGCCGTATTTTTGCTTGATCGGCCAGAGCAGGCGGCGGGCCTTGTCGAGGCTGACGTTATCCGGCCAGCTGTTGAGCGGTGCAAAGCGCTGCTGGCCAGAGCCGGCGCCGCCACGACCGTCACCGGTGCGGTAGGTGCCTGCAGCGTGCCAGGCCATGCGAATGAACAGAGGCCCATAGTGGCCGAAGTCGGCAGGCCACCAATCCTGGGAATCGGTCATCAGCGCAGTCAGGTCTCTTTTGACCGCCGCAAAGTCCAGGGTTTTGAATTCTTGTGCATAGTTGAAGCCTTCGTCCATGGGGTCGGACAGGGACGAGTGCTGGTGCAGGATCTTCAGGTTCAGTTGGTTCGGCCACCAATCGCGGTTCGTCGTGCCACCGCCAGCGGCGTGATTGAACGGGCATTTCGATTCATTTGCCATGTGCGAGCTACCTTTGGTCGTGTTCATCCGGCTATCCGGCCCGGGATTGGGCGTCAGATAGCAACGAGCGAAATTCATGACATAGGCTGCCGGGCCAGCAGTTGGATCAACTGGTTGTCTTGACCACACGAGGATGCTGAACAGCGGCAATCGAGTTGCCTGTGCGGTGGCCCACGGATGGCCTAGTCAAGCTTCGGGCTCATTCCTGTCTCCATATCAGCACTAAACCGGCCAGCGTGTTCTGCCAGCGCTGGATACAGGTTAGACCCCACTCGGGAAGTCAGCTAATAGGTGGAGTATTGGGGGACGATAGGCAGGGTCTTTTAGCGGCGATGTGGCAGGAACCTCTGTCTTTCTGGATTATAGGTGCCGGTTCACGGGGGGGTGAGAAGGATTGATCCACTTTGAAAGAACTTGCGGGGCGTTGCCATGCAATGCTCAGAACAGGTACATGATTGCGTCCGGTCCACATTGTCGAAGGTCACAAGGATTCCCCATGGGTTCAAGCAAACGCGAACAGGCACACATCGAACGACTTCTGGTAGCCACCCTGACTGAGGCTTGTGAAACAGCCAAGGCTGAAATCGTCGGGTTCGAATGGTTGACCCACGAAGTCGATTACAGCGATTTCCCCTCAAGCCTGAGAGTGATTTGGGTCTTCGACACGCAAGCCAGCAAAGATCAGGCATTGGCCAGCGGGCAGGGCGAACGCATGGTTGAGCTGACGGCGATGGCGTTACAGAATGCCGATGTGCTTGTCAGCCCGGTCTCTGCCCACGTGCATTTTGATTCGGAAGAACAATGCCAGCGCGCCAATGGCGGCAACTGGCAGCAGCGCCTGGCGCGCCGGCGCTAGCCCTGGCAGGCACGCAGGCGGCTGTTTCTCGTTGTTCCGCTTATCGGCGCCGTCCATTACTGCGGTCTTACGGCGCCCCAAACAGCATTGTCCAATAAACCCCTTCATCGCTGCGCGCATCCGCTGCATACGCGGCGCCCACTTGAGTAAACATCGGATTCATCAAGTTGGCGCAATGCCCGGGGCTGGCCAGCCAGCCTGCCATGGCCTTGCCCGGTGAGCTCTGCCCGGCGGCGATGTTTTCGCCTATCTGCCGGCCACGGTAGCCGGCCGCTCTTGCTCGATCAGCCGGCATATCACCGTCGGGGTCGCGGTGCGCAAAATAATTACCATAAGCCATCGCCTTGCTGTGCCCCTGCGCTGCGGCACCGAGGGCGGCGTTCCAGCTTAGTGGTCGGGCGGCGGCAAAGCGCTGGCCACCGCACATCCGTGGCTTGGCTCGCGCGGCATTGACCTCGGCCAACAGGGCCTTGCTCGCCGAGCGCGTATCACCCACGCGGCTATCGAGAACGGGTTGCGCCAGCACGATCTGCCATTCGTTTCGGGCGCGGCTGACGCCAATGTCGGCGTACTGGTTATCGAGCAAGGCCCCGCAGTATTCGTCCTCAAACAGATCGAAAGCCTCATCGGCATCCTGCGCGCCGACCACCCGCAGGGTGCGCACCGTCACTGCCGCGTAGCCGGAAGCCTTCAACCCATCCCGCAAACCGCCGCGATAACCAATCGGCAGCGCCAGGTTCTGTTTCAGTGACAGCGGCGATAAGCGCTGTGCCGGGCGTCTGTTGCAGCGTTGCGGGTGGGCGCGGTAGTCGTTGATGGCTTCCACCAGTTGTCGTTCCCCGCTGGCATGGGCGGGACTGGCAAACAGGGGGATCAAAGGCATGAAGCAGAGCGAAATGAAGCGCAAGGCGAGGGCAGTTGGGCGCATGAGGCGGACAGCTCAGGTCAGAAGACAAGGGTAATGGGAATTCACGGCTCGCCTAAGACTGGCGTTTAAGCACTAGGTTCACGAGGTACAGCGGCAAATTTTCGTCGCAAACGGGCCTGTACCTACCGCATGTCGCAAAACACTGAAAGTCCGGCTCAAGGCTTAAATAAGCGGTTGGCGGCGCCGATAGCGTGTTCATAAAAGCGATGTGCCCAGAGGACTACACCGTGTCGATAAAATTACGCTTGTTGTTGCTGATTGGTACGAGCTTGCTCACCGCGTTGATCGTGAGCCTGGTCAGTTATGTGGGAAACACCCGGATGGCTGAAGCAGTGAAGGACAACGAGGTCAGCATGACCGCGCTGCGCAATCACCTTGAAGCCGACATGATGCACGACGCGCTGCGCGCCGATGTGTTGTCGGCGATGCTGGTCGGGCTGGGAAAAAGCACCAGCACCAAGGCTGAGGTGCACACTTCCATCGAGGAACATGCGGCGCATTTCCGGGAGGTGCTGGGTGAAAACCTCAAGCTGCCGGTCAACGACACCATCATGGCGGGCCTGAACAAGGTCAAACCGAGCCTCGACACCTACATCAACGCCGCCGAGCGTATCGTCGCGCAGGCGCTGGACAATCCGGATTCGGCGCAAAAGGAACTCGGCAGCTTCAATACCGCGTTCAGTCAGCTTGAAGAGCAGATGGCTGCCCTTAGCGAGCTGATCGAAACCAACACCCAACAGACCAGCCAAGGCACCCAACACGCGATCAACAGTGCCAATTTCACTTTGGGCATCGTGCTGGTTGCGAGCCTGTTGTTGCTGCTGATCCAGGGACGCTGGGTTATTTCGAGCATCATGGCACCGTTGCAGACCGCCAGCCGGATCGCCGAAAGCATCGCCCATGGCAACTTGAGCGAGCCGATTGTCGAGCCCACCCACAAGGACGAAGCCAGCGCGCTGATTCGCAGCCTGGCGACCATGCAGCGCGACCTGCGCGGCATGATCGAGGTGGTTCGCAGCAACGCACACGGCGTGAGTGGCATGAGCGTGCAACTGAGCAGCGGCTGCCACCAGGTGGCCGACAGCAGCCAGCAGCAAAGCGTCGCAGCCAGCACCATGGCCGCAGCCGCCAGTGAAATGACCGCGAGCATCGAGGAAATCACCCGGCATGCCGAGCGGGCGCTGAACATGGCCAACCAGGCCGAGGCACTGGCCAAGGATGGCGGCCGGGTGATTCATCAGGTGGTCAACGACATGGACGGCATTGCGCGTTCGGCGCAGCAGTCAGCCCAGGTGATTCGCACACTGGACAAGGAGTCCGAGGGCATTTTCAGCATCATTCAGGTGATCAAGGGTATCGCCGATCAAACCAACCTGCTGGCGCTGAACGCTGCCATTGAAGCCGCCCGTGCCGGTGAGCAGGGCCGTGGTTTTGCGGTGGTGGCGGACGAAGTGCGCAGTCTGGCCGGACGCACGAGCGCCTCCACTCAGGAAATTGCCAGCATGGTCTCGCGCATCCAGCAGAGCACCCGCGAGGCGGTAACCAGCATGGAAGCCGGCGTCGCCCAGGTCGACAAAGGCATGGCCGTGACCGCCGACGTCGAACGCGCCATCCGCGAAATCCTCGAAGCCACGCTCAATACCACTCAGCTGGTCAACGACATCACCCGCACGATTGGCGAGCAGAGCCTGGCCAGCAACGAAATCGCCCATCAGGTGGACATGATTGCCGGCATGTCCGAAGGCAACAGCAAGGTCATCGGCAAGACCGCCTCGACGACTGATGAACTGTCGACGCTGGCGGGCAAGCTGTCGCAATCGGTGGACCGGTTCCGGCTTTGAGGTGTGTGCCGATCAGTTGATTTTCGGTGATTGTGAGGGCCTCTTCGCGGGCAAGCCCGCTCCCACAGGGGGCTTGCGCCGTTCAGAAATCCAGTGTGGGAGCGGGCTTGCCCGCGAATGCGCCAGATCTGACGGTGCAGAACTAAAGGCCCTGCGCCAATTCCCTAAAGGTATTTGTCCGTCACCGCGCCTTCCGAGGCGCTGGACACGGTTTTCGCGTATTTGGCCAACACCCCGCGCTTGTATTTGGATTCCGGGCGCACCCAGCGGGTCTTGCGCTCGGCCAGCACGGCATCGGTGACATCCACCGTGATCTGCCGGGTTTCGGCGTCGATGGTGATTGTGTCGCCGTCTTCAATCAACGCGATCGGCCCGCCATCGAAGGCTTCCGGGGTGATGTGCCCCACCACGAAACCGTGGGAACCACCGGAAAAGCGTCCGTCGGTGATCAGCGCAACGTCCTTGCCCAAGCCTTTGCCCATGACCGCCGAGGTCGGCGAAAGCATTTCGCGCATGCCCGGCCCGCCCTTGGGGCCTTCGTAGCGAATCACGATCACATCGCCTGCCTTGACCTCGCCATTGAGAATCCCGGCCAGCGCGCCTTCCTCGCCGTGATACACGCGCGCCGAGCCCTGAAAACGCAGACCTTCCTTGCCGGTGATCTTCGCCACGGCGCCGGTGGGCGAGAGGTTGCCGCGCAGCACCACCAGGTGCGAGTCCTTTTTGACCGGCTGATCTAACGGCAGGATCACGTCCTGACCGGCGGGATAATCGGGCACGTTCGCCAGGTTTTCCGCCAGGGTCTTGCCGGTCACCGTCAGCACATCTCCATGCAGCATGCCGGCGGCGAGCATGCGTTTCATCAGCGGCTGGATACCGCCGATGGCGACCAGCTCGCTCATCATGTATTTGCCGCTGGGGCGCAGATCGGCGACCACCGGGGAAATCTTGCCCAGTTCTACGAAATCGTCCAGCGTCAGCTCGACATCCACCGCATGGGCCATCGCCAGCAAGTGCAGCACGGCATTGGTCGAGCCGGCGAGGGCGATGACCACGCGAATGGCGTTCTCGAAGGCTTTGCGGGTCATGATGTCGCGCGGTTTGAGGTCCAGTTTGAGCAGCTCCATGACCTGCTGGCCGGCGCGGAAACTGTCTGAGGCTTTGTCGCTGCCGACCGCGTCCTGAGAGCTGGACCCCGGCAGGCTCATGCCCAATGCTTCTATAGCCGAGGCCATGGTGTTGGCCGTGTACATGCCGCCGCAGGAGCCGGGGCCGGGAATCGCCACTTCCTCGATCTGCTTGACCTGAATCTCGTTGATATCGCCGCGCGCATTCTGGCCCACGGCTTCGAACACGGAAATGATGTCGGTGTGCCCGGCGCCCGGGCGGATGGTGCCGCCGTAGACAAAGATCGATGGGCGATTCAGGCGCGCCATCCCGATCAGGCAGCCCGGCATGTTCTTGTCACATCCGCCCACGGTCACCAGGCCGTCAAAGCCTTCGCAACCGGCCACCACCTCGATGGAGTCGGCGATGACCTCGCGCGACACCAGGGAATACTTCATGCCTTCGGTGCCATTGGCGATGCCGTCGGAAATGGTGATGGTGTTGAAAATCACCCCTTTGGCACCGGCGGCATTCGCGCCTTTTTCGGCTTCGATGGCCAGTTTGTCGATGTGCATGTTGCACGGGGTGACCATCGCCCACGTGGAGGCGATGCCGATCTGCGGCTTCTTGAAATCTTCGTCGGTGAAACCCACCGCGCGCAGCATGGAGCGGCCGGGGGCGCGTTCCACGCCGTCGACCACTTGAGAGGAGTATTTACGCAGCGTGTCTTTGTCGCTCATGACGTTCCCTCATATCCAGATCGCTAGCCTGACCGGTGTGGTCTGAAGCAACCGATTGAGTCTAGTCCTGCAGGCCACAAAAATCAGTTCAAGGTTCCTGGAATCCTGCGCACACCTCACGAATGCAGCCGCGCAACCATTGATGCGCGGCATCGGCGTCCATTCGCGGGTGCCAGAGCATGGAAATCGTAATCGTCGGCGTGGCCACCGGCAGAGGGAAACAGTGCAGGCCGGCGCGTAGATTGTGCGTGTGGCGTTCCGGCACCGTCGCGATCAGGTCCGAGGCCCGGGCCAGCGCCAGTGCCGCAGAAAAACCTCCGACAATCGTGACGATCTCCCGCACCAGGCCAAGGGGTTTCAAGGCGTCATCCATCGGCCCTTGGTCCCGTCCGCGTCGCGACACCAGAACGTGCTTGCCGGACGCATAACGGGCGGGCGTGATCTTGCCCTTGCTCAGTGCATGCCCCATGCGCACGACGCCGATGAACCGGTCCTGGTACAAGGCGCGGGTGCGCACCTCCGGGCTGGTCGTGTCGCCGACCACGCCCGTTTCCAGATCGACCGTTCCCTCACGCAGCAGCGTGCTGTCCTGGTTGAGCTTCTGCAAGAAATGCAGGCGTACACCGGGGGCTTCTTCGCCGAGGCGGGCAATCAATGCCGGGCCGAAGTTCTCGACGAAACCGTCACTGGTGCGCAGGGTGAACGTGCGCACCAGTTGGTTGAGGTCGAGCTGCTCGGCAGGGCGCAAGACCGCTTCGGCGTCCTGCACCAATTGGCTGACTTGTTCACGCAATTGCAGCGCGCGGGGTGTCGGCACCAGACCGCGTCCGGCCCGGACCAACAACGGGTCGCCGGTGGTTTCACGCAATCGCGCCAACGCCCGGCTCATCGCCGAAGGGCTCAGGCGCAAGCGCTGGGCGGCGCGCGCCACACTGCCTTCGATGAGCAGCGCATCCAGGGTAATCAGCAGGTTCAGGTCGGGAGTCGTCATGCATCAACGTTAGCACGGTTGTCGCTGACATGGCGTCGCGTGCAGGTATTCAGTGCAAGGCGTGCGTCTTCCGCCCTGTCATCCGCAGGCGTACGCTGAAGGTCAACTTTTCATCAGTGGCCAAAACCCATGAAACTCATGACGCAATCAGGTTCGGTGCGCTGGGCGCTCGCCAGCCTTTGCCTGTCGATGTTGATGCCGTCGCTCGACACCAGCATCGCCAATGCCGGCTTGCCGACGTTGGCCCAGGCACTCGAGGCTTCTTTTCAGCAAGTGCAGTGGATTGTCCTGGCTTACCTGCTCGCGATCACCACGTTGATCGTCAGCGTCGGACGGCTCGGTGACCTCATCGGTCGGCGACGTTTGATGCTGTCGGGCATTGTCATTTTCACAGTGGCGTCGCTGGCGTGTGGTCTGGCGCCGACGCTGTGGTGGCTGGTCGCAGCCCGGGCAGTGCAGGGCCTTGGGGCGGCGATCATGTTGGCGCTCACCGTGGCATTCGTCGGCGAGACCGTGCCCAAAGCACAGACCGGCAGCGCCATGGGCTTGCTCGGCACGATGTCGGCAATCGGCACCACGCTGGGCCCCTCGCTCGGCGGCCTGCTGATCTCGGGCTTTGGCTGGCAGGCGATTTTTCTGGTCAACCTGCCATTGGGCGTCTTGAACGGGGTCCTCGCGTTTCGCTACCTGCCCGCCGATCGCCCCATGCCAAAGGCACAACGAGCCGCGTTCGACGTTGCCGGCACGCTGGTCCTGGCGCTGACACTCGGCGCCTACGCGTTGGCGATGACCTGGGGCGGCGGCGAATGGGGTTCGCTCAACCTTGTGTTGCTGCTGATGGCAATGGCCGGCAGCGCGATTTTCCTGTTCGTCGAGGCAAAGGTGGCATCGCCACTGATCAAACTGGCGCTGTTGCGGGACCGAGGCTTGTGCGCGGGCCTGGCCATGAGCCTGCTGGTCTCGACCGTGATGATGGCGACACTGGTGGTCGGGCCGTTCTACCTCTGCGCAACGCTAGGGTTAAAGGCTGCACTGGTCGGACTCGCCTTGTCAGTCGGCCCGTTGGTCGCCGCGCTGGCAGGCGTCCCCGCCGGGCGCCTGGTCGATCGATTTGGCGCGCAACGCATGACCGTCTCCGGACTGACCTGCATGGTGCTTGGTGCCTGCGTATTAGCGACGATGCCGACAGGTTTCGGCGTCCTCGGCTACCTCACGCCCATCGCAGTCATCACCGCCAGCTACGCACTGTTCCAGGCGGCCAACAACACACGGATCATGACCGGCATCAGCCCCGACCAGCGAGGCGTCATTGCCGGCCTGCTCAGCCTGTCGCGCAATTTGGGGCTCATCACCGGAGCCTCCGTCATGGGCGCAATCTTTGCGCTCGCCACATCCGCCAGCGACATCACGCGAGCAGCGCCAGAGGCTGTTGCCAACGGCATGACAATCACCTTCGCGGTAGCGGCAGGGCTTTTAATCCTGGCACTCGCCATCGCATTACCAGCCCTGAAAAGTGAACCCATACCCGCCTAAATCCGAATACAACAGCAACAGCAACAGCATCGCGAGCAGGCTCACTCCCACATAAAAGCGGATCTGCGCAAAGCTTTTGATCTTCACCACTCATCAGGTCGAGCGTTAGCTCGCCTTCAGTTTTTGATCTTGATGCACACGCCCCCTCGAGAGGCCGAGCGCAGGTTCTGCGCAGTGGGCAACCCGGCATGGATGCCGGGTTAGCCGCCCCCGGCCATGGATGGCCGATGGCGGCGGGCCCACGGAGCAGGACCGGAGCGAGGGCATGCCGAGCCTAGGCGAGGCACCGAACGTCAGGGGCAAAAGCGCTTGGTTACTTGGCGCTCTTCCAAGTGACCCGCTGTAAGAGCGGAACCAATAGTCGCCGTAACCGCAGAAACGGATACGCCCCCAATCAAAACCCAAAAAAAAGGGCCACCACAACCCGACGTTGCAGCGACCCGAGGGTGACGCTATGTAATACGGCCCAGCCGAAAATCAGTGAGCCCCGGCCGCCTTGTTCAAATCACTCTCAGCCCACTCGGTATACACACAAGCATCCGCAGTGGCCCAACGCACACGAACCGGATCCCCCGTCTTGAGCGGCATACCCGCAGCAGACAGCGCTTTCACAGTCATCGAAGTCCCACCCAGCGTCTTGACGGTGCACGTCTGGCTTTCACCCAGAAACAACACCTCACCGACAATCGCCGACACCTCATTCCAGCCCGCCGCCAGAGGCTCGCGAGCCGCTTGCTCAACACTCAACGCCAACGCCTTCTCCGGACGCACCATCAGCAGCACATCCTGATCGATCTGCAACCCGGCAGTCAGGCGAATCGACAGCGACTGCCCTTCAAACGACGCCACCGCATTGCCCTGAGCCTTGAGCTTGAGGAAGTTCGAATTACCGAGGAACGACGCGACAAACGCATTCGGCGGGTTCTGATACAAATCAAAACCACTGCCCAGCCCGACGATCTTCCCATGGCTGAAAATCGCAATGCGCTGAGACAAACGCATGGCTTCTTCCTGATCGTGGGTCACGTAGACAATGGTGATGCCCAGGCGCCGGTGCAGCTGGCGCAGCTCGTCCTGCAAATCTTCACGCAGTTTCTTGTCGAGCGCGCCGAGCGGTTCGTCCATCAGCAAAATACGTGGCTCATACACCAGCGCTCGCGCAATGGCGACCCGTTGCTGCTGGCCACCGGAGAGTTGCGAAGGGCGGCGATGGGCGAACTGTTCCAGTTGCACCAGCTTGAGCATGGCATCGACCCGACGCTCGCGCTCGGCGGCGGGCAGCTTGCGGATGGCCAGCGGGAACGCGATGTTGTCGCGTACCGACAAGTGTGGGAACAGCGAATAACGCTGGAACACCATGCCGATGTCGCGCTTGTGCGGCGGCACGTTGACCAGCGATTGGCCATTGACCAGGATCTCGCCGCTGCTCGGGGTTTCGAAGCCGGCGAGCATCGACAGCGTTGTACTTTTACCCGAGCCGCTGGAGCCGAGGAAGGTGAGGAATTCACCGTCCTTGATGTCCAGCGAGATGTCGTCCACGGCGGCAAATTCGCCGTAGTACTTGTTCAGGTTGCGCAGGCTTACCAGGGGTTGGTCACTGTGTTGGGCGGAATCTTTGATCACTGCACTCATGTCGTACTCCTGGGCGCTCAGGCGCTGATTTCATTGCGCCGGCGAACGGCGGCGGCGATCACCATGACCAATACCGAGAGGCCGATCAGCAACGTCGAAGCGACGGCGATCACAGGCGTCAGGTCCTGGCGCAGAGTGGTCCACATTTTCACGGGAAGGGTTTGCAGGGTCGGGCTGGCCATCATCACGCTCAGCACCACTTCATCCCACGAGACAAGAAAGGCGAAGAGGGCGCCGGCCACCATGCCTGGGCGGATCGCCGGGAAGGTCACCTTGAACACCGCTTGCAGGCGCGAGGCGCCGCAGATCACGGCCGCATCTTCAATCGACTGATCGAACAGCTTCAGCGAGTTGATGATCGAGATGATGGTGAACGGCAACGCGACAATCACGTGGCTGACGACGAAGGCAAACATCGTCCCGGTATAGCCGAGCTTGAGAAACAGCGCGTACACCGCCACCGCAATGATCACCAGCGGCACGATCATCGGCAGGGTGAACAAGCCGTAAAGCATCTCCCGACCCGGGAAGCGTCCGCGCACCAGTGCAAACGCGGTGGGCAAGCCCAGCGCCACGGCGAAGAAGGTGGTCAGCACCGCGACCTTGAGACTGGCCACGGCAGCGTTCATCCAGTCGGCATTGGAGAAGAACTGGCCGTACCACTTCAGCGTCCAGCCCGGTGGCGGGAATACCAGCCACTGGGAGGAGCCGAAGGACAGCAACACGATGAACACGATCGGCAGCAGCAGGAACAGCGCGATCAGCCCGGTCGTGAAGTACAGGCCGAAGCGCATGCGCCGGCTCATGGCATTGGGAGTCAGTAGCATGATGGCTTACCTCGCGTTGCTGGCGCCAACCGGGGATTCCGGCTGAAGCTTCAGGTAGAAGTAGAACAACACCAGCGTGATCACGATCAGCAACGCGGCACCGGCGCTCGCCAGGCCCCAGTTGAGGAAGGACTGCACCTGTTGAATGATGAATTCGGGCAGCATCATGTTCTGCGCACCGCCGAGCAAAGCCGGGGTGACGTAGTACCCGAGCGACATCACAAACACCATCAGTCCACCGGAAAACAGCCCCGGCCGGCATAGCGGCAGGAACACCCGGAAGAAGTTGGTCCAGGGACTGGCACCGCAGATCGAACCGGCTTGCAGGATCATCGGATCGATGGCCTGCATGGTCGCCTGCAGCGGCAGGACGATGAACGGAATCATGATGTAGCTCATGCCGATCACTACGCCGGTGAGGTTATGCACCATTTCCAGCGGTTGATCGATGATGCCCATCGCCATCAGTGCCTTGTTGATCACCCCTGAGGCTTGCAGCAGCACCAGCCAGGAATAAGTGCGGGCGAGGAGGCTGGTCCACATCGACAGCAGCACGATGTTAAGGATCCAGCGCCCCCAGCCACGTGGCACCAGGGTGATGGCCCACGCCAGTGGGAAACCCAGCAGCAGGCTGAACAGCGTCACCAGGCCAGCCACGGAGAAGGTGTTGAGCAAGACCCGGGCATACGCCGAGTTGGCGAACAACTGCTCGTAATTGCCAAGGCCCGGAACGGGCTCCAGCACACCACGCAGCAACAGGCCGATCAGCGGCGCCAGGAAGAACAGGCCCAGAAACAGCAGGGCCGGAATCAGGTTGCTCGCACCGCGCCAGCGCTGCGCCAAGGACGCAGATTGCTTGCGCACAGCGGCCTTGCCGGGAACTGCCCCGGCAGCGCCAGCGGCGCTCCCGGGTTTGGTTGCTGGAGAGGAAGCTGTTGCCGCCATTTTCATTTGACCAGCCATTCGTTCCACCGTGTCGCGATGGCCGGACCGTTCTTGGCCCAGTACGCGAAATCAAGAGTGATTTGATCCTTGACGTAGGCAGTCGGCAGATTAGGCGCCAGCACCGAATCCAGGCGTGCCACGCTGTCGACGTTGACTGGCGCATAGGCGGTCAGGTTGGAGAAGTCGGCCTGTCCTTTGGCGCTGCTCGCGTTGGCCAGGAACTTCATGGCCGCTGCCTTGTTTTTCGTGCCTTTAGGCACGACCAGGATGTCGGCCATGACCAGGTTCTGTTTCCAGCTCACACCCACCGGCGCGCCATCTTCTTGCAGGGCGTGAATTCGGCCGTTCCAGAACTGGCCCATGCTCGCTTCACCCGAGGCCAGCAGCTGTTGCGACTGAGCGCCGCCGCCCCACCAGACGATGTCTTTCTTGATGGTGTCGAGTTTCTTGAAGGCCCGGTCCAGGTCAAGCGGATAGAGCTTGTCGGCAGGCACTCCGTCGGCCAGCAGCGCGAGTTCGAGCACGCCAGGGCTTGGCCATTTGTAGAGGGCACGTTTGCCGGGGTAAGTCTTGGTGTCGAACAGTGCGGACCAGTCTTGAGGTTTGCTGGCGCCGAGCTTGCTTTCGTTGTAACCCAGGACAAAGGAGAAGAAGAACGAACCGACGCCGTAATCGGAAACAAACCGCGGGTCGATTTTGTCGCGCTGGATCACCGAAAAATCGAGGGGTTCGAGCAAGCCTTCGGAAGCGGCGCGCAGGGCGAAGTCGGCTTCGACGTCAACCACGTCCCATTGCACGTTGCCGCTTTCGACCATGGCTTTGAGTTTGCCGTAGTCGGTTGGGCCGTCCTGGACCACCGTGACGCCGCTGGCTTTGCTGAACGGATCGGCCCAGGCCTGCTTCTGCGCGTCCTGGGTGCTACCGCCCCAACTGACGAAGTTGACGCTTTCAGCCGCAATGGCCGCGTGACTGACCGTGGCCAGTAAACCCGCGAACAGTACTGCGGTTGCACGTTTGTTCAACACCATTTTCACGCCCTCATTTGTTGTGTTTTTGAGCGGGCTTGGTAATGCCCGCCTATCGGGAGCAGTAGGTCCATCTGGTCTCTAACGGCGACCGTGCCAAGGGCTGTTATGGGTGCTTTCCCTGTCGGGGGCACTTGGCTGAAGCGTCCGGTCTATGGAATATCATATTATGGTATTCCAAACTTTGTGCAAGCACTTTGCCTTACCGGCCATCAGCCAAAAGCGGGTTTTTTTCCGTCAGGCCGCCCTGTGGCGACCTGCGGCGGGTCTACGGTTTATCCAGTGAACGGAATGCTCTCGACGACTTCCAGGTCGTAACCGGTCAAGCCTGCGTATTTGAGCGGCGGGCCAAGGTGACGCAACTTGCCCACGCCGAGGTCTTGCAGAATTTGTGCCCCGGTCCCTACTTCAGAATAGATGCGCGATTGCGAACGGCTGAACTGACGGGGCGCCTGGGTCAATTGCGGCACCCGTTCGAGCAAGGCCTGGGACGATTCATGATTGGCCAGCACCACCACCACGCCGCAGCCTTCGGCCGCCACCCGTTGCAAGGCTGCCCATAACGTCCAGTTGGAAGGACCGCTGTATTCGGCGCCCACCAGGTCCCGCAACGGGTCGATTACGTGCACGCGCACCAGCGTCGGTTCGTTGCGTTGCGGGTTGCCCATGACCATCGCCATGTGAACGCCGCCTTCAATGCGGTCTTCAAACGTAATCAGGCGGAAAGTACCGTGCACCGTGGGCAGTTCACGCTCACCGATTCGCACCGCGGTGTGTTCAGTGCTGAGGCGGTAGTGGATCAGGTCGGCGATGGTGCCGATCTTGATTCCATGCTTGCGCGCGAAGACTTCCAGGTCGGGGCGTCGCGCCATGGTGCCGTCGTCGTTCATGACTTCGACGATCACCGAGGCGGGCGTGAAACCGGCCAGGCGGGCGAGGTCGCAGCCGGCCTCGGTGTGCCCGGCGCGGGTCAGCACACCACCTTCCTTGGCGCGCAATGGAAAGATGTGGCCTGGCTGCACCAGATCAGCCGGAACGGCGTCGACGGCAACGGCTGCGGCCACTGTCCGTGCGCGGTCGGCGGCGGAAATGCCGGTGGTCACTCCGACGGCAGCTTCGATGGAGACGGTAAACGCGGTGCTGAACACGCTGCCGTTGCTTGGCACCATCTGTTCCAGTCCGAGCCGCTGGCAGTGGTCGTCGGTCAAGGTCAGGCAGATCAGGCCGCGGGCCTCTCGCGCCATGAAGCTGATGGCTTGCGGTGTGCAGCAGTCGGCGGCGAGCAGCAGGTCGCCTTCGTTTTCCCGGTCCTCATCGTCAACCAGCAGCACCATCTTGCCGAGTCGATAGTCTTCGATAATTTCTTCGATGCTGTTGAAGGCCATGTTGGGTTCTCAGTGTTTGGTGGGAATGTAATGTGGTATACCATAATACAAAATAAACCGAGAGGTCACTATGAAGGCGTACTGGATTGCTCATGTTGATGTCACTGATCCCGATCAATACAGCCAATACACCCAGCGGGCGCCGGCGGCTTTTGCGCTGTACGGCGGGCGGATGTTGGCGAGGGGCGGGCGTAGCGAAGCGATGGAAGGCCGGCCGACGCCGCAACGCAGCGTGGTGATTGAATTTGATTCGTATGAGCAGGCGCTGGCTTGTTATCACAGCGAGCAGTATCAGGAGGCGAAACGGCACCGTGAGGGCGTGGCGCGGGCTGAGGTGATTATTGTCGAGGGTGTGGCGCCGGTTTGATTTGTGGCAGTGTCCACGGAGTTTGGCTTGGTTGCCGGCTGAGTTATGTGGATGTACTCAGGACCATTGTGGGAGTGAGCCTGCTCGCGATGGCGGTCTGACAGGCGATAGAGAGCTCGGAGGCAGTGCCTTCGCAGGCAAGTCAAACCGCCGCACAGCCTCTTGCAGAGGCAATTGCGGCAGCTTGTCAGTTCGTTGGTGGTCGTTCCCGCGCGAGTGCGGGAACGGTTTTTTTATGAGACGACTTGATAGCACGGCACATAGGCCGCGCCACCCGGGAGTTTCATCCGGTGTTGGGCCACGAAAGCCTTGAGCAGTTGATCCAGCGGTTTCATCACGCCGACATCGCCACGGATCTGGTAAGGACCGTGTTTTTCGATCAAGCGGATGCCTTTGTCCTTGACGTTGCCAGCGACGATGCCGGAGAAGGCGCGGCGCAGGTTGGCCGCCAGTTCGTGGGCGGGCAGGTCGCGGCTGAGTTTGAGGTTGGCCATGTTTTCGTGGGTCGGGTCGAACGGGCGCTGGAAGCCTTCGTCGATTTTCAGCAGCCAGTTGAAATGGAAGGCGTCATTGCGCTCGCGACGGAATTGTTTGACCGCTTTGAGGCCTTGAGTCATGTGCCGTGCGACTTCAGCCGGGTCGTCGATGATGATTTGGTAATGCTGCTTGGCCGCTTCACCCAACGTTGCGCCGACGAACGCGTCCAGTTGCTCCAGATACGGCGCCGCATGTTTCGGCCCTGTGAGGACCACGGGGAAGGGCAGGCCAGCGTTGTCCGGGTGCATCAGGATGCCGAGCAGGTACAGGAACTCTTCGGCCGTGCCGGCGCCGCCCGGGAAAATGATGATGCCGTGGCCGACACGGACAAACGCTTCCAGGCGTTTTTCGATGTCCGGCAGAATCACCAGTTCGTTGACGATCGGGTTTGGCGCTTCGGCGGCGATGATGCCCGGCTCGGTCAGGCCCAGGTAGCGGCCGCCGTGGATGCGCTGCTTGGCGTGGGCGATGGTTGCGCCTTTCATCGGGCCTTTCATCACGCCGGGACCGCAACCGGTGCAGATATCCAGGCTGCGCAGGCCCAGTTCATGGCCGACTTTCTTGGTGTATTTGTATTCTTCAGTGTTGATCGAGTGGCCGCCCCAGCACACCACGATCTTGGGCTCGACGCCGGGACGCAGGGTGCGGGCATTGCGCAGCAGGTGGAAAACGTAATCGCTGATGCCCTGGGAGTTGCTCAGGTCGATGCGCTGGCTGTCGAGTTCGTTTTCGGTGTAGACGATATCGCGCAGGGCGCTGAACAGCATTTCCCGGGTGCTGGCGATCATTTCCCCATCGACGAAGGCGTCGGCCGGGGCGTTCAGCAGTTCCAGGCGCACGCCGCGGTCTTGCTGGTGGATGCGGATTTCGAAGTCTTTATAGGCTTCTAGGATGGTCTTGGCGTTATCAACATGGGCGCCGGTATTGAGGATGGCCAGGGCGCACTGGCGGAAGAGGGTGTAGATGCTGCCGGTTCCGGCTTCACTCAGTTGTTGGACTTCACGTTGAGAGAGGGTTTCCAGGCTGCCTTTAGGGCTGACGGAGGCGTTGATTACATGGCGTTGGGTCATTCAATGATCCTTAAAACGATGCCACTCATACAGGCAAATGGCATCCGAATATTATGTATCCATGAAAGAAGATGGCACGAACTGCGCTGTATCGCCATTTCCCCGTTTAACGATGAAAAGATGAAAAGGAGCCTCAGCATAGCTAAATCCTGCGCAGGGGCGATAATGCCCCGCAGTCTTTTTGCCCTCCGACCCAAGGAAACCCGACGCAATGTTCGAAATCCAGCCGATGAACGCCGAACGCTTTCGACAACAGACACGGCGCAGCACGGTGATTATTGCCCTGATTTTCCTGGCGCTGGCAATGGTGCTGTCCACGGCGGCGGTGGCGCTGTTCGGTGAGCCCGGCGGCGACAATCTGCGGTTTAACGTCGGCGGGGTGTTTGTCTCGGTGCTGCTGATGGCGGCGCTGATGCGCGGCAAATTCTGGAGCCAGGACTGGATGGCGCCGGCGGTCTACGGCTGGCGGCTCAAGCGCAGCCTGATGAGCATCACCAACATCATGCACCAGGTCACGGCGGCGGTGGAGCAGGGTGATCCGACGGCCATGAAGCTGTTGCGCTTCTACCATCTGGGCCTGAACCAGATGCATGAGCTGGACGGCAACTCCAGCGACCACAGCCAGTTGACCCGTGAAATGGATCAACACAAGGCGCGGATGGAAGCGCTGGGTATCGACACTCAACAAACGCAGTTGGATCCGGCCTGGCTTGAGGCAATGAAACCGCTGTCGCGATAAATCGGTGGCGTAGGCACAAACCGCACCATTGGCTCTGGGGTATCGGGGAAGTGAAGGTTAGGCTGAATCCGGCAAATCACCTATCTTGTTGAGATGCCATTGCACGGGCGAACAGGAACATTCGCCCTGTCATCAGGAGCCAGGGAACGTCATGGGGCATCCGTCCATTAAAGACCGAATTGAAAATACCGTCACCGCTGCGCCTTGGCTGCCCGATCTGGTTGACTCTCGATTCAGGGTCCGACACGCGGTGCTGCTGCTCGTGGCGGTGTGTCTGTCCATGACCGCAATTGCGACTTGGGAAGCCTGGAACTCGCGCCAGTACCATTTGCATGACAAAGAAGTGGCGATGTCCAACCTTGCGCAGACCTTGGCGTCGCAAGCGCGAGCGTCGATCAAGCAGGCTGATACGCTGCTGTTCACCTTGGTTGATCGTCTCGAAAACGACGGCATGGACCCGGCTCGGCTCCCCAGGTTGCAACGTTTGCTCAGCGCTCAGCGCAGCGAGTTGCCCCAGCTCCATGGCCTGTTCGTATTTGACGAAGAAGGGCGCTGGGTGGCCAATTCCAATGGCGCGCAGGTGCCGGGCGCAAACAATTCCGACCGCGAGTATTTCATCTTCCATCGTGATCATCCTGACCGTGGGCCGCATATCGGGCCGGCGATCAAAAGCCGGTCGAGCGGCGAATGGATCATGACTGTGTCGCGCCGGATCAACCACCCGGATGGCCGCTTCGCCGGGGTGGCGCTGGCGACGATCTATCTCAGCCATTTCCTTGAGCTTTACGACAGTATCGACATGGGCAGCAATGGCGTGATCAACCTCATTGCCGACGATGCCAGTATCATTGTTCGACGGCCGTTCAAAGAGTCGGAGGTCGGTGCCAGCCTCGCCAATGGCCCGCTGTTTACCCAACTGTTGCCCGGCGCCAGTTATGGCACGGCAACGGTCAAGTCCTATCTGGACGGTGTTGAACGGGTGGTCGGGTTTCGACGGGTCGATGGTTATCCGCTGATCATTTTCGTAGCGCTCGACAAGGAAGAGGTCCTGGCGGGCTGGCGTCAAGAGACCGCGTTGAGCGCGGGCATCGTGCTCTTGCTGCTGATGTTTCTGGGAGGGTTGGGTTATCGCCTCATTCGTTTCATGAAACAGCAGAATCATATTCAGGGCGTCTTGCTCGATGCCCGGGAAAAACTGATCGAGGTCAATCGCAGTCTGGAACTGCTGGCGCTGGAAGACGCCTTGACCGGTCTTTCCAATCGACGACAGTTCGACCTGTTTATCCTGGCGGAAATGGGCCGTGCCCGACGCACCCAAACCCACCTTGCCCTGCTGATGATCGATGTCGATCACTTCAAGAATTTCAATGACCGTTACGGTCATGTGGCCGGTGATGAGTGTCTGCGTAAGATCAGCGCGATCATCCAGGACAGCATCAAGCGTCCTGGGGATCTTCCCGCCCGTTATGGCGGCGAGGAATTTACCGTTGTGCTGCCCGGCACCGACTATGTCGGTGCGTTTCTGGTGGCCGAAAAAATCCGCCGCGCGGTTCAGCAAGCCAACATCGAACACAACGAAAGCCCGGAGGGGACGGTGACGGTCAGTGTGGGGGTTTGTGCCTATGACATGGCCTTGCAAGAGTCGCCCGACGACCTGATCGGCGCGGCGGACAAGGCCTTGTATGTGGCCAAGACCAGCGGGCGCAACATGAGTGTGATTGCCAACTGATTTCAAACGAACCGGTCGATGCCCTGGACCAGTTGGGTGGACAAGTACGATTGCTTGAGTTTTTCCAGCCACCAGCCCAAGGCACGGCCGTCATGATCGCCGCGCCAGCCAGCATAGAGAATGTTCGGTTCCCGTGGATCGGCCATCTGCTTCTCGATCAGCGCGCCGTTTTTCAGGAGCGAGCCGACCCGGTGCTTCGGCAGCCACCCCACGCCAAGGCCATCGCGTTGAGCGAGGATTTTTGCGCGCATGGTCGGCACGGCGAGCACGGGTTGCCCACCGGAGACGCCGTACGTGCTGCCTTCCGTGGCCCGAGACGAGTCGGCGACGACAATCGCCTGGTGCTGCGCCACCATCGCCCGTGAAATCGGCTCCTTGGCCTTGGCCAGCGGGTGCTTCGGCGAAACGGCGAACACCCATTCCATTTCACCCAATTGCATCCAGCGCAGGCTGGGGATGGCCGGCGGTTCGTTGGTGGCGCCGATGATCAGGTCCGCGCGCCCCTCGCGCAGGGCTTCCCACACGCCTTTGAGCACTTCCTGGGTAATGCGCAGCGGCACGCCGGACTTCAGCGCGTCGAACTCTTGAATCACCGGAATCAGGGTGTCGAACTCAAGCAATTCGTCGGTGACGATCCACAATCGACTCTCCCAGCCATTGGCCACTTGTTGCACCCGTTGGGTCAGCCGAGCGACGTCCTGCATCAGCCGCGCCGCTTCATTGACCAGCAACTCCCCGGCCGGGGTGAGTTGTAACCGGTAGCGACGCCGGTCAAAGAGCAAGGCATCGAAGCGCTCCTCCAATTGCCGCGCGGCGTAGGAAACGGTCGACGGTGCTTTGCCCAAGTGAGCCGCCGCCCGCGACAGGCTGCCGGTTTCGCGGATGGCTTGGAGCAACGTCAGGTCTTCGATCGACAGCATGTTTCACATCCTCGGCGGTGTTTCAGGCGGTCCGGCGTAACTTCCACAACTTGAACAGCCGAAGATAGACCAATACGTTGACCGCCAACACCACGCTGCCCAGTGCCAATTGAATCGCCGGCGTGAGACCGGCGGGATAGATCACGGGCCACACGTAGTGCTCGATGAATCCACCGCCGTAACCGGTTTGTCCGGCGGCAAGGCGCATGCGGTTTTCCCACTCGGTCAGCGGACACGTCAGGTGCAAGACTTCCACGCTCACCCCCCACGCCACAGCGGGCAGATGCCCCCAGATCAGCGGGCGCCACTTGAGCACCAGCAGCCCGCCGAACAGCACGAAGAGTATGAACAACAGGTGAAACAGCACCAGTCCATCGGCGGCTATCCGGTAAAGCATGTCGACTCCCTCACGCGTTTTTGCCAATGGCTCCATGCTACTCGGTTGCATAGCTGACAGCGGCTTGTCTGCAAGTGCGCAAGATTGTTCAAGCCTTCGGCCGTAGCGGCTGGCACAGTTGCAAGTCTTTCCCTGGCTGTAGAGCGTTATGTCGAACTCACTCATGCCACGCAGTGCCTTTCTTCGCGGCGCCGTAGCGATCATGCCGTTGTCCCTGGCGACCGCGCCCTGGGGACTGTTGGCCGGCTCCATGGCCATCGAGGCCAATCTCACGCCCCTGCAAGGCCAGGGATTGTCGAGCATCGTGTTCGCCGGTGCCGCGCAGCTGGTGGCCATCGGCATGCTCAAGGGCGGTGCCGGGATTTTCTCGATTCTGCTGACCACGCTGTTACTCACCTCGCAGCATTTGCTGTACGGCATGAGCATGCGTTCGGTGATTTCCCCGCTGCCGGGTCGCTGGCGTGTGGGACTGGGCTTTTTGCTCACCGATGAATTGTTCGCCCTGACCAGTCAACATGACCGACACCAGTTCAATCGCTGGTATGCCCTGGGCGTGGGCCTGACGTTTTATGTCGCCTGGAACCTGTTCACCTTGGCTGGCATCGTGCTGGGCAGCAGCATTCCGGGGCTTGAGCACCTGGGGCTGGACTTCTCGATCGCAGCGACCTTCATTGCCTTGATCACCCCCGTGGTGCGCAATGTTCCGACGGTGATCTGCGTGGCGGTTTCGTTGTTTTGTTCGGTGTTGTTCAGCTATTGGCAGTGGGGCTCGGCGCTGGTGCTGGCGGGGTTGGCGGGTATGACGGCAGGCTTTGTCTGCAACAAACTGTACAGGGGGCGTGCATGATGGTCTGGGCGGTGATTATCGGGATGGGCGTGCTCGTCTTTCTCAACCGTTACGTGTTCCTCGAACCGCGACTGCCGGTCCGGCTGAGTAGCAATGCCCGGCAGTTCCTCGGTTTTGCCGTGCCGGGGATGTTGACCGCGATTTGCGGGCCTATTGTGTTCATGCCGGACAAACAACTGAATCTGCAGTGGGACAATCCCTACCTGATCAGTTCGCTGGTGGCGGTGGGGCTGGTGCTGTACACCCGCAATACCTTGCTCAGCATGCTGTTGAGCATGGGCTTCTTCTTTTTGCTGCGCTGGTGGCTCTGAGTCGGGGGCTGGAAATTGTTCTACGCTTAAAGGTGGATCCCTTCAGGCAGTGAGGTGAGTATGGCCAATGACCCTAAGCGTGCAGACCTGGATGAAGAGGAAGATGAACCCTCGGAAGAAGAGATTAAACGTCAGGAGCGTACGAGACAGGATTGGAAGCATGATGACAGCCGAGAACTGTCAGACCGCGACGAAGAGCGTCCGCTGAAGCCCTGACTCCACAGCAAAATCTCTGCGTAAGAGCGTAATGTTTTGGGGATGGGATTGAGATTGGGGGCATATCCGTTTCTGCGGTAACGGCGGCTGTTGGTTCCGCCCTGACGGCGGGTCACTTGGAAAAGCCCCAAGTAACCAAGGGCTCTTGCCCCTGACGTTCGGTACCTCGCCTAGGCTCGGTATGCCCTCGCTCCGGTCCTGCTCCGTGGGCTCGCCGCCATCGGCCATCCATGGCCGGGGGCGGCTACCGC
>NZ_CATKQW010000003.1:0-202259 GCF_949767865.1 Pseudomonas sp. IT-P294 | reverse complement strand
ACATACAGAAAAAGCCCCGACTGATTGGGGCTTTTTTTCGCCAATAAAAAAGCAGCCTTAAAGGCTGCTTTTCAAAGAGGTCTAACCCTAGCGCTGATATTCAAGTCATCAACGGGGTTCCTAACGCCGACTTTCGCCACCTGAAGGCAGTCGGTTTCGCGCTCTTGGGTCGATTCTCTGTATCGATGATGCTTGTTTCAATGCGCTTCCTATAAAGGGAGGGAATGAGCAGCCTGTCACATCAGTCCTTCCACAAATGATCAAAACGATCATTTGAATGATTGGTTTGCGCAATTCGTACCGAGCGCCTAAGATTATTTTGACTAAACCAATCACAAAATGATCGGTTCAGTCAGTTCGAGGTGACAAACGTCTTACCAAACAATTATAAAAGGAGACCCTCGTGGCCCAGATCCCTATCAAGCGCACCATAGAACGCATCCCTGGCGGCATGATGATTGTCCCGCTGCTGATCGGTTCGCTGGTGGCTACCTTCCTTCCCGACACACCGAAGTTTTTCGGCTCTTTCACCAATGCACTGTTCACCGGGGCGTTACCCATCCTCGCGGTGTTCTATGTCTGCATGGGCGCGAGCATCAATATCAAGGCCACGCCTTACCTGCTCAAGAAGGGCGGTACGCTGTTGGCGACGAAAGTCGGCATCGCCGTTCTGATTGGTATTGTGCTTGGGCACTTTTTGGGCGAGCAGCCGATTTCATCGGGTCTCTTCGCTGGTGTATCGACCCTGGCGGTGGTTGCCGCGATGAACGACACCAACGGCGGCTTGTACATGGCGCTGATGGGGCAATACGGTCGATCTGAAGACGTCGGCGCCTATTCGGTGATGTCGCTGGAGTCCGGGCCCTTTCTGACGATGGTCACACTGGGTATCGCCGGCCTGTCGGCGTTCCCGTGGCCGACGCTGGTGGGCAGTATCCTGCCGCTTGCCTTTGGCATGCTGTTGGGCAATCTCGACCGTGACATGCGCGATTTCCTGGCCAAGGCTGTTCCGGTCATGATTCCGTTTTTCGCCCTGGCATTGGGCGCCAGCCTGGATCTGCATAATGTCTGGCAGGCCGGTTTGCTGGGTCTGGGCATGGGCGTGGCGGTGGTCGTAGTGACCGGTATCCCGCTGTTCTTCGCTGACCGCCTGACCGGTGGCACGGGCGTCGCCGGTGTTGCCGCAGCCACTACCGCCGGGAACGCGGCCGCCGTGCCTGCGTTGATAGCCGCAGCCAATCCGGTGTACGCCGAAGCGGCCAAGAGCGCGACCATTCTGGTGGCCGCTTGCGTCGTGGTCACCGCGATTCTCGCGCCACTGCTTACCGCCGCCGTCGCCAAACGCGTGCAGCAACGTAAACCTGTCGTCATCCCGGAGCCCGCACTCGAACCTCATAAGCAGGAGATCTTGCGATGAGGCTGCTGATCATCGCCGACGATCTGTCCGGCGCAGCGGATTGCGCCATCGGCTTTGCCAGCATGGGGATGGAAACCGTCGTCACCCTCGACCCCTTGAATGACAAGGCTGACGCCCAAGTGATTGCCGCCGACACGGACACCCGGCGCCTTTCACCGGCGCGGGCCGCCGAACGTACCGTCGCCGCGTTCAAAGTGCTGCATCAACCCGGGCAACGGCTGTACAAAAAAATCGATTCGACGCTGCGCGGCAATTGGGCGGCTGAAGTCGCCGCCCTGCAACCGCTGGCGGGCCTGGCCATCGTCGCCCCGGCGTTTCCCGCCACCGGGCGTACGTTGCTGGGTGGCCGGGTGTTCGTAAATGGTCAGCCGCTGGAGACCACCGACACCTGGAAACTGGAAAACGCCGACCGCCCGGCCGATGTCGAAGCGATGCTGGTCGCTGCAGGCCTGAGCACGGCGAAACTGAACCTCGACACCCTGCGCGGCGATGAACATGCCTTGACCCGACACATTGCCGAGGTCGCCCGCAGCGGCACGCAAGCGTTGATCGTCGACGCACAAACAGAAGACGACCTGCTGACTCTCGCTCGCCTGACCGCATCGATGGATCAGCCGCTGTTCTGGATCGGCTCAGGTGGCCTTGCACGGGAAATCGCCAGTCTTCCGGACTTCTGCGAAGCACGGTTCACGGCCGTCGAACCCGCAGCCCTGGAAAAAAGCCAGGCGCCGATCCTGATTCTCGTCGGCAGCCTTTCCGGTGTCTGCGAGCGCCAGTGCGCGTTGCTCAAAGAACGTGGCGGCGTCAGCGAATTGGTTGTCCCGCCAGAAGTCCTTCGCCAGGGCACAACCCATGGCGATTGGTCGATGTGGCAATCGCGCATCGGCGAACAACTGGACGGCTGGAGTGATCTGCTGTTGCGCATCGGCCGCGATGAAGCCTTCGATCCCCAAGAGGGCGCACAACTTTCGACCATGCTGGCTGTGCTGGTTGAACCGCACTTCGCCAAGGTCGGCGGCCTGATCGCCACCGGCGGCGAAACCGCGCGAGCAATATTGACTACCGTCGGCATCGACAGCCTGCAACTGCTAACGGAAATCGAAGCCGGCGTCGCCTTCGCCCGCCCGACCGTTTCCCGGCAAGGGCATCGTCCCGGCATCGTTACCAAGGCAGGCGCGTTCGGCACCGATCACGCCTTGTATGCGGCATGGCAACACCTGAGCGACTGCGCCGATCGCTCCCCGCCCACACGCACACGAATCCAAGGACTCCAATGAACACTATGACTAACTACCTGCCTGTCATCGGCATCACCATGGGCGACGCCACCGGTGTTGGCCCGGAAATCATCGTCAAGAGCCTGACTCATGACATCGTCTACCAACAATGCCGGCCGCTGGTGATCGGCGATGCCCGTCGCCTCGAACAAGCCAACGTCATCGTCGGCGGCAGCGCCAAAGTGCGCCGCATTGAAGACGCCTCCCAAGCCTTGTACGAAGCCGGCACCATTGACTGCATCGATCTCGACCTGATTCCCGACGACCTGCCGTTCGGCGTGTTGTCGCCTATCGCCGGCGACGCTGCTTATCAATACATTGCCCGTGCCGTGCAACTCGCCGAGGCTGGCCAGATCGATGCGATCTGCACCGCGCCGCTGAACAAGGAAGCGCTGCACGCCGGCGGCCACAAATACCCCGGCCACACCGAAATGCTCGCGCACCTGACCAACGTCGACGAAGTCTCGATGATGCTCGTGGCGCCGCAACTGCGCGTTATTCACGTTACGACTCACATCGGCATCATCGACGCGATCCGCAAGATCGAGCCGGGCTTGGTCCAGCGCACTATCGAGCGCGGCAACGAGACACTGATCAAGGCTGGCATCGCCAAGCCACGCATCGGCGTGTGCGGGATAAATCCGCATGCCGGTGAAAACGGCTTGTTCGGTTATGGCGAAGAAGAAGAAAAAATCATCCCGGCGGTGAAGCTGTTGCAGGAACGCGGCCTCGACGTCACCGGCCCATTGCCCGCCGACACGCTGTTCTTCCGCGCCGGACGCGGCGACTTCGATCTGGTGGTGGCGATGTATCACGACCAGGGTCACGGCCCGGTCAAAGTGCTCGGTCTGGAAGCGGGCGTAAACGTCACCGTGGGTCTGGACGTGATCCGCACCTCGGTCGACCACGGCACTGCATTTGATATCGCCGGCAAAGGCATCGCCGATGAACGCAGCCTGCTCGAAGCACTGCGCCAAGGCGCCGAGCTTGCCACGCGACGGGGATGAGGCGCAGGGGCGTGGTCGTGTAAGATCGACCACCGTCCACACAACGAGACCCGCCATGAAAGCCTCCGAACGCCACCGCGCCATCCTCGATCTCGTACGTATTGGCGATGCCAACGTCGAGCAATTGAGCGCGGCGCTCGGAGTCTCGGAAGCCACGGTGCGACGCGACCTGACCATGCTCGCCAAACAGCGGCACCTGGTGCGCACCTATGGCGGCGCGACTGCGGTGATCGGCGTACATGAGCCGGAAGCTTCGCTTGAAGAACGCAAAACCTCTCAGTGGGAACAAAAAGACGCCATCGCCCAGGCAGCAGCGGCGCACGTCCAGGACGGCGATACCGTCCTGCTCGACGGCGGCACCACGTGCGCTGCGCTGGCCCATCACTTGTGCTCGCGACAAGACGTGCATGTGGTGACCAATAACCTGCTGGCGGTGATGACCTTGGCCAATGCGCCGGGCGTACGCCTGACGTTGATCGGCGGCGATTTGCGCGGTTCGAGCATGAGCACGTTAGGGCCGTTGGCGGAACTAACGTTGAGCCGGTTGAGTGTCGACAAGGCCTTTTTGGGTGCGGATGGTGTTGTTGCGGAGTTTGGGTTGTGTGAGGCGAGTGCGCAGCAGGCGTATTTGAAGGAATGCATCATCAAGCGGGCGGCGCAGATAGTTGTCCTCGCCGACACGGACAAGCTTGGGCGAGCCAGGCAACAGCATTGGACGCCGATTGAGCGGGAGTGGCGGTTGATTACCGGGGCTTCGGCGGATGAGGCGGCGCTTGCGCCGTTTCGGGCGAACAAGCAGATCACCGTGGAAACGGTCGATACCCAGTCAATGTAAGAGCTACCGAAGGCTGCGATCTTGGCGATCTCCTGCGCGCCGAGTCTCTGCGCCTCTTTCCTGACCGCAACAAAAAGCCCCGATTGATTCGGGGCTTTTTTATGCGTGCGATTTAGATCAGGTTACGGCGTTAGTGGCTTGGTTGTTACACGGTGCATCGAGCACCTTCACCACATCATCAATGATCGCCTTACTCATATCCTGCAAATAATGCGATGCCCAGGCATGCCGGTCGGTATCGCGAACCATGGCCGCGTCCGAGGCGAGTAGTTTGGCGACGTGGAGCAGGTCGGAGGCATGGGACAGGGCTTCGATCACCGGGACGCCGGCGTTGATGCGAAAGAGCGGTTCGTTAGCGTGGTAGGAGAAGGGGGTCAGGCCGATGGTTTTGAGGTCTTTGGGGTTGGTCATTGGGCACCTCCAGCTGCTTGGCAGTCGTCGGTGGGGACTTGCGGAATTATAGCGAGGGTAGTGGGGATACTGATTTTGTACGGATTGATTGTGTGCATTGTCTAGCTCCTTGACTGTCGGGAGCCGCTACCGTCCTTTCCTACGGGATTGGGTGGCGGCCGTACGCGGGGTAGGAAAACCGGGAATCAAGGCACCCGGCACACCCGAAGGTGTCCCGCGCACAGCCACCATTGCACGATATCGCAGACACAAAAAAGCGCCTGCAATCGTTGGTGAGGCGCTGTTGCGCCTTGATTAACTCGGGTTCCTACACCCGGTCGCTGATTTGGCAGCGACGAAAGAAGGTTAGCGTGTGACGGAGGTGGCTGCAAGCGTGGCAAAGTACTGGCTACGATCATAGCTTTAAGGATTTTTATGTTTGGTCAATAATCATTGTATCGGCATAAGCCCCAATCTCAAAAAAACCGTTAACTATCGAGTCGGAGGGAAAGAAATATCAGTATGGCTGATAACTGGGCGAGGACTTTCAGGGGTTTGTATATAAATTAACTTTTGTGTCTAAAACTGTTTTCCGATAGAGACATCTATTTCCCATATGTTGGCATCATTGTCAGAGCGGCGAAACCCATTGCAAATATGGAAAGTAGAATTATTCCGGTAAATGGCGCGTAGGGAAAGTTGTTACTAGGATTGAAAGGGTACGAGTTTTATTAAAATCGAGTCAAAGTACGAATTTTACGAATATCACTTTATACGAGTTTTTTCGAAATATGTTCTTGTTAACTGGATGCGCTGCGCTGACTGTAGTGTGTGGTCACCGAAGTGGGTAAGATAGAAATTTTCCTACCTTACGATCTTTTATCTTGGGCAAGCCCAAGCTCAAAATAAAGTCAGCGAGCGCAAGTGAATCCTGCCCGATCAATAACCTTTTTGCAATGCCTTTTTCTCTAGAAGACTCATCATAGCGGCTTTATCCCAAGATCCGCAAAATGACAACGGCTCTAGATCTTCCACGATCTGGATTGCATCGTAACCTACAGTCATGCTGTTACTTAAATTAAGGTTTTCCAGGGCGCAGATCATGAAGTTAACCTTTTCGCCATATTCTATGTACGGGCACGCTATCGATTCAAAGAAGAGATAAGCTTTGTGCGTGGAGGTTTTTATATCGGAAAGATCTTTAAGGTGCTCTTTTATGGCGCTTACGACCGTTATGTATATTAGAGAATATTCCTCGTCTCGCTTTATGTAGTATAGCAGCACAATTATTTCGAAGTAACTTAACTTGCGGCTGGTATTTATATTTAGTATTGATATCAGTTCCTTCTGCGTGAGTAAGTAATCTTTTCCTAAGCAGCTTGATACGATGAGAATATTTAAAGTTTCGATTGAAGTCGTATCGGAGTAAATTCTTGATATTTTGGAGAATTCGCTACTTTGGAAAAACTCTAGGCATTTACTATGGATTTGACCTTTTATTAATGCTGATTCATCTGCAAGTTTATTGTCACAAAAATCAACGATAAAATGAGTCATTTTACAAAGCTGAATTGCGCCAGAGTGACTCGGATTTACCGTAAAAAAGTGAAATGTCAAATCAAGTATGACTAAGAAAAAATCAGAAAAAAGTACCAGTTGATTGCTTTCAATTTCGCGTTTCTTATTTTTTCTGCAAAATCTAACGATTAAATTTGTCATCGCTTTAATAAGAAAATTACACGACATAGTGTAAGACGCTGAATCGTCCAGGCAAAGCGACTTAATCGCATTTGCAAAAGAGATTGTTATAGAGTTTTTCTTTATTAGTCTTTTAGGGAATAGTTTTAATTCACTAATTTTCTTTTCAATTAATCGTTTTTCTAGCGATCTTAGCTTTGACTTTACCTCCATCATTGTTTGGGTTTGTTTTGTTACAAAGGGTCGATTTACTTTTATTGTTTTGGCTTTGTTTAAGCTCAGTTTATATTCTTTAACGTTTTCCTCAATGGTGTTATGGATTATTTGAGAGGTGCTTTCACTCATCGTGAAAAGGTAAATGTCATCCACATATCTGCGGATTTCGTAGTCGCGACCTTGTTCCAACTCCTTTGAGGCCAAGCTTTCTTTGATGTTGCAATCAATTTTCTGGAAAATGATCTCTGCAAATATACGGCTAACTTCAGGTCCTATTAAAATTCCTGATGAATCATCGTAATTAGCCGTCTCCATAAGCTTGCTAAAAACTGAGCTGAAAGTGTTTTTTATATCTGAATTAAACTTAAAGAAATCTTTATCTTGAACTGACCAGTTTATTGATTCTGTATAGATGCTATCGAAGCACTTACTTATATCTAGAGACCAGAAGACTGAAAACTTGCGTTCCAGCAGCATAAACTCATAGGAGTCAAAAAAGTTATATAGGCGTCTATATCCATGATAAGAAAAGTATGAGGTTAAATGTTTGTAGTTGATTTCATTTTTCGAATCAACCATTTTGTCGCTTTTGAATTCGTTAGCCATCTGGGCGTTATTTTTTTTATAGTATTTTCCTGCGATTTTTTTTGGTGCCCGAATACTAAAATCGCTCATGCTGCAAAGATGTATTATTTTATGTTGAAATTCTTCATAGAATTTAACCGCTTCATATTGGGAGGCGGGATGAAGAAGTGAAAGCTCCCTAAAAGAAGTGCTATCTTTCCTTATTTTGTAAGACATGGGCGTTGTAAAAACTGATAAGTCTTTATTGATAATTGCTCCTATCAAATCTTTTGTAAGGCGGTGCCCGGTTTCTATCTTTCCAGTTGCAATTTTAAATATTGAATAGATTCCAACGTTTTCAAAAATTATAGGAACTTCATAAGGACATGTCTCTGTTAAAACCACGCGATCATAATCAGTTTTTCTCACTCGCTTGATTTTTTTAGTCACGATAGTTATTTCCAGTTTTTACGTATTTCATTCAATTCTTGATAACTGAATGAGTAATAAATTTTGTCATGAAATCCGTTAAAAAAGCTAAATTTTGAAAGCTCTCGTCTTTGCTGCAAACTTATGGCATGAGATATTTTATTGAAGAGAGGGTGGCTTCTTGAGAATAATATCCGTTTAAAACTATTATCTAGTTCTTTAAGAGCACACCTAGGTTTTTGTGTTTTGTGGAAATAATTATAATATATGCCAGTTTTGATTTTGATATTGGTGCCTGATGCATGTATTTCATAGTTGCCAGTTAAGGCCTTAACTCTTTTCAAAAGCAGCTTGTAATCGGTTTCCGTTTTTTTTGATGAGCAATAGGAGAGCAGTGAACTAGATATTCGCGATTTTATTTTGGTGACTTTGTTCGTGGATATGTCTACTTCAATGTTTCGTTTAGACCTGAAGTCAGAATCGGAGCAGTAGTGATTGAATATCTTGAGCGAATAGCCTAAATAGTTAAGAGGCTGGAATGTTGTGGTTGAAAGCGAATAGTCTCTGCATTTTTCTAGGAAAATATGACTGTGTTTTTGGTACTCATTTTCATCATGAAGAGTTAGTTCAGGGCTCAAGATGCTTTTTACGTTTGGGGTGATGTCTTCATCTGAGATATTATTCGTGATGATTACAATGTCATCTACAAACCTAGCGTAAAAGCTAACATGACTCAGCTTTTTGATGCTCTCATCAAATTCCATCAGATAAATTTCTGATAAATATGCACTGATATCAAGTCCTCTTGGAAGCCCCTTTATTCCTTCATGGCGAAATATTTCAAAAAGGCTTTTTATTAACCTCAAAGTTTTGTGTGAGCATAATGAATTTTTTTCGAGAAGATTATAAAGTCGGGCTCTATCTATACTTTCGTAAAAACTGATGATGTCGTATCTATATACCTTGTAAGGAACCCCGTCCCGGAGAGAGGATATCAGTGAGGCGACTATTTCACTGCGATTTGGTAATCTAAGTCTGGCATTTAGCTTTAGATTTCTTATGATGAGTTTTGATGTTACGGCTGCATGCTCACTAGTGTAGCTAGATACTTCTTTTCCATTTAAAGTGAAGCGGCTCGTAGCTTTAATGAAAATGGAATTTTCTTCAATGGACTTTAATATTTCTCTTGCGGTTTTCTCATATTCTATTTTATGCTTGGCTACATTTGTTTGGTGGTATTTAGCGATGAATCTAATGATATTGCTAACTGTGTACGGTGACTCGATCACATTACCACTCCTTGTTAGCCGTAGCCGAGAGAATTTTATTTATGAAAGATATCAATAGTAATGCTTTAAGGCAAATGATTTCCAAAACAGTTGCATCAAGGTTTCAAGCGAGTCGCCGTTTGACTCTGCATAATAATCTTTCGTTGTTTAGCATTACTTTATTTTCTATCCTGCTGATCCTTGTCTCAATGGTTCAAGCAGTGGGTTTGAAATTTGCTGTTAGTGATTATGTGGTAAATATTGGTCAGCTATTTTTGTCAATACTTGTGCTGTGTTTTTCTATAGCTATTACTATGAGTGATTTCAGTTTGAAATCATCTAAACAACATGATTGCGGTATGGAGCTTAATGAGCTGGTTACTTATTTGAAAAACAAATGGGATATTGAGTTGTCAGATGATGAATACAACGACAGTGTAAAAAAATACTATTCTATACTCGCTAAGTATGAAAATCATCTGGATGTCGATTTTAATAAAGTTGTGGCTCCTAAAAAAATATGTTCTAAAGAAAATTTAAACTACTATGCCAGGTTTGGATTTTATTATGTGCTTCTATTGACTGTGCTGACTTGGATATACTATCTCGGAGTTCCTCCTGCTCTTTTATCCGTTAGTTGACTCTCATGCCCTAAGCATAATTACGAAGTAGACGGACACCAGTTTCTTCCTTAATTCGTTTGTTTGTGAAAGCGACCAATCGAACTGATCGTCACGCAATGGCTGTTGCAGAAGATCGTTTGAAGGAGCTCAAAAGAGAGCTTCGGAAAATGGGATGTAATGTCTAGCAGGCGTGAACTTGTGAAATGACGATTTGAGGTAACGCGTCGGCATCGTTGGATGGCAAGGTAAACGTGGTGCGAAAGCCGAGTTTATCCAGCATGTCCATCATTGCATCGATCGTGAATTTCTCGATCTTGCCAGTGGTGAGCTCTGAAACGCGTGACTGGGTGACGTTCAACCTGGCTGCGGCCTCACTCTGTTTGAGGCCCAGTTTTTTGATGCAGTCAGTGATGAAGATCGACAGCTCCATTTTCAGAGCCATTTTGCTGGCGACCTCCTCGTCATGCGTGACATGGAACGGGCTGTCGAAGAATTGAATTGCCATGAGCATCCACCTTTTCGGCTGATATCTAAAATTTACGATAAATGGAGGTTAGCGACTCATCATTTTTGATGCAAACCTTTTTTGTTCCAGTGCCGATGCACCCATTACACCAAGTAACTAATGATGTTCCCGCCCCCACCTTTATCCCCTCCAGCGAACTCCATACATTGAGCTCCAACGCCGACCCATTCATTCCGAAGGGAAGGTCACTTGGAGATTCCTCATGCCTTTCGTAAGCGTACGCATCACTCGCGATGGCGTTACCTCTGAGCAGAAAGCTCAGGTGATCGCTGAAATCACTGAAACCCTGGAACGCGTCCTGAAGAAGGATCCGCACCTGACCCACATCGTGATCGAAGAAGTCGACACCGATAACTGGGGCTACGCCGGCATCACCACCACCAAGTATCGAAAGCAGCTGGCTGAGGCGGAGGGCAAGTCATGACCGCGTCCGTCTCCATCGATTTCATCTCCGACGTGGTGTGCCCGTGGTGCGCATTGGGCGCGACGGCGTTGGAGCAAGCGATCGAGAACGTGGCTGGCGAAATTTCGGTGGAGTTGACCTACAAGCCTTTCGAGTTGAACCCGGACATGCCGGCGGTCGGTGAGAAAGCGGTCGAGCATTTGATGCGCAAATATGGACGAACCGCCCAAGACGTCGCCGCCGGCAAAGCGATGCAGATCGAACGTGGCGCGGCCATCGGTTTCAAGTTCGATCTGGAGAAGCGCACCCACTTCTACAACACGTTTGATGCGCATCGGCTGCTGTTGTGGGCGTTGCAGGAAGGGCGGCAGGTCGCTCTCAAGAAAATCCTGCTCCGCGCTTACTTCACCGACGGCCAGAACCCGAGTGATCGCGAGACGCTGGTTCGTCTGGCGGCTGAAGCGGGACTGGTTGCGGCGGCTGCTCAAGAGGTGTTGGCGTCCGGCGCGTTTGCCAAAGAAGTGCGTGAGCTTGAAGCGTTTTACCGCCAGCACGGCATTAACTCGGTCCCGGCCATGGTGCTTAACGGTCGTCACCTGGTGTCTGGTTCGCAGTCGGTCGAGTACTACGAACAAATGTTGAGACAAATGGCCAAGGCCCCCGCCGAAGCCTGATTTTTACTTACTTTTTCAAACCATTATTAATGAGTAGAGGTTCATCATGAGCAATTCGAAAAAAGTCATCGTTATCACTGGCGCATCCCAAGGCCTCGGCGCCGGTATGGTCAAAGCCTTCCGCGATCTGGATTACAAAGTTGTCGCCACTTCGCGTTCGATCAAACCGTCCACCGACCCGGACATCCTCACCGTGGCGGGCGACATCGGCAACCCGGAAGTCGCACAGCAAGTCATCCGTGAAGCCATCGCACGTTTTGGCCGCATCGACACGCTGGTCAACAACGCCGGTATCTTCATCGCCAAACCGTTCACCGCGTACACCGCCGAGGACTACGCCAACGTGCTGTCGGTGAACCTGAACGGCTTCTTCTACATCACCCAACTCGCGATCAACGAGATGGAAAAACAGGGCAAAGGCCACGTCGTCAACATCACCACCAGCCTGACAGACCACGCAATTGACGGTGTGCCGTCGGTACTGGCCTCGCTGACCAAAGGTGGTTTGAACGCAGCGACCAAATCCCTGGCGATTGAGTACGCCAAGCGCGGGATTCGGGTGAACGCGGTTTCCCCTGGCATCATCAAAACCCCGATGCACGGCGAAGAAACCCATGAAGCGCTGGGCAATCTGCACCCGGTCGGCCACATGGGCGAAATCAGCGACATCGCTCAGGCGGTCGTGTATCTGGACAATGCCAACTTCGTCACCGGCGAAATCCTGCACGTCGATGGCGGCCAGAGCGCCGGTCACTAAGACCAGAGTTAGCTTGTCCACAGCGCCGTCGATCACTATCGACGGCGTTTTTATTGGAGAACGCAGCATGAACACCCACGTTCACAAGGTTTTCCTGATCACCGGCGTCAGTTCAGGTTTCGGCCTGGCCTTTTCGCAAGCAGCGCTGGCGGCAGGGCACACAGTGGTTGGCACGGTGCGGCGCGAATCCGAGCGTGCCGCGTTCGAAGCGCTGGACGCCCATCGAGCTAAAGCGTTCGTGCTCGACGTCACCGATTTCCCGGCAATCGAACCGCTGGTGGCTGACATCCTGCGCGAAGTGGGGCAGATAGACGTGCTGGTAAACAACGCCGGCTATGGTCACGAAGGCATTCTCGAGGAATCGCCGCTGGCTGAAATGCAGCGGCAGTTTGACGTCAACGTGTTTGGCGCGGTGGCAATGATCAAAGCGGTGCTGCCCGGCATGCGCGAACGACGCAGCGGGCATATCGTCAACATCACCTCCATGGCCGGGTTCATCACCTTACCGGGCATCGCTTACTACAGCGGCAGCAAATTCGCCCTGGAAGGCATCAGCGAAGCGCTGGCCAAAGAAGTCGAAAGCCTGGGCATCCACGTGACCGCCGTGGCTCCGGGCTCATTTCGTACCGACTGGGCAGGGCGCTCGATGATCCGTTCCGGTCGCACCTTGGGTGACTATGATGCGGTGTTCGATCCAGTGCGCAAGGCGCGGGAAGAGAAGAGTGGTAGGCAGGCTGGCGATCCGCACAAGGCTGCGCAGGCGTTGCTGACTTTGGTGGCTGCGGAAAAGCCGCCGGTTCATCTGTTGCTGGGTGAGGATGCGGTGAGGTTGGTGCGGGAAAAGATTGCGTGGTTGCAGGGGGAGATTGATGCTTGGGAGGGGCTTTCGGTTTCTATGGGGTTTGATTGATTGGTGCCTGCTTTATAAAAATCAAAACACCGGAAACAACAAAGCCCTCGTATTTTTACGAGGGCCTTTTTTTCGCTCAGGAGTTTCATTCCAGGAGCCATTGCGGTTGACGTTTCCAATCGATAGGAAAGCCCATCAGGCCCAAATTCGTTGATTCTAGATGGTTCATGATTTCTTCGAGGCGAGGTTTCCACCGACTGTCTGGACTGATCAAATCGGTTAGATATGCCAGCATCGTCAATACAACATAAAGCCGTTGCTTCGGCTGAGGCCTGTTAGCGGCTGCATTTGGGATATTCCACTCTTTGGGTAGAGAGGGACGAATCGAGAGTTCTCTGTTCCATAACCGCGAATGATGCGCGCAACAGTTTCGTATGAAGGTCAGAGTGTGAAGCCACGAAGCCAATACATCGAAAGGCAGACCGAATCTGGCCGCAATAGCTTTCTTGTCGGCACTTCTGCCTATGGCATTGAAGAGGGTGGATACCGTTCCGAGGCTGAGTTCTTCAAGAATCGCCCATGCGGGCGGCAATTCGGGGAGGGTATAGGTCGCGCCGTAGTATCGAAAATAGTTATCACGCATGCGGTTTTCGATCCTCTGCTGCTGAAGGCCGTCGTCCCGTCGACCTTTTTTGATGCGATCCATTTCACGTCCGAATTTATTTCGTTCTTTGCTCAATTGCTCCCGAAGGGGACGTAAAAGTTCGGCATGCGAATAGGAAGAGGAAAATACGGAGGCATCTGCAATCCAGTCGGGCCCGTACTTGGGGCACATATGGCTACTGATACTTGCTCGTATGGCGACCTCGACTCGCTCGATGGCATCCATGGTTATGCGACGCAACGAGCCATCGAATCGGTAGATGTCGACCACAGCTTTCAGAGTGCTACCGGGTTTGAAGGTGTGTTCAGGCCCTTGCTCTTGAAAGGGACGCATGTAAGGGCTCAGGCGAAACAGCGTGACCACTTCAAGGAAGCGCATGGCCCGGTCGTTATTGGCGACTTTCAGGCCTCGTTGCTTTAGCAGTTCCAATTGCTGTTCTACGCTGAGGGCCGGTTTGTCGAAGGACCTCATGTAGCTTTTCTCCAGGCAAAAAAAACCCGCACGATTTGAGCTTGCTGACTGAGTCAACCTAGGCTTGGCGGGTGTGTTGGGGTGCATTATAGGTCGGTGTGAGAGCCCGTCAACGTTGCGCTGACGTGAAATTGTAACGGGTAGGCGTACCAGCAATGTTTGATTTGCCGATGAACACTAGCCTTATCGCAGCAATGTGGCGGCCTTCAGGGGCGTGTTTCCGAACCCCCAGAAACAACAAAGCCCTCGTATTTTTACGAGGGCTTTGTTTTGTATGGTGCCGGCACCAGGAGTCGAACCCGGGACCTACTGATTACAAGTCAGTTGCTCTACCAACTGAGCTATACCGGCGTGTTAGGGCGACGATTATAGCGATTGGATTGGTTCTGTAAACCCCTGAATTCAGACTATTTTTACGCAGCCTTCAAGTCAGGCGCCAAGCAGGGTTTTCTTGAGTTTCTGAATGGCTTTCCAGGCTCGACTATTTTGCATCGCGCGCAGCTGTGCTTCGGCCTGTTCGGCGCGTTGCAGGGCGGCGGCGAGCTGGTGTTCGGCGTCGCTGACGGGGTGGCTGAAGTTGTGGCCTTTGCAGAACTGGAACTCGTCCAGGTTGCACGGCGGGATGTCGAAGGCGGGTTTGAGGTTCAGGTGTTCTTCGGCGAGGTAGTAGGTGTTGATGCCGTCGAACAGGATGGAGTGGTAGCCGGCGCCGGTGACGAGGGTTTCCCAAGTCTGGTCGCGATCCCATGGGGTTTCGATGAGGATGACCCACGGCCGCCATTGGGTGAAGTCCATGCCGCGCAGGACAGTTTCTTCGTGGCCTTCGACGTCGATTTTCAGAAAGTGAATCGGGCGGCCCTGGGCGTGTTCTTCGCAGATGGAGGTCAGGGTGCGGGACTGGACGGTCTGGCTGCGCACGTCCATGCCGGCGTCTTTGTGCATTTGCGCAATGGTCGGGTCGAGCGTTGAGAGGCCGGTGCCGGCGATGCCGTAAAAGGTCAGGTCGTTGGCGCTTTCGCCGGCCACGCATTGCAGGTTGGTATCTTTGGGACGTTCCTGGCGCAGGGCTTCGTAGTAATTGGGCATCGGTTCGACGTTGATGCCGGTCCAGCCACGGTCGTAGAAGGCTTTGGTCACGGAGTCGTGTGTGGGGTGGTTGGCGCCGACGTCGATATAAAAGCCGTTTTCAACGGTTTTGAGGGCGCGCCACAGGCGTATGTCTTCGAAATTCTGTGCGTAGGAAATAAACGTCACTGTCGCATCCTGTCGGTCGGATTTTCTTGTTCGTGGCCGCGGTGTCGGCGCTGTTGGCTGTTTGTATAACAAGAGTGGCGAAGCGGCGCAATTTTCCGCCAGTGGCGTCCCGGATTAGGCACTTATGTCCTTTGCATTGAACGCTTATGCACAACGGGCGCGGTGGCTTGCTGCCTTCATTACGCTTTTTGTGGAGCCGTTCTCATTTATCCGCAAATACCTGTTTTTTCGATTTTTTTAGCAATGTGTACGAAAAATGAACACTGCGTTTCAGCGCTGAAACAGGCGGTTATCTTGGATCCACGATAATTTCATCAACAGAGTTATCCACAGGCTGCGATTATTTAAGGACGTTCCGCCAGCAGCAGGAAATTGCGCGGCGTGAGCGGGGTTTCGCAGAAGGTGCCGAGGCGAACGGTGTAACCCTGGTCGCTTAGGAAAAGTGCCCGATCAAGCACCAGCCAAAGCTCCAGCGGGCGTCGGAAAAGGCCGCGCAGCAGCTCCAGATTGCGCACTTCGGCCAGGCGTTGCCAGCCTGCGGCTTCCAGTCCTGACCAATCTTGCGGGCCGATTGTGGATAACTCTTTGAGTGCGGCCAGATGATGGCAGTAATCGGCAAAGGATTTATCCAGCCAGGCGCTGGGCAGGGAAGGGGTTGGCAGATATTCGTCAATGCCGCGCAGTTGCCGTTGCAGCAGGTCGAAACCCAGGCGCCGGGCCATGGAGCTGTCGCGCTGACGTCTGACACGTGCACCAGCGGTGACGGTTTCGCTCATCGGCAGTGAGAGATCGTCGAGGGAAAGTTGTAGGTCGGATCGCACACCGGCCGAGGAAAGTGGCTGGTAAGCAGCAAGACTGATCCGGTTATAGCAGCACGGCGCAATGGCCAGTTGTTTACAACCTACTGCGCTGGCGAGCTGGATCAACCGTACGTGCAGATCCCCACAGGCATGCAATGCGACGGGGGTGTGATCAGCCTTCAATAAAGAAGTGGCGTCTGGCGCGAGCACATCCTGTTCGACATGCAGCGCATGCAGGTGATGGCGTTGGCTGAGCGCTTCGCCGCTGGAAACCAGCGCCGGGTCGTATTCGAGGCAGGTCAGTTGTTGCCCTGTTTGCAGCAGGCGTCGGCCCAAGTGCCCCTTGCCCGAGCACCAATCCAGCCAATGCTTCGGTGGCGCGGCAAATGACAAGCGACTGGCGAAGGCTTCGATCTGCTGCCACTTACGGCCCGGCACATCGACATTCAAGCGGTGCCCGGCGGCTTCTAGTGTATGAGCGGGCAGTTCCCCCACCGAACTCAGCTCAAGCGACAGTGCCGCCAATGTTGCAAACGGCTGCGGCGCATCGAGCAAACACGGTTCGTTATGGCTGCTTTCCGCGTCCTCCAGCGACCGACCGCGTAGCCAAAGCGCCAACTCCGGGTAGGACGCTTCCCAAGGAAGGTGCAAATAAGTAAACGGTCGAGGTTTCCACAGCGCCTGATGCTCAATCAGAAAAGCATCCAGCGCAGCGAAACGGGCGAGTAGGGCCTCGCCCGTCAGCACGTGGGAATCAGCGCCCTTGGCAGGCATCGACGCGCAACCAGCGCTCCAGCAGCTTGAAGCCGCGCACCAGCACGTAAGCCATCAGCAGATAGAACATGCCCGCGGCGAAGAAGATCTCCACTGGCAGGTAGGTCCGGGCAATGATGGTGCGGGCCATGCCGGTGAGTTCCAGCAGGGTCACGGTGCTGGCCAGGGCGCTGGCCTTGAGCATCAGGATCACTTCGTTGCTGTAGGCCGGCAGGCCGATGCGCGCAGCACGCGGCAGGATGATGTAGAACAGTGCTTTGGCCCGGGACATGCCCAGCGCCCGCGCCGCTTCGATCTCACCCGGCGGGATCGCCTGAATCGCCCCGCGCAGGATCTCGGCGATGTACGCCGCCGTGTGCAGGGTCATGGTCGCGGTGGCGCACCAGAACGGATCGCGCAGGTACGGCCACATCGAGCTGTTACGGATCGCATCGAACTGGGCCAAGCCGTAATAGACAAGGAACAGTTGAACCAGCAACGGTGTGCCACGGAAAAAGAAGATGTAGCCGTAGGGAAATGCTCGCACCCACCACAGACGCGACGAACGTGCGATGCCCAGTGGAATTGCCAGCAGTAAGCCGGCGATCACGGCGATGGCCACCAGTTCCAAGGTCAGTGTTGCACCTTGGGCCAGTTTCGGCAGCCATTTGATGATGATTTCCCAGTTCATTGGGTGCTCCTCGCGAAGCCGCGAGCGGCGCGTTTTTCCATCAAGTGCATGCCACTCATGGCGAGCACGGTCAGGCCCAGGTACATGAACGCGGCCACCATATAGAAGGTGAACGGTTGCTTGGACACGGTCACACCGATTTGCGCGTGACGCATGATTTCTTCCAGGCCGATCACCGACACCAGCGCGGTGTCCTTCATCAGGATCATGAACAGGTTGCCGAGGCCGGGCAGGGCGATGCGCCACATCTGCGGCATGATCAGTCGAGTGAAGATGCGAAATTTCGACAGGCCCAGGGCCACGCCGGCTTCACGGTGCCCTTTGGGAATCGCCAGGATCGCGCCACGAAACACTTCCGTGGCGTACGCGCCAAAGCACAGCCCCAGCGCAATCACGCCGGCGGCGAAGGCATTCAGTTCGAGGTCGGGATTGCCGAAGAACTCGCCCAGGGCACGCATCAGGTTGACCGTGCCGAAGTAGATCAACAGCACCCAGAGCAATTCCGGGATGCCGCGAACCAATGTCGAATAAGTGCCGCCAAGCCATTGCAACGGCTTGTACGGGGAGGTCTTGGCCAAGGCGCCGAGCAGACCGAGCACCAGCCCCAGGCACAGGGCCGAGAGTGCCAGTTTCACAGTCATCAGCGCGCCAGCGGCGAGCGCCGGGCCGAATCCGTAGAGATCGATAGTCATGGATTTCTTTTCAAATCGCGGCAGGCAATGCCGGGGACTGGCGCCGTTAAAGTACGGCGCCGGTCCGGCAGGTCAGAATCAATAGATGCTGAACGGGAAGTACTTGTCGTTGATCTTCTTGTAAGTGCCGTCTTCAACGATTTCTTTCAGGGCCAGGTTCAGCTTCGTACGCAAGGTGTCGCCTTTACGTACAGCGATACCGATCTTGTCGCTTTCTTCCACCGGGTCGCCCTTGAACTCATACGAACGGCCGGCGTCGCTTTTCAGCCACTCGTAGTTGACGTATTTGTCCGCCAGGATGCCGTCCAGACGACCGGAGGTCAGGTCCAGGTAAGCGTTTTCCTGGGTGTCGTAGAGTTTGACTTCAACGCCGGGCATGTGGTCTTCCATCCAGGTGCCAGCGAGGGTCGCACGTTGTGCGCCGATCACTTTGCCTTGCAGGGATTCCTTGTCGGTTTTGAACTCTTTGTCCTTCGGCGCGATGAATTGCAGCTTGTTGGAGTAGTACGGGTCGGTGAAGTCCACCGCTTGCTTGCGCTCGTCGGTGATCGACATCGAGGAGATCAGGAAGTCGAACTTCTTGGCGTTCAGGGCCGGGATGATGCCGTCCCAGTCGGACGTGACCACGGTGCACTCGACTTTCATCTTGGCGCACAGGGCGTCGCCAATTTCTTTGTCGAAGCCGACGACATTGCCACTGGCATCTTTGTTGTTGAACGGCGGGTAGGCCGCTTCGATGCCCATCTTCAAGGTTTCGGCCATGGCACCGGCGCTGAAGGCCAGGGTGACGGCGGCGGCCAGGAAGACCTTTTTGTAGTTCTGCATGCGGGTAGCTCCGTTAGCGGTTGCTGGACATGAATTGTTTGCAGCGTGCCGAAAGCGGGTTATCGAACACCTGCTGTGGCGATCCTTGCTCTTCTACCAGGCCCTGGTGGAGGAACACCACCTCGCTGGAAACCTGACGGGCGAAGCCCATTTCATGGGTGACCAGCAGCATGGTGCGGCCTTCTTCGGCCAGTGCGCGGATGACATTAAGTACTTCCTGGACCATTTCCGGGTCAAGGGCGGAGGTTGGTTCGTCGAACAGGATCACCTTGGGCTGCATCGCCAGTGTGCGGGCGATGGCGGCGCGTTGCTGCTGGCCGCCGGACAGTTGCGCCGGGTAGGCGTGGCGTTTGTCAGCGATGCCGACCTTGGCCAGCAAGGCTTCGGCGACTTCGATGGCTTCGGCCTTGCTCTGGCCGAGTACGCGGCGCGGCGCTTCGATGATGTTGTCGAGCACGCTCATGTGCGGCCAGAGATTAAAGTTTTGAAATACAAAACCGATCTCGCTGCGCAAGCGATTGATCTGCTTGCCGTCGGCGGCGACCAGTTCGCCGTTCTTGGCGGCTTTGAGCTTGAGTTCTTCGCCGGCTACCAGGATCTGGCCCTGGTGCGGATTTTCCAGCAGGTTGATGCAACGCAGGAACGTGGACTTGCCGGAACCGGAAGAACCCAGGATCGAGATCACGTCGCCGTCGCGGGCGGTCAGCGAGATGCCTTTGAGCACCTCAAGCTGTCCGTAGCGTTTGTGCAAGTTGCGAATTTCAAGCGCGGGCGTGGCCTCAGCCATGTGCGTTCCTCATAGTGTTTCGCTCCTGCTGTTGGTGGCCTTCCTGGCGAGGCGGCCAAGCTAGCATAGCGTCTGAATGGCAGCCAACAGCGCTTCGGGCGGTAAACGGGTGGCGTATGGCAGGTTGTCGCATCGGTACAGCAGACTGTCGCGCTGCTATCAACCGAACAGCCGTTTGAACCCTGCCTGTTGATAAAAAGGGCGGGGCTGTCCCAAAAAAGGGCGCGATGTTGCCAGCTTTGGCGGGGTGTTGGAAGCGCTAACCGGCCAAACGTTCCTCCTGTGCACGTTTATTGTGCATCAGGAGATTTTTGGGTGTGTTTCCGGTGCGCCAGCTCGCTCTTTAAAGTGAGTCGCAGGGTAACGTTCTGGCGAATTGCCATTATTCTCAATGACTTGCGATGACTGTCCGGTCAAGACGAGATCACCGTGGTAGACGGTTTTGAAACATTTTGGCGCAAATATTGCGTGCAGATTTCGAAACGCCCCGTTGGTTTCTTTTTACGAGAAGGATCACCGAGCGGGATGTATGCAAATCGCTTTCCCTTACAAAGGTAGTTTCAATGAGCAGTACCCAAAGCTCTAATGGCCTCGAACAGGGGCTCAAACCGCGTCATGTGACTATGTTGTCGATCGCCGGTGTTATCGGCGCCGGCCTGTTCGTCGGCTCGGGCCACGCCATCGCCGCTGCAGGCCCAGCCGTGCTGTTGGCCTACGCTGCCGCCGGTGCCCTGGTGGTACTGGTGATGCGCATGCTCGGCGAAATGGCCGTAGCTTCTCCGGACACCGGCTCCTTCTCGACTTACGCCGATCGCGCGATCGGTCACTGGGCCGGCTTCACCATTGGCTGGCTCTACTGGTGGTTCTGGGTCCTGGTCATCCCGCTAGAGGCCAACGCTGCCGCGACTATCCTGCATGCCTGGTTCCCCAACGTGGCCATCTGGGCGTTCACGTTGATCATCACCTTGCTGCTGACGGTGACCAACCTGTTCAGCGTGAAGAACTACGGTGAGTTCGAGTTCTGGTTCGCCCTGGTCAAAGTCATCGCGATCATCGGTTTCATCGGTCTCGGCATTATGGCGATCTTCGGTTTCCTGCCGAACAGCCAGGTCAGCGGCGTTTCGCATCTGTTCGACACTCAGGGCTTCCTGCCAAACGGCATGGGCGCGGTGTTGGGCGCGATTCTGACGACCATGTTCTCGTTCATGGGCACTGAGATTGTGACCATCGCGGCCGCCGAGTCGAAGAACCCTGGCCAGCAAATCTCCAAGGCCACCAATTCGGTGATCTGGCGGATTGGCTTGTTCTACCTCGTGTCGATCTTCATCGTTGTGGCCCTGGTGCCATGGAACGACCCGATTCTGGCCAGCGTCGGTTCGTACCAGACCGTCCTTGAGCGCATGGGCATCCCGAACGCCAAGCTGATCGTCGACATCGTCGTACTCGTTGCTGTGACCAGCTGCCTGAACTCGGCGCTGTACACCGCTTCGCGCATGATGTTCTCCCTGGGCAAGCGCGGTGATGCACCGGCCGTTTCCCAACGCACCAACAAGAGCGGCACGCCGTACTGGGCCGTCATGTTGTCCACCGGCGCAGCCTTCCTGGCCGTGTTTGCGAACTACGTGGCCCCGGCTGCCGTGTTCGAATTCCTGCTGGCAAGCTCCGGCGCAATCGCGTTGCTGGTGTACCTGGTGATCGCCTTCTCGCAACTGCGTATGCGCAAGCAGCGCATGGCGCGCGGCGAGAAAATCGCCTTCAGCATGTGGCTGTTCCCGGGCCTGACCTACGCGGTGATCGTGTTCATCGTTGGCGCACTGACCATCATGCTGTTCCAGGAAGCCCATCGCGTGGAAATCCTCGCGACCGGCCTGCTGAGCTTGCTGGTCGTGGCTGCGGGCTTGTTTGTCGCCCGCCGTCGTCGCAACGAGCAGTTGATTGCAGCGGTAGTTCGCTGAGTGATCTAAACGCACCCTGGTGCGGGTGAAACATCAAAAACGACCGCCTTCAGCAATGATCGCGGTCGTTTTTGCTTTCAATCAGTCGATTGATCGTCTGGCTATCTGATGGACACGATGATGGCGAGATAGTAGCCTTCTCGTCGAATGTGTATCTCGCTGTTGCGGGATGCGATGGAGTTTCAGGACATGGATTGTTCGACACCACCAGCCTTCCCTGGCTACAGCCCTCGACCCTTCCTTGCCTGCTCTCTCATCTGACGTCAGTCACGATGCATTTGCGTGTGTTTGCCGTTTAAAGAGCTGCATGGAGCTAGCCCGGTCATTCAGCCAACCCATCGGGGCATCAAGGAGTCAGGCATGGCGTTTACGTCGGTTGTATTCAAAAACCCTCAAAACGGAGCCATGAAAGAAGCGCCAATCGGCTTCTCATGGACCGTGTTTTTCTTCGGCTTTTTCCCGGCATTGTTCCGCGGTGACATCAAGTGGGCGGCGATCATGTTCGTTATTGCCTGCTTCACGTTCAGCCTCAGCAACCTCGTTTTCATGTTCATCTACAACAGGCTGTATGTGCAGGACCTGATCGCTGCAGGCTTCAAGGCTCAGTCCATCGCTAAAGGCGAACTGGGTTATGCCAGCGCCAAACTGGGTTTTGAAATCCCGCGTCTGGAAGGTGTTGCTGCCTGATTGTGGTGTTGAAAGTTACAAAAAAAACGGCCGCTGTCAGTGATGACAAGCGGCCGTTTTTGTTTGCGAAGGCGAGTACTTACTCGGCCTTTTCTTCCTGCGCATCCAGCGCCTGGCGATAGCTGTCCAGCGCATCGCCGAAGTCGGTGATGAACTGTGGATCGGTCAGCCAGGCCTGTGCGGTATCGCGGTCCATGCCATCGGTCCACATGCGGTAGTCGATCAGCATGTCGGCGGCCAGGTGAGTGGCGGCCATGGCTTCGTTGTCGGCGTTTTCCATGTCCAGCAATTCTGGATGGTCGCTGATGATCCCGGCGAGGTCCGACAGCAGGATCTTCAGCATGTCGCCACGGCTGATGGCTTCCGCGTCGCGCATTTTGCTGAACATCGCCAGGGTGTATTCCGGGATCGGCTCGCCGATTTCCCCCAGGTCATCGTCCAGTGCGGCAGGTTTGCGGCCGTGGATATTGATTTGCTTGGCTTTGATCTTGGCGCGTTTGGCGCGTTTTTGCTGTTTGTTCAGGGAGGCCATGGGAACTCAGTTCGGTTTCTGTTGGGTTTGGGCTGCGATGGCGTCGGACGCCGCCACGTAGTCAGCCTGGAAGGCTGGTGATTCAATCCACGCCAGGGCGCCGGCTTCATCGACTTCGGTGGACCATTGGCGATATTCGATCAGCGCCGCGAGGATAAAGTCCATCGCGCCTTCTTCGCCTTCCTGTTCGTACACCAGTTCCAGCAGCGGGTCTTCGAGGAAGGCCACGCACATCGCTTGCTGGCTGGTTTTCTCGGCGTCGATCATTTTCTTGAACAGTTCGGTCAGGTCCACCGATTCGAAGTCGATGCGATCATCGTTCGGGTCCAGCTCGACCGGTGCGGCAGCCCGTTGGGTGCGGTTCTGCTTGGCCTTGGCTTTGGCGCGGGTGGCGCGTTTGTTCTGCTTGTTGGCGGAGGCCATGAGCGTCGTTCCGTAATTCGTTGAGTGGGCACAGGCGTCAGCTGCGTGGCACTCGCCGCCCGGGTGTGTCGGGGGCCAGTTCGCCGGTCTGCAGCCAGGACAATGCAATGGGCCATAGTGTGGCTTGGTATGCGCTGCGAAAAAAGGCGAAATGTCCGACTTCTTCTTCGCCGATGTCATGTGGCTCGATTCGCAAGTGAGTATTTGTGCTGTGGGTGAAGTAATCGAGCAGACGCTCGATGGCCGCGATGGTGCCGTAAGGATCGTCGCTGATGCTGATGGCGAGGGTTTTTGCGCTGACCCTGGCGAACGGCAGTTGGCCGTGTGTTGTGTGGGCCAGGCGGCCGCTGGGGCGCTTCTCGTAGCGATCGGTGGGCGTGCTCCAGTCACGGACGACGCCAGCGGGTGTATCTTCCAGCCAGCCGAGGCGTTTGCCGGGGAAATAGCCGTAAATCATCGTGACGAGAGGCATTACCAGGTGCCACTTGCCGAACATTCTCCAGCGATGGGCGGGCGCATAGTCGCGCCAGTAAGCAAACTGGGCACCTACGGTGACCAAATGCCGGATTACATGTCCTGAGGCTCCCAGGCCTGCTGCGCAGCCGCCAAAGCTGTGGCCGACGACATCGATGGGTTGTCCGGGGAATTCACGCTGAGCGCGCCTGAGCATCGCTTCAAAGTCCAGCGATCCCCAGTCGGTCCATGAGGCGTCGAGTTCCTTGAGCGATGCCGGGCGTGATTCACCGATGCCTCGGTAGTCAAACGTGATCACGTCGAAGCCGTTGGCAAACAGGTAATCAGCGAAACGCGAGTAGTGACGGCAACGCACGGAAGTGGCGGCGTTGATGATGACTACCGGGCGGGTTGTGTCCAGCAAGGCGTGCTGCCAGGTAAAACCGCCAAGGATGAAACCGTCAGCGGCCGCTTCCTTGAAGGGTTCGCCGGGAGTGGCCGTAGGCAATGGCGACTCGATCTGAGCGGACGGCAGTGCGGACGTGTCCTGCAGATTCATCTTTTCCGGACCTTTGCGGGTAGCTGCTAACGATAGTCTTCGCCTCGCTAATGGACAATCCGCGCGTATTTATCGGAGCTTCTGATTCGACAGTCGCACCTCTAAAGCTGCCCGCTCCCGATCCATTTCCGCTCGAAGTTCCTCCTCGCTCGGCAGCACCAGTTTGTATTTGCTGGCGAACAGCTGTTCATTTCCCTCTAGCACCGAGTACCGCACCACGGAGTCGTCCTTCTGCGCACAAAGGATGATGCCGACGGTCGGGCCATCTTCCGGCCCGCGTTTGAGGTCGTCGTACATGCGCACGTACATGTCCATCTGCCCTACATCCTGGTGAGTCAGTTCGCCGCGTTTGAGATCGAAGATGACGAAGCATTTGAGCAGGTAGTTGTAGAACACCAGGTCGATGTAGAAATCTTTGCTTTCGGTGCTGATGCGTTGTTGGCGGGCAATGAAGGCAAAGCCTTTGCCCAGTTCAAGCAGGAACGCTTGAAGCTGATGGATCAGTGCTTGTTCGAGATCGGTTTCCTGGGTCAGCCCCGCATTGGGTAATCCAAGAAACTCCAGCATCACCGGATCCCTGATGAAGTCCCGAGGATGCGCGTTCATGTTCTGAAGGTTGGTTGCTGCTTCCTGTTTGACGGCGGGGCGATCACGACTTGCCAGCAGTCGTTCGTAATACAAGGTATTGATCTGGCGCTCCAGGGCGCGGCTTGACCAGTTCTGGATGGCCGATTCGTTCATGTACCAGTGGCGTGCGTGTTCGTTATCGACACGCAGTAGCCTGCGGTAGTGGGTCCAGCTCAATTCGGAACGCAGTGCGTCCCAAATTCGAAAGGTCTGATAGAAATCCCGCATATATCGCAGGTTGCGCTCATCAAAGCCTTTTCCAAACTGTGCCGTGAGGGCTTTGGCGAGTGTTGGAAGCAAGCGCTTGCCGTACTCGGCCCGCCGAGCCCCCTCCTGCTCGAACTCGACAATATGCCGCCCGATCTGCCAGCAGGTGTGCACTTGAGCGGTATCGACCGCCCGAAGCACCGTAAGGCGTGCCTGGCGTATCAGTTCGCCGAGATTGCCCACCAGTGAAGTGAGTTGTGGATCTTGAGTGTTATCGGGTTTGACGAGGCTCATGGAGTCTTCCGCAGCTGGAGAGTCAGGCGAAAGAGAATGACAAGTAAGCACTCGTCGGCGATGCAGGGCGCGGCTGGAAAAGCGGAAGGAAGGGGTGGATTCGTTTTGCAGGAACCAACCGACTGCAGCACGTGATTCAGGAATACAACGTGTAGTCCGATTCGCAGTGAGCCCAAGTACCAATCAATCTAAAACTTGAGCATTCAACAAGAAATCTAAATGGATTAACGATTGGGTTCCGTGGAGCCCGGGAGTCGCCATCATGAAGTCCATCCATTCCCTCATGTTGCCCATCGCCGCTGTCGGTGTGCTGATGTTTCCCTCCATGACGTGGCCCGCCAGCATCGAGCCCATCGACAGCACAGGCGTGCAAATTCAGCGGCAGGAACAGAATGGGATTGCCTATCTGTCCGGCGGTATTGGCGAGGATGAAACGAAGGCCATTCAGCAAACGACCGGCTACAACCTGCACATGACCTTTACTACTGGGTCGGAAGGCAAATATGTGCCGGATGTGGAATTGGTTATCCAGAGTACGCAAGGTCAATCAGTGCTGACACTCAGTCAGGCAGGGCCGCTGGTTTATGTCCAGTTACCTGCTGGCAAGTACACCGTGGTCGCCACCCGTCACGGTGAGACAAAGCGCGACACGACAGATGTCGGCAAGGATAACGTGCGTAATCTGGTGTTCAACTGGAAGGGTGATGAGTGACGGTGGCAGTCCGTCGGCACTGCCTCTGGCCAAGTTGATCAGGCTTGCGTCGTTTGGCCACGCAGGATGAGTTGCCTCTAGGCACGCTCCCTTGGAATACGTCGTGTAGTCCTATTTGAGGCTCATCACAGTACTAATCGATATAAAACTTGAACGTCCCGTCAGAAATCTAAATGACGTAACGATAGGGTTCTGTAGAACCCGGGAGTCGTCATCATGAAACACATCCATTCATTGATACTGCCCATCGCTGCTGTCGGTGTGTTGATGTTTCCCTCCATGGCTCCGGCAATACAGCCGGGACCTGTTGACACCGCCGGTGTGCAGATTCAGCCAGAACAGCAGAATGGAATCAGATACCTGTCAGGAGGCATTGGTGAGGATGAGGCACGCTTCGTTCAACAATCTCATGGGTACAACTTGCACATGAGTTTCTCCATCGGACCTGCAAACGAATTTCTGCCCGACGTGAATGTGGTCGTTCAGAACGCACAAGGACATCCTGTGTTCAGCCTGGATCAGGCCGGCCCCTTGGTGTACGTGCAGCTTCCTCCGGGCAAGTACACGGTAGTCACCACGCGTAACGGCCAGGAACGGCGCAATACCGTGGACATCGGAAGCGGTCCGGCCCGTGACCTGAACCTTCACTGGACAGGCCAGCAATATGTCTCGGGCTAATAACTTCAAAAATGCAGTCATACAAAAAAACCGCAGGAAGCGGTTTTTTTGTAGGTGTCAGATGCGTCTGCCGATTTCCGCGGGGGAGGGCGGCTCGGCCCAAATCCCGGGCCTGATCAAATCCCGGGCATAAAAAAACCCTGAATCTTGCGATTCAGGGTTTTCGGTATTTGGTGCCCAGAGACGGAATCGAACCGCCGACACGGGGATTTTCAATCCCCTGCTCTACCGACTGAGCTATCTGGGCAACGGGGCGCATTAAACGGGTTTTTCAGGGGGTCGTCAAGCAAGTTTTCAAAAAATATTTAATTATTACCGTCGCTTACGTGTCGACCCCGGATTTTGATCAATTATTGAGCAGGTGGGACGTAGCCGTCAGCCTTGGCGTATTCCTCGCCGGAAAAGAACTTGTCCATCTCGCCCTGAAGGTATTTGCGGTCTTCGGCGTTCATCATGTTCAGGCGTTTTTCGTTGATCAGCAGGGTCTGGTGCTTTTGCCAGTCAGCCCAGGCCTTGGCCGAGACATGGTCAAAAATGTCCTGACCTTTTGCGCCCGGGAAGGGGGCTTTCTCCAGAGCGGGCAATTCTTCTTTGTACTTGCGGCACATGATGGTGCGGGTCATGACGACTCTCCTGCGTTCAATACGGCGGCCGCGCGTTCGAGCAAGGTTTTGACCGGGGCGGCAAGGCCCAGGCGCGGCGGGGTGGCGAGGTTATACCAGAGCCAGTCGGCCTCGGCCACGTGGTGGCCGGCCTCCTGGACCTGAACCAGCCAGGGTTCGATGGATAATTGAAAATGGCTGAAGGTGTGCACCAGGCTCGGCAGTGCCTGTTGGGTGCCCAGCTCGAGCGAGTGCTGCGAGGCCAGGTGTTGCAGGTCATCGAGGTCGTCGAGTTCCGGCAAGCTCCAGAGACCGCCCCACAAGCCCGTGGAAGGGCGACGGTAAAGCAGAATCGCGCCTTCGCCATTGGCGAGCATTGGCATCAGCGTGCGCTTCTGTGGCACCGCTTTGCGTGGCTTGGGGATCGGGTAGCGGGTTTCCAGGCCGAGCATGTGTGCTTCGCAGCCCTTTTCCAGCGGGCAAAGCAGACAACTTGGTTTGCTACGGGTGCAGAGCGTGGCGCCCAGGTCCATCATCGCCTGGGTGTAGGCGTTGATCCGGTCATGCGGCGTGAAGCGCTCGGCGTTCGCCCACAGCTGTTTAGCAACCTTCGGCTCGCCCGGATAACCCTCTTGTGCCGTAAACCGCGCCAGCACCCGTTTGACGTTGCCGTCGAGGATCGGCGCCCGCAGGCCCATGCTCAGGCTGGCAATCGCGCCCGCCGTGGACAAGCCGATGCCCGGCAGCTCAACCAGCTTTTCAACATCGCGCGGAAACTCGCCACCGTGCTCGGCGACGACAATCTTCGCGGTCTTCTGCAAATTGCGCGCGCGAGTGTAGTAACCAAGGCCGGTCCACAGGTGCAGCACTTCGTCTTCCGGTGCGGCGGCCAGGGCTTCGACCGTTGGCAGCGAAGCCATGAAACGGTCGAAGTAGTTCAGTACGGTGCTGACCTGGGTTTGCTGCAGCATGATTTCCGAGACCCACACCCGGTACGGGGTGATCCCCTGTTGCCAGGGCAAATCGTGGCGGCCGTGGCGGTCGTACCAATCCAGCACCGCCGATGAAAACTGCTCGGCTTTCATCGCTTGAACAGCCCCTTCAGTGCGTTTTTCAGTTCGGGGCTGACTTTGTCGCCAAGCTTCTCGTCGATTTTGTCGCTGAGCTTTTCGCCAGCCAGTTTGGCGGCGACCTGGCCCATGCGTTCGTTGTCCACGCGGCAGGCCTTGGCGCCCAGTTCCAGCGGGCCACGGCAGCGCAGCGGCCACTCGATGCCGACGTACTTTTCACCCACTTGGCAGGCCGGATCGGGCATGGCGCTGGTGTCGCCTTCGACGACGATGCCCACTCGATAATCCATGCCCAGCACTCGCAGGTCGACGTCGCCGTTGCCGTTGACGGTCATGCCCGGGATGCGCACTTTCAGGTCCGGGTTGCTGGCCACGCCGTTATGCAAGGTCAGGTTGCCTTTGAGTTCCTGGAACGGAGTGTCCTTGCCCTTCGGCTCGCCGCTGAGGGTTTTACGGTTCAGGGTGGCGATGCCTTTGCACAGTTGTTGCTCAAGGTTGGCGTTGAGCAATACGCCATTGTTGATGACAAAACCGGCGTTGCCGTTGAGGCTCTCGATCAGCGCTTTCTGGCTATTGCCGCTGGCGGTCAACGCACTGTTGAGCGTCACCAGTCCCTTGACCGGAGGCTTCTTGCCTTGGCTTTCGAGGATTTGTTCCACCGGTACTCGGGTGATGCGCGTTTGCATGGCCAGCGCCGGCACTTCCTGACGCACGTCCAGCGTGCCCTTGGTTTCGAAGTTGCCGTCGTACAGATCGCCGCGCAGGTTCTCCAGCGTCAGCAAGCCGCCCTGGCCGGTGGCCTTGAGTGCTGCGTTGCGGATCGGCAGTTTGTCGAGGGTCAACTCGCCGAAGGTCAGATCAGCGTCCACGTCGAGTTTGCTCAAGCGCTCTACCGGCAACAGGCGTTCGGTGCTCCACGCGGTTTTGGTCGGTGCTTCGGGCAGCGGGGTGCTGCCGGCACCGGCCATGGCGCTGGCTTCGGTGTTGGCCACTTCGGCCTGACGCACCTGCGTCGCGCTGTTGGCTTCGGCGGATTTGGGCGGCAGGTAGCGGTCGGCGTTGAAGGTGTCAGCCTTGAGCACTACGCGCAGTGATTGCTTGGCGAAATCCTCGACGGCGATGCGGCCACTGAAGCTGCTGTCATCGACTTTCAGGTTGATATTGTCGAAGGACACGCTGGTCGGCGTACCTGCCACACGGCTGACCAGCTCGACTTTACTCAGGCTGCCATCGGCCATGGTTGGAAGTTTCTGGCCGATGCTGTCAACGAATTTTGCCAGGTCGAATTGGGCAATCGAGATGGCCCCATTGATCTGCGGGGTCTTGTCGAGGTCGTTGACCTTCAACTCACCCAGCGCTCGCAACTGGTTGGCGGAAATCTTGATGCCGGTCCACTCGGCGACGTTAGCGGCTTTGTCCAGCAGCAACTGGCCCTGGGCGGCGAAGGTCATGGTTTTGCCTTGCAGTGGATCGCCAGCGACTTCGCCGGAGAGCTTCATGTCTTCGAATTTGTAGCGCTGCAGTGCGCGCTCGAAGCGCAACTCGCCATTGAGCTCGGTACGGACACGCAAGACCGGCTGGTTAGTGCCCAGGAATGCTGTGAGTTTGACCGGGATGTTGGTCGAGTCATGGACCGGGCCGGTGCTCAACTGGATGCTTTCGGCGCTGAACTGCTTGCCGGTTTTCTCATCGTTGTATTCAACGCGGGCGTTGTTCACGGTGAGGCTGTCGATGTCCAGGCGCGCCGGCTGCGGCGGCTTTTCTACCTGGACGGTGGTTTGCGGGGCAGGGGCGGACTGGTCAGAGGTGGCTGGTGGTGTGGCCGGCACGGCGGACGGGACTTTGCCGATGTCTTCCCAGTTGCCATGGCCATCCTTGTCGCGGTTCAGGCGCAGGTTCAGGCCTTCGACGCGCACATCGCTCATCTGCACCTCACGGCGCAGCAGCGGCAAAACCCGGACAGAGAGGCCGAGCATCTGCAAGTCAGCGAACGGCTCGGTGGGCTTGGCCAGGGTCGCGACACTGGCTTCGTGCAGTTCCAGCCCCAGCCACGGGAACAGGCTCCAGCCGATATCGCCATTGAGCGTCAGCTCGATGTGGGCCTTGTCGCGGGCAATCTGGCGAATCTCGTCTTTGTAGTCGTTGGGATCGAAGAGGTGGGTCAGGGCAAAGCCCAGCGCCACAATGATCAGCAACAGCCCGAGAAGTACCAGACCCAGGATTTTGCCGAACGCTTTCATGGGCGAGTCCTTGTATTTAGTCGAATTCGAAATTTAGCCGGGGAGTATAGCGCTCCAAAGCGCACGACCGGTCAGCGATCACACCGGCAGTTCATCGAGCGCAACCTTCAGCTTGGCGGCCAGCGCTTTTACTTCGAGATGCCCGGCCGGTGCCAGCAAATGCAGGACCGCACCTGATTGCGCCGCCATTTTCTGTGCTTCATTCACCAGACGTTCGGCCACACCGCGACGACGGGTAATTTTTCGTACGCATAATTGGGACAGGTGCCAGACACCAGGGTGCCGTTGCAAACGAGCCGCGCCGAGCAGCCGATCATTGAAACGTCCGGCAATCAGTGAACCGTCGCGCAGGCAGCCTTCAATCAACTGCATGTCCCCTGAAAACGGGGCAAACAGCCAGTCCGGGGCATCGCGATAGATCTTCTGCAGATCTTGCTGATCCTGATAAGTGGCTTCGTTCAGCAGCTCGACAATGATCGGCATGGTGGTTCCTTCAGTGGTACGAGAACAGATGACAGACAAAAGGTGATATCACTTTGGTTTTTCTGTCACGTACAGATGTTAACCTCTCTCAGTTCGTCCGTCCTTCCGCGGCGTGATGTCGCACCAAAAGGGAGCTTCCCCGAAAAAACAGCCATGCGTGCGCATAAAGGCTGAGGGGGAAGAATGGCTGGCGAACTCTACTAATAATTGGGGGATACACAATGACAACGAGCATCACGGCGGACGGCCTCAGCGCCGATCAGCCCGCGTTCCTGTCCAAGGAACGCATCATCGCCAAGCCCGGTTTCAACCGTTGGCTGGTGCCACCTGCCGCATTGGCCATCCACCTCTGCATCGGCATGGCCTACGGCTTTTCGGTGTTCTGGTTGCCACTGTCCAAAGCCCTGGGTGTGACCGCTCCAGTGGCTTGCGCGCCGGACATGAGCTTCATCTCGCAGGTTTTCTCGTCGCAATGTGACTGGCCGATCTCGATGCTCGGCTGGATCTACACCCTGTTTTTCATCTTCCTGGGCTGCTCGGCAGCAATCTGGGGCGGCTGGCTGGAACATGCCGGGCCGCGCAAGGCTGGCGTCGTGTCGGCGCTGTGCTGGTGTGGCGGTCTGCTGATTTCCGCGCTGGGGGTTTATACCCACCAGATCTGGTTGATGTGGATCGGCTCCGGGGTCATTGGCGGTATCGGCCTGGGCCTGGGTTACATCTCGCCCGTCTCGACCTTGATCAAGTGGTTCCCGGACAAGCGTGGCATGGCCACCGGCATGGCGATCATGGGGTTTGGTGGTGGTGCGATGGTCGGTGCTCCGCTGGCCGCGGCCCTGATGGGCCACTTCGCTTCGCCAACCAGCGTCGGCGTGTGGCAGAGCTTCCTGGTGATGGCCGCGATCTACTTCGTGTTCATGATCGGCGGCGCACTGTCCTACCGCGTTCCGCCTACCGGCTGGAAGCCTGAAGGCTGGACCGTCCCGGCGAAAAAAGCGTCGAACGCGATGATCACTCATCGTCACGTCCACGTGAATGTGGCGTGGAAAACCCCGCAGTTCCGTCTGGTGTGGCTGGTGCTGTGCCTGAACGTATCCGCCGGTATCGGCATCCTTGGCATGGCGTCGCCGCTGTTGCAGGAAGTGTTTGCCGGTAAATTGCTGGGCAACAATCTAACGTTCGGTCAGCTGGACGCTGCGCAACTGGCCTCGATTGCGGCGATTGCTGCCGGTTTCACCGGTTTGCTGAGCCTGTTCAACATCGGTGGCCGGTTCTTCTGGGCTTCGTTCTCGGACTACCTGGGTCGCAAAAACACCTACTTCGTGTTCTTCGCCCTCGGTTTCGCACTGTATGCGCTGATCCCCAACCTCGGTCACCTGGGCAACGTTGCGCTGTTCGTGGCGGCGTTCTGCATCATCCTGTCGATGTACGGCGGTGGTTTTGCGACGGTGCCGGCTTACCTGGCAGACCTGTTCGGTACGCAAATGGTTGGCGCGATCCACGGTCGTCTGTTGACCGCGTGGGCGGCGGCGGGCGTATTGGGTCCGGTGTTGGTGAACTACCTGCGTGAATATCAGCTGAGCATCGGCGTTGAACGTGCCGCGGCTTACGACATCACCTTGTACATCCTCGCAGGGCTGCTGGTGCTGGGTTTCCTGTGCAACCTGATGGTGCGCCCGGTAGCCGATAAGTACTTCATGAGCGACGCTGAACTCGCTGCTGAACAGGCGCTGGGTCACGACAAGGGTGCCGATGCGACCACCGTTCTTGAATGGAAAGCCGCGCCAGGCACCAAGCCGCTTGCGATCGCTGCGTGGCTGGTGGTGGGCATTCCGTTGGCGTGGGGTGTCTGGGTCACCCTGCAGAAAACTGCGGTCCTGTTCCACTAAGTCGCCTGCCTAACGCATAACCTGTGGGAGCGAGCTTGCTCGCGATAGCGGTCTTACAATCGACAGAAATGTTGAATGTGATGGCCTCATCGCGAGCAAGCTCGCTCCCACATTTGTTTGAGGTGCCTTCAATTCCGCTTGTATGGACATGTCTATCCCCGACAGCACGGAATTCACTCCGTCAGTCATATCACCTCTCGTGTTTCTGTTTCGCGCCCGCCCCCCTATAATGGCTGCCTTTTTCGCCCAATGATTTTTGCGGAGCTGGTGATGGCCGAACGTAAGGCGTCAGTCGAGCGCGACACTCTGGAAACCCAGATCAAAGCCTCGATCAACCTGGATGGCACCGGAAAGGCCCGATTTGATATCGGTGTTCCTTTTCTTGAGCACATGCTGGACCAGATCGCCCGTCACGGGCTGATCGACCTGGATATTGTCAGCAAGGGCGACCTGCATATCGACGACCACCACACCGTGGAAGACGTCGGTATCACCCTGGGTCAGGCCTTTGCCAAAGCCATCGGCGACAAAAAAGGCATCCGTCGTTACGGTCACGCCTATGTGCCGCTCGATGAAGCGCTGTCGCGCGTTGTTATCGACTTTTCCGGCCGTCCTGGCCTGCAGATGCATGTTCCCTACACCCGCGCCACCGTTGGCGGCTTCGACGTTGACCTGTTTCAGGAATTCTTCCAGGGCTTCGTCAACCATGCGCTCGTGAGCCTGCACATCGACAACCTGCGCGGCACCAACACCCACCACCAGATCGAAACCGTGTTCAAGGCTTTCGGCCGCGCGCTGCGCATGGCCGTCGAGCTCGATGACCGCATGGCCGGTCAGATGCCCTCGACCAAAGGCGTTCTGTAATGCAGACGGTCGCGGTTATCGATTACGGCATGGGCAACCTGCACTCGGTGGCCAAGGCCCTCGAGCACGTCGGTGCCGGCAAGGTGCTGATCACCAGCGATGCCGATGTGATTCGCGAAGCCGACCGGGTGGTTTTTCCCGGTGTCGGCGCGATTCGCGATTGCATGGCGGAGATCCGTCGCCTGGGCTTCGATGCGCTGGTGCGCGAAGTCAGCCAGGACCGCCCGTTCCTCGGCATCTGCGTCGGCATGCAAGCCTTGCTCGACAGCAGTGAAGAGAACGATGGCGTCGATTGCATCGGACTGTTCCCGGGCGCGGTGAAGTTCTTCGGCAAAGACCTGCATGAAGACGGCGAACACCTGAAAGTCCCGCACATGGGCTGGAACGAAGTGAAGCAGACGGTGAGTCACCCGCTGTGGCACAACATTCCAGACCTGGCGCGTTTCTACTTCGTGCACAGCTACTACATCGCCGCCGGCAATGCGCGGCAGGTGGTGGGTGGCGGTCACTATGGTGTCGATTTCGCCGCAGCGCTGGCCGATGGCTCGCGTTTCGCCGTGCAGTTCCACCCGGAGAAGAGCCATACCCATGGCCTGCAATTGCTGCAGAACTTCGCCGCGTGGGATGGTCGCTGGTAAATGGCCGTCAAGAAGAAGCCACCGATCCTGACCCTCACTCCCGAACAGGAGAACGAGGCGAACCAGAAGATCAAACGCTTCATGGAAGATCGCTTCGAACTGGACCTGGGTTCGTTCGAAGCGGCTGAAATCCTTGAGCTGTTTACCCGTGAAATTGCGCCGCATTATTACAACAGGGCGATTTTCGATGTGCAGACGCACCTCAAAGAGAGGTTCGAAAGCATCGAAAGCGACTTGTGGGCGCTCGAGAAAAACTGATTTCCGAGCGAAGCTGAACACTCGAATTTGAAGGTTTGCCAGATGCTGATTATTCCCGCTATCGATCTCAAGGACGGTGCCTGTGTTCGTCTGCGCCAGGGCCGCATGGAAGATTCCACAGTGTTCTCCGATGACCCGGTGAGCATGGCTGCCAAGTGGGTGGAAGGCGGTTGCCGCCGTCTGCATCTGGTCGACCTGAACGGCGCATTCGAAGGCCAGCCGGTCAACGGCGAAGTCGTTACCGCGATTGCCAAGCGCTACCCGAACCTGCCGATCCAGATCGGCGGCGGTATCCGTTCCCTGGAAACCATCGAGCACTATGTCAAAGCGGGCGTGAGCTACGTCATCATCGGCACCAAAGCCGTGAAAGATCCGGCCTTCGTTGCCGAAGCCTGCCGCGCGTTCCCGGGCAAGGTGATCGTTGGTCTGGACGCCAAGGACGGCTTCGTCGCTACCGACGGCTGGGCTGAAATCAGCACCGTTCAGGTGATCGACCTGGCCAAGCAATTCGAAGCCGATGGCGTGTCCGCGATCGTTTATACCGACATCGCCAAAGACGGCATGATGCAGGGCTGCAACGTTCCGTTCACGGCTGCGCTGGCCGCTGCCACGCGCATTCCGGTGATCGCTTCCGGCGGTATCCACAATCTGGGTGACATCAAATCGCTGCTCGACGCCAAGGCGCCAGGCATCATCGGCGCAATCACCGGCCGGGCGATCTACGAAGGCACCCTCGACGTCGCTGAAGCGCAAGCTTTCTGCGATTCGTACAAAGGCTGAGGACTGACCATGGCGCTGGCCAAACGCATCATCCCTTGCCTGGACGTGGACAACGGCCGGGTGGTCAAGGGCGTCAAGTTCGAGAACATTCGTGATGCCGGCGACCCGGTGGAAATTGCCCGTCGCTACGACGAGCAAGGTGCCGACGAGATTACCTTCCTCGACATCACCGCCAGCGTCGACGGTCGCGACACCACCCTGCATACCGTCGAGCGCATGGCCAGCCAGGTGTTCATCCCGCTGACCGTGGGCGGTGGCGTACGCACCGTGCAGGACATCCGCAACCTGCTCAATGCTGGCGCGGACAAGGTCTCGATCAATACCGCGGCGGTGTTCAACCCGGAATTCGTTGGCGAGGCTGCCCAGCATTTCGGTTCGCAGTGCATCGTCGTCGCCATTGACGCGAAGAAGGTCTCTGGACCGGGTGAAACCCCGCGCTGGGAGATCTTCACACACGGCGGTCGCAAACCTACCGGCCTCGATGCCGTTGAGTGGGCGAAGAAAATGGAAGGCCTCGGTGCCGGCGAAATCCTGTTGACCAGCATGGACCAGGACGGCATGAAAAACGGTTTCGACCTGGGCGTTACCCGCGCCATCAGCGACGCGCTTGGCATCCCGGTGATTGCCTCCGGCGGCGTCGGCAACCTGCAGCACTTGGCTGACGGCATCCTCGAAGGCCACGCCAGCGCGGTGTTGGCGGCGAGTATTTTCCACTTCGGCGAATACACCGTGCAGGAAGCCAAGGCCTACATGGCGCATCGGGGCATCGTCATGCGATAACGGGTCAACGGCCCCTCCGGGCCGTTGTCAACGAGCCGTATCGGCCTGGGCTGATGTGGCCTGTTGCGCCCCAATCACGCGGTTGAACACGTCAATCCTGGGTTCGGACGCTTGTCCCGACTTGTCATAAGCGATGACGCAAAGTTTTCCCGGAAGCTTGTCATTCGCAATAAAGAAATCCATTGGCATGTTCTCAATGTATTTATCGGGCGCATGACAATCGGTGGTTTCCACAGGACCATATTTAATCGAATAGGTCCGATATGGCGCTTCGGCTTCCGCCAGTTTTACAAAGACTTCGGCCTCGATCGACAAATCAGGCGGCGCTGTTGGCTTGTTATCCAATATCTCTATTGGTAACGATAAAGCGTTTTTAAGCAGGCCCGCTTCAGGCCGTTGTGTCGCAGAATCTACACCGACGATGCACAGAAAATAGAATCCGGGTGTCGTTCCTATCTGCGCGTTGATGAACGCGTCCGTGGCACTGATGGCATCGCTATAGTGTTGTGTGCTCTCGCACTCCATTGCGCTGCGAACAGATTTAAAGCGATAAAACGCGGTGCTGATCGAAAATCGATAATTCCAGGTCGGTACGACAAACGAACGGTCATCCAGCTGTTTGGCCCTTTTGTAGCTTTCCAGATGATTCGTGCTTTCAATGGTAAAGGTTGGGTAGAGCTGGCAGGACGACGGCGGATTTGTAGCAATACGACCTTGCAAGAAGCATCCGTTTAGAAGCGTCGTAGCGTTGCCATACACGTTCCCCGGCACAGCCTGAAAGGTATCGCCAATCGGTGTACATGGCGCGCTGTCGAGACACGGAACAATGCCCTCCTCAAAATTTCCCGTGCCTATAATGCCGATGATCTCGTTGGTATAGCGTTCGAGTACAGGACTTCCGGACCCACCGCCCCGAACATCCTGGCAGCGCGTCATAAAGGTGTTTCGCCATACCCATGCCCCTTCAACAATCTCCTTGGCCGGCTGTAGCGTGCACGCCGCCATGCGCAACGTAATCTGGTCAAAGCCCTTGGGGGCACCCACGATCAACATATCCGTATCGTATGGTGGTATGTCGCGAGCCAGCTTCAAGGGTTGTATGCCCTCATCGATGAGCTTTTGAATGCTGGCGTCGAGTTCGATAATCGCCATATCAACGCCTTGCATGCTCCGCCATGTCACGGTCTTCAATGGATAACGCTTGAACGTGGAAACATCGGCGAAGTAATTGAAATCCATGGTTCCACTGAAGGGGCTGTCGGTCACAATGTTTCCATTGCTCAACTCTACGCAGTGTCCTGCGGTCAGTACGTAAGCGGGAGTAGGTTCAGAGGCGGTCTCATCGCGTGTATCAATTAGCGATGCGGTGCAGCTGCCTTGGTTGATTGCCAGGCGCCCGATGCCTTGCCAGTGGTCATGCGACCCGTTGCCATTGTCGAGGACTCTGGAAGAGGACAGGTTTTGCAACCCTTCGCCATAATCGTGGCTGCCTGCAAAACAGGGTGTACACAGCAAGCACAAAGTGCCGAAAAGCATGCCAGGGATCGAGTTCATTGCCAGGTGCCTCTGATGACGTGATTGAAAAACCAGACTGTTGCCGGTCATCACTAATTAATCAGGGACAGGGTCAGGAGTGGCGGTAACTATTTACCTCAACGAAGCTCTTGTGATTTGCAGTTCGGGTAGCAGTGTTATCAAAGGGCCAGTAGACATCATCGCAGGCTCAAGGCACTCTTGGGCACGCCATGGATTTCGGTAGCCCGACATGATCAAACGCCTGCTTCTTGCCCTCGCCAGTGCTTCGCTATTGCTCATCAATGGCGTGCATGCTGAAGAAAGTCCCGCCACCGACCTGGTGCTGCTGACGGAAAATTTCCCGCCGTACAACATGGCGAAGAACGGCAAGAATTTCGCTCAGGACGAGAACATCAATGGCATCGCCGTCGACATTGTCCGTGCGATGTTCAAGCGTGCCAAAGTCTCCTACAGCCTGACGCTGCGTTTTCCTTGGGAGCGAATCTACAAACTCGCCCTCGAAAGGCCCGGTTATGGCGTGTTCGTGATGGCGCGCTTGCCGGACCGTGAAAAGCTCTTCAAGTGGGTCGGCCCGATAGGCCCGGATGACTGGATCATGTTGGCCAAGGCCGACAGCAAGATCAGCATCGAGTCGCTCGAACAGGCGCGCAAATACAAGATCGGCGCGTACAAGGGTGACGCAATCGCCGAGACGCTGGCCAAGCAAGGGTTGAAGCCGATCGTGGTGCTGCGCGATCAGGACAACGCGAAAAAGCTGGAGAGTGGCCAGATTGATTTGTGGGCGACGGGTGACCCGGCCGGGCGTTATCTGGCGCGTCAGGAAGGGGTTAACGGCCTCAAGACGGTGTTGCGCTTCAACAGCGCGGAGCTTTACCTGGCCTTGAACAAGGATGTACCGGATGAACTGGTGGCCAAGCTTCAGGCGGCGCTGGATCAACTGCGCAAGGAAGGCGTAGTGGATGACATCATGGCGCGGTATCTCTAAAACGAACGCCGAACCTGTGTCATGCACAAATCCATGTGGGAGCGAGCTTGCTCGCGATTGCGGTCTGACAGCCAACGCAGAGGTTGAATGTTATGTCCTCATCGCGAGCAAGCTCGCTCCCACGTTTGATTTTAATGTCTAGCGATTAGCGGTACACGCCGTCCTTTCCATGCGCAGCCGTCGCGCGATTGCTGCGCACGCTGATCATCTGCTTGATGTCGATCCACTCAATCCCTTGAGCCTTCAGCCTGGGCAACTCGCGTTCCAGCACGGCCAGCGTCTGCGGATACGGATGCCCGATCATCACCGCTGAACCCTGCTTGTGCGCCAAACTGATCGCCGTCTGCAACTGCGTCAGGATCGCCGCTTCAGTTCGCTCATCGTCCAGAAACACATCCCGCGAAACGCTCGCCAATCCGATCTTCTGTGCCTCGGCAGCCCCCACTGTCTGCGCGCTGGTGCGGCTGTCGACAAAGAACTTGTGCCGGCGCTGCAAGTCCGCCATCAGCCAGGCCATGGCCGCCGGTTGTGCCGTCATGCGACTGCCCATGTGGTTGTTGATGCCAGCGGTGTAGGGCACGACCTTGAATGCTGCGTTCAGGCGTTTTTCCAGCTCGTCGATGGGCAGGTCGGGGTGCCAGGCGAACGGGCCGGTGGCCGGGTCCATGGGCATGTGCAGGATGACGATCTTGCCGGCGCGATAGGCCTCGCGGGCAAACTCGGTGGCGTGGGGAGTGTCGGGCATGATTGCCGTGGTCACAGGGCCAGGCAGGGCCAGCACACGGCGATCCCGGGGCAGGTTCTGCCCCAGGTCATCGATGATCAGAGTGATGTAGGCCTTTTGAGGGGCGGGCGCTGCGTGAGCAACACCCGCCAGACAGCACAACAGACCGATTAGCAACCGCAGGCGCATCTCAGCGGCCGGAGGTGATGCTCAACCCTTTGAGCAGGCTCAAAGCCTGAGCCAGTTGGTAGTCATCATCCTGCGGCATGGCCTTGGCTTTGCTGGCGGAGCTGGTCGGTTTGTCGGCGCCGCCGTTGCCATTGCCCAGGTGACCTTGCAGATCGGCTTCCTTGAAATACTCGCCGTCCTGTTCGCTGGTGATCTTGGCCTTGCGCACTTCGATGTCCGGGACGATGCCCTGAGCCTGGATCGAGCGGCCGTTCGGCGTGTAGTACAGCGCCGTGGTGATTTTCAGTGCGCGGTCGTTGTTCAGCGGCAGCACGGTTTGCACCGAGCCCTTGCCGAAACTGGTGGTGCCCATGACCACTGCGCGTTTCTGATCCTGCAAGGCGCCGGCAACAATTTCCGAGGCCGAGGCGCTGCCGCCGTTGATCAGCGCAACCATTGGTACGGCTTCGCTTTCGTCTTTGCCAGTGGCGGAGAAGCGCAGCTCGGAGTTGGCGATGCGGCCCTTGGTGTAAACGATCAGGCCCTTGGTGATGAAATGGTCGACCACTTCCACCGCCGCTTGCAGCACGCCGCCCGGGTTGTTGCGCAGGTCGAGAATGATGCCGTTGAGCTTCTTGCCGTTTTCCTTGCGCAACTTGGCCAGGGCCTTGGAGACCTCTTCGCCGGTCTTGACCTGGAACTGAGTGATGCGGATGTAGCCGTAGCCCGACTCCAGCAGTTGGGCCTTCACGCTCTTCACCTGAATGATCGCGCGAGTCAGGACCACGTCGAACGGCGTGCCGCCGTCGCGAACCAGGGTCAGGGTTATTTTCTGGCCGATCTTGCCGCGCATCTTGTCCACGGCTTCGGTCATGCTCTGGCCGCGGGTCGGCTGGCCGTTGATCTTGACGATGAAGTCGCCCGCCTGAATGCCAGCCTTGGAGGCCGGGGTGTCATCGATGGGCGAAACCACTTTGATGAAGCCGTCTTCGGCGCCGACTTCGATGCCCAGGCCGCCGAATTCGCCGCTGGTGCTTTCCTGCAATTCAGCGAAGTCTTCCGGACCCAGGTAGGCGGAGTGCGGATCGAGATTGCTGAGCATGCCCTTGATGGCGTTTTCCAGCAGGGTCTTGTCGTCCACCGGTTCGACATAGGCTGCCTTGATCCGATCCATGACCTCGGCAAAGGTGCGCAACTCTTCCAGAGGCAATGGCGCCTTGGTGGTCGCAGCGGTGCCCGCAGGCGCGACAGCCGGGGCAGGTTGAGCGGCGAACGCCAGAGGCGCGCCGATCACCAGGGCGATCGTCAGGGCCAGCGAGGTAAGGCGGGACAAATGCAGCATGTCGAACGAACTCCTAATGTAGGTGACTCAACGCCTATCCTTGCGCGCGGCACCATTGCGCCGGATCACTCGGGTGACCCTGCTGACGAATAGCGAAATACAGCGCTGGCGTGTCCTGCCCGCCACTGTTGCCGACAGTGGAGATGGACTCACCGGCTTTTACCACGTCACCCGCAGACTTGAGCAGCGTCTGGTTGTGACCATAAAGACTCAAAAATCCGTTGCCGTGGTCGAGGATCACCAGCAGCCCGGCGCCCCGCAGCCAATCGGCAAACACCACACGACCGCCATGCACGGCATGCACTTGGCTACCGGCGGGAGCGCTGATCATCACGCCGTCCCACTTGGTCCGGGCATCGTCGCCACGGGTTTCGCCAAAGCGTGCCAACAGTCGACCATCAACAGGCCAGGGAAGTTTTCCCCGGGAGGACGCAAAAGGACCGCCAAAGGTTTCGCCTGAACTTGAAACCAGCGCGCCAGGTGTTGATTTAACAGGTTTGCGTGGGGCGTCGGTGGTCTCTGCGTCTGCAGCCGCCTGGGCCTCACGTAAACGCTTTTTTTCGGCTTCCTGCTGGGCGATCAGCGCTTTTTGTCGCGCTTCTTCAGCCTCTCGAGCCTGGCGAGCCAGGGTTTCTTCGATGGTTTTAAGGACTTTAGACAGGTCTGCCTGATCTTGCTCGCGTGCGGCGAGTTTCTGATCGCGCGCCTTCACGTCGTCGCTGAGCTTGGCCAGGACTTGCTGGCGTTCTTTGCGAACCTTGTCGAGCTCATCGCGCTGGCTGTCCAGGCTGCTTTTCTGCACCAGCAATTGCGCCTGCTGCAGGTTGATGTCTTTTTCGACATTGGCCAGCTGGCGCAAGGTTTCGTTGAAATTCTTCAGCTGCTCCAGGCGAGCCTGGCTCAGGTAATCGTAATAGGTGAGGGTGCGGGCGAATTTTTCCGGATTCTGCTGGTTGAGCAGCAGCTTCAAGTACTCCTGGCGGCCGTTCTGATAGGCCGCTCGAGCCTGAATGGCGATCAGTCGTTGCTGTTCAACGCGTGCGCTCTGGAGTTTTTTTTTCTCACCATCGAGTCGCTGCAGCTCGGATTCGCTTTTCTTCAGCTCTTTTTGCAGGGTTTCGACCTGCTTCTCGAGCTTGCCCATCTCGGTCTCGGTGCCTTTGAGGTCCTTCTGCACACCGGATTTTTCTTCCTGCAGCTTGCCCAGCATTTTTTTCAGCTCGGCAATGTCCTGACGCGTGGCGTCCAACTGTTGTTGGGTTTGCGCGCGCTCGTCAGCAAAGGCCGGTTGGAGCAGGCAGGTCAGAGCGAGGGCTATCAGGGCGCGAAGCATAGAGGCGGGTGATACCAGGGAAAGGGACGGCCTAGTATGCCCGCCAAGCGCCGCAAAAAAAATGCCCAATTGGGGCTGTGTGATAACCGGAGCAGCGTTGCCTCTGAAAACACTCCAAAACTACTGTGGGAGCGAGCTTGCTCGCGATAGCGTCTTAACATTCAACAATGATGTTGACTGTCAGGACGCCATCGCGAGCAAGCTGCTCCCACAGGGTTTGGTGGTGTTTGAGGGGATCTCTTACACCAGAATCGACGTACCGGTCATTTCAGCCGGCTTCTCCAGGCCCATCAACATCAGCATGGTCGGTGCGACATCCGCCAGCACGCCGCCATCGCGCACCTTGAAATCACGCTTGCCGACATAAATGAACGGCACCGGCTCGGTGGTGTGGGCGGTGTGGGCCTGACCGGTGGAGGCGTCGGACATTTGCTCGACATTGCCGTGGTCGGCGGTGATCAGCGCTTCGCCGCCAACCTTCTCCAGGGCATCGACGATGCGGCCAACGCACAGGTCCAGGCATTCAACGGCTTTGACGGCTGCGTCGAACACACCGCTGTGGCCGACCATATCGCCGTTGGCGTAGTTGACCACGATCACGTCGTAACGCTGATTTTCAATGGCATCGACGATGCGGTCGGTGACTTCCGGGGCGCTCATCTCGGGCTGCAAGTCATAGGTGGCGACTTTCGGCGATGGGATCAGGATGCGCTCTTCGCCCGGGAACGGTTCTTCACGACCGCCGGAGAAGAAGAAGGTTACGTGGGCATATTTCTCGGTTTCGGCGATGCGCAGCTGAGTCTTGCCGTTCTTCGCCAGGTAATCGCCCAGCACATTTTCCAGGCTGCCGGCAGCGAAGGCCGATGGCGCAGGAATGCTGGCGGCGTATTGGGTCAACATGACGAAGCCAGCCAGTTTCGGCTGGCGTGCACGCTCGAACTCCTTGAAGTCGTCTTCAACGAACACGCGGGTCAACTCACGGGCGCGGTCGGCGCGAAAGTTCATGAACACCACGGCGTCGCCGTCTTCGACTTTCACCGGTTCGCCGATGGAAGTGGCTTTGACGAATTCGTCGCTCTCGCCACGCTCGTACGCTGCTTGCAGGCCTTCCTGGGCGGTGGCGGCGTTGAATTCGCCGTTGCCATCGACAATCAGGTTGTAGGCCTGGGCCACGCGATCCCAACGGTTGTCACGGTCCATGGCGAAATAACGACCAATGATGCTGGCGATCCGGCCTTTGCCCAGCGCCTGGAAGGTCGCGTCGAGCAGTTCGATGGACGACTGCGCGCTTTTCGGCGGCGTGTCGCGGCCATCGAGGAAGGCGTGCAGGTAGATTTTTTCAGCTCCGCGCTTGAAAGCCAGTTCGGCCATGGCCACCAGGTGGTCCTGGTGACTGTGAACGCCGCCATCGGACAGCAGGCCCATGAAGTGCACGGCTTTACCGGCGGCGACGGCTTTATCGACGGCGGCGCAGATAGTCGGGTTCTCGAAAAACTCACCGTCACGGATCGATTTGGTCACGCGCGTGAAGTCCTGATACACCACGCGGCCGGCGCCGAGGTTCATGTGGCCGACTTCGGAGTTGCCCATCTGGCCGTCCGGCAAGCCGACGTCCATGCCGCTGCCGGAGATCAGGCCGTTCGGCACGGTGGCCCACAAGCGGTCCAGTACGGGCTTCTTCGCCGCAAACACGGCGTTGGATTCAGGGCTCTCACTGTGACCGAAGCCGTCGAGAATAATCAGGACCAAAGGTTTAGGCGTGGTAGTCATGGATTCCACTCGTGGCTGAATTAAAAGAGGGCGATGGAAAAGGGAGTGGCAGTTTAAAGCGAAGTTCCTGCGGCGTCACCGCCGGACGGGGTTTGGCCCACCATAGGGGCTGTGTATACTGGCCGACATTTTAACGCCCTGGAACCTCCTTCGATGGTTGATCATCTGATTCAATTCGCCACCAACCACTACATTCTCGTGGGTATCTTCGTCGTACTGGCGGCCTTGCTGTTGGCCTATCAGATGCAAGGCGGCGGCCGCAGCCTGAGTACCGGTGAGCTGACCGGCCTGGTCAACAAGGACGCGGGCATTGTGGTCGATATTCGTTCGGTCAAGGATTTCGCCGCCGGTCACATTGTTGGCGCGTTGAACATTCCGCACGACAAACTGGCGGCACGCGTCGGCGAACTGGAAAAGCACAAGGCCAAGACCATCATCCTGGTCGACGCCCTGGGCCAGACTGCCGGCACCCACGCCCGCGAACTGATGAAATCCGGCTTCACCGCCGCCAAGCTGTCCGGCGGTATTTCCAGCTGGAAAGGCGACAACCTGCCGTTGGTGAAGTGATATGAGCAACGTCATCGTCTATTCCAGCGATTACTGCCCTTACTGCTCGCGAGCCAAGTACCTGCTCGAGAACAAAGGCGTGGCCTTCGAAGAGATCAAGGTCGATGGCAAGCCGCAGGTGCGTGCCGCCATGGCCCAGAAGGCCGGACGTACGTCCGTGCCGCAAATCTGGATCGGCGAACGCCATATCGGCGGTTGTGATGATTTGTTTGCGCTTGAGCGCGCCGGTAAGCTCGACGCCATGCTCAAGGCCTGAACGCCTTCCCTATAAGACCCCAAGATCAGAAAGGATCTGAGATGACTGACCAACAGAACACTGCAGCTAGCGAAGAAGAAACCGCACCGCAATTCTCCTTGCAGCGCATCTACGTACGTGACTTGTCCTTCGAAGCCCCGAAAAGCCCGGCAATCTTCCGCCAGCAGTGGGAACCGAGCGTCGGTCTGGATCTGAACACCCGCCAGAAGGCGCTGGAAAGCGACTTCCACGAAGTGGTGCTGACTTTGTCCGTGACCGTGAAAAACGGTGACGAAGTCGCGTTCATCGCCGAAGTGCAACAGGCCGGGATCTTCCTGATCAAGAACCTGGACGACGCTTCGATGAGCCACACCCTCGGCGCGTTCTGCCCGAACATTCTGTTCCCGTACGCTCGCGAGACCCTGGACAGCCTGGTGACCCGCGGTTCGTTCCCGGCCCTGATGCTGGCGCCGGTGAACTTCGACGCGCTGTACGCACAAGAACTGCAACGCATGCAGGCCGCGGGCGAAACTCCAACCGTTCAGTAAGCGTTCCAATGTGGGAGCGAGCTTGCTCGCGATGAGGTCATCAGCTTCAACATTAATGTTGGCTGACACACCGCCATCGCGAGCAAGCTCGCTCCCACATTTTTTTATGCCGCGTTATTTGAAGCCAAGCTGGCGCCAGCCTTCATACACGGCAACCGCCACGGTGTTCGACAGGTTCAGGCTGCGGCAGCCTTCGCGCATCGGCAGGCGCAGGCGTTGTTCGCCGGGCAGGGCATCGAGCACCTCGGCTGGCAAACCACGGCTTTCCGGGCCGAACAGGAAGGCGTCACCCTCTGCAAAACTGGCATCGTGGAATGGTCGCGAGCCTTTGGTGGTGAACGCGAACAAGCGAGGATGGCCAAGGCTCTCCAGGCAACTGGCAAGGTCGGCATGGCGTTGCAAGGTGGCATACTCGTGGTAATCGAGGCCCGCCCGGCGCAGACGCTTGTCGTCCATCTCGAAGCCCAGCGGTTCGATCAAATGCAGGTGGCAGCCGCTGTTGGCGCACAGCCTGATAACGTTGCCGGTATTCGGCGGAATTTCTGGTTGGAAAAGGATGACGTGAAACATGCACGGCTCCGAAGGTAAAGATGAGCGGCATTCTACGCCGCCAACCGACACACGTTCGAAACTATTCCCGCGCGTGATGGCTTCGCTGGCAATTGTCGGACTGATGGTGGGGTTGATGATTGGCCGTCTGACGACGCCCGACCCCTGCGAACTCCAACAGGTTGAAGTAACGAGCGACGGCCTGGTGGTGTGGTTCAACAACGAACCCAAGTCCCACGGCGAGTTCGTGGACGGCAGCCTCGCATTGCTGTTCGAGGCCGAAGGCAAGGCGCAGAAAGGTCAGCTCAAGCTCAACGACAAGGTTGTGAACTGGCGTACGCGTTTGAGTGATGGAGGGTTGCTGTTGACGGTAGTGGCGGCCCGGCCACTGCAGGGTGAGTGGGCCGGCAGCGAGGTCGATGGCCGCTGGCGGCTGGAGATCCATCTCCGAGAGCAATAAAAGAGGGAATCCCCGGCCTGCCTGTACCAAGGTTCCCAAAACGGCAGGGCTTGCGCATTGCGTCGCAAGCCCGGTGTAAAGAAGGAACCCCTGACCTGCCTGTATCAAGGGCCCCAAAACGGGGTGGGCTCGTCGCTGTGTGCGGTGTGAGCCCGATGTAAAGAGGGGAATCCCCGGCCTGCCTGTACCAAGGTCCCCGAAACCGGGTAGTGAACTGAATCACTGAATGGACTATTGCAGGGGGCGTGCCAGGTCTTAACAAGTTGAAACAGAAAGTCGCGCTGAAACGCTGAAAGCCCCGTATTACGGGGCTTTCGCGTTTTTTAGATAAGGGTTTGATAGCGAAAGCAGGCGGGATTCAAGGTCAGTAGCCGTGCGCGATTGCGGTTCACGGTGCATTCAGGCGGTGCACGCCGGCCCCAAAAGCATCGCGGGCAAGCCCGCTCCCACAGGTTCAAAGGTGTTCACAAATTGTGACGACACCGAAGTCCTCTGTGGGAGCGGGCTTGCCCGCGATTGGATGTAACCGTCAGCGAAGATCTGAGGGGTGATTAACCCTCTTCCCCCTCATCATCATCCGCGCCATCGACCTTCATCCCCAGTTCCTTGATCTTGCGCGTCAGGGTATTGCGTCCCCAGCCCAGCAGGACGGCGGCGTCGCGGCGGCGGCCGGCGGTGTGTTTGAGAGCGGTTTCGATCATGATTCGCTCGAATGTCGGCACGGCGCTGTCGAGCAGACTCGATTGACCGCGAGCCAATGCCTGGTCAGCCCACTGGCGCAGCGCTTGCTCCCAGTTGGTCACAGGCGCCGAATCCTGCGGCAGGTTCAACAGCTCTGGCGGCAGGTCGCTGATGTGCACTTCGCGACCCGATGCCATCACCGTGATCCAGCGGCAGGTGTTTTCCAACTGGCGAACGTTGCCGCCCCACGGCAGGTTCTTCAGGTATTCCTCGGTTTCGCTTTTGAGCAGCTTCGGCTCCACCGCCAGCTCCTGCGCGGCGCGGCTGAGGAAGTGCTTGGCGAGGGTCGGGATGTCTTCGCGACGGTCCGACAGCCTTGGAATATGAATGCGGATCACGTTGAGACGGTGGAACAAGTCCTCACGGAATTTCCCGGCGTGCACCAGGGTTTCCAGATTCTGGTGGGTTGCGGCGATGATTCGCACATCGACCTTCACCGGTACATGGCCCCCGACGCGGTAGAACTCGCCATCGGCCAGTACGCGCAGCAAACGGGTCTGAGTGTCGGCCGGCATGTCGCCGATTTCATCAAGGAACAGGGTGCCGCCGTCCGCCTGCTCAAAGCGACCGCGACGCAGGTTCGCCGCACCGGTGAACGCGCCTTTTTCATGGCCGAACAACTCGGACTCCATCAGATCCTTGGGGATCGCCGCCATGTTCAGGGCAATAAAAGGCGACGCCGCGCGTGGGCTGTGGCGGTGCAGGGCGTGGGCCACCAGCTCTTTACCGGTCCCGGACTCGCCGTTGATCAGCACGGTGATGTTGGAGTGGCTCAAGCGCCCGATGGCACGAAACACTTCCTGCATTGCCGGAGCTTCACCGATGATTTCCGGGGTGCGGGTCAGGGCGACCGGGACTTCCAGGCCTTGCTGTTCCTGGGCGTGCTGGTTGGCACGTTTGACCAGAGAGACCGCTTCGTCAACGTCGAACGGCTTTGGCAGGTATTCAAACGCGCCGCCCTGATAGGACGCGACAGCGCTGTCCAGGTCGGAGTGCGCGGTCATGATAATCACCGGCAACCGTGGGTGTTGCTCGCGAATCCGTGCCAGGAGGTCCAGGCCGCTGGCGCCCGGCATGCGGATGTCGGAAATGATCACGTCCGGCTGCTGGCGCGCCAGGCGGCTCATCACGCCATCGGCGCTGTCGAAGCTTTGCGTGGTCATGCCTTCTTGCTGCAAGGCTTTTTCCAGGACCCAACGGATAGAACGGTCGTCATCGACGATCCACACGGTTTCACTACGGCTCATGTCGATGTGGCTCCTTGTTCCAGTGGCAGAAAGATCGAGAAGGTGGTGTGGCCTGGGTGGCTGTCACACTCGATCAAGCCCTGGTGCTGGCTGATGATGTTCTGGGTAATGGCCAGGCCCAGCCCGGTACCGTCCGGGCGGCCGCTGACCATGGGGAAGAAGATGGTTTCCTGCAGGTCCGCGGGAATGCCGGGACCGTTGTCGATGATTTCGATCTTGGTCACCAGGCGATGGCGTACGTGGCCGATGGTGAACTGGCGCATGGCGCGGGTGCGCAAACTGATGCGCCCCAGGCGCAGCTCGTTCTGGCTGCTGATGGCTTGCATCGCGTTGCGCACGATGTTCAGGACCGCCTGGATCATTTGTTCGCGATCGATCAATACGTCGGGAATGCTTGGGTCGTAGTCGCGCACCAGCGTGATGCAGCCCTGGCTTTCGGCTTCCACCAGATGAGAGACGCGCTCCAGCACTTCGTGGATGTTGCACATGGCCAGCGACGGCAGTTTGTTGGAGCCGAGCATGCGGTCTACGAGATTGCGCAGACGGTCGGCCTCTTCAATGATCACGTTGGTGTAGTCGCGCAGGCTTTCTTCGGGCAGCTCACGGGCGAGCAATTGCGCCGCACCGCGAATGCCGCCCAGTGGATTCTTGATTTCGTGGGCGAGGCCGCGCACCAGCATCTTGCTGGTTTCCTGTTTGGACAGCTGCGCCTCTTCCTTGGTGATCCGCAGCAAGCGGTCACGGGGATGGACTTCAAGCAGAAGCATGGTGTCGCCGTTGGCCAGGATTGGCGTCACCGCATAGTCGACGGTCAGTGTCTGGCCGGTGAGGGCGGTGAGCATCGCTTCGCGCTTGGTGAAGGGGTGCGCATGCTCCACCGCCTGGCGCAATGAATTCAGTGCTTCGGTGGATTCGGTGAACAACTCACTGATGAACTGCCCATGGCTACGCTGGCCGCTGATGGCCAGGAGCATCTCCGCCGCCGGGTTCATGTACTCGAGGCGCAGGTCGGCGTCGAGCAGGATGGTGGCGGTGGTCAGGTTGTCGAGTAGCAGTCGATGCAGTGCGTCGCTAATGGTCATCAGGACCTCTTTTGGAGCAGGGCATGCGCATGAATAACGCGCCGATACGAGGAAAATGCAAAAACCAAACCAAGGCTCCGAAAAGAAGCGTTTAAGGCCTGAAACGGGCGTTTGACGCTCGTTTGCGTGGCGTTCTGCCAGCTTTTGCGGGTAGTTTCGAACCAAAATGGGATGCGATGTGAGTACGGTGCAATCTATTGCACCAATATAGTGCGCAAACCTGAACGAGGTTAGAAGAAACGCCAGAAGGGACTTTTTTCTTCTTCAGGCTTGTCCTTGAGCGGACATTCCGGCCGTTGGCCGTAGTCGGCGAGGACGCAGGGTTTGACTTGGCGTTTTTGCGCCAGGGAGATACGCAGCATGTGGAAGGGCTGGTTGGCGGTGCGTTCGACAGTGCGACCTTGCTCGTCGAGGATTTCCACTGAGAGATTGTGGCTGCCACGGTCGATGTTATTCAGCGCGAAAACCGGGCTCGGCCCCGGTTCGGCGGTGGGTTGACCATCGAGAAGCAAACGGTAGCGATGCCCGCGTTGCAGGCCGGGTTCGCTGGTGACGCTGACGATCAGCTCGCCAGCGTTGTTGCGAACCGTGGCGTCGGGCTCTGGCACCAGTATTCTGAGCATGTCGTAGTGGAACAGCGCCTTTGTTTCAGTCTTCTTGTCAGCGATCACCGGTGCTGCACCGCCGCCAGGTTTGGCGGACATACGGTTGCCTGTCGCCAGCGGCACGCGTTTGGCGCTGCCGGAGCCTGGCTGGTCGGTGTAGACACGATTGCCTTGGGCGTCGACGTAGGTGAAAACCTCGGCCGCCGCCGGCAGGGCACACAAGCAGGCGACCAGAAGCCATAACCTCACGGCTTGTGCACCCGTTGCACGGTGAAGGTCACGCCGGGACTTTGCTGCACGATGTTTTCTCCGTCGATGACCTGCACTGCGAGACTGTGCGTGCCGCGATCAATATTGACCAGTTGCAGGATCGGCACGTTGCTCGATTGGCCGTAGGGCTGATCATCAAGCAGCAACCTCAGCAGATGCGGCGCTTGAAGCCGCGGTTTGATCATGACGCTGACGGTGAAAGTGCCGTTATTGGCGCGCAACGCTTCGGTGGTGGGCAAGTTGGTCAGCTCCAGCACCTCGTAAGCGCTATGGGGCTGTTCTCGGCTCAAGGCCTCGCTGGGCGGCACAGAAGGGCGCTGAGGCTCGACGCTGTTAAGCGGTGGCAGCTCGACCGCCTGCGCTGCGACGCCATCAGGCGGCTGATTGCTATAGGCGGTGTTGCCGTCGGCATCGGTGTATTTGTAAATCTGGGCCATCACGGGAAAAGCCAAAGACAGCAGCATAAACATAAAAAATGGCCGCATTCAGACTCCCTGTGGACAGCGAGGATTACTCCGATAATGGAATACCCTGGCTGCCAGCATAGAACACAATAAGTTCGACCGGCTCGTCACCGGTTTTCCCGCGATGAGTAATGTTGACCATTTCGGCCAATGCTTCGCCTCGCTTGTAGCGTCGAGTCTGGCCGCTGTCCCTGCTTTCAATGGTCAGCTCACCGGCAAGAATGTACGCCGCATTAGGGATGGGGTGAGTGTGCCATTGAAGTTCGGTGTTGGCCGGTATCTTGAGTTTGAGCAGGGACAGTTCTGGCGCGGTATCGGGGTAGTGAGCGTAACGCGTGCCGTCCCAGGAAGTGCTGCTTTGAAGCAACAGGCTGCGTTCTATCCCTGTCGGTGCGGAGGGAGTGGTACATGCCTGCAGTGCCAGGGGCACGAGAGCGAGAAGTAATGCCTTGAGCGAATAGTTATTCATTGTCCCATCCTTTGAGTGAAAGAAGCCCCAAGGCTACGAGCTACTCAAAAAGGTTTATGCCGGACGATGCTGTGAATGCCCGAGGAGATGGGGAAAGTCGTTGTCGGAAATGGCTCCAAAAAAAAGGCCTCCCGAAGGAGGCCTCTCTTTTTCACGCCGCGTGACGCGGAGCTACCGGATTAGCAGCTGTAGTACAGCTCATATTCCAGTGGGTGTACGAAGGTACGAACCTTGATTTCTTCTTCGCTTTTCAGGGCGATGTAAGCGTCGATGAAGTCGTCGCTGAAAACGCCGCCTTTGGTCAGGAACGCACGACCTTTGTCCAGCTCTTCCAGGGCTTCTTTCAGGCTGCCGCAAACTTGTGGGATCTCTTTCGCCTCTTCAGGCGGCAGGTCATACAGGTTTTTGTCAGCTGCGTCGCCAGGGTGGATCTTGTTCTGGATGCCGTCCAGGCCAGCCATCAACAGTGCAGCGAAGCCCAGGTATGGGTTGGCTGCTGGATCCGGGAAGCGTGCTTCGATACGGCGAGCGCGAGGGCTGGACACGTAAGGAATACGGATCGAAGCGGAACGGTTGCGAGCCGAGTAAGCCAGCATTACTGGAGCTTCGAAACCTGGGACCAGGCGCTTGTAGGAGTTGGTCGACGGGTTGGTGAAGCCGTTCAGTGCCTTACCGTGCTTGATGATGCCGCCGATGAAGTACAGGGCGGTGTCGGACAGGCCGGCATAGCCTTCGCCAGCGAAGGTGTTCTTGCCATCTTTGGCGATGGACAGGTGGACGTGCATACCCGAACCGTTGTCGCCGTACAGCGGCTTAGGCATGAAGGTCGCGGTGCGGCCGTATGCATCAGCAACGTTGTGTACGCAGTATTTCAGGGTCTGAACTTCGTCAGCCTTGGCAACCAGGGTGTTGAACTTCACACCGATTTCGTTCTGGCCGGCAGTGGCCACTTCGTGGTGGTGAACTTCGATGACCAGGCCCATTTCTTCCATGGCGTTGCACATGGAGGTACGGATTTCGTGGTCGTGGTCGAACGGCGGAACCGGGAAGTAGCCGCCTTTGACGCCTGGACGGTGGCCTTTGTTGCCGCCTTCCACGTCCTGGTCGGACATCCACGAACCTTGTTCGGAGTAGATTTTGAACATGGAGCCGGAGATATCAGACTTGAACTTCACTTCGTCGAAGATGAAGAATTCTGGCTCTGGGCCAACAAATACGGTGTCGCCGATACCGGTCGACTTCAGGTATTCCTCGGCACGCTTGGCGATCGCACGTGGGTCACGATCGTAGCCTTGCATGGTCGAAGGCTCGATCACGTCGCAAACCAGGATCAGGGTTGGTTCTTCGGTGAACGGGTCGAGGACAGCGGTGCTGTCGTCCGGCATCAGGATCATGTCGGAAGCTTCGATGCCTTTCCAGCCAGCGATGGAGGAACCGTCGAACATTTTGCCTTCTTCGAAGAAAGCTTCATCCAGCGCGTCGCGAGCCGGCATGGTCACGTGGTGCTGAGTGCCTTTGGTGTCCGTGAAGCGCAGATCAATCCACTTGACGTCATGATCTTTGATGAGTTGAACCGACTTCGACATAGTGTCCTCCGGGTGGCTTCGGGCTTAGTAGTGGATGCCCTTAGAATGTGGGTGATGCCGGCGCGAATACTCTGCCAAGGCAACCTGCCTCACAAGGGAGCAAATTGCATGCCAGTGCCCCACCATGGGTTTTTTGCCCCAATTTCACGCTTATAAAGGTACAAAGCGGCGCAAAGCCGAAAATTGCGCCCTGTAATGTAGCGCTTAATTCGCTAAATGACCTGTTTTGGTGCGCGCGAAACCTTCTGCACATTAACTGGTTAAACCTTGAGCAATTTCCGCTATAATCCGCGCCCCCCTTTTTCGGCTGGGCCTGCGCGCGCTGTTTTCATGAAATTAATCGTAAAAGTCTTTCCCGAGATCACCATCAAGAGCCGCCCGGTACGGATGCGTTTCATCCGCCAATTGGCCAAAAATATCCGTACCGTGCTCCGTGACCTGGACCCGGCTGTGGTGGTGAACGGTGTGTGGGACAATCTCGAGCTGGAAACCCGCGTCAGCGAGCCCAAGGCCCTGAAGGAGATGACCGAGCGCCTGAGCTGCATGCCCGGCATTGCGCATTTCCTGCAGGTCGATGAATACCCGCTGGGCGACTTCGACGACATCGTCGCCAAGTGCAAGCAGCACTTCGGTGATGCGCTGGCCGGGAAGATTTTTTCGGTGCGCTGCAAGCGCGCCGGCAAGCATGAATTCAGCTCGATGGATGTCGAGAAATACGTCGGCAGTCAACTGCGTCGTCAGTGCGGTGCCGCCGGAATCTCGCTGAAAGAGCCGCAAATCGAAGTTCGCATCGAAATTCGCGACAAACGGTTGTTCGTGATCCACAGCCAGCACAACAGCATCGGCGGTTATCCGCTGGGAGCCCTGGAACAGACGCTTGTACTGATGTCCGGCGGCTTCGATTCCACCGTTGCCGCGTACCAGATCATGCGCCGCGGGCTGATGAGCCATTTCTGCTTCTTTAATCTGGGCGGACGTGCCCATGAACTGGGCGTCATGGAAGTCGCGCACTTCATCTGGAAGAAGTACGGCAGCTCCCAACGCGTGTTATTTGTGAGTGTGCCGTTCGAGGAAGTACTGGGAGAAATTCTCGGTAAAGTCGATAACAGTCATATGGGCGTAGTTTTGAAGCGTATGATGTTGCGCGCTGCTTCCCGTATTGCTGATCGGCTGGAGATCGAAGCGCTGGTCACCGGCGAAGCGATTTCCCAGGTGTCGAGCCAGACATTGCCGAACCTGTCCGTGATCGACTGCGTGACCGACAAGCTGGTCTTGCGTCCGCTGATCGCTAGTCACAAGCAGGACATCATTGATCTGGCCAACGAAATCGGTACCGCCGACTTCGCCAAGCACATGCCGGAATATTGCGGGGTCATTTCGGTGAACCCGAAAACCCACGCCAAGCGACCGCGCGTGGAGTACGAAGAACAACAGTTCGACATGGCAGTCCTTGAGCGTGCGCTCGAGAATGCCAAGCTGGTGCCGATCGATCGCGTGATCGACGAATTGGGCCAGGACTTGCAGATCGAAGAAGTCAGCGAAGCGCTGGCGGGGCAAATCATCATCGATATCCGTCATCCGGATGCCGCTGAAGACGACCCGCTGGAGCTTGCTGGCATTGAGGTACAAACGATGCCGTTTTATGCATTGAACGCTCGTTTCAAGGAACTGGACCCTACTCGCCAGTACCTGCTGTATTGCGACAAAGGCGTGATGAGTCGCCTGCATGCCCACCATTTGCTCAGTGAGGGGCATGCCAATGTGCGCGTTTATCGACCGAGCTAAGAGCCCGGGGCTGTATGCCTGTGGCCTGCGTCACCGGCCCCCCGACTCTGCCGTCAAGCTGTAACGGCAAGGCCTGACTCTACTGTAAATCGCTGCCAAGACTTGTCAGCACACCGAATCCTCTGATCGAGATACACAAGTGATCGAAAATCTACGCAACATCGCCATCATTGCTCACGTTGACCATGGTAAAACCACCCTGGTAGACAAACTCTTGCGTCAATCCGGCACCCTGGAGCGCAACGAGCTCAACGACGAGCGCGTGATGGACTCCAACGACCAGGAGAAAGAACGCGGTATTACCATTCTGGCGAAAAACACCGCCATCAACTGGAACGGCCACCACATCAACATCGTGGACACCCCGGGCCACGCCGACTTCGGCGGCGAAGTTGAACGCGTAATGTCGATGGTTGACTCCGTTCTGCTGCTGGTTGACGCTCAAGACGGCCCTATGCCGCAAACCCGTTTCGTGACCAAGAAGGCTTTCGAAGCCGGCCTGCGTCCAATCGTGGTCATCAACAAGGTTGACCGTCCAGGCGCGCGTCCGGACTGGGTTCTGGACCAGATCTTCGACCTGTTCGACAACCTCGGTGCTACCGAAGAACAGCTGGACTTCAAAGTCGTCTACGCCTCGGCCCTGAACGGCATTGCCGGTCTGGAACACACCGACATGGCTGAAGACATGACCCCGCTGTACCAGGCGATCATTGACCACGTGCCGGCTCCAAAAGTCGACCGTGACGGTCCGTTCCAGATGCAAATCTCGGCACTGGACTACAACAGCTTCCTGGGTGTTATCGGTGTTGGCCGTATCGCCCGTGGTCGCGTCAAGCCGAACACTCAAGTTGTGGCTATCGACGCCGACGGCAAGCGCCGTAACGGTCGTATCCTGAAGCTGATGGGTCACCACGGTCTGCACCGTATCGACGTTGACGAAGCAGCTGCCGGCGACATCGTCTGCATCAGCGGCTTCGACCAGCTGTTCATCTCCGACACTCTGTGCGACCCACTGAACGTCGAAGCGATGAAGCCGCTGACCGTTGACGAACCCACTGTTTCCATGACCTTCCAGGTTAACGACTCGCCGTTCTGCGGTCGTGAAGGCAAGTTCGTCACCAGCCGTAACATCAAGGAACGTCTGGACAAGGAACTGCTCTACAACGTTGCTCTGCGCGTTGAAGAAGGCGACTCCGCCGACAAGTTCAAAGTATCCGGCCGTGGTGAGCTGCACCTCTCGGTACTGATCGAAACCATGCGTCGCGAAGGCTTCGAAATGGGTGTTGGTCGTCCTGAAGTGATCATCCGCATGGTTGACGGCGTCAAGCACGAACCGTACGAAAACGTGACCATCGACCTGCCGGAAGAATCGCAAGGTTCGATCATGGAACAGATCGGTATCCGTAAAGGCGACCTGACCAACATGGTTCCGGATGGCAAGGGCCGTGTGCGCCTTGAGTACAACATCCCGGCTCGTGGCTTGATCGGTTTCCGTAACGAGTTCCTGACCCTGACCTCCGGTGCAGGCATCCTGACCTCGATCTTCGACCGTTACGATGTGATGAAGTCCGGCGACATGTCCGGCCGTCAGAACGGCGTGCTGGTTTCGGTTGCTACCGGTAAGGCTCTGACTTACTCGCTGGAAACCCTGCAAGCTCGCGGCAAACTGTTCCTGGGTCACGGTGAAGACGTGTACGAAGGTCAAATCGTCGGCATCAACAGCCGCGACAACGACCTGGGCGTCAACCCAACCAAAGGCAAGAAGCTCGACAACATGCGTGCTTCGGGTAAAGACGAAACCATCGCTCTGGTTCCGCCTATCCGCTTCACCCTGGAGCAGGCTCTGGAATTCGTTCAAGAAGACGAATTGTGCGAAGTCACTCCTAAGTCCATCCGTCTTCGCAAGAAGATCCTGGGCGAAAGCGAGCGTACCCGCGCTGCGAAAAAAGCTGGTAACTAAGTCATTTAGTTAGCTGCAAAAAAAACGCCCCCGACCGCAAGGTCGGGGGCGTTTTTGTTTGTCTGGGGTTTGTGCGGTGTTTGTGCTGGCCTCATCGCGAGCAAGCTCGCTCCCACAGGGATTTATGGTGTTCACTCGATAGTGCAAACACTGAAGATCCACTGTGGGAGCGAGCTTGCTCGCGATGAGGCCCTATAGGGCAACGAGATTGCGGATCAGAATTTATCGAGCGGCCGGCGGCTCTCGCTGCTCTCACGCGCCACTTCTTTAGGCTTGTAAGCGCAGTAACCCGGACGCGGGCCGATCTTCGGGTGATTGCGGCAAGTGTCCGGGCGCTTTTCATAAATAGTGCACAGACGGCTTTTACGATCCAGGTACAGGCAATCGTTGTTGCTCATGCGCTGGAGCGTGAAAATTTCGGATTTCTGGTTATAGCGCTCGACGATCCCTTCCTTCTGCAGGCGCTTGGCGATGTTTTTCGCCGGTTCGCCGCGCTCGAACTCGTCGACGATGCCGATACGGATCAGATCCTTGATCTTGACCTCGACCGGCAGCGTGCAGCAGCTGGACACACAGGAGCCGCACATTGGCGCAGAATATTTGGCCCAGGTGTCGAGGCGATCGATCTCGGCGGCAGCGATCAGGTTGGACTTCATCATCGGTTGTTACCAGCGTGTGCATCAGGGCGCGCGATCATACCGGGACTGGTGGATTTTTGAACAACCTTTCGCCAGTTTTTTTCGACAACCGCCCGATGGCACCGTTAATCCGGCACGGGCCCTGCATTGATTAAGGCACATGACAATGTAATGTCGACCTATCTCGCACTATCAGGAAAAACTGCCGAACCAGAGCCCCCGCGGCCGGTCAGACCGTCTAGGCTCAACAACTTCACGCTCGCTCGAGGTCCTATCGATGACTCAAGAACCACTTGTTCGCGAAGCAGAGGTGGCCGCATTCCGCGATGCCGTCTTGACGAAACTCACCTACGCGGTGGGCAAAGACCCGGATCACGCGTTTGACCACGACTGGTTCGAAGCGATTGCATTGGCAGCGCGCGATCACATGGTCGAGCACTGGATGGATCACACCCGGCAGATCTACCGCAAAGGTCAGAAACGGGTTTACTACCTCTCCCTGGAATTTCTCATCGGCCGGCTGCTCTACGACAGCCTGAGCAACCTCGGCCTGCTGGATGTCGCCCGCGAAGCCCTGACCGAACTGGGCGTCGACCTTGAACGCATTCGCCTGCTGGAGCCCGACGCGGCCCTTGGCAATGGTGGCCTCGGTCGCCTGGCGGCGTGCTTTATGGAAAGCATGTCGACCCTGGGTATCGCCGGCCATGGCTATGGCATTCGTTATGAACACGGTTTGTTCCGTCAGGCCATCGTCGATGGCTGGCAGCAGGAGCAAACCGAGCACTGGCTGGATTTCGGTAACCCATGGGAATTTGAACGGCCAGAGGTCGTTTACCCGATCGGTTTTGGCGGCAGTGTTGAAACCGTCACCGACGAAGCCGGCAAGACCAAGCAGGTCTGGACGCCGGTGGAAACCGTTCGCGCCATTGCCTACGACACACCGGTGGTCGGCTGGCGCGGAGCGAGCGTCAATACGTTGCGCCTGTGGCGTGCCCGGGCGGTGGAAGATTTGCACCTGGAGCGCTTCAACGCCGGTGACCACTTGGGCGCGGTAGCGGAAGTTGCCCGGGCGGAAAGTATTTCGCGCGTCCTCTACCCGGCCGACAGTACCGAAGCCGGCCAGGAACTGCGTCTGCGCCAGGAATACTTCTTCGTCGCCGCGTCCTTGCAGGACTTGCTGCGCCGCCACCGCAACATGCACACCTCCGTGCTGACACTGGGCGATCACGCCGCAATCCAGCTCAACGACACTCACCCCTCGATTGCCGTGGCCGAGCTGATGCGCCAACTCGTTGACGTCTACGACGTCGCGTGGGATGCGGCATGGCAAGTCACCGTCGACACGCTCTCGTACACCAACCACACGTTGCTGCCCGAAGCGCTGGAAACCTGGCCGGTCGGTTTGATGGAGCGCATGCTGCCGCGGCACATGCAGATCATCTACCTGATCAACGCCCAGCACATCGACTCGCTGCGCGCCAAAGGCATTCACGACTTTGACGTGCTGCGCGCGGTGTCGCTGATCGAAGAAGACAACGGCCGCCGGGTGCGCATGGGGAACCTCGCGTTCCTGGGTTCCCACAGCGTCAACGGCGTGTCCGCGCTGCACACGCAGTTGATGCGCAAAACCGTGTTCTCGGAACTGCACAAGCTCTACCCGGAGCGGATCAACAACAAGACCAACGGCATCACCTTCCGCCGCTGGCTCTACCAGGCCAACCCTGAACTGACGTCGATGCTGGTCGACGCCCTTGGCCCGGAACTGTTGGACGACCCGGAACAAGGCTTGGCGGGCCTGGAGCCTTTCGCCGAAAAAACCGCGTTCCGCAAGGCGTTCGCCGAACAGCGTTTGCACAGCAAAAAAGCCTTGGCTTACCTGATTCATGAACGGCTGGGTATCGCGGTCAACCCGGCGGCGATGTTCGACGTGCAGGTCAAACGGATTCACGAATACAAACGCCAGTTGCTCAACTTGATGCACACCGTGGCGTTGTATCAGGCGATTCGCGCCGAGCCGGAAATCGACTGGGTGCCGCGGGTGAAGATCTTCGCCGGCAAGGCAGCGGCCAGTTATCACCAGGCCAAGCTGATCATCAAACTGACCAATGACATTGCGCGTGTGGTGAACAACGACCCGACTGTGCGTGGTTTGCTCAAAGTGGTGTTCCTGCCCAACTACAACGTCAGCCTGGCGGAGAGCATCATCCCGGCGGCGGATTTGTCGGAGCAGATTTCCACCGCTGGTTTCGAAGCCTCGGGCACCAGCAACATGAAGTTCGGCCTCAACGGCGCGCTGACCATCGGCACCCTCGATGGCGCCAACGTGGAAATGTGTGAGCGCATTGGCGCCGAGCACATGTTCATTTTCGGCCTCAGCGCCCAGCAGGTTGAGGCGCGCAAGCAGAACCACGAGTTCAACGCGACGCCAGATATTGCCGCGTCCCACCGTCTGAACGATGTGCTGCAAGCGATTCGTGGCGGGGTGTTCTCGCCGGATGATCCGGCCCGTTACACAGGGTTGATCGATTCGCTGATCGACTACGACCGCTTCCTGGTCTGCGCCGATTTCGACTCCTATTGGGAAGCGCAGATGCGCGTGGAAGCCCATTGGCACGACTCCCAGGCTTGGTGGCGCTCGGCAGTCTTGAGCACTTCGCGGATGGGTTGGTTCTCTTCCGACCGGACCATTCGCGAGTACGCCACGGAGATTTGGAAAGCTCTGGAGTAACTTTTAGCAATAATTGCGAGTAAGGCCCGACGGCTGTTGGGCCTGATCGATATACTAAGCACCAGTTTCAGTGAGCGCTGCGCGCTCAATCGCGGGCAAGCCACGCTCCCACAGGATGTTTATGGGTCGCAAGATCGCATATGACCTGTGGGAGCGTGGCTTGCCCGCGATGGCGTCAGCGTAGGCGCTACAAGGCAATGGGCCGCTTAGGGATATCGACCATGCAATGGATTTTCATGCTGATTGGGCTGGTGCTGGGCTGGATACTTGACGAGTCGTTCAGCGATGCGCTGTTGGGCGCGTTGCTCGGGTTGGGTATTGGCCAGGCCATCCGTATCGCTCGCTTGGGCTCACAAACCGCCGAGCAGCGCGTTCTTCTGGAGCAGGCACAGGTTGCGCTCAATGCCGTGCAGCAACGCCTGGCATTGCTCGAAGTGTCTGGCGTCAAGGCGCCTGAGGCCAGCGATTCGGCGGTCAGCGAACCGGCCCCGACAGCTGAATTTACACTCGACGAAATCCCCGTCGAGACCCCGGAGCTGATCTGGGACCTCCCACCCGAACTCCAGCCGATCACTGCCGCAGCCACTGAAACCAGTCGCCCGCTGCCAGTCGATGTCTGGAAGCCCGAACCGGTCGCACGCGAGCCGCAACAACCCGCCATCCCCCGTGGCCCCAATTTCATTGACCGAGCCATCAGCGGCGCCCGTAACTGGCTGTTCGGCGGCAACACCGTGCTGCGCGTCGGCGTGGTGCTGTTGTTTCTCGGCCTGGCCTTCCTGTTGCGTTACGCCACTGAAGGCATGGTGGTGCCGATCGAACTGCGTTACGCCGGGGTGGCAGCGGCTGCGCTGGGCTTGCTCGGGTTGGGCTGGTGGCTGCGCCATCGCAATAATAATTACGCACTGATGCTGCAAGGCACCGGGATTGCCGTGTTGTACCTGACGGTGTTCGCCGCCATGCGTCTGCATCCGCTGCTCGATCCCACGGCAGCCCTGGGCCTGTTGGTGGCGGTGACCGTGTTCTCCGCGATTCTGGCAATCACCCAGGATTCCCTGGCGCTGGCGTGCGTCGCCGCACTGGGCGGTTTCGCTGCGCCGATCCTGACGTCGACCGGCGCCGGCAACCATGTTGCGCTGTTCAGCTATTTCGCCTTGCTCAATGCCGGCATCCTCGCCATCGCCTGGTTCAAGGCCTGGCGGCTGCTCAACCTGATCGGCTTTGTCGGCACCTTCGGCATCGGCTTAGCCTGGGGGCTGCGCTCCTACACGCCGGAATTGCTATGGAGCACCGAGCCGTTCCTGATTCTGTTCTTCCTGATGTACCTGGCCATCGGCCTGCTGTTCACCCGGCGCAAACTGCTGGAAATGAGCGATGCGCCCGAGGACGACAGCCGCGAGGCGCTGCTGCGCTGGTCGGCGCGCAAGGGTGATTACGTCGACGGAACCATGTTGTTCGGCCCGCCGCTGGTGGGCTTCGGTTTGCAGTTCGCACTGGTTCAGCATCTGGAATTTACCGCGGCGTTCAGCGCATTGGCGTTAGGCATGATCTACATGGGGCTCGCTCGTCTGCTGATGGGCGGACGGGCGTTGCTGCTGGCGGAAACCTGTCTGGCGCTGGGCGTGATCTTCGCCAGCCTGGCGATTCCACTGGGGCTCGACGCTCGCTGGACTTCAGCCGCTTGGGCTGTAGAAGGGGCGGGGATTTTCTGGCTTGGCCTGCGTCAGCATCGACCGCTGGCCCGTGCATTTGCCTTACTGCTGCAACTCGGTTCGGCGCTGGCGTTTCTCAGTGAACTGCGCACGGGCGAAGGCAGCCTGCTCGACGGCGCTCCGCTGGGTGCGTTGATGCTCGGGGCGGCCTTGCTGTTTAGCTTCTACCAATTGCGCAAAGCCTTGCCCGAGCAAACGTCGGACTGGGAGCGCAAAGGATTGCCGGTCCTGGCGTGTCTTGGTCTGACGTTCCTCTATTTGCTGGCGCCGTTGTTCTTTTTCACCCAAGGCACTGCAATCAGTTGGGCGCTGGCGGGCTTGGCGACCTTGTTTGTCGGCCTGCGTCTGCAATCGCGCACGTTCCTGTTCACCGCATTCGCCGTGCAGTTGCTCGGCGGTGCGTTGTTCCTGCTGCGATTGCAGGGCGCTGGCGGTGAGTCCGGCGCCGTGTTCAGCGCGGGCTGGAGCGGCTTGCTCAGCGCGTCCCTGATCGGCCTGGCACTGATCGCCGGCATGTTGCTCGCCGCGCGTGACGACATGGTGCGCAACGACGTTCGACTGTTGCGTGGCCTGTCGGTGGTGCTGCTTGCCGGTCTGGTGCTGATCAATCTGGCCGTGCTGTTCGTGCTGCCTTGGCAAACCGCGAGTGCGGTGTGGGCGGCGAGCGGTTTGTTCATCATTTGGCTCAGTCTGTACCTCAAGCAGCGGGTGAGTTTTGTCTTCGGCTTGCTGTTGCAGGTTATCGGCGGCGGCGCGTTTCTGCTGGCCGGGCCGGAACTGCTCGGCCCGCTGGCCAGCGAAGGTCTGAGGCCGCTGGCGCACAGCGGTTTCTGGACGCCATTGGTGTTGGGCCTGGCAGCGTTGGTCGGGGCTTGGCGCTTGCAACTTGGCAATCACGGCTCGGCGTTCGATGCGCTGAGTTTGCAGCGCTTATCTGAAGTGTTGCTGGTGTGGGGCGCGGGTTGGTGGGCGCTGGCGTGGATCAGCGAAGTGTTGCGCTTTGCGCCGTTGAATCTGCAAGCGACGTTGCTACTGGCGGTCGCGGCCGTGAGCGTGGCGCTGTGGGCGGCGCTGGCATTGCGCCTGAAATGGCCGTCCCTCGGCCTGCTCTGCACCTTACTGATACCCGCCGCCGCGCTTGTGCTGCTCGCCGCGTGGCATTCACGTTATCACCCGGCCGCCGACTTTGGCTGGCTGGTGTGGACGGCCGTATTCGCCGTGCATTTCGTCTCCCTGCGACGCTTGGCGCCAATGCTGCCGGCGCGCGCTCTGAGCACCGCCCATGTGCTCGGAGCCTGGCTGTTGATCGGCGTGCTGGCGCTGGAGCTGCGTTACGGTTTGCTGCTGTTGTCCGAGCAGTACAACGCCTGGCGCTGGCTGGGCTGGGCGATCCTGCCGAGCCTGTATCTGGTGCTGATGGCTGCGCCGCGCAATTGGCCTTGGCCGGTGTCGACCTACGCCCGCGAGTATCGTGTCTACGCTGCGGCACCGCTGGCGTTGCTGATGCTTGGCTGGTTCTGGCTGGCGAACATCGCCAGTGACGGCACCGCCGAGCCGCTGCCCTATGTGCCGCTGATCAACCCGTTGGAGCTGGGCCTGCTGTTTGCCCTGTTCGGTGTGTATGTCTGGTCCCGCAGTGCCGTGGCGCAACTGGCGATACGCAAGGACTACGCCGAACAGGCCACGCAACTGATCGCCGGTGTCTCTTTGTTTGCCTTCTTCACCGCGCTGGTGATGCGCACCGCCCACCATTGGGGCGGCGTGCCGTTCGAGCTGGATGCCTTGCTCGAATCGATGCTGGTACAGGCCGGTTTGTCGATCGTCTGGACCCTGATGGCGCTGAGCCTGATGATCGGCGGCCATCTGCGTCATCGCCGCGAAGTCTGGCTGATCGGCGCCGCGCTGATCGGCGTGGTGGTGGCCAAACTGTTCTTTGTCGAACTGAGTAACCGCGGCGGCCTGGCGCGGATCGTGTCGTTTATCGGCGTCGGCGTCTTGCTGCTGGTGGTGGGCTATTTCGCTCCGCTGCCGCCCAAGCGTGCCGAGGCTACACCGGATGCTGAAAAACCGGCCCCGCAAACCGAAGGAGTGTCGTCTTGAGTCATAAGCTGAACCTGGGCTGGTTGGGCGCTGTTGCGCTGGGTGTGGCGCTGTCGGCCAACGCCCAGGACAAACCGGCGGACTTCGCCACGCAAGTGCCGTTGTCGGTGAGTGGCGAAGGGCCGTGGTATCGCCTTGAATTGCCCTTGGCCGTGCAGCTCAATGCGCGGCAAACGGATCTCAGCGATGTTCGCGTGTTCAACGCCGCTGGCGAGGCCCAGGCCTACGCCTTGGCCCGCGAAATAGCGTCAACCCGCGAGAGCCGCACACTGAACGACGTGAAATGGTTCCCGCTGTACAACTCAGCGGACGCCACGGAGCGCGCACCGGGCATACGCGTGCAATCGAACGCGAACGGCACGTTGGTCGAAGTGCAGCCCTCCACTGAGCTGGAGGCGGGCGAGGAAGTGCTGCGCGGCTGGTTGCTCGACGCCAGCGGCATCAAGGCGCCGTTGCAGCAGTTGGTCCTTGACTGGACCAGCGAGCGCGATGGCTTCCAGCGTTTCAGCATCGAAGCCAGCGACGACTTGCAGCATTGGCAGTCGTGGGGCGAAGGGCAGGTGGCGCGCCTGACGTTTGCCGACGAACGGGTTGAGCAACATGAGGTGGGCCTGCCGGGGCAATCGGCGCGGTATCTGCGCTTGCTGTGGAATTCATCGCAATCGGCGCCGACGCTGACGTCGGCGCAACTGGAAAGTGCCAGTATCCGCAGCCTGCCGCTGCCGTTGGTCTGGTCGCAACCGTTGGCCGGCAGCAGCGTGAAGAGCGGTGAATACACCTGGCAATTGCCGATGGGACTGAATGTCGAGCGCGTGCAGGTCGAAGTGAGTCAGCCCAACAGCCTGGCGCCGGTGACGTTGTCCGGGCGGCGCGAGAGCAGCCTGCCGTGGCAGTCCCTGAGCAGCGGATTGCTCTATCGCCTGACCCAGAATGGCCAGGACGTGGTGCAGAACGAATTGCAGCTGTCGGGGCAAACCGTACAGCAACTGAAGCTAGACGTGGACGAACGCGGCGGTGGCTTTGGTGCACAAGCGCCAACGTTGAAGTTTGCCGTGCGCTCGACGCAGGTGGTGTTCCTGGCTCGTGGCGCCGGGCCTTACACGCTGGCGCTGGGCAACGCGACGGTGAAGGCCGCGAACCTGCCGTTGTCGACACTGGTTCCCGATTACAGCGCCGCGAAGTTTGCTGCGTTGGGCAAGGCTTCGGTTGAAGGCGCGGCAGTGGTGAACAGCACCTCCACGGCGACAGCGGCAGCGACGACTGACCCCAACTGGAAGAAGTTCGGGTTGTGGGCGGTGTTGTTGCTGGGCGTTTTTTTCCTGGCGGCGATGGCGTTCAGTTTGCTGCGCAAGCCACCCGTAAAACCCTGAAAGCCGGTGCTGCGCACCCGATCGCGAGCAGGCTCGCTCCCACAGGGGAATGCGAACTCCTGTGGGAGCGTGCCTGCTCGCGATAGCGGTATAGCTGACGGTAAAAATGCCCGTTTCGAACTACGCTCAACCGGGCGCATGAACTCTATTGGGCGGATCACGTCTGATAGGAGGAAATGCGCCTCGACTCGCGTTAAACTGCGCGGGTTTTTTAGCCCCCAATTCCACCGGAGCCTTCCATGTCCCGCGTTACCCTGAGTCGCTATTTGATTGAGCAGACCCGCAGCAACAACACCCCTGCCGATCTGCGTTTCCTGATCGAAGTGGTGGCGCGTGCTTGCAAGGAAATCAGCCACGCCGTTTCCAAAGGCGCCCTGGGCGGTGTTCTGGGCAGCATGGGCACTGAAAACGTCCAAGGCGAAGTGCAGAAGAAGCTTGATGTGATGTCCAACGACATCCTGCTCGAAGCCAACGAATGGGGCGGTCACCTGGCCGGCATGGCGTCCGAAGAAATGGACAATGCCTACCAGATTCCGGGCAAATACCCGAAAGGCGCCTACCTGCTGGTATTCGACCCACTGGACGGTTCGTCGAACATCGACATCAACGCGCCGGTCGGTACGATCTTCTCGGTACTGCGTTGCCCGAATGAATACCTGACCCAGAACGAGCCTTTGAACGAAAAGGCCTTCCTGCAGCCAGGCACTCAGCAGGTTGCCGCCGGTTATGCGATTTACGGTCCACAGACCATGCTGGTGTTGACCCTGGGCAATGGCGTGAAAGGCTTCACCCTCGACCGTGAAATGGGCAGCTTCGTGCTGACTCATGAAGACATCACGATCCCGGAATCCACGCAGGAATTCGCGATCAACTCGTCGAACCAGCGTCACTGGGAAGCTCCAGTACAGCGCTATGTCAGCGAACTGCTGGCGGGCGATGCAGGTCCGCTGAAAAAGAACTACAACATGCGCTGGGTCGCCGCGATGGTCGCCGACGTGCACCGTATCCTGACCCGTGGCGGTCTGTTCATGTACCCACGCGACAGCCGCGAGCCGTCGAAGCCGGGCAAACTGCGCTTGATGTACGAAGCCAACCCGATGTCGTTCCTGGTGGAACAGGCTGGCGGCGCTTCCACCGATGGCCATCAGCGCATCCTCGACATCAAGCCTGATGGCTTGCACCAGCGTGTCGCGGTATTCCTCGGCTCGAAAGAAGAAGTCGCACGCATCACGGCTTACCACAAGGAATAAACCATGACCGCGCCCTGGCAGCCGTTGCTCGACTGGTGGTTCGGAAACTTCGAATCCCCCAGCGAGATAGCGGCAGAAAAGGGCAGGTTATGGTTCGGCAAGCGCGACAGCCAGGACCTCGAAGCGCGCGAGCGTTTCGGGGACTGGGTCGAGCAGGCACTGGCCGGCGGTTTGACTGACTGGGCGCAACGCCCCGAAGGTTGGCTGGCCCTGGTGCTGCTGCTCGATCAGCTCCCGCGCATGATCTATCGCGACACTCCCACATCGTTCTCTGGTGATCTACGAGCCCAAAAGCTCGTGGCGCAAGGCATTGCTGCGGATTTCGATCGACAGTTGCGGCCGATTCAGCGGGTGTTTATCTACCTGGTGTTTGAGCATTGCGAGAATCTGGCGGTGCAGAACGAGGCCGTTTCGCGGTTTATCGATCTGGTGGCGCAGCAGCCTGAGGCCGATCAGGCGCTGTTTACCGATTACCTGAACTATGCCGAGAAGCATCAGCAAGTGATTGCGCAGTTTGGACGGTTTCCGCATCGCAATTCGGTGTTGGGAAGGGAGTCTACGGCTGAGGAAATCGAGTTTCTTTCGGGGCCTGGGTCTCGCTTTTAGTTTTCTGCTGTAGCTGATGCCGCTATCGCCAGCAGGCTGGCTCCCACATTTGGTTTGTGTGGTTCACAAATCCCCTGTGGGAGCCAGCCTGCTGGCGATGGGGTCAGTGAAAGCAGCTTATATCCGGAAACTACCCACCAACTGCTTCAACCGCGCCGCCTGCTGCTCAAGATCCGAGCACGCCCGCAAGGTCGCCTGCAGGTTCTCCACGCCTTCCTGGTTCAGCGTGTTGATCTCGGTGATGTCGACGTTGATCGACTCCACGACAGCGGTCTGCTCTTCGGTCGCGGTGGCCACCGACTGGTTCATCCCGTCGATCTCGCCAATGCGCTGAGTCACGCTGCTCAGGCGCTCGCCCGCCTGATTGGCGATGCCAACGCTGCTTTCACTCTGACGCTGGCTGTCGGTCATAGTGCTGACCGCTTCGCGGGCGCCGACTTGCAGTTCCTCGATCATCTTCTGCACTTGCTGCGCCGAATCCTGAGTGCGGTGGGCGAGGTTGCGCACCTCATCCGCCACCACGGCAAAACCACGGCCGGCTTCACCGGCGCGGGCCGCTTCGATGGCAGCGTTCAGCGCGAGCAGGTTGGTCTGCTGCGAGATGCTGGTGATCACTTCCAGAATCTGCCCGATGTTCACGGTATTGCTGTTGAGCGTTTCGATGTTGCCGCACGAATCGCTGATCTTCGCCGAGAGCTGGTGCATCGCCGCGATGGTTTTATCCACCACTTGTTGGCCATCTTCGGCCAATTCGCGGGCGTCGCTCGAATGCTGGGAGGCGAGGGCGGCGTTCTGGGCGATTTCCTGAGCCGCGGCGCCCAGTTCGTTGATGGCGGCTGCCACGCTGCTGGTGCGCGAAGCTTGTTGATCAGAGTTGAACATCGACGAGTTCGACGCAGCCACCACGCGCAGCGCGACTTCATTGACCTGGCCGGTGGCCGAGGCGACTTCACGGATCGAGGTGTGAATACGCTCCACAAAGCGGTTGAACGACATGCCCAACGCCCCGAATTCATCGTGACCATGGATGGTCAGGCGCTTGGTCAGGTCGCCTTCTCCCTCGGCGATGTCATGCATGGCGCGACCCATGGTCAGCAGCGGCTGCATCAGGAAACTGATGAGCATGCCCAGCAGCGCAATGATGATGACCACGGCAATGACCATGGCGATGATCGCTGAAGTACGGAACTCGCTGAGCATCGAGAATGCAGTGTCTTGATCCAGCACCAGTGCCACGTACCAGTCCGCAGACGGCACGCCGTTGACGTGGGTGAAGGAGATGAATTGCGTCTTGCCGTCGAGTTCGACTTCTTTCATGCCTGGGCTAACGTTCGGTGCGCCGTTCGGATAGGCATCGGCGAGGCTTTTGAGCACCAGTTTGCTGTCTGGGTGGATCAGGATCTTGCCGTCGGCGCTGACGATAAATGCGTGACCGTGACCGCCGAAGTTCAACGAGTTGATGATCGCGCTGACGTTGGACAGGTCGATGTCCGCGCCGGCAACGCCGATCATCTGGCCCTGATGCTGCACCGGTGTGGCCACGGTGATCACCAGTTTGCCGGAGGAGGCGGCGATGTACGGCTCGGTAACGATGGTCTGTTGCGCGCTGTTGGCGGCCTTGTACCAGCCACGGGCGCGGGGATCGTAATCCGCGGCGCGATTGCCGGCCGGGACCGAGAACATCACGCCATCAGTGCCACCGAAATAGCTGAGCTGGAAGTTGCTGGTGTAGGCCGGCAAGTCGATGGCGCGTTTGAGGTTGGCTTGGGCACTGCCGTCCACGGCGATCTGTTGGGACAGCGATTGCAGTAACTGAATACGGCTTTCGAGCCAGGTCTTGATGTTGCTGGTGGTCAGGCTGCCGAGTTCCTGCATCGAAGACTCGGTGCTGCTGCGCAGGGTCTGGCGCTGGCGGTAGTCGTTGAACAAGATAAAGCAGGCGAACGCAACGGCGACCACGAGGGCGGCTGCCAGCAGGATCTTGTGGCTGAATTTCATGTTTCTGGTCATTGAGTGCACTACCGCGGAGGGGCTGGTCAGCGAGGGGGCGTCAATTTGCCACACTAGGGGCTTTGCGCTGCTTCTATGTCGACTGGGCAGCGCCAAAGATTAGGGGTCTTTTTGCGAAAGCCGACGAAATACCCAATAGCCAGAGAAAGTGGCTGATTTTTCAAAAAAAACAGGCAGACGAGCGGCTCGATAAATAGGCAAGAGCTCGGGGAACCAGATAGGGGTTTTCTCTTCTAAGCTTCTGCTTGGCAGCTATGCCATCCCCCTTCGTTCCAGGAGCTACACCATGTCGCTGCGATCTATCGCCTTGCTTTCGTTCTGCGTGCTGTTGGCCGCTTGCAGCAAGATTAATCAGGAAAACTACTCGAAGCTGTCGGCCGGCATGCCCAAGGCAGAGGTTGAAGCCTTGCTGGGTAAAGCCACTGATTGCTCGGGCGCGCTCGGCATGTCCAGTTGCACCTGGGGTGACAAGAACAGCTTTATCAGCGTGCAGTACGCCGGTGACAAAGTGCTTATGTTTTCTGGCCAAGGCCTGAAGTAAACCGGGGCAATACGCCCACGGGAGAAAAATAATGAAGCGTTTATTGATCCTGCTTTTTGCCGGCCTGGTATTGGCCGGCTGCGCCACTTCTGGCGAAGATCCACTGGCACCGAAGACCGTCAACAGCGTCAATCTCAAGAAATACCAGGGCACCTGGTACGAGTTGGCCCGCCTGCCGATGTATTTTCAGCGCAACTGTGCGCAATCCGAAGCTCATTACACGCTCAAGCCTGATGGCAACATCCAGGTGTTGAATCGCTGCCTGACGGCGGACTGGGAGTGGGAAGAGGCCAAGGGCACGGCTTATCCACAGGTACCGGGCAAGACCGACAAATTGTGGGTCGAGTTCGATACCTGGTTCTCGCGATTGCTGCCAGGCGTGGCGAAGGGGGAATACTGGGTGCTGTACGTCAGCGACGATTACAAGACCGCCATCGTCGGTGACCCAAGCCGTAAGTATCTGTGGCTGTTGTCTCGCACGCCGACGGTTAATGGTGTGGTGCGTGAAGAACTGCTGAGCAAGGCGCGTCAGCAGGGTTACGACACGACGCGATTGATCTGGCGCGCATCGGATAAACAGATGGCCAAGACTTCTAACTGACGACACTGCATGATCGTTCCCACGCTCCGCGTGGGAATGCAGCCCGGGACGCTCCGCGTCCCAAGCGGACGCAGAGAGTCCATTGAGGCATTCCCACGCGGAGCGTGGGAACGATCAGTCATTTAGTTTGCGTCAGCCCAGGAGATCGCGCAGGACTTGGGTGAATGCGCGATTGCTTTCCTCTTCGCCGGCATGACGCCCATCCCGCACGACCCACTGACCATTGACCAGCACGTCGCGAACCTGACGGTCGCCGCCGGCAAACAGCCAACGATTGAGAATCCCGTCGCCACTGGCGGTCGCCAGATACGGATCGTTGCCGTCCAGCACCAGCCAATCCGCACGCTTGCCCACTTGCAGCGCGCCGATCTGTTGCCCCAGCGCCTGAGCGCCGCCATCCAGTGCTGCGTCAAACAGTGTGCGCCCAACCATCGGCTGATCCGCGCCATACAAACGGTTACGCCGCTGATCGCGCAGACGCTGACCATATTCCAGCCAGCGCAATTCTTCGACCACGCTCAATGACACATGGCTGTCGGAACCGATGCCCATACGCCCGCCCTGAGCGAGGAAGTCCACCGCCGGGAAAATCCCGTCGCCAAGGTTGGCTTCGGTGGTCAGGCACAGGCCGGCGATGGCGCGACTCTTGGCCATCAGCGTGACTTCTTCCGGGTTGGCGTGGGTCGCGTGGACCAGGCACCAGCGCTGATCGACTTCGGTATTTTCGTACAGCCATTGCAGCGGACGGCGGCCACTCCAGCTCAGGCAGTCATCGACTTCCTTCTGCTGTTCGGCGATGTGAATGTGCACCGGGCACTGCTTGTCGCTGGCGGCCAGCACTTCGCTGATCTGCTGCGGTGTGACCGCGCGCAACGAGTGGAAGCACAGGCCCAGCGATTGCGCCGGTTGCTGCGCCAGGATCGGCTGCAAACGCGTCTGAAGCTTGAGGTAGTTTTCGGTGCTGTTGATAAAGCGCCGCTGGCCATCGTTCGGGGCCTGGCCGCCGAAACCGGAGTGGCTGTAAAGCACGGGCAGAAGGGTCAAGCCGATACCGGCGGAACTGGCGGCCTGGCTGATGCGCAGCGCCAGTTCGGCCGGATCTGCATAAGGCTGGCCGTTGATGTCGTGATGCACATAATGAAATTCCGCGACCGAAGTGTAACCGGCCTTGAGCATTTCGATGTACAGCTGACGCGCGATCACGCCGAGTTGGTCCGGGCTGATTTTTCCGACGAGGCGGTACATCAAATCGCGCCAGGTCCAGAAACTGTCGTTCGGATTACCCGCCACTTCGGCCAGCCCTGCCATCGCCCGCTGGAACGCGTGGGAGTGCAGATTGGGCATGCCCGGCAGCAGCGGACCGCTTAGCCGTTCGGCGCCATCTGCATGAGAATCGGCCTGGATTTGGGTCAAGACGCCGTCGGCGCTGACTTCAAGACGTACATTATTGGCCCATCCACTAGGCAGCAGTGCGCGTTCGGCAAAGAAGGCGGACATGGTTCAGCACCCCATCGTGTGTTATTTGTATATACATATACAGACGTTTGCCTGCTCGGTAAACTCCGGCAAGCTAGCAACTATTACTAAACGACCAAGGATTAACCGTGCCGACTCCGCCCCCAGTGTCACCGTTGGCCGCGAACATGGGCGACAGTCCGGCGCCCTTGTACGCCCGCGTCAAACAGATGATCACCCAGCAAATCGACAGTGGAAACTGGCCGCCGCACTACCGCGTTCCGTCGGAAAGTGAACTGGTCAACCAGCTGGGTTTCAGTCGCATGACCATCAATCGTGCCTTGCGGGAGATGACCGCCGACGGTCTGTTGGTGCGAATGCAGGGTGTCGGCACCTTCGTCGCCGAGCCTAAAAGCCAGTCCGCTCTGTTTGAAGTGCACAACATCGCCGACGAAATCGCCTCCCGCGGCCATCGCCACACCTGCAAGGTGATCACCCTCGAAGAAGAGGCTGCCGGCTCGGAGCGCGCACTGGCCCTGGACATGCGCGAAGGCCAGAAGGTGTTCCACTCGCTGATCGTGCATTTCGAAAACGACATCCCGGTGCAAATCGAAGACCGTTTCGTCAATGCGCTGGTGGCGCCGGACTACCTCAAGCAGGATTTCACCCTGCAAACGCCGTACGCCTACCTGAATCAGGTCGCGCCGCTGACCGAAGGCGAGCACGTGGTCGAGGCGATTCTGGCCGAGGCGTCCGAGTGCAAGTTGCTGCAGATTGAAAAGGGCGAGCCGTGCCTGCTGATTCGCCGCCGCACCTGGTCCGGCCGTCAGCCGGTGACCGCCGCCCGTTTGATCCACCCCGGTTCCCGTCATCGTCTGGAAGGTCGGTTTCATAAATAGAGAGCCATAAATGAATGTAACGAAGGTTCTACGCGCAAAAGACTACCCACGCATGCCGTGGAAAAACGGCGGTGGCAGCACTGAAGAAATCACCCGTGATGCAGGCACTGGCCTGGAAGGGTTCGGCTGGCGCCTGTCGATTGCCGATATTGGCGAGTCGGGCGGGTTTTCCACATTCGCCGGTTACGAGCGAGTGATTACCGTGCTGCAAGGCGAGGGCATGACCTTGCGCGTTGATGGCCAGGACACGCGGCCGTTGTTACCGCTGGACCCGTTTGCCTTCAGCGGTGAGAGCCAGGTGTCCTGCACGTTGCTCGGCGGACCAATTCGCGACTTCAACCTGATTTATGCGCCACTGCGCTACAACGCGCGGCTGCAGTGGCTTGACGGCGAGCAGCGGTTTTTCAGTTCGGCGGGTACGGTGTTGGTGTTCAGTGTCACCGAGCGGCTTGAAGTGAAGGCCGGTAACAGTGACGCGCAACTGGGGCGTCACGATTGCCTGCAACTTGACGGTAATGCTGGCCTGTTGGAAGTCTCCACTAATGGCCCGTGCTGTGTGATTGAACTGACTGCACGCTGATCCAGAACTCAAGCGACACTATCGCGGGCAAGCCCGCTCCCACAGGTCCAGTGAAGATTCTGTGGGAGCGGGCTTGCCCGCGATGCTTTTCGTTGCCGTGAATGCGTTCCCCAATGCGCACCAATTTGTTACCGAACGCCCCAGCGTGGCGCAAAAACACGCTCAAGTAACAGCCGCCACGCTCCTGCAACCTACCCCGCAAATCCCCTCTGAAAAATTTCCTCTGCGTCAGAACCCTTGATCTACAGGCTTTCCACCCCGCTCAAGAATTTTTCTTGAACACCCATCCAGCAAGTTGGCCGCTTGATTGCATATGCTTGTATGTACAAGTAAAGACGTATGCGTATGAGTTGATCGAGACTCTCCGCAGCGTCCACTGATTCGCTTGTGGCGCGTTGACGCGCACAGGCTGGCTTGCCCACCGCCAGGGTTGGTTTGAATTGATCGCTGAGGAGTCTTTTTCGTGACTGACAATACCCAGAAACCTACCAAGTACCGCAACGTAGAAATCCGTGCCGCACGTGGTAACAAGCTGACCGCCAAGAGCTGGCTGACTGAAGCGCCGCTGCGCATGTTGATGAACAACCTCGACCCGGAAGTTGCCGAGAACCCTAAAGAACTGGTGGTTTACGGTGGTATCGGTCGTGCAGCGCGTAACTGGGAATGCTACGACAAGATCGTCGAAAGCCTGACCAACCTGAACGACGACGAGACCCTGCTGGTGCAATCCGGCAAACCGGTCGGCGTGTTCAAGACTCACACCAACGCCCCGCGCGTACTGATCGCCAACTCCAACCTGGTGCCACACTGGGCGAGCTGGGAACACTTCAACGAACTGGACGCCAAAGGCCTGGCCATGTACGGCCAGATGACCGCCGGCAGCTGGATCTACATCGGCAGCCAGGGCATCGTCCAGGGCACCTACGAAACCTTCGTCGAAGCCGGTCGCCAGCACTACAACGATGACCTGAAAGGTCGTTGGGTCCTGACCGCAGGCCTGGGCGGCATGGGCGGCGCTCAACCACTGGCTGCCACCCTGGCCGGCGCTTGCTCGCTGAACATTGAATGCCAGCAGGTCAGCATCGATTTCCGCCTGAACAGCCGTTATGTCGACGAGCAGGCTACCGACCTCGACGACGCACTGGCCCGCATCGCCAAATACACTAAAGAAGGCAAGGCGATTTCCATCGCGCTGCTGGGCAACGCGGCTGAAATCCTGCCGGAACTGGTCAAGCGCGGCGTGCGCCCGGACATGGTTACCGACCAGACCAGCGCCCACGACCCGCTCAACGGTTACCTGCCGGCTGGCTGGACCTGGGAAGAGTACCGCGCTCGTGCCAAGACCGAGCCTGCTGCCGTGGTTAAAGCCGCCAAGCAATCGATGGCTGTGCACGTCAAAGCGATGCTCGAATTCCAGAAAATGGGCATCCCGACTTTCGACTACGGCAACAACATCCGTCAGATGGCTCAGGAAGAGGGCGTGGAAAACGCTTTCGATTTCCCAGGTTTCGTACCGGCCTACATCCGTCCACTGTTCTGTCGTGGCATCGGCCCGTTCCGTTGGGCTGCACTGTCGGGCAACGCTGAAGACATCTACAAGACCGACGCCAAAGTCAAAGAGCTGATCCCGGACGACGCCCACCTGCACAACTGGCTGGACATGGCCCGTGAGCGCATCAGCTTCCAGGGTCTGCCGGCGCGTATCTGCTGGGTTGGCCTGGGTCTGCGCGCCAAGCTTGGCCTGGCGTTCAACGAAATGGTGCGCAGCGGTGAATTGTCCGCGCCAATCGTTATCGGCCGCGACCACCTGGACTCCGGTTCGGTAGCCAGCCCGAACCGCGAAACCGAGTCGATGCAGGACGGTTCCGACGCTGTGTCCGACTGGCCTCTGCTCAACGCCCTGCTCAACACTGCGAGCGGCGCGACCTGGGTTTCCCTGCACCACGGCGGCGGTGTCGGCATGGGCTTCTCCCAGCACTCGGGCATGGTGATTGTCTGCGACGGTACTGATGAAGCGGCTGAGCGTATTGCTCGCGTGCTGCACAACGACCCGGCGACCGGTGTCATGCGTCACGCCGATGCGGGTTACCAGATCGCGATTGATTGCGCCAAGGAACAGGGTCTGAACCTGCCGATGATTACCGGCAAGTAATGCTTGCCCTGTAGGAGCGAGCCTGCTCGCGATAGCGATGTGTCAGCCAATGTAGATGTTGGATGTGCCGACCTCATCGCGAGCAAGCTCGCTCCCACAGGGATCTCATGCAGACAGTAATTTCATTAACAATCCACAGAGGTTGAATCATGGCTGTTAACAGCGATCGTGCAGGCAGTAAACCGTTGATCGAGAAACGCTCGATCGACTACATCCCGGAAGCGGAAAGACACGGTCGTCTGTTTAGCCAGTTCACCCTGTGGATGGGTGCCAACCTGCAAATCACCGCAATTGTCACCGGGGCCCTGGCCGTGGTGTTGGGTGGTGATGTGTTCTGGTCGTTGATCGGTCTGCTGATCGGTCAATTGCTCGGCGGCGGCGTGATGGCGCTGCATGCCGCGCAAGGTCCCAAGCTCGGTCTGCCGCAGATGATCTCCAGTCGCGTGCAGTTCGGCGTTTATGGCGCGGCCATCCCGATCGTACTGGTCTGCCTGATGTACCTGGGTTTTACCGCGACGGGCACCGTGCTTTCCGGCCAGGCGCTGGGCCAGTTGTTTGGCGTCAGCGACAGCGTCGGTATCCTTATTTTTGCCAGCGTCATCGTACTGGTGACAGTGCTCGGTTATCGGGTAATCCATTGGATTGGCCGTATCGCCAGCGTCATCGGTGTGATTGCCTTCGTCTATCTGTTCGCTCGTCTGATGAGTCAGACTGACGTTGGCGCACTGCTGCAAATCCGTCACTTCAGCTGGAGCAGCTTCCTGCTTGCAGTGTCGCTCGCGGCGTCCTGGCAGATCGCCTTCGGCCCCTACGTGGCTGACTATTCACGCTACCTGCCGAGCAAGATTTCCTCGGTGAAAACCTTTTTCGCCGCAGGCGCGGGTTCGGTCATTGGCGCACAAGTGGCGATGGTCCTCGGTGTATTTGCCGCGGCCTCGGCCAATGGGCAATTCGCCGGTCACGAAGTGGCCTATATCGTGGGTCTGGGCGGTACCGGTGCCACCGCTGCGTTGCTGTACTTCAGCATCGCGTTCGGCAAGGTCACCATCTCCACGCTGAACTCCTACGGCAGCTTCATGTGCATCGCGACCATCATCAGCGGTTTCCGTGGAGACCTGAAAGTATCGCGCTTGCAGCGTCTGGTGTTCGTGCTGGTCATCGTCGGGGCTGCGACCCTGATGGCGTTGCTCGGCCAGCACTCGTTCCTCGGTGCGTTCAAGTCCTTCATCCTGTTCCTGCTGGCGTTCTTTACGCCATGGAGCGCGATCAACCTGGTGGACTACTACTGCATCACTCGCGAGCGCTATGACGTACCGGCGCTGGCCGATCCGAACGGTCGCTACGGCCGTTGGAATATCCTCGGTATCAGCGTCTATGTGTTCGGTGTGCTGGTACAGCTGCCGTTCATCTCTACCAAGTTCTATACCGGTCCGATGGTGGCGGCCCTGGGCGATGTGGATATTTCCTGGATCATCGGCCTGGTGCTTCCCGCAGCCGTGTACTACGTGTGCGCAAAAAAATGGCACAGCGCCGTACCCGATCGCTTGATTCTGCCAATCGAGCAGGACAGCGTCACAGCACCAAAAACAAGTGGGGCTGGCCGCGCAACTGCTGCGCAGGCCTGATTGGACGTGGACAGGGCTGGATGCCTCTTGACTGCCGTAAGCCAATTCATGATTAGGAGCGTCACAACAATGAAATCGAACAAGACCCTGCTGACCACACTGCTTTCCATGGGCCTGTTGGCCAGTGCCGGCGCCACTCAGGCTGCCGGTTGGTGCGAGTCGGGCAAAACGGTGAAATTTGCCGGTCTGAACTGGGAAAGCGCCATGCTGCTGACTGACGTGCTGCAAGTCGTGCTGGAGAAAGGCTACGACTGCAAGACCGACAGCCTGCCGGGCAACTCCATCACTATGGAAAACGCCCTGAGCAGCAATGACATTCAAGTGTTTGCCGAAGAGTGGGTCGGGCGCAGCGAAGTCTGGAACAAGGCCGAGAAGGCCGGCAAAGTCGTCGGCGTTGGTGCTCCGGTTGTTGGCGCAGTCGAAGGCTGGTACGTGCCGCGCTACGTGATTGAAGGCGACGCCAAGCGCAAGCTGGAAGCGAAGGCGCCGGACCTGAAAAACATTGCCGACCTGGCTAAATACTCCGCCTTGTTCAAGGATCAGGAAGAGCCATCCAAGGGCCGTTTCTACAACTGCCCGGCCGGCTGGACCTGTGAGCTGGACAACAGCGAAATGCTGAAAAGCTATGGTCTGGAAAGCACTTACACCAACTTCCGCCCAGGTACCGGTCCGGCGCTGGATGCGGCCGTGCTGTCGAGCTACAAGCGTGGCGAGCCGATCCTGTTCTACTACTGGTCGCCAACTCCGCTGATGGGTCAGATCGACGCCGTCAAACTCGAAGAGAAACCAGGCGTGGACAAGACCGTGACCATCAAGGTCGGCCTGTCCAAGGTCTTCCACGAGCAAGCCCCGGAACTGGTGGCGGTGCTGGAAAAGGTCAACCTGCCGATCGACTTGCTGAACCAGAACCTTGGGCGCATGACCAAAGAGCGGATCGAGTCGCCAAAACTGGCCAAGATCTTCTTGAAGGAACATCCTGAAGTCTGGCACGCATGGGTGAGCGAAGACGCAGCCAAGAAAATCGACGCGGCCTTGTAGGTTGAGCCTCTGCGACTGCCGTCAGCGGCAGTCGCACGCTGAATCGCAACCCCTTGATTGAGAGTCTCTTATGTTTCCCGAAAGCTTTACCTTTTCCATCGCCGACTGGGTCAACGGTTGGGTCGATTCGCTGGTCACCAACTATGGCGATGTGTTCCGGCACATCTCCGACACCCTGTTGTGGGCCATCGTCAATCTTGAAGGTTTGCTGCGTGCAGCGCCCTGGTGGCTGATGCTGGCAATCGTGGCGGGCGTAGCCTGGCACGCGACCCGCAAAGTCGTGACCACCGCCGTAATCGTCGGCCTGCTGTTTTTAGTAGGTGCAGTCGGCCTCTGGGACAAGCTCATGCAGACCCTGGCGCTGATGATGGTGGCGACGGTCATTTCGGTGCTGATCGGCATTCCGTTGGGCATCCTCTCGGCGCGCAGCAATCGCTTGCGTTCGGTGCTGATGCCGTTGCTGGACATCATGCAGACCATGCCGAGCTTCGTGTACCTGATCCCGGTGCTGATGCTGTTCGGCCTGGGCAAGGTGCCGGCGATTTTCGCCACGGTGATCTACGCGGCTCCACCGCTGATTCGCCTGACCGACCTGGGTATTCGCCAGGTTGACGGTGAAGTGATGGAAGCCATCAACGCCTTCGGTGCCAACCGCTGGCAGCAACTGTTCGGCGTGCAATTGCCGCTGGCCCTGCCGAGCATCATGGCCGGGATCAACCAGACCACCATGATGGCCCTGTCGATGGTAGTCATTGCCTCGATGATCGGTGCGCGTGGCCTGGGCGAAGACGTACTGGTGGGGATTCAGACCCTCAACGTCGGACGTGGCCTTGAAGCCGGTCTGGCGATCGTGATTCTGGCAGTGGTGATCGACCGCATTACTCAGGCGTATGGTCGGCCACGGCATGAGGTGAGCAAATGAACAACCAAGCCATCAGCAAAATCGAAGTCAAAAACGTCTTCAAGATTTTCGGTAACCGTTCCAAGGAAGCGCTGGGCATGATTGGCCAGGGCAAGACCAAGGATCAGGTGCTGGCCGAAACCGGCTGCGTGGTCGGCGTGAACGACCTGTCGCTGAGCATCGGTACCGGTGAGATCTTCGTGATCATGGGCCTGTCCGGTTCCGGTAAATCGACCCTGGTGCGCCATTTCAATCGCCTGATCGACCCGACCAGCGGCGCGATCCTGGTGGATGGCGTGGACATCCTGCAATACGACATGGAAGCCCTGCGCGAATTTCGCCGTCATAAAATCAGCATGGTGTTCCAGAGCTTCGGCCTGCTGCCACACAAGACCGTGGTGGATAACGTTGCCTATGGCTTGAAAGTGCGTGGCGAGAGCAAGCAAATGTGCTCGGAGCGCGCGCTGCACTGGATCAACACCGTGGGCCTCAAAGGCTACGAAAACAAATACCCGCATCAGCTCTCGGGCGGCATGCGTCAGCGTGTGGGCCTGGCCCGCGCCCTGGCAGCGGACACCGACATCATCCTGATGGACGAAGCGTTCAGCGCCCTCGACCCGCTGATTCGCGCCGAGATGCAGGACCAGTTGCTGGAGCTGCAAAAGACCCTGCACAAGACCATCGTCTTCATCACCCACGACCTCGATGAGGCCGTGCGCATCGGCAATCGCATTGCGATCCTCAAGGACGGGCGCCTGATCCAGGTCGGCACCCCACGAGAGATTCTGCATTCGCCAGCGGATGAGTATGTCGATCGGTTCGTGCAGCGTCGGGCTGCGGTGGTTTAACAGTCGATCGTTCCCACGCTCTGCGTGGGAATGCATCCCGTGACGCTCCGCGTCACCCATGCGCAGGGCTTGAGCCTTGCGCTGACAACGGGACGCGGAGCGTCCCAGGCGGCATTCCCACGCAGAGCGTGGGAACGATCAACTTCAAGAGGTCAATGATGTCCCAGGCTGAAAAAATCGTTATCGCCGACGCCCCGTTGCGTTGGCAGGATGTGGTGGCCGTCGCCCGTCATGGCGCACAGCTTGAGCTGTCGACCCAGACTTGGGCGCGGATCGACAATGCGCAGGCCATTGTCCAGCGCATCGTCGTCAGCGGCGAGCGTGCCTATGGCGTCAACACCGGCCTCGGTGCCTTGTGCAACGTCTCGCTCAAGGACGAACAACTCAGCCAACTGTCGCGCAATACCCTGCTCAGTCACGCCTGTGGCGTCGGTGCTCCACTGGCCGATGAGCAGACCCGCGCGATCATGTGTGCGGCGATCCGCAATTACAGTCACGGCAAATCCGGCATTCATCGTCGGGTGGTTGAAGCCCTGTTGGCGTTGCTCAACCGCGGCATCACCCCGCAAGTGCCGTCTCAGGGCTCGGTGGGTTACCTGACCCACATGGCTCACATCAGCATCGCCTTGCTGGGTGTCGGCAATGTGAGCTATCGCGGGCAGATCGTTTCTGCGCAACAAGCCTTGGCTGAAGAAGGCCTGCAACCGGTTCAGCTCGGCGCCAAAGATGGCCTGTGCCTGGTCAACGGCACACCGTGCATGACCGGCCTGAGCTGCCTGGCACTGGCCGACGCCACGCGCCTGGTGCAGTGGGCCGACGTGATTGGCGCCATGAGTTTCGAAGCCCAGCGCGGTCAGATCGCGGCGTTCGATGCCGAAATCATTGCGCTCAAGCCGCATCCGGGCATGCAGCAAGTCGGGATCAATTTGCGCGCGCTGCTCGATGGCAGTGAAGTGATTGCGACGAGCAAAGGCATCCGCACGCAGGATGCGTTGAGCATTCGTTCGATCCCGCAGGTTCACGGCGCTGCTCGCGATCAGCTTGCGCACGCGACCCAACAGATCGAAACCGAACTCAACAGCTGCACCGACAACCCTTTGCTGCTGGGCACGCCGGACAACTTCCGCGTGATGTCCCAGGCCAACCCGCACGGCCAATCGGTCGCGCTGGCGGCGGACTTGCTGGCGATCGCCATGGCGGAAATCGGCTCCATCGCCGAACGCCGCCTCGACCGTTTGATCAACCCTCACGTCAGCGGTTTGCCGGCATTCCTGGTGGCCAATCCGGGGGTTAACTCCGGGATGATGATCGTCCAGTATGTGGCCGCTTCTCTGTGCGCGGAAAACCGCCAGTTGGCGCAACCGGCCGTGCTCGACAACTACGTCACCTCGGGCCTGCAAGAAGATCACTTGAGCCTGGGCACCAACGCCGCGCTGAAGCTGCATCGCGCGCTGGAAAACTGCACGCAGATCCTCGCCATCGAGTACCTGCTGGCGGCCCAGGCGTTTGAATTCTTGAAAGAGCAACGCTTCGGCGCTGGCACCGATGCGGCGTGGCGTCTGCTGCGCGAGCGTGTTCCGGCCTACGACCAGGACCGCTGGTTGGCGCCCGATATCGCCGCTGCGGCCGGCGTGTTGAAAGACCCGATTTTGTTGCACAAAGCGTTACCGAACCTGAACTGAAATCCACAACACCAGCGTGCCAAGGCGCCAGCCCCTCTCAAAAAGTCGGGAAGCGACGGACAACGGAAATCTCCGGAGCGTCTGGTTAGTTAATAAAAACTCTCAAAAGGAGAATGATGTGACTGCGCTTAATTTGATTCCCGGCCAACTGAGCCTTGCCCAACTGCGTGATGTTTATCAGCACCCGGTCAAAATCACCCTCGACAACAGCGCCTCGGCCCAGATCGAAGCCAGCGTTGCCTGCGTGGAACAGATCCTCGCCGAAAACCGCACCGCCTACGGCATCAACACCGGTTTCGGCCTGCTGGCCTCGACCCGCATTGCCAGCGAAGACCTGGAAAACCTGCAGCGCTCGCTGGTGCTGTCCCACGCCGCCGGTGTCGGCGAGCCGATCAGTGACGCCCTGGTGCGCCTGGTCATGGTGCTCAAGGTCAACAGCCTGAGCCGTGGTTTCTCCGGCATCCGTCGCGTCGTGATCGACGCGCTGATCGCGCTGATCAATGCCGAGGTTTACCCGCACATCCCCTTGAAAGGTTCGGTCGGTGCATCCGGTGACCTGGCGCCTTTGGCGCACATGTCGCTGGTGCTGCTGGGCGAAGGCAAGGCTCGCTACAAGGGCGAATGGATGGAAGCGACCGAAGCGCTGAAAATCGCCGGCCTGACACCTCTGACCCTGGCCGCGAAAGAAGGCCTGGCGCTGCTCAACGGCACACAAGTGTCGACCGCTTACGCGTTGCGTGGCTTGTTCGAAGGCGAAGACCTGTTCGCTGGTGCTGTAGCGATTGGTGCCCTGACGGTCGAAGCGGTACTGGGCTCGCGCTCCCCGTTCGACGCGCGCATCCACGCCGCCCGTGGCCAGAAAGGCCAGATCGACTCCGCTGCTGCTTATCGCGATTTGCTGGGCGAGCGCAGTGAAGTGTCCGATTCGCACCAGAACTGCGAAAAGGTCCAGGACCCGTACTCCCTGCGCTGCCAGCCGCAAGTCATGGGCGCCTGCCTGACCCAGTTCCGCCAGGCCGCCGAAGTGCTGGCGGTGGAAGCCAACGCCGTTTCCGATAACCCGCTGGTATTCGCCGCTGAAGGCGACGTGATCTCCGGCGGCAACTTCCACGCTGAGCCCGTGGCCATGGCCGCTGACAACATGGCACTGGCCATCGCTGAAATCGGTTCCCTCAGCGAGCGCCGCATTTCGCTGATGATGGACAAGCACATGTCGCAACTGCCGCCGTTCCTGGTGGCCAATGGTGGCTTGAACTCCGGCTTCATGATTGCCCAGGTGACGGCGGCGGCATTGGCCAGCGAGAACAAGGCGCTGTCCCATCCGCATTCGGTGGACAGCTTGCCGACGTCGGCGAACCAGGAAGACCACGTGTCGATGGCGCCGGCCGCCGGCAAGCGTTTGTGGGAAATGGCCGAAAACACTCGCGGCGTTCTCGCGGTGGAGTGGTTGGCTGCAGCACAAGGGCTGGACCTGCGCGAAGGCCTGAAGACCTCGGCGAAACTGGAAAAGGCCCGGGCGATCTTGCGTAATGAAGTGCCGTTCTATGAGAAGGACCGGTTCTTTGCGCCGGACATCAATGCGGCGACCGAGTTGCTGGCTACGCGCTGCCTGAGCGAGTTGGTTACGGCGAAGTTGCTGCCTAGCCTCTAAACCCCACCACACCGATCGTTCCCACGCTCTGCGTGGGAATGCAGCCCGTGACGCTCCGCGTCACTGGACGCAGAGCGTCCCTAGAGGCATTCCCACGCGGAGCGTGGGAACGATCAAAGACGAGGAATTCGGGATGAAAACTCTCTGGCAACACTGCCACGTCGCAACCATGGCGCAAGGCGTCTACTCGATCATCGAGGACGCGGCCATCGTGACGTCCGGTGCGCACATTGAGTGGGTCGGCCCGCGCGATAAATTGCCGGCGGGCGAATACCCGGCCGTCAACGATTTGAAAGGGGCCTGGGTCACTCCGGGCCTGATCGACTGCCACACCCACACGGTGTTCGGCGGTAACCGCAGCGGTGAATTCGAACAGCGCCTGCAAGGTGTCAGCTACGCAGAAATCGCCGCCGCTGGTGGTGGCATTGCCAGCACCGTGCGCGCCACTCGCGCGGCCAGCGAAGATGAACTGTTCGCCAGCGCCGCCAAACGCCTGAAAAGCTTGATGCGCGACGGTGTTACCACGGTTGAGATCAAGTCCGGTTACGGCCTGGACCTGGCCAACGAACGCAAAATGCTGCGGGTCGCTCGTCGTCTCGGCGCCGAGTTGCCGGTCAGCGTGCGCAGCACCTGCCTGGCCGCTCACGCCTTGCCGCCGGAATACGCGGATCGCGCCGACGCCTACATCGAACACATCTGCGCTGAAATGCTCCCGGCCCTCGCCGCCGAAGGGTTGGTGGACGCTGTGGACGCGTTCTGTGAATACCTGGCGTTTTCGCCGGCGCAGGTCGAGCGACTGTTTATCACCGCGCAGGAACTCGGTTTGCCGGTCAAACTGCACGCCGAGCAACTGTCGTCGCTGCACGGTTCAAGCCTGGCGGCGCGTTACCACGCGCTGTCCGCCGACCACCTGGAATTCATGACCGAAGACGACGCCATCGCGATGGCCAAGTCCGGCACCGTTGCGGTGTTGTTGCCCGGTGCATTCTATTTCCTGCGTGAAACGCAATTGCCGCCGATGGAGGCCCTGCGCAAGCACGGCGTGAAAATCGCCATCGCCAGCGACCTCAATCCCGGCACCTCGCCGGCGCTGTCGTTGCGCTTGATGCTCAATATGGCTTGCACCTGTTTTCGCATGACCCCGGAAGAAGCGCTGGCCGGTGCAACCATTCATGCCGCCACCGCGCTGGGCATGGCCGACACTCACGGTTCGCTGGAAGTCGGCAAGGTCGCGGATTTCGTCGCCTGGCAAATCGATCGTCCCGCCGACCTGTCGTACTGGCTGGGCGGCGACCTGGAAAAACGCGTCGTGCGTCACGGCGTCGAAACGAGCGTTTAGGAGAACAGTTGTGGATAAGGTTCTGAACTTCAAACAAGGCCGCGTGCCGCTGCTGATCAGCATGCCGCACGCGGGGCTGCGTCTGACTCCTGCGGTCGAAGCCGGGTTGATCCCCGACGCGAAAAGCCTGCCGGACACTGACTGGCACATCCCGAAGCTTTACGAATTTGCCGCCGAACTCGGCGCCAGCACGCTGGCTGCCGAATACTCACGGTTTGTCATCGACCTGAACCGGCCGTCCGACGACAAGCCTTTGTATGTCGGCGCGACGACGGGCCTGTACCCGGCGACGCTGTTCGACGGCATTCCGTTGTTCCGCGAGGGCATGGAGCCGTCGGCGGCTGAGCGTGCGACCTATCTGGAGCAGGTCTGGACGCCGTATCACAGCACTCTGCAGAACGAGTTGGCGCGACTGAAAGCCGAATTTGGCTACGCGCTGCTGTTTGATGCGCACTCGATCCGTTCGATCATCCCGCACCTGTTCGACGGCAAGCTGCCGGACTTCAACCTGGGCACCTTCAACGGTGCCAGTTGCGATCCTCAGCTGGCCACTCAACTGGAAGCGATTTGCGCCAGGCACACCGATTACAGCCACGTGCTCAATGGTCGCTTCAAGGGCGGCCACATCACCCGGCATTACGGCAACCCGGCTGAAAACATCCACGCGGTGCAGCTGGAACTGGGTCAGTGCACGTACATGGAAGAATTCGAGCCGTTCCGTTATCGCCCGGATCTGGCTGAGCCCACGCAAGTGGTGCTCAAGGAATTGCTGCAAGGTCTGCTAGCCTGGGGCCAGAAGCACTACAACGCATAACCCCTGTGGGAGCGAGCCTGCTCGCGATGGCGGGGTGTCAGTCGACGCAAGTGTTGTCTGACCCACCGCTATCGCGAGCAGGCTCGCTCCCACATGGAACAGTCGCCACCGTGCAAATCTCGGTCGCCACAGTTCGCTTTTCTCCTCTCGACGCTGCGTAATGTTCTGGGCACGGTGCATGAAGACACCGACCTCACAATAATCTGCCGCACGAGATCCTACCGATGAAAAGACTGTTCACCCGCTGTCTCTCGATCCTCTGCGGCACCGCTCTGCTGAGCACCAGCGTCCTGGCCAGCGACGACGCCTCCTGCAAGGCTGTGCGCATGGGCGTGGTCAACTGGACCGACGTCATCGCGACCAGTGGCATGGCCGATGTGCTGCTGAACGGACTGGGCTACGAAAGCAAACAAACCAGTGCCGTGCAGCAAATCATCTTCGCCGGCATCCGCGACAAGCGCCTGGATATCTTTCTGGGCTACTGGAAACCGGCGATGGACAAGAACATCGCTCCGTTCGTGGCCGCCAATCAGTTGAAGGTCATGGACAAACCGAGCCTGGCCGACGCCCAGGCAACGCTCGCTGTGCCGGATTACGTCGCGGCGGCGGGGCTGAAAACCTTTGCCGACATCGCCAAGTTCAAAGACAAGCTTGGCGGCAAGATCTACGGCATCGAACCGGGCAGTGGCGCCAACACCACGATCAAAACCATGATCGAGACCAATCACTTCGGCTTGAAGGATTTCAAACTGATCGAGTCCGGTGAGGCCGGCATGCTTGCCGCCGTGCAACGGGCGGTCAACCGCAAGGAATTCGTGGTGTTCGTCGGCTGGACCCCGCACCCGATGAACATCAACATGAAGATCACCTACCTGACCGGCAGCGAAGACGTCTATGGCCCGAATGAAGGCGCCGCGACGGTCTCCACCGTGACCGCACCGGACTATGCCCAACGCTGCCCGAACGTGTATCGACTGTTGGAAAACCTGACCTTCACCGCCGCCCAGGAAAGCCAGTTGATGGTGCCGATCATGGAGCGCAAGACGCCTCAGGACGTTGCAAAGCAGTGGCTACGCGATCATCCGCAAGATCTTTCGCGCTGGCTGTCAGGTGTCACCAGTCTCGATGGCAAGGATGGCGTCGCCACCGTTCAGGCCAGTTTGAAACCCTGATGACGGCTTATCCTTTATCCGCGCAGATGACGGCGTTCGTCGAGAAAACCGTCAGCTTCAACAGCACTGACGCCAGCCTCCCCGGCTTGCGTCAGGCCTACAGCGAGATGTGTCGGGCGTTCACCCCGCCACGTCCCGCCGGGCTTTATGTGGTCGATTTCGAATTGGCCGGCGTGCCGGTGCGGTCCTATCAACCGTCTCAACCGTCGCTGACATCAGCCGCCAGCGGTTGCCCGTGCATTGTGTATCTGCACGGTGGCGGCTGGGTGGTGGGGGATCTGGACTCTCACGACTTCATATGCACCGAACTGGCGTCAACGCTCGGCGTATTGGTGATTGCTGTCGATTATCGTCTGGCGCCAGAACATCCATATCCGGCCGGGTTCAATGATTGCCTGGGTGTCTGGCGCGCGCTGCGCAGCTGCCCGTTCCGGCTTGACCCCGCGCGAACGCTGGTGGCCGGGGACAGCGCTGGCGGCAACCTTGCCGCCGCACTCTGCCTGGCGCTGCGGGATGCGAACGAGCCATTGCCGGCGGCGCAAGTCCTGATCTATCCGGGGTTGGGTGGCGATCATCAGCTGCCGTCGCGCAGTGAATGCATTGACGCACCCTTGCTCAGCAGCAGCGATGTAGATTGCTATCACGCCTTGTACTTGCGCGGCTCGCGAAAGCCGGGTGCTTATGCGATGCCGTTGCTCGCCGCAGATTTGGCCGGTTTGCCTGCGGCGCTGATCGCCGTGGCGCAATTCGACCCGCTGCGTGACGACGGTGTCTGCTACGCCGAGCGACTGAATGCGGCGGGCGTCGCCGCCACGCTGTATTACGGCGAGGGACTGGTCCACGGCTGTTTGCGGGGGCGCGGCCAGGTCGCCGAGGTCGACGCGCTCTATGAAACCCTGCTCGGTTTTCTGGCGGCGAAACTCTGACTCAGCAAGGGCATGCTCATTGACGTAATTCGGGTTTATGATGCCGGACGGCAGAATAATAGAAGTCCCCCCAGGGATGACCTCGACCCCTTACGGAGCGCGCAATGCAGACTTTGTACCCGCAGATCAAACCTCACGCCCGGCACGATCTGGCTGTCGATGAAACCCATACCCTGTATGTCGACGAAAGCGGTTCACCGGAAGGTTTACCTGTCGTGTTCATCCATGGCGGCCCGGGCGCCGGGTGTGATGCCCAGAGCCGCCGGTACTTCGATCCGAACCTGTATCGCATTGTGACGTTCGACCAGCGCGGTTGCGGTCGCTCCACACCCCACGCCAGCCTCGAGAACAACACCACCTGGGATCTGGTTGCCGACCTTGAGCGGATCCGCAAACACCTGGGCATCGAAAAATGGGTGCTGTTTGGCGGTTCCTGGGGCTCGACGCTGGCCCTGGCCTATGCGCAAACCCACCCGGAACGCGTGCACGGTCTGATCCTGCGCGGGATTTTTCTCTGCCGCCCGCAGGAAATCGAATGGTTCTACCAGTGTGGCGCCAGCCGTCTGTTTCCCGATTACTGGCAGGACTATGTCGCACCGATTCCACTGGACGAGCGCGACGATTTGCTCAGCGCTTTCCACAAACGCCTGATCGGCAACGATCAGATCGCGCAGATGCATGCAGCCAAGGCCTGGTCGACCTGGGAGGGCCGCACCGCGACCCTGCGTCCGAACCCGCTGGTGGTCGATCGCTTCTCCGAACCTCAGCGCGCCTTGTCCATCGCCCGCATCGAATGCCACTACTTCACCAACAACGCGTTCCTTGAACCCAACCAACTGATTCGCGACATGGGCAAGATCGCGCATTTGCCGGGCGTGATCGTCCACGGTCGTTATGACGTGATCTGCCCACTGGACAACGCCTGGGAACTGCATCAGAACTGGCCGAACAGCGAATTGCAGGTGATCCGCGACGCCGGCCACGCGGCTTCCGAACCGGGTATCACCGATGCGCTGGTGCGCGCCGCCGGCCAGATGGCTCGCCGCCTGCTCGACCTGCCACCTGAAGAAGCATGAAGGGCCTGCTCCAACGCGTGCGTGGCGCGCGAGTCGAGGTAGCGGGGAAGGTGGTCGGTGCGGTCGATCAGGGATTACTGGTGCTGGTGGCTGTCGAGCCGGAAGATACTCGTGCCAACGCCGACAAACTTCTGCATAAGCTGCTTAACTATCGGGTGTTCAGTGACGCCGAGGGCAAGATGAACCTGTCCTTGGCGGAGGTGGGTGGCGGGTTGCTGCTGGTCTCGCAGTTCACCCTGGCCGCCGACACCAAGAGCGGGTTGCGCCCGAGTTTTTCGACTGCGGCCCCTCCGGCCCTGGGCGAGGAGCTTTTCGACTATCTATTAAGCAAAGCGAAACAGGTGCATGGCACTGTGGCATCAGGTAGATTCGGCGCGGATATGCAAGTGCACCTGGTCAACGATGGCCCGGTAACATTCCTGTTACAGACCTGAAAGCGCTTGAAACACCTTTTTAAGGGCTTTTCGACTGAAAACAGGGGCTTTTCGCGATAAATACTTTGTTAGCCCTGATGCGTTGTAACGCGGCCTACTAGATAATCGCGCGCTACGGGGATCGGCGTTCGTTGGTCCGTTTTAACTTAGGTAGAGACTTGTCCGGGACCTGTTGGGGAATCATTTAGCCCCATAGGAGTCGGAACAATGCTCGCCAACTTGGCAAGAGTGGTCTGTAAGGTCGGTTTTTTCATGCCGGATTCCTCACAGGCCCTTTAACTGGCCGTTGGTTTTTTGATCTGTTTTCGGCGAGGGTTGCTCGTGATTGTTAGTCCCTGTAATGCACCAAAATTGTCTGCCAAACGGTTACGAAGCGCTCTTGTAGCGGGTTCGGCATTCCTTTGCCTGCTCAGCGCCGGCCAGCTTTGGGCGTTCAATCTGGATGATGTGTCGGCTAAGGCAAAAGAGATGGCCGGGCAAAAATACGAAGCCCCGCGCAGTAACCTGCCGAATGAATTTCGTGAGATGAAATTCGCGGATTACCAAAAGATTCGGTTCCGCACCGAAAAAGCCGAATGGGCCGACCAGAAAACCCCATTCAAGCTTTCGTTCTATCACCAGGGCATGCATTTCGACACGCCGGTGAAAATCAACGAAATCACGGCTAACAACGTCGAAGAGATCAAATACGACCCAAGTCGTTTCGATTTCGGCGATGTCAAGTTCGATCCTAAAGCCACCGAACAACTGGGTTATGCCGGTTTTCGTGTGCTTTACCCGATCAACAAGGCCGACAAGCAAGACGAAATCATGACCATGCTGGGCGCGAGCTACTTCCGCGTTGTCGGCAAGGGTCACACCTATGGCTTGTCCGCTCGCGGCATGGCCATCGATACCGCTTTGCCGTCCGGCGAAGAATTTCCACGTTTCACCGAATTCTGGATTCAACAGCCAAAGCCGGGCGACAAGCACCTGGTTATCTTCGCGCTGCTGGATTCGCCACGCGCCACGGGTGCCTATCGCCTGATCCTGCGTCCGGGCAGCGACACCATCGTCGACGTCAAAGCCCGCATGTTCCTGCGTGACAAGGTCACCAAGCTTGGCGTTGCACCGTTGACCAGTATGTTCCTGTTCGGCGCCAACCAGCCGTCGAAAGTCCTGAACTACCGTCGCGAACTGCACGACTCCAGCGGTCTGTCGATCCATGCCGGCAACGGCGAGTGGATCTGGCGCCCGTTGAACAACCCAAAACACTTGGCCGTGAGCAACTTCTCGATCGAGAACCCGCGCGGTTTCGGTTTGCTGCAACGTGGCCGTGACTTCAGCCACTATGAAGACCTCGACGACCGCTACGACAAGCGCCCAAGCGCCTGGATCGAACCGAAAGGCGATTGGGGCAAGGGCTCCGTTGATCTGGTCGAGATTCCGACTGCCGACGAAACCAACGACAATATCGTTGCTTTCTGGAGTCCGGAAAAACTGCCTGAACCTGGCCAGCCGCTGGACGTCGCCTATCGTTTGCACTGGACCATCGACGAAGCCGCGCTTCATGCACCTGACAGTGCCTGGGTTCAACAGACCCTGCGCTCCACGGGTGACGTGAAACAGTCCAACCTGATCCGTCAGCCGGACGGCACCGTGGCTTATCTGGTGGACTTTGAAGGTCCGTCCCTCGCAGCCCTGCCGGAAACAGCGGACGTTCGCAGTCAGGTCAGCGTTGGCGATAATGCCGAGCTGGTCGAGAACAGCGTGCGCTACAACCCTGAAACCAAGGGCTGGCGCCTGACCCTGCGGATGAAGATCAAGGATCCGGGCAAGCCTACCGAGATGCGTGCTGCACTGGTCGAGAACATCGTGCCTGCCGACCTCACCAAGACATCGCTGCCAGCCTCCAATTCTTCTGTTGCCAAGGCCGACAAGGTTGCCGCCAAGCAACAAGAGAAGACGGACAAGGAAGCCAAGGACGCCAAGCAAGCTGACGCCAAACAGGCTGATGCCAAGCCCGTTGCGGATGCCAAGAACAAGGACAACAAAGACGCCAAGCAGCCTGTCGCTGCGGACGCGGCCCCAGCCACACCGGAATCGGCATCGACTGAAGAAGTCCTGACCGAGACCTGGAGCTACCAGTTGCCTGCCGATGAGTAATTCTCAAGTACAGCCAGAGACTCTTGCCGAGTATCTGGCGCATTTACCGATGACCGACCAGCAGCGCGCGGAACTCGCGGGCTGCCAGTCCTTCAGCGAGTTGCATCAGCGTCTGTCATCTTCGACATTCGACGCGCCGACCGAGGCTGCACAAGCCTCGGTGGGCAAGCGCCTGCTCCTGAACTCTGCTGAAGAGCTGGAAGAGGCGGAAATGCTGGGGGTCGACGCCAGCGGTCGTGTCGTACTCAAAGCGACGCCGCCGATCCGTCGGACCAAAGTCGTGCCGGAGCCGTGGCGCACCAATATTCTGGTGCGTGGCTGGCGTCGTCTGACCGGTCGCACCAATCCGCCGGCTCCGCCCAAGGATGAACGCGTGTTGCCGGCGGCTCGCTGGCGCACCGTCGGTTCGATCCGCCGTTACATTTTGCTGGTGCTGATGCTGGGCCAGACGATCGTTGCCGGCTGGTACATGAAAGGCATCATGCCGTACCAGGGCTGGTCGTTCGTCGACCTGAACGAAGTGCTGCATCAACCGCTGCTGCAAACCGCCACGCAAGTACTGCCATACGCGTTGCAAACCAGCATTCTGATTCTGTTCGGGATTCTGTTCTGCTGGGTGTCAGCCGGTTTCTGGACTGCGTTGATGGGCTTCCTCGAGTTGCTCACCGGTCACGATAAATACCGCATCTCCGGTAAAAGTGCCGGCAACGAGCCGATCGCCAAGGACGCGCGCACCGCACTGGTGATGCCGATCTGCAACGAGGACGTGCCACGGGTGTTTGCCGGTTTGCGGGCGACCTTCGAGTCGGTGGCGGCCACGGGCGACCTGGATCGCTTCGACTTCTTTGTCCTCAGCGACAGTAATGAAGCCGACATTTGCGTTGCCGAGCAGCAAGCCTGGCTGGACGTCTGCCGTGAAGCCAAAGGCTTCGGCAAGATCTTCTATCGCCGCCGTCGTCGCCGTGTGAAACGTAAAAGCGGCAACCTCGACGACTTCTGCCGTCGTTGGGGCGGTGACTACAAGTACATGGTCGTGCTCGACGCCGACTCGGTAATGAGCGGTGAATGCCTGACCAGCCTGGTGCGCTTGATGGAAGCCACCCCGGATGCGGGCATTATCCAGACCGCGCCACGTGCGTCGGGCATGGACACTCTTTATGCGCGCATGCAGCAGTTTGCTACTCGCGTTTATGGTCCGCTGTTTACCGCCGGTCTGCACTTCTGGCAGTTGGGTGAATCCCACTACTGGGGTCACAACGCGATCATCCGCATGAAGCCGTTCATCGAGCATTGCGCCTTGGCGCCATTGCCCGGTAAAGGTGCTTTTGCCGGTGCAATCCTGTCTCACGACTTTGTTGAAGCAGCGCTGATGCGCCGTGCCGGCTGGGGCGTGTGGATCGCTTACGACTTGCCGGGCAGCTACGAAGAACTGCCGCCGAACCTGCTGGACGAACTCAAGCGTGACCGTCGCTGGTGCCACGGTAACCTGATGAACTTCCGCCTGTTCCTGGTCAAGGGCATGCACCCGGTACACCGTGCGGTGTTCCTGACCGGCGTTATGTCTTACCTTTCGGCGCCGCTGTGGTTCTTCTTCCTTGTGCTGTCGACGGCGCTGCTGGCGGTCAACACGTTGATGGAGCCGCAGTACTTCATGGAGCCGCGTCAACTGTATCCGCTGTGGCCACAATGGCACCCGGACAAGGCCGTGGCGCTGTTCTCGACGACCATCGTGCTGCTGTTCCTGCCGAAGCTGTTGAGCATCATCCTGATCTGGGCCAAGGGCGCGAAAGAGTTCGGTGGCAAGTTCAAGGTGACCTTCTCGATGCTGCTGGAGATGTTGTTCTCCATGCTGCTGGCGCCGGTACGGATGATCTTCCACACCCGTTTCGTGCTCGCCGCGTTCCTCGGCTGGGCTGCGACCTGGAACTCGCCACAACGTGACGACGACTCCACGCCATGGAGCGAGGCGGTCAAACGCCACGGTCCGCAAACCCTGCTGGGCTTCTTCTGGGCATTGCTGGTGGTATGGCTGAACCCGAGTTTCCTGTGGTGGCTGGTGCCGATCGTCGGTTCGTTGATGCTGTCGATCCCGGTGTCAGTGATCTCCAGCCGTGTCGGCCTGGGCCTCAAGTCTCGCGACGCGAGCCTGTTCCTGATCCCTGAGGAATACAATCCGCCGCAGGCGTTGCTGGCGACGGATCAGTACACCCACGAAAACCGTTGGCATGCTCTGAATGACGGCTTCGTGCGCGCGGTGGTCGATCCACAGCAGAACGCCTTGGCGTGTTCGCTGGCGACTTCTCGTCATGCTCATGCCGAGCCGATCGAATGGCTGCGCAACGAACGGGTTCGCCATGCATTGAAAGTCGGTCCCGACGGGCTGACCAACAATGAGCGTGTGTACTTGCTGAGCGATCCGGTGGCATTGGCTCGCTTGCACGAACAGGTCTGGGACGAAAGTCACCCTGAGTGGCTGGAAGCCTGGCGCAAATCGGTGAAAGCCGATCCCCATGCGCCGCTGCTGCCACTCAAGCCTCTGAGCGCACAACCTCAGATGGCCTGATGAAAAGCCCCGCGAAAGCGGGGCTTTTTTTTGCCTGATCGTTTCCTAACCCTTGTGCAAATGGCCGAGTGGGTTAGCATCCGTCCCCGAATTGGTGCGCCCGGACAGTTTTCTGTTCGTATCTGCTGGTTTTCTAAAGAAAAACCGCCGTTTGCGCGCCTCACAACGCAATGGTTTTGGGGACTTGATGATGAAGAAGTATCTGTCGATGCTGCTGGTCGGCGTCACGGCATTGGTTGCAGTCGGCGCGGCGCAGGCCGGTGCCATCGATGACGCGGTCAAGCGTGGCACGCTGAAAGTCGGCATGGACCCGACCTACATGCCGTTCGAAATGACTAACAAGCGCGGCGAGATCATCGGTTTCGAAGTCGACATCCTCAAAGCCATGTCGAAGGCCATGGGCGTCAAGCTGGAGCTGGTGTCCACCGGCTACGACGGCATCATCCCGGCCCTGATGACCGACAAGTTCGACATGATCGGCAGCGGCATGACCCTGACTCAAGAGCGCAACCTGCGCCTGAATTTCAGCGAACCGTTCATCGTGGTTGGCCAGACCCTGCTGATCCGCAAGGAGCTCGAAGGCACCATCAAGTCCTATAAAGACCTGAACACCGCTGACTACCGCATCACCTCCAAGCTGGGCACCACTGGCGAGATGGTCGCGAAAAAACTGATCGCCAAAGCCAAGTACCACGGTTACGACAACGAACAGGAAGCCGTGCTCGACGTCGTCAACGGCAAGGCGGACGCGTTCATCTACGACGCACCGTACAACGTAGTGGCGGTGAACAAGGTCGGTGCCGGAAAACTGGTATTCCTCGACAAGCCGTTCACCTATGAGCCGCTGGCCTTCGGTCTGAAGAAGGGTGACTTTGACAGCATCAACTTCATCAACAACTTCCTGCACCAGATCCACGAAGACGGCACCTACGATCGAATCCATGACAAGTGGTTCAAAGACACCGCTTGGCTCAAGGACATGGAATAAGGCCGTCAGCTAGACCGCGTCGCCGCCATCGCCAGCAGGCTGGCTCCCACAGGAGATTTGTGTACGCCGCAGATCCAATGTGGGAGCCAGCCTGCTGGCGATGGCGGCTTCCCTGGCGACATAACTTTCGGATTTCGCTAAACCCATGAAACAGAAAAAAGCCCAATGGCCGTGGCACGTATTAACCGTGCTGCTGCTGATCGGCCTGGCCGGCGCGTTGTATTACGCCACCTCGCTGATGTCCTACGAATGGCGTTGGAACCGCGTGCCGCAATACTTCGCGTACCACGCCGAAGAGTCCCAGCGCGCCGCCGACATCTCTACCGTTAGCGAACTGGTGCGCAAGGGCGATAAAGCCGAAGTCACCCTGCGCAATGACGCGGGCGATGAGCAGCACCTGACTGTTGATGACAACAGTCTTCAAGTTGCCCAAGGCGATGACGTCGCTGAAGGCGATGTGATCGGCGTCACCCGCCACTGGGCTGCAGGACCGCTGATGTGGGGATTGTGGACCACCTTATGGTTGTCAGTGGTGTCCGGCGTACTGGGTCTGCTGATCGGTCTCGCTACGGGGCTGTGTCGTCTGTCGAACAACCCCACCTTGCGCGATCTCTCGACGATCTACGTTGAGCTGGTGCGCGGCACGCCGTTGCTGGTGCAGATCTTCATTTTCTACTTCTTCATCGGCACCGTGATGAACCTGTCCCGGGAGTTCGCCGGGATCGCCGCGCTGTCGTTGTTCACCGGCGCCTATGTGGCGGAGATCATCCGCTCCGGCGTGCAGTCCATCGCCCGTGGCCAGAACGAAGCCGCGCGCTCCTTGGGCTTGAGCGCAGGCCAGTCGATGCGCCACGTGGTGCTGCCGCAGGCCTTGAAACGCGTGCTGCCGCCGTTGGCCGGGCAGTTCATCAGCCTGGTCAAGGACACCTCGCTGGTATCGGTGATCGCGATTACCGAGCTGCTTAAAAGCGGTCGTGAAGTCATCACCACCTCGTTCTCACCTTTCGAAATCCTGTTCTGTGTGGCTGGGCTGTACCTGTTGATCAACCTGCCGCTGTCGAAAGTCGCCAGCCGGCTTGAGCGGAGGCTCGCGCAAAGTGATTGAAGTCCGCAATCTGGTAAAAGTCTTCGACACCCGTGGCCAGGTGGTTCGCGCGGTGGATGACGTCACCACGCAAGTGGCCAAGGGCGAAGTGCTGGTGGTCATCGGCCCTTCGGGTTCCGGCAAATCGACGTTCCTGCGCTGCCTCAACGGCCTGGAAGCATTCGATTCAGGCTCGGTGAGCATCGACGGGCTGCAACTGGCCGATTCGAAAACCGATGTGAACGCTTATCGCCGCGAAGTCGGCATGGTGTTCCAGCACTTCAACCTGTTCCCGCACATGACCGTGCTGGAAAACCTTTGCCTGGCCCAGAAAGTCGTGCGCAAGCGCGGCAAGAAAGAGCGCGAGGCCAAGGCCATGGTGTTGCTGGAAAAAGTTGGTATTGCGCAGAAGGCCAATGAGTTTCCATCACGGCTGTCCGGCGGTCAGCAGCAACGTGTGGCGATTGCTCGTGCGTTGGCCATGGAGCCCAAGGTGATGCTGTTCGATGAACCGACCTCGGCGCTTGACCCGGAGATGGTCGGCGAAGTGCTGGACGTCATGAAAACCCTGGCCGTGGAAGGCATGACGATGGTGTGTGTCACCCACGAAATGGGTTTTGCGCGGGAAGTGGCGGATCGGGTGTTGTTCTTCGATCACGGCAAATTGCTGGAAGATGCTTCGCCGGCCGAGTTCTTCGATGCACCGAAGGACCCGCGGGCCCAAGCCTTCTTGCGCCAGGTTCTGTAATTTCATCGGCTGAAAAACCGCTATCGCGAGCAGGCTCACTCCCACAGGGTTAGGCGCCAGACACAAAATTTGTGTACGCCGCCGATCAAAGTGGGAGCGAGCCTGCTCGCGATGGCATCACCTCGGTCCCAAGCGAACCGAGGCATCCGCATCACCTTAAACCTTGAATCTGCCCACCAGCATCTGCAAATGCGTCCCCAGCCGCGCCAGCTCAACGCTGGAGGCTGCGGTCTCTTCACTGGCTGCCGAGGTCTGTTCCGACACATCGCGCACGTTCAGCACGCTGCGGTTGATCTCTTCAGCCACTGCGGTTTGCTGCTCGGCAGCAGCGGCAATCTGCTGGTTCATCGACTGGATCGCCGACACGGTACGCGTGATGCTTTCCAGCGAGCTGCCGGCACGGCGCGTCAGCTCGACGCTGCTGTCGGTCAGGCTGCGGCTGTTGTCCATGATGGTCGCGACTTGCTGGGTGCCGGTTTGCAGGCCGACGATCAGTTCTTCGATTTCTTCGGTGGACTTCTGGGTGCGCTGGGCGAGGCTACGGACTTCGTCGGCGACCACCGCAAAACCACGTCCGGCCTCACCGGCCCGAGCGGCTTCGATGGCCGCGTTGAGCGCCAGCAGGTTGGTCTGTTGGGCGACGGATTTGATCACGTCGAGCACGCTGCCGATCTTGTCGCTCTCGCGTTTCAGATCGCTCATGGCGGCGGTGGAGTTGCCGACTTCGAGGGCCAGGCGCTCGATCTGAGCGATGGCTTCGCCGACGACCTTGTCACCTTCACGCGCCTGCTGGTCGGCGGCGACGGCGGCTTCAGAGGCTTCTTCGGCGTTACGCGCCACCTCCTGAACCGTGGCGGTCATTTCGTTCATGGCGGTCGCCACCTGGTCGGTCTCGACCTTCTGGCTGTTGACCCCGGCGCTGGTCTGCTCGGTCACGGCGGACAGTTCTTCGGCGGCGCTGGCAATTTGCGTGACGCCATTACTGATGCCGCCGATCAGTTCGCGCAGACCCAAAGTCATGCTCTGCATGGCGCGCTGGAGCTGGCCCAGTTCATCGCGGCGTTCAGAGATGAGGTTTTGCGTCAGGTCGCCCGCTGCGACGCGTTCGGCCACTTTAAGGGTCTGGTTCAACGGGATCACGATCTGGCGAGTGATGGCCCATGCAGCGAGCAAACCAAACGCCAAGGCCAGAACGGTCGCCATCAGCAGCAGGTCTTTGGCGTGCGCAGCGTCGGTGTCACGCACGATGGTTTGCGATACGGTCAGTTTTTTGCTGACATCGAGCAGGATGTCCCCTTGCGCGGCCATTTGCTTGAGGGCGGCGGCGCTGGTGACCTGCGAGTCGCGGAATTGGCTGACGGCGGCGCGGTAGGCTTTAAGCGAATCCGTCGCCTGCTGCAGGTTGGCGATATGTTGCTCAGGCAGTTTGGCCGGCAGGCTTTCGAGGTTTTTCAGCGCGTTGTCGATGGCGTCCAGCGCAGGTTGCTCAGCCTCGGTTTTGCCGCTGTAGGTATAGCCGCGAACCTGGAAGCGCGCTTGCTGAATCAGCTTGCTCAGGTCGATCACGCTGTTGAAGTCGGCAACACTGTTGCCTTGCAGCATGGACTTTTCGACTTCGGCGACGCGGGCCACGGCGTTGTCGGCGGTTGCACCGAGTTTGCTGCGGGCATCTTCGCGATTCGCTCCGGCCTGGACCATGGTGCCGAACGCTTGCTTGTACTGGCTGACGGCGGCCAGTTGCTGGTCGATCATCGCCACGTCGTCTGGCTGTTCGATCAATTTGCGCGCGGTTTGCAGACCGGCATCGAGCTGGCCCAACAAGTCGTTGACGGCGCCCGGGCCTTGTTCGCCTCGGCGCATTTCGTAGTCCAGGCGAGCCAGACGCAGGTCTTTGGTTCGGTCATTGAGGCTGGCGATGAACCCGAGCTTGTCGCCACGGCTCATCACGCCCGTCAGGCCGGTCCAGCCCGTGAAGGTGATCAGCAACGTTAGCAGCAGCACCAGACCGAAGCCGATCCCCAGTTTGCGATTGACGCTTACATTTCCCAGACTCTCGGCTAGCCAACGGTACATGCTGCAACTCCCTCGGACCACGCATTGGTTTTATGAGGGCTATATCGGCAGGTGAGCACGAATCTGTAGGCGTATGCGTTGGCTGGGACGATGAATTTCCCTGTGGGAGTGAGCCTGCTCGCGATGGCGGACGGTCAGTCAACAGAAGGTCAACTGGCAGTCCGCCATCGCGAGCAGGCTCGCTCCCACAGGTTCTGTGTCGAACGTTAAGCCCGAGTTAGAAAAGACGTGCGAGCAGGGCTGTGACGGCGGTTTCGACGCGCAGGATGCGCTCACCCAGTTGCACCGGTTGCAGGCCAGACTTGGCCAGCAGATCAATTTCGTAAGGAATCCAGCCACCTTCGGGGCCGATGGCCAGGGTCACCGGCTCATCCAGGCCGCGGGGGCAGGGCGGATAGTTGCCGGGATGGCCGACGAGGCCGAGGGTGCCCTCGCTGATGGCGGGCAGGCGATCCTCGACGAACGGCTTGAAGCGTTTCTCGATAACGATGTCCGGCAGCACGCTGTCCCGGGCCTGTTCGAGGCCGAGGATCAACTGTTCGCGAATCGCCTCGGGTTCAAGGAACGGCGTTTGCCAGAAGCTCTTCTCGACGCGATAGCTGTTCACCAGGATGATTCGTGGCACACCCATGGCCGCTACGGTCTGAAACACCCTGCGCAGCATTTTGGGCCTTGGCAGGGCCAACACCAGTGTCAGCGGCAGCTTGGCCGGTGGCGGCTGGTCGAGGGTGACGCGCAGTTCGGCTTCATCGGCCTCCAGGCGCAGCACTTCGGCGGAGCCCATCAGCCCGCCGATGCGCCCGACCCGCATGCTGTCACCGACGACGCAGCGATGGACTTCCTGCATGTGCGTCAACCGGCGATCACGCAGGATCGCCCGGTCGGCCGCAATGAAGTCGGCCTCTTCGAGGAGCAACAGATTCACGGCTGGGTCGCTGGCGGCTGGTCGTTGTGATCGTCTGCCGGCTGGTCGTCCGGATGCTCGCCGCGTTTGCTGATCAAACCGCCGAACAGCACGCCGATTTCAAACAACAGCCACATCGGCACCGCCAGCAAGGTCTGCGAGAAGATGTCCGGCGGCGTCAGGATCATGCCGACCACGAAGCAGCCGATGACCACATACGGGCGGATTTTCTTCAGGTATTTGACGTCGACCACGCCGATCCACACCAACAGCACCACGGCCACCGGAATCTCGAACGCCACGCCGAAGGCGAAGAACAGCGTCATGACGAAATCGAGGTAGCTGGTGATGTCGGTCATCATTTCCACGCCGGCCGGGGTGGCAGCGGCGAAGAATTTGAAGATCAGCGGGAACACCAGGTAATAGGCGAACGCCATGCCGGTGTAGAACAGCACAATGCTGGACATCAGCAATGGCACCGCAATGCGCTTCTCATGCTTGTACAGGCCTGGCGCGATGAAGCCCCAGATCTGATGCAGGATTACCGGGATCGCCAGGAACAGCGAGACCATCATCGTCAGCTTCAGTGGCGTCAGGAACGGCGACGACACGTCAGTGGCGATCATCGTCGCGCCGGCCGGCAGGTACGCACGCAATGGCGTGGAGACGAAGGTGTAGATCTGCTGGGTGAACGCAAACAGCCCGGCGAAGATGATGAAAATCGCCGCTACGCAACGCAGCAGACGGGTACGCAGCTCGGTGAGGTGCGAAACCAGCGGCATGTGCTGGTCGTTTTCAGGGAGATCGCTCATGGGGCTCGCGGCGGCAGTGTTGGGTCATGAGGGGCTGGCGCAACAGGCGCAGCCGCAGGCGTAACGGGTTCAACCGGCGTTGCTGCAACAACGGGCGCAGGTTCGGCGGCCACTGCAACAGGTGCAGCGGCTGGAGCCTGAATCGTCTGCTCTGCCACGGGCTCAACCGGCGGGACCGGTGTCGCGTCCTGCTGAGTCGGCGTGAAAATCTTCCGCGCCTCCTGTTCCAGCGACAGAATGTGCTCGTTGTGCAGTTGCCGACGGATCTCGTCGGCACCGATTTCACGTTCAACTTCCTGTTTGATCGCGTTGAAGCTGCGCTTCAGGCGGCCGACCCACAGGCCGGCGGTGCGCGCAGCACCCGGCAAACGCTCGGGGCCCAGCACCAGCAGGGCAACGAGGCCGACGAGCAGCAGTTCAGAGAAGCTGATACCAAACATTAGTCAGTGCTCACACGTCTTTGCGGATTGGCTCTTCGACTTTTTGCGCCTGCACATCGATGGTGTGCGGCTGGTTCACGGACTGCGTGGTCTGCGGCTGAACCGGTGGAACCGGTTGGGCCGGGTTCACCGTCGGGTCAACCGGCTTTTCTTCGTCGCTCATGGCTTTCTTGAAACCCTTGATCGACTCGCCCACGTCAGTGCCGAGGTTTTTCAGTTTTTTGGTGCCGAACACCAGCACGACAACAACCAGGATGACGATCCAGTGTTTCCAGTCAAAAATGCCCATGTTGCTGCTCCTCTCTAATAATTGTTCAGGCGGACGGGCGCGAGGCTTTCTCGGCGTGTCCGGACAGACCGAAACGACGGTCCAGTTCATCGAGTACAGCCTGAGGATGCTGCCCCAGTTGGGCGAGCATTACCATGCTGTGGAACCACAAATCGGCGGTCTCGTAGATCACATCGCTGCAGTCGCCGCTGATGGCGGCATCCTTGGCGGCAATGATGGTTTCGACCGACTCTTCGCCGACTTTTTCCAGAATCTTGTTCAAGCCCTTGTGGTACAGGCTGGCGACATACGAGCTGTCGGCGGCGGCGCCTTTGCGCTCTTCCAGTACCTGGGCCAGACGGGTCAGCGTGTCACTCATGGGTGTGTCCTGCGCTATAGATGGCGTGCGGGTCTTTGAGCACCGGGTCGACGGTTTTCCAGTCGCCGTTCTCGAAGACACGGTAGAAGCAACTCTGGCGGCCGGTATGGCAGGCGATGTCACCGATCTGCTCGACCATCAGGATGATCACGTCGGCGTCACAGTCCAGGCGCATCTCATGCAGCGTCTGCACATGGCCGGACTCTTCGCCCTTGCGCCACAGCTTGCCGCGCGAACGTGACCAGTAAATGGCGCGGTTCTCGGCAGCGGTCAATTCCAGTGCTTCGCGGTTCATCCAGGCCATCATCAGGACGCGCCCGGTTTTGTGATCCTGTGCGATCGCCGGCACCAGGCCATCGGCATCCCACTTGATCTCGTCCAGCCAGTTTTTCATCTTCGACTCCGACAGCGGGTTCCACACTTCATGAGCAGAACCCAAGCGTTCAAACAGTGTGCCAGTGCGCGGCACAACTGGCTATCGGCGAACGACCAGATACAAGCCGACGGCCATCATGATTCCGGCCGGCCAGTAAGCCAGTTCGTTCAGCGGTCCACCGATGGCGAGTATCGCGCCACCCGCCAGGTGGGCGGTGCCCAGCAATCGCAGGAACCAATCATCCCGGCGCCTGTGCCACGGTGGCGGTGGGTCATAGGCATGGGGCTGCGACATCCGTTCGAGCAGGTCGCGGGCCATGTTGGCCAAATGCGGGAGCTGCTCGAATTGGCTCTGTACGTTGCCAAGCAAGGCCTTTGGGCTGACCCGCTCGCGCATCCAGCGTTCCAGGAACGGCTGGGCGGTGTTCCACAGGTCCAGCTCCGGGTACAGCTGACGGCCCAGGCCTTCGATGTTCAACAGGGTTTTTTGCAGCAAAACGAGCTGCGGCTGCACTTCCATGTTGAAGCGTCGAGCGGTCTGGAACAGGCGCATCAGCACCTGGCCGAAAGAAATATCTTTTAACGGCTTTTCGAAGATCGGTTCGCACACGGTACGGATCGCCGCTTCGAACTCGTTGAGTTTGGTTTCCGCCGGCACCCAGCCCGAATCGATGTGCAATTGCGCCACACGACGGTAATCGCGCTTGAAGAAGGCGAACAGGTTGCGCGCCAGGTAATCCTGGTCTTCCGGGGTGAGGCTGCCGACGATGCCGCAGTCGATCGCAATGTACTGCGGGCTCCACGGGTTCACGGTGCTGACAAAGATGTTGCCCGGGTGCATGTCGGCGTGAAAGAAACTGTCGCGGAAAACCTGGGTGAAGAAAATCTCCACGCCACGTTCGGCGAGCATTTTCATGTCGGTGCGCTGGTCGGCCAGGGTCGCGAGGTCAGTGACCTGAATCCCGTAGATGCGCTCCATCACCAGCACTTTCGGCCGGCACCAGTCCCAATAGACTTGTGGCACATAAAGCAGCGGCGAGCCTTCGAAGTTGCGCTTCAGCTGGCTGGCGTTCGCCGCTTCGCGCAGCAGGTCGAGTTCGTCGTAGATGGTTTTTTCGTAGTCCTGGACCACGTCCACCGGGTGCAGCAGACGCGCGTCGGCCGAAAGTTTCTCGGCGGCGCGGGCGAGAATGAACAGCCACGCCAGGTCCTGGGCGATGATCGGTTTGAGGCCCGGGCGGATCACCTTGACCACCACTTCTTCACCGGTTTTCAGCTGCGCGGCATGCACCTGTGCCACCGAGGCCGAGGCCAGCGGCTCGACGTCGAAGCGGCTGAACACTTCGCTGATCTTTTTGCCCAGCTGTTCTTCGATCAGATTGACCGACACCTGCGAGTCGAATGGCGGCACACGGTCCTGAAGTTTCATCAGTTCATCGGCGATGTCTTCCGGCAGCAAGTCGCGGCGCGTCGAAAGGATCTGCCCGAACTTGATGAAAATCGGCCCGAGGTCCTGCAGCGCCAGGCGCAATCGCGCGCCACGGCTGAGGTCCAGCGTCTTGCGCGGGAACCAGCGCCACGGCAACACGTAGCGCAGCGCCAGCAGAAACCAGGGCAGTGGCAGGGCGAACAGCAGGTCATCGAGGCGGTAGCGAATCACAACGCGCTGGATGCGCAACAAACGGCGGACGGCAAGCAGCTTCATGCGTTATCGCTTGGGTCGAGGGATCGGGAAAGGCGCTCGAAACGCGCCTCGAGACGTTCCAGATCGAGTTTGATCTGGTCCAGTTCACTGAAACGGGCTTCGGCTTCGCGCTGACCGACGAGGGTGCGCGATTCTTCAGCCAGGTATTCGCCCAGGTTCTGATTGAGGCTGGCGAACCCCTGCTGATACCAGCGAGCGCGACTGCGAAGGTGACCGCCAACCAGTTGCGTTGCGACCGGTCCCAGCCAGCGCGAGAGCTCGTATTCCCAGTCCAGCTCAAGGTCCTGAAGGATCGCCGCCAGTTCCAGCAGCACGCCGCTGTCGCCGTCGAGTTCGACTTCAGGGCCATGCAGGACCGAGGTCTTGTCCTTGCTCATCGCCAGTTTCAACAGGCTGGAGGCCGGTGCACGCAAGGTGCAATCGGCGCCGGTTTCCCAGTGAGCGGCGAGCATCAAGCCTTCATCGCTGGGCAGGATGAACAGTTGCAGCGCCGGACTGCGGCAATCGACGGCAATCACTCTGCCACTCAAATGCGCCAGTCGCGGCAGCGCCGTGCTGTCGAGACGCAGCACCCGGTTCAGGCCGAGTTCAACGCTGGCGAGCAGGCCGGCCAGCAGCATCAGGGTTTGATGCCGCGGTGCAGGGCGACGATGCCTGCGGTCATGTTGTGGTAGGTCACGCGGTCGAAACCGGCTTCGACCATCATCGACTTCAGGGTTTCCTGGTTCGGGTGCATGCGGATCGATTCGGCCAGGTAGCGATAGCTTTCCGAGTCGTTGGTGATCAGCTTGCCCATCAACGGCATGAAGGCGAACGAATAGGCGTCGTAGGCTTTGGACATCAACGCGTTGGTCGGTTTGGAGAATTCCAGCACCAGCAGACGGCCGCCCGGTTTCAGCACGCGCAACATCGAGCGCAGGGCATCTTCTTTGTGGGTGACGTTACGCAGGCCGAAGGCGATGGTGACGCAATCGAAATGGTTGTCCGGGAACGGCAGTTTTTCAGCATCGGCCTGAACGAATTCGACGTTGCCGGCCACACCCAGATCCAGCAGGCGGTCGCGACCGACCTTGAGCATGGACTCGTTGATGTCGGCCAACACCACTTGCCCGGTCGGGCCCACGAGGTGCGAGAATTTCTTGGTCAGGTCGCCCGTGCCGCCGGCGATGTCGAGCACGCGATTACCGGTGCGAACACCTGACAACTCGATCGCGAAACGCTTCCACAGACGGTGCATGCCACCCGACAGGAGGTCGTTCATCAAGTCGTATTTGGCGGCTACCGAGTGGAAAACCTCGGCGACTTTTTCCGCTTTTTGGCTTTCCGGAACGTTTTTGAAACCGAAGTGAGTGGTGGGTTCGGCATCGCTGCCTTTGCGCTGATCAGTCATATCGCTGTCACCAGAAGAGAATGCGGGACATTCTAATCCCGGTGGCCTGCTTTGTCTTGGCAAGGCTGAAGGTAAGATGGACTACCACGGGGACGTTTTGCCGCAGTGACGGTCAAGATGCTTCAGGAAAGTACTCATAAAGCAGGAGTTATTTGATGGCCCGTATTAGTGTTGAACGTGCCCACGGCCTTGGTAAGGAAGCTGCCCGAGAGAAGGCCGAGAAGCTGGCACAGAAGCTGTCCGAGCAATATGGCCTGGAGCCGCAGTGGTCCGGCGACACCCTGAACCTCAAGCGTTCCGGTGTTAAAGGTGCGGTGCATGTGGGTGAGGATTCGATCAAGGTTGATGTCGAGTTGGGTCTGTTGATGTCAGCCATGAGCGGCACCATCAAATCGGAAATCGAAAAGGCCCTCGATAAAGCACTGGCCTGATCGGCAATCGATTTGCGAACGCATTCCCTGTGGGAGCGAGCTTGCTCGCGATAGCGGTGTATCAGGCAACATCCATGTTGAATGTTATGGCCTCATCGCGAGCAAGCTCGCTCCCACAGGTTTAGTGGTGAACCTGATTTTTTATGTCAGTTGTTAGGGTGCCGTTTCTAATTTTTCTCCCTACTTTGTGCCTGAGCCCGACACTTTCGCGGGCAGTTCCTCAAACCTTCTGCGCGTGAGGTGCACCATGGCCAAAGTTATTTTGAAGAAAAAAATCGACGCTTCGACAACCGCTCTGAGCGACGTCAAATCTTATGCCCGCAAGATCTGGCTGGCAGGCCTGGGTGCCTACACCAAGGTCGGCCACGAGGGCAGCGAATACTTTCAAGAGTTGATCAAAGCGGGTCAAACTGTTGAAAAGAAAGGCAAAAAAGTGGTGGCCGAGAAGCTTGAAGCCGCCAACTCAGAGATCGAAGAAGCCAAGAGTGAAGTGAGTACTTTCAAAGGCAAGGTTGAGCTTCAACTCGACAAGGTCGAGAAGGCTTTTGACTCGCGTGTCGCAAGTGCCTTGAATCGTATCGGCATTCCGTCTAAACATGACGTTGAGACACTCTCTGCTAAGCTCGATGAGCTGACGGCATTGCTCGAACGCGTCGCGCGTAAATCTTAAGGAGAACGGGATGGCTGGCAAAAAGAACACCGAAAAAGAAGGCAGCTCGTGGATCGGGAAAGTTGAAGACTACTCCCGCAAAATCTGGCTGGCTGGTTTAGGCGTGTACTCGAAGATCGACACTGACGGCAGCAAGCTCTTCGATACATTGGTTAAAGACGGCGAGAAAGCCGAGAAGCTCACCAAAAGCGCTGTTGGCAAGAAAGTCGATGCCGCCAAGGACACCGCTTCGTCGGCCAAGTCGCGTATCAGCGATGTTAAAGACCGTGCACTGGGCAAGTGGGATGAGCTGGAAGGCGCGTTCGACAAGCGCCTGAACAGCGCCATTTCGCGCCTGGGTGTACCAAGCCGCAATGAAGTGAAAGCGCTGCACAGCAAGGTCGATACCCTGACCAAGCAAATCGAAAAACTCACCGGTGCCAAGGTTGCGCCTGTTGCGGCGAAAACCGCGGCAGCCAAACCTGCGGCGAAAACCGCTGCCAAGCCGCTGGCAAAAGTTGCCGCTAAACCGGCTGCCAAGCCAGCGGCCAAAACGGCTGCAGCCAAACCTGCTGCCAAGGCAGCCGCCAAACCGGTTGCGGCGAAAACAGCTGCAAAACCTGCAGCCAAGCCTGCGGCAAAAACCGCAGCCGCGAAGCCGGCAGTCAAGCCAGCAGCAAAACCTGCCGCAGCGAAGAAACCGGCAGTGAAAAAGCCGGCAGCGCCGAAAGCCGCTGCACCGAAACCAGCAGTGGCTGCCGCCAAACCGGCAGCTCCGGTCAGCGCATCGAACTCCGCTGCCGCACCGACCCCTGCTGTCACCCCGACTGCCGCGCCAGCTCCTTCGACGCCAACCAGTCAGTCCTGATTTTTCAGGGCTCAAGAAAACGCCCGGCCTGCAAAGGTCGGGCGTTTTTGTTTGTGAATGTTTTTCCCGGTACTCCGTAAATTCCTGTGGGAGCTAGCCTGCTAGCGATAGCGGTTCATCAGTCAACAGCAATGTCGGCGGATAAATCGCTATCGCTAGCAGGCTAGCTCCCACAGGGTGCGGCGGTGTTCAGGGGTTAATCGTGTTCTTCGAGGTACTGCAAAGCCAACTGCTCCGTCGCGACCTTGATCGGCGGCAGCAAGTGCGGCGCCACCAGCATCATGATCTGGTAGACCACCAGCCTCACCTCACCCTCTCGATCCAGAATCCGCTGATAGTCGAGCGAGAACAGCAGCGTCATGGTGATCTGTTCCACCAACTGCCCCAACGCCTGCGTGTCGCTGACCAACTGCCCTTGAGCTTTGAGCCGCGCGAGCAATGAAGCCAGCGTGCGTTTGAGTGCATTGAGCAGATTGCGGATGCCCTTGGCCAGTTTTGGCAAGCGCCCGGCCAGGTTCGACAGGTCCTGGAACAAAAACCGGTAATGGGCCAGACGTTCAACGATCAGGTGCAGGAACAGCCAGTAATCCTCCGGGGCCAGTTCCACATCGGCCGGGGGATCAAGCAGTGGCACAAGCTCTGCCTGGAAGCGCTCGAACAGTCCGAGAATCAACGGTTCCTTGCCGTGGAAGTGGTAGTAGAGGTTGCCTGGGCTGATCCCCATTTCATTGGCAACTTCCATGGTAGAGACGTTGGGTTCGCCCTTCTGATTGAACAGCTGCAGGGCACATTCGAGGATCCGGTCGCGGGTTTTCATCCAGTCTTCTTAATGGTCGAGTCATGCCACGGCAGACGTGTGCCGTGGTGAGTGGTCCGTCAGCGCACACGCACGTAAGTGCCGGGTGCCGCCTCCATCGGTGGATAGTTCTGGTTGCCCAGGGCCATGTGGGTTTCCTTCAGCGCGCCCGAGCGCTGCTGAATCCAGGCCAGCCATTGGGTCCACCAACTGCCGTCGACTTGTTTGGCGTCGTAATACCAGGCCCTTGGGTCGCTGCTCAGTTTCGCGCTCTCGACGAAGTTGGCTTTGGGGTTGCTCGGCGGGTTGAGGATGCTCTGCACGTGGCCGCTGTTTGAAAGAACGAAGCGCCGTTCGCCCCCCAGCAACAGCGTCGAGCGATACACCGCGTCCCACGGCGTGATGTGGTCGTTGATGCCGGCCACGCTGAAACTGTCGACGGTGACTTTCTGCAAGTCTATCGGTGTGCCGCACACTTCAAGACCGCCAGGATGACTCAACGGGTTGTGCTTGAAGAAATCCAGCAGGTCTCCATGAAAGGCTGCTGGCAGGCGGGTGTTGTCGTTGTTCCAGTAGAGAATGTCGAAGGCTGGCGGCTCCTTGCCGAGCAGGTAGTTGTTGACGAAATAACTCCAGATCAAATCGTTGGGGCGCATCCAGGCGAACACCTTGGCCATGTCGCGGCCGTCCAGTACTCCTTTCTGATAAGAACGACGCTTGGCCGCTTCCAGCGTCTGCTCGTCGGCGAACAGTGTCGCTGGAGAGTCCATCTGACTGTCCAGGAGGCTGACCAGATACGTCGCGCTGGACACCCGCCGCAGCTGCCGCTTGGCCTGCAAGTGCCCTTGCAGGGCGGCGATGGTCAGCCCGCCTGCGCAAGCGCCCATCAGGTTGACCTCGCGGGCACCGGTGATGGCGCGGCAGACATTCATGGCTTCTTCGACGGCTTCAACGTAAGACGACAGTCCCCACTCGCGATGCCGAACGTCCGGGTTGCGCCAGCTGATCATGAAGGTCTGCAGGCCGTTCTTCAGGGCGAACTGGACGAAGCTGTTGTGTGGGCTCAGGTCGAAAATGTAGTACTTGTTGATCTGCGGAGGCACCACCAGCAGCGGCTTGGAATATTGCTTTTCACTCATTGGCTTGTACTGGATCAGCTCCAGCAGTTCATTGCGAAACACCACGGAGCCGGTGGTGGTTGCGACGGTTTTTCCGACCTCGAAAGAGTGCTTGGTGACCTGTCTGGGCAGTCCATCGTTGTGCAGGAAGTCGTCGACGAGATGGCCGAGGCCACGCACCAGGCTGTTGCCGCCGGAATTAAAGATTTCCTTGATCGCCAGTGGATTGAGCAAGGTGTTGGACGGCGCTACGGCGTCGTTGAGCAAGGCAAAGGCAAAGTGCGCGCGGGCGAGGTCGTCGGGCGCCATGCCGCTTTCGTCGATCCAGCTTTTGACCTGTTTCTGCCAGCTCAGGTAGGCCTGCAAGCTGCGGCGATAAAAAGGGTTGAGGCTCCACGCCGGGTCGGCAAAACGACTGTCCTGCGGGTTGATGGGGTGCAGGGTTTCACCCAGCAGTACGCGACCCAACTGACCGCCCAGCTTCAAGGCATGGCGGGCGCTGTGCACCGGGTGGCGCAAACCGTGGGATGCCACACTGCGCAAGGTCGATAAAAGATCCTGGCCACGCAGGCCGGTAATTGCACTCTGTGCGTTGATGAACGCGGCGGGCGTGGGCAAAAGGTCCCTAGCTGGTCTTTCGCGCATGAATCAACACTCCTTCGTCTTCAGGCCAAAAACAAATACACGAACCAGAACACCATAGACGCTGTAACGGGTTGTTGCGCGGCGCGGCGTCCTGCCGGCCGACAACGGGCCGGTTAACCGCCCGATGGCGCCGGATGCGGATGCATCACGGCGCGCTGACGCTCCTCCTCGAGAAATTTCATGATGATCGGTGCCACGGCTTCAGCGCGGGTAATCAAGAACAGATGCCCGTCATCGATGATGTGCAACTGGGCATTGGGAATCCGCCAGGCCAGCATGCGCATGTTGATCAGCGGGATCAGTGGATCGTCATCGCCGGCCAGTACCAGGGTTGGCTGATTGATCTTGTGCAGCCAGTGAATGCTGGTCCAGCCGAATCCGGCGAACAGCTGCCAGTAGTAACCGAGCTTGCCCGCCGAACGGACCTTCGCCGCATGGCTGGCGGCCAGCGTCGGATCGCGCCGGAACGAGCCGCCGTAGATCATCGGTGCAATACGAATCACATGGGATGGCTGGATATAGCGCCGGGGGCTGGCCATCATCCACAGCACTTTCGGTTTGCCCGGTACCATCACGGCGCCGGCTGCAGTGGCGGCGAGCACGAGCTTCTTGCAGCGTTCGGGATAGTCATAGGCGAATTGCTGGGCGAGGGCGCCTCCCCAGGAAACGCCGATGACGTTGACTTGCCCGTAGTCGAGGTAGTCGAGCATCCGCGCCGTGAGTTTGGCCAGGCCCGGAAAGCGGTATGGCCGATTGGGTGTGGATGATCCGCCGACACCGGGGACGTCGAACGCGATGACTTCCAGGTCCGGGTCCAGCGCCGCGACAAACGGAAACACCAGCTCCAGGTTGGCGCCGATGCCGTTGAAAATAAGCAAGGGCGTCAAATGAGGCTTGCCGGGACGTACTGCCGTGCGGAGGGTCTGGCCATCCAGGTCGACGGTACGGAATATGAAAGGTTGCGGCATGGCTTCAAGCCCTGTGGGTTAATTCATTCCCGAAACCTTGTGGGAGCGGGCTCGCCCGCGATAGCGGTGTATCAGTCAGCACATTGGCTGAGGCTGCCGCCGTCATCGCGGGCAAGCCCGCTCCCACAGGGATCGAGGTGTGTCGGTTACCGCTCGTGTACGTAAGTGCCTGGCGCTGCCTCGCCTGCCGGGTAGGTTTTATTGCCAAGGCTTGCCGGGGTTTTTTTCAATTTGCCCGAACGCTCGGCTTGCCACGCCTGCCAGTGCAGCCACCAGGAGTCGGTGTGCTTGGTGGAGTTTTCTTGCCAGTCCTCGGCTTTGACCGGCATCTCGGAGCTGGTCATATAACGTGACTTCGGATTGCCCGGCGGGTTCAGAATGCTCTGGATATGCCCGCTGCTTGACAGCACGAACTCGACCTTGCCGCCAAACAGCTGCGCCGACTTGTAGCAGGACTTCCACGGGGTGATGTGGTCGTTGGTGCCGGCCAGGGAAAAGATGTCGGCGGTGACCTGTTTCAGGTCGATGGGCGTACCGCACACTTCCAGTGCGTTGGGTCGGATCAGTGGATTGTTTTTGAACATCTCGATCAGGTCGCCGTGGAATGCGGCGGGCAATCGGGTGGTGTCGTTGTTCCAGAACAGGATGTCGAACACCGGCGGCTCGTTGCCGAGCAGATAGTTGTTGACCCAGTAGTTCCAGATCAAATCGTTGGGGCGCATCCAGGCGAAGACTTTCGCCATGTCGCGGCCTTCCAGCACGCCGGCCTGGTAGGAATGGCGCTTGGCGGCTTCGAGGGTTTGTTCATCAACGAACAGTGCTACGTCGCTGTCCAGGGTCGTGTCCAGCACGCTGACCAGCAAGGTCAGGGCGTTGACCTTCTTCTCGCCGATCGCAGCGTAGTGGCCCAGCAGCGCGGTGCAGGTAATGCCGCCGGAGCAAGCACCGAGCATGTTCACGTCTTTGCTGCCGGTGATCGCCATCACCACGTCGACCGCTTCCTTGAGCGCTTCGATGTAGGTCGACAGACCCCACTCACGCTGTTCCTTGGTCGGGTTGCGCCAGCTGACGATGAAGGTCTGCACATTGTTGCGCAGGCAGAAACGCGCCAGGCTCTTGTCCGGGCTCAGGTCGAATACATAGAACTTGTTGATCTGCGGCGGCACCACCAGTAGCGGACGCTCATGCACCTGCTCGGTGATCGGGCGGTACTGGATCAGCTCCAGTACGTCGTTGCGGAACACCACCGCACCTTCGGTCACGCCCAGGCTCTTGCCGACTTCGAAGGCGCCCATGTTGACCTGGCTCGGCATGCCGCCGTTGTGCACCAGGTCCTTGGCGAGGTGCGAGAGGCCGTCGAGCAGGCTTTTGCCGCCGGTTTCAAAGAAGCGCTTGACCGCCGCCGGGTTGGCCGCACTGTTGGTCGGGGCCATGGCTTCGGTCATGAGGTTGATCACGAAATGCCCGCGACTGACGTCTTTGGGCGGCAGGTTGCTCTCGTCGATCCAGGCGTGGAGCTCCTTGCGCCACGCCAGGTAAGTTTGCAAATAACGCTTATAGAGCGGGTTCTGGCTCCAGGCCGGATCGGCAAAACGACGGTCATCGCTTGTAGGTTGAAGCTCGGATTTACCGAATAACACGTTCTTCAGTTCAAGGCCGAAATGGGCGACATGCTTTGCACTGTGAATCGGTTGCTTGATGGCCTGCCTGAGCACCATCCGAGCGGACGCCAGAAGATCCTTTCCACGCAGCCCAACGACAGGATTCAGCCCCAAGGTGTTTTCCGAGGCTTGATACTTCAAGTCATCGTTATTCTTGTTACTCATCTACGACGCTCCATTGTCCTGAGACGAGTACCTGGGTCCAGCTGTGTAGTCGCACACAGCCAAGGCCAGGTACTACTGCTCGGGTGACCGTTAATTCTGCATCGCTGCTTTTTTCAATCGCAGAGAGCACTGCAGGGAACTTGCCAGCTCCATTGGTTACCCGAGTTTAATTTTTTTCGCAAGCGGGCCAATCAGTGACCCAGGAGCGGAGCATTCAAACAGATGGAATTAGAAAATGCCCTCTAAAGAGCAAGAGGCCTGACTTAGAGCATCAGCTTGACGACGGACTGGCTCGGGTCGCGGGTTTTTCCGGCGGCTTTGAGTTCCGCAAGATAGTCATCCCAAAGTGCGTCCTGGCGCCGCCCGAGTTCGTACAGATATTCCCAAGTGAACAGGCCGCTGTCGTGGCCATCGTCGAAGGTCAATTTCAGTGCGTACTGACCGGCCGGTTCTACCTTGGTCAGGCCTACGCCGATCTTGCCAAATTGCAGGATAGGTTTGCCGTGGCCCTGGACCTCGGCGGAAGGAGAGTGCACGCGCAGGAACTCGGCGGGCAGGTGATATTCCTCGCCGGACGCGTATTTCAGCGACAGGGTTTTGGAGGCTTTGTGCAACTTGATATCGGTGGGAATCATGACTGGATGTCCGCTTTGTGAAGATCCTTGTGGGAGCGAGCTTGCTCGCGATTGCGGTATCACATTCAACATCAATATCGAATGAGATGGCCTCATCGCGAGCAAGCTCGCTCCCACAGGTTCTCCATCACTGTAAGAGTTGCTTACAGGATATAACGGGACAGGTCTTCGTTTTGCGCCAATTCACCCAAGTGGCTGTTGACGTAGTCGGCGTCGATCATGATCACCTTGTCGTCGTGGGCGCTGGCCAGGTCGCCGGCGCTGAACGACACCTCTTCGAGCAGACGCTCGAGCAAGGTGTGCAGGCGGCGGGCACCGATGTTCTCGGTCTTCTCGTTGACCTGCCAGGCGATCTCGGCGATGCGCTTGATGCCGTCCGGCTGGAACTCGATGGACAGGCCTTCGGTTTTCAGCAAGGCGCAATATTGCTCGGTGAGCGAGGCGTGCGGCTCGCTGAGAATGCGCTCGAAATCTTCAGGCGTCAGCGCCTTCAATTCGACACGAATTGGCAGACGACCTTGCAGCTCAGGCACCAGGTCGCTCGGCTTGCTCAGGTGGAACGCGCCGGAAGCGATGAACAGGATGTGGTCGGTCTTGACCATGCCCAGCTTGGTGTTGACGGTGCAGCCTTCGATCAAAGGCAGCAAGTCGCGCTGCACGCCTTCGCGGGACACGTCGACTCCGCCGGAGTTACCGCGCTTGGCGACTTTGTCGATTTCGTCGATGAACACAATGCCGTGCTGTTCGACCGCTTCCAGGGCCTTGGCCTTCAACTCATCATCGTTGACCAGGCGGCTGGCTTCTTCGTCACGCACCAGTTTCAGCGCTTCCTTGACCTTGATCTTGCGGCTCTTGCGTTTGCCCTTGCCCATATTGGCAAACAGGCTCTGCAACTGATTGGTCATTTCTTCCATGCCCGGTGGCGCGGAGATGTCGACGCCGGCCATTTCGGCGACTTCGATTTCGATCTCCTTGTCATCCAGCTGGCCTTCACGCAGGCGCTTGCGGAACAGCTGGCGGGTGTTGGAATCGGAAGAAGACGGCGCGTCGTCATTGCTGAAGCCCATGCGCGCCGGTGGCAGCAGGGCGTCGAGGATGCGGTCTTCGGCGGCGTCTTCGGCGCGGTGGCGAACCTTGGTCATTTCCTGTTCGCGCAGCAATTTGATGGCGGCATCGGCCAGGTCACGAATGATCGACTCGACGTCGCGACCGACGTAGCCGACTTCGGTGAACTTGGTGGCTTCGACTTTGATGAACGGCGCATTGGCGAGTTTGGCCAGGCGACGGGCGATCTCGGTTTTACCGACACCGGTCGGGCCGATCATCAGGATGTTCTTGGGGGTAACTTCAACGCGCAGCTCTTCCGGCAGCTGCATCCGGCGCCAGCGGTTACGCAGCGCGATGGCGACGGCGCGCTTGGCATCGTCCTGGCCGATGATATGGCGATTGAGTTCGTGGACGATTTCACGGGGAGTCATGGACATAGTAATTGGCGGTCCTCAAGCAAAAGTGAGCCGTGGCACTAAGGCCGGAACAGGCTTACTCCGCGAGGTCCTGCTCCTCAATGGTAAAGGTGTGGTTGGTGAATACGCAGATGTCGCCAGCGATGCCGAGAGCGGTTTCGACGATTTCCCGGGCCGACAGATCGGTTTTCTTCAGCAAGGCGCTGGCGGCAGCCTGGGCGTAACCGCCACCGGAACCCATGGCGATCAAGCCTTGCTCGGGCTCAACCACGTCGCCGTTGCCGGTGATGATCAGAGACGCGTCTTTGTTGGCGACCGCGAGCATGGCTTCGAGGCGGCTGAGGGAGCGGTCAGTGCGCCATTCTTTGGCGAGTTCGACAGCGGCGCGAACCAAGTGGCCCTGATGTTTCTCAAGCTGGCCTTCGAAGCGCTCGAAGAGCGTGAAGGCGTCAGCGGTGGCCCCGGCAAAACCGGCGATAACCTGGCCGTGGTACAGGCGGCGAACTTTCTTCGCGTTGCCTTTCATCACGGTATTGCCAAGAGAAACCTGGCCGTCGCCGCCCATGACGACTTTGCCGTGGCGGCGAACTGAAACGATGGTGGTCAAAGGGAGAGTCTCCACGCAGCGGGGCGAAAATGCCTTATGCAAACTCATATGGGGGTGGTGGCGCGTATTTCAACTGTGGGGCAGGAGAGGGGACGAGCGGTGTAGAGCGTGATCGTTCCCACGCTCTGCGTGGGAATGCAGCCCGGGACGCTCCGCGTCCCTTTCTAAAGCTGGAACGCGGAGCGTCCCTTGAGGCGTTCCCACGCGGAGCGTGGGAACGATCGGAGGTGGGTCAGCGGTTCTGACGTTGTTGTAACAACAGGTTGCTGAAGCCGGCGCCGGCCAGTTGTTTCTGCGCGGTGGTCAGTTGCTCGCGGTTGCTGAACGGTCCGACCAACACCCGATACCAGGTTTCGTCTTTAACGGTGCCGGATTCAACCGCCACCGCCTGGCCCAGCAGAATGATCTGCGCCCGAACCTTGTCCGCGTCGGCTTGCTTGCGGAAGGAACCCGCCTGCAAGAAGAACTTGGTCACTGGCGCCGCTTTCGACACCGGTGGTGCTGGCGGCGGCGTGATCCCGGCCAGTGCGGCCTGAGCGCGCTGTGTGTCGATCTTCGCCGCCTGCTCTGGTGTGACCGGCGTGGTCGGAACGGCTGGCACTTGCGGCGACGGCAGCGTTTTCTCCGGCACGGCATCCGGCGGCACGATCACTTCCGATTCCGGCAGCAGGGTATAGAAGTCGTACTTGGGCTTGACCGGTTGCGTCGGGCTCGGCGGCGTCTTGTTGGCCTCGGCGATTTTCGTCGCTTTCTGCTGCTCGATCTTCTCGCGCTTGACGCTTTCACTGCCCTTGCCCGGTTCCAGCTTCATCAGGAACACAACGAACGCACCGACCGTCAGGCCGATGGCCATCCACAACCAACCCGGGATCGGTTGCTTTGCAGGGGCTTGGTAACGGCTGGCGCCACGCTTGGGTGCAGGTTTTTTCTTGGCAGCCAACTTACATACGCTCCAGAGTTTCCAGACCCAAGAGTTCCAGGCCTTGCTTGAGAGTGCGACCGGTCAGCGCGGCGAGGCGCAGGCGGCTCTGCATTTGCGCCGGGGTGTCGGCGCTGAGGATCGGGCAGTTCTCGTAGAAACTGGAGAACAGACCGGCGACATCGTACAGGTAGGTGCACAGGATGTGCGGTGTGCCTTTTTCGCAAACGTTATTCAGTACTTCGCCGAACTGCGCCAGTTTGGCCGCCAGTTCATGCTCGTGCTCCGCTTCAAGGACAATCTTGCCTTCGACTTCGCTGAAGTCCTTGCCCAGTTTGCGGAACACACCGGCCACGCGGGTGTAGGCATACAGCAGGTAAGGCGCGGTATTGCCTTCGAAGTTCAACATCAGATCGAAGTTGAAGCTGTAGTCGCTGGTGCGGTGTTTGGACAGGTCGGCATATTTCACCGCACCGATGCCCACGACCTTGGCGATTTTGCGCAACTCGTCATCGGCAAGCTCCGGGTTCTTGTCCTTCACCAGGGTGTAGGCGCGCTCCTGGGCTTCGGTCAGCAGGTCGATCAGCTTCACGGTGCCGCCGTCACGGGTCTTGAACGGACGGCCATCTTTACCATTCATGGTGCCGAAGCCCATGTGTTCCATTTCCATCGGGTGCGTCACGAAGCCGGCCTTGCGAGCGACCGCGAACACTTGCTGGAAGTGCAGCGCCTGACGCTGGTCGACGAAGTACAGCGCGCGATCAGCCTTGAGCTTGCCGCTGCGATAGCGCACGGCCGCCAGGTCGGTGGTGGCGTAGAGGTAGCCGCCGTCAGCCTTGACGATGATCACCGGCAGCGGGTCGCCGTCGGCGTTCTTGAACTCGTCGAGGAACACGCATTGCGCGCCGTTGCTTTCAACCAGCATGCCGGCGGCCTTGAGGTCATTGACCACATTGATCAGGTCGTCGTTGTAGGCGCTTTCGCCCATCACGTCGGCCATGGTCAGTTTGACGTTCAGCAGTTCGTAGATTTTCTGGCAGTGCGACAGCGAGATGTCTTTGAACTTGGTCCACAGCGCCAGGCAGTCAGGGTCGCCGGCCTGCAACTTGACCACCAGGCCCCGGGCACGGTCAGCGAACTCTTCGGATTCATCGAAGCGTTGCTTGGCGGCGCGGTAGAAGTTTTCCAGGTCCGACAGTTCGTCGCTGGTGATCGGGTTTTCCTGGAGGTACGCCATCAGCATGCCGAACTGAGTGCCCCAGTCGCCAACGTGGTTCTGACGGATCACCTCGTCGCCGAGGAACTCCAGCACGCGCGCTACGCCGTCGCCGATGATGGTCGAGCGCAAGTGGCCGACGTGCATCTCTTTGGCCAGGTTCGGCGCCGACAGATCGACCACGGTGCGTTGCGCCGGGCCAGCCTTGCGCACGCCAATGTGTTCGTCGGCCAGCGCGGCGTCCAGGCGTGATGCCAGGGCATCGGTATTCTGGAAGAAGTTCAGGAAGCCCGGGCCGGCGATCTCGGTCTTGGTGACGTTTTCGTCAGCCGGCAGCGCCGCGATGATTTTCTCGGCCAGGTCGCGCGGCTTCATACCGGCCGGCTTGGCCAGCATCATCGCGATGTTGCTGGCGAAGTCGCCGTTCTTCTTGTCACGGGAGTTTTCCACCTGGATCGCCGGCGACAGGCCTTCAGGCAACACACCTTCGTTGACGAGTTGGGTGATGGCTTGTTGGATCAGCTGGCGAATGGTGTCTTTCATGGTGTTCTCTTTCGACCGCAAGCGCGGCGGCGCCTGGATGCGCTAGTGGAAAAACTGGGCATTATCCGTGGCCCAGACGTGCTTGCCAACTATAGCGGGCAGGTTATGGATATGTGGTGACTATTCGGGCCTCATCGCGAGCAGGCTCGCTCCCACAGTGGATCGGCGGTGTTGATACTTTATTTGCCCACTACCAAAAACCTGTGGGAGCGAGCCTGCTCGCGATGGCGATCTTAATATCAATACAAATCGACGGGATCGACATCGAGAGACCAGCGCACCGCACGCCCGCTCGGCATCTGCTCCAGGAGCAGCAGCCAACTGGCAAGCAATCGATGCAACGGCGCCCGAGCCGTGGCCTGCAACAACAATTGCGCACGATAGCGCCCGGCACGTCGCTCCATCGGGGCCGGCACCGGCCCAAGTAGTTCGATCCCGGTCAAATTCTGCTCAGTCAGCAAACGCTCGGCTTCACTGCATGCCTCATCGAGAAAACCTTCGGCTTGCCCTGGTTTATGCGCTTCGGCCCGCAGCAGCGCCAAATGCGCAAACGGTGGCAAGCCTGCAGATCGACGTTCGCTCAAGGCCTGCTCGGCAAAGGCGAAATAGCCTTGTTCGGTCAATTGCACCAGCAGTGGGTGGTCGGCCAAGTGTGTCTGGATAATCACCTTGCCAGGCTCTTCGGCCCGCCCCGCACGGCCTGCGACCTGGACGATCAGCTGCGCCATGCGCTCGCTGGCGCGGAAGTCACCGGAGAATAGCCCGCCGTCGGCATCAAGAATCGACACCAGCGTCACCCGTGGAAAATGGTGTCCTTTGGCAAGCATTTGCGTACCGACCAGGATGCACGGATGGCCTTTCTGGATGGTGGCGAACAGCTGATTCATCGCGTCCTTGCGCGAAGTGCTGTCGCGGTCGACCCGCAGCACCGGGACGTCCGGAAACAAAATGCCCAGGCGCTCCTCGGCGCGCTCGGTGCCGGCGCCGACGGGCCGTAAATCGACCTTGCCGCATTTCGGGCAGTGCCGAGGTACGCGCTCGACGTAGCCGCAATGGTGACAGCGCAGTTCGCCGGAGCGTTGATGCACGGTCATTCGGGCGTCGCAGCGCTGGCATTCGGACATCCAGCCACAGTCATGACACAACAGTGTCGGCGCGAAGCCGCGGCGGTTCAGGAACACCAACACTTGCTGGCCGGCCGCCAATGTCTGACCGATGGCTTGTTGCATTGGCCCGGAAATGCCGCTGTCCAGCGGACGGCTTTTCACATCCAGACGCAGGAACCGCGGCTGCTTGGCACCACCCGCCCGTTCATTCAGGCGCAGGAGGCCGTACCGGCCGGTGTAGGCGTTGTGCAGGCTTTCCAGCGACGGTGTGGCGGAGCCGAGCACGATTGGAATGTTTTCCTGACGTGCACGAACCAGTGCCAGATCCCGGGCGTGGTAGCGCAGGCCTTCCTGCTGTTTATAGGAGCTGTCGTGCTCTTCATCGATGATGATCAGGCCGGGATTTTTCATCGGCGTGAACAGCGCTGAGCGCGTGCCGATAATAATGTCGGCGTCACCGTCCCGGGCGGCGAGCCAGGCTTCCAGGCGCTCGCGGTCGTTGACTGCGGAGTGGATCAGGGCGATGCGGGCATTGAAACGCTGCTCGAAGCGCGCCAGGGTTTGCGGACCGAGGTTGATCTCCGGGATCAGTACCAGCGCCTGCTTGCCGGCCTCAAGCGTTTCGCGGATCAACTGCAAATACACTTCAGTCTTGCCGCTGCCCGTGACGCCGGCCAGGAGGAAGGCGTGATAACTGTCGAACCCGGCGCGAATGGCTTCATAAGCAGCGCGCTGTTCGGGGTTGAGCGGTAGTTCGGGCTGCGCGAGCCAGTGTTCGTGGCGAGCGCCAGGTGCGTGCTTGCGGATTTCCACCTGCACCAGATCTTTGGCGAGCAGTAGGTCCAGGCTATCCTTGCTCAGCATCAGCTTGCTCAGCAATTGATGCGCTACGCCGTGAGGATGTTGGGCAAGCGTCGCCAGGGCTTCACGCTGGCGGGGCGCGCGGGCGATTCGCGGGTCATCGAGGCTGGCACCGGGCGCGGCGGACCAGAAGCGCTCCTGGCGCGCTTCGGCCAACTCGCCCTGACGCAACAATACCGGCAGTGCCCAGCTCAACGTGTCGCCCAGACTGTGCTGGTAATACTGGGACGTCCACAGGCACAGCTTGAACAGCGCCGGTGGCAGCGGCGGGGTGGCGTCGAGCAGGGCCAGCGCCGGTTTGAGTTTTTCCACCGGCACTTCGCTGGTGTCGGTGACTTCCACCAGAATCCCGATCATCTCCCGTCGGCCGAAGGGCACCCGCAGGCGCATGCCCGGTTGCAACTGGGCGCGCAGGACCCCGGCCGGGGCGCGGTAATCGAACAGGCGGCGCAGGGGCGAAGGCAGGGCGAGGCGCAAAATGGCGTCGGGCACGCGATGGTTTTCTCGATGATGGGGCGGTGAAGAAGGCCGGGAGCCTAGCAGACGACTGGTGTAAGCGACAGCTTGCGCGATTGGCGATGTCTGGTAGAATCCGCGGCCTAATTACGTGCGGTATTCAACAATAGTGTTGAGTGGCGGCACGCTAGCCCGAGGAATACACCATGAAAGCCGATATCCATCCAACATACGAAGTCACCGCAGTTACCTGCAGCTGTGGCAACAAGTTCGAAACTCGTTCGAACCTGGCCAAGCCTCTGGCGATCGACGTATGCAACGAGTGCCACCCGTTCTACACCGGTAAGCAGAAGACTCTGGATACTGGCGGCCGTGTACAGCGCTTCGCAGACCGTTTCGGTGCTTTTGGCAAGAAACCTGCTGCAGCAGCAGAGTAAGGCTCGAAAGCCCCGTGGGCTTTTCCTTGCTAACGAAAAAGGCGTCCCTTGTGGGCGCCTTTTTTATGTCCGCGATTTGGCTTTCCGGTGCTCAGGCCTTCTGCCCGGCACCCAGCGGACTGACATCGGTTGCGGTGCAGCGGGTGGTGGATGGCGACACTTTGCGCCTGAGCGATGGCCGCAGCGTACGCATGATCGGCCTGAATACGCCTGAACTGGGCAAGCAGGGTCGCTCCGACGAGCCGTTCGCCGTGGCCGCGCGCAAACGCCTGGAAGCATTAATCGCCGCCAGCGAAGGGCGGGTGGGTTTGCGGCCAGGTAAAGAGAGCAAGGATCACTACGGTCGCACGCTGGCTCATGTCTACGGTGCTGATGGCGCCAACCTCGAAGCGCAGATGCTTGCAGAAGGGCTCGGTTTTCAGGTTGCGGTCGCGCCGAATGTCGATTTGGTCGGCTGCCAGCAAGCCGCCGAACGCAGTGCCCGTCAGGCCGGTCTTGGACTGTGGCGGCAATCCCCGGTACTGAAAGCGGAGCAGATCAGCGCGTCCGGCTTCGCCGTGCTCAGTGGGCGTGTCAGCAAGGTTCAGCGCAATCGCGGCGGGGTTTGGATCGAGTTGCAGGATTCGGTTGTACTGCGTGTTGCACCCAATTTGCTGGACCAATTCGATGTTGCGTCCCTTGAACGGCTGAAGGGCAAGCAAATCGAGGCGCGGGGCTGGGTAGTGGATCGGTCGCGGCGCGGTGGTTTGAAATCCGGGCAGGCGCGCTGGCTACTGCCGCTGACCGATCCGTCGATGTTGCAAACGGCGCCTTGAAAAATAAATTGTAGACATTTTCAAAGTCGATTGTGAACAGTCTATCCCTTGTGTTCCGTGGCTCTTGGCCCAAAGTCGTAGGGCAGGGCGCTTGACAGGGGTGACTGGTCAGTCTTGTGGGGATTTTGCGAGGCGCGTATCCTCGCTGACCAGTCTGTCCAACAGTAAAAGCGGAATGCCCCCATGTCTGATTTGAAAACTGCCGCTCTCGAATATCACGCCCATCCTCGTCCAGGTAAGCTGAGTGTCGAGCTCACCAAGGCCACCGCTACCGCCCGCGACTTGTCGCTGGCCTACAGCCCCGGCGTAGCCGAACCAGTACGCGAAATCGCTCGTGATCCTGAGCTGGCCTACAAATACACCGGCAAAGGCAACCTGGTTGCAGTCATTTCCGATGGCACCGCGATTCTTGGCCTGGGTAACCTCGGCCCACTGGCTTCCAAGCCTGTCATGGAAGGTAAAGGCGTGCTGTTCAAGCGCTTCGCCGGCATCGACGTGTTCGACATCGAAGTCGACTCCGAAAGCCCACAAGCCTTCATCGACACCGTCAAGCGCATCTCCATCACCTTCGGTGGCATCAACCTGGAAGACATCAAGGCGCCTGAGTGCTTTGAGATCGAGCGCGCTCTGATCGAGCAGTGCGACATTCCAGTGTTCCACGATGACCAGCACGGCACCGCAATCGTGACTGCGGCCGGCATGATCAACGCGCTGGAAATCGCTGGCAAAACCCTGGCTGACGCCAAGATCGTCTGCCTGGGTGCCGGTGCGGCCGCCATCTCCTGCATGAAATTGCTGGTGAGCATGGGCGCCAACATCGAAAACATCTTCATGGTCGACCGTACCGGTGTGATCCACTCCGGCCGTGACGACCTGAACCAGTACAAGGCTGTCTTCGCTCACGCGACCGACAAGCGCACCCTGGCTGACGCTTTGGCTGGTGCTGACGTGTTCGTCGGCCTGTCTGGCCCGAACCTGCTGAGCGCTGAAGGCCTGAAGTCCATGGCGGCCAACCCGATCGTGTTCGCATGCTCGAACCCGGATCCGGAAATCTCCCCGGAACTGGCTCACGCCACCCGTGACGACGTGATCATGGCCACCGGCCGTTCGGACTACCCGAACCAGGTCAACAACGTACTGGGCTTCCCGTTCATCTTCCGTGGTGCCCTGGACGTTCGCGCCAAGCGCATCAACGAAGAAATGAAAGTGGCAGCAGCCAACGCCCTGCGTGAACTGGCCAAACTGCCGGTTCCTCAGGAAGTGTGCGACGCCTACGGCGGCATCAAGCTGGAATTCGGTCGTGAGTACATCATTCCGAAACCAATGGATGCGCGTCTGATCACCGTGATCTCCGATGCCGTGGCCAAGGCCGCTATCGAGACCGGTGTGGCGACCCTGCCGTATCCGAAGAACTACCCGCTGAAAAGCGTGGATGATGTGTTCAACGGCTAAGCCGTTGTAGCGCTTCAACAGAAAGCCCCGGTTCACTTTGAGTCGGGGCTTTTTTTATCTGAGAGTTTTGCATTGATCGTTCCCACGCTCTGCGTGGGAATGCAGCCCGGGACGCTCCGCGTCCCTTCCCGCAGCCGAACGCGGAGCGTCCGTAGAGGCATTCCCACGCAGAGCGTGGGAACGATCAGTAAAAAGCCCCGCGCTTCTTTCGAAGGCGGGGCTTTTTTGGTGTCGCTACGCGATCAGAACAAATCGATCGGCGCCGACTCATCCGCTGGCAGCGGGCTGCCCGGCGCTGTGCCGTTACCCAGCTCATTCACCGATGGCGGCGTGTCTTCGGCCTTGAACAGTTCGAAGTAGGCCCCTGGCGTGCCAGGGCTGGCCGCGCGGCCGCTGACCGGATCGACCCGCAGGCTGAGAATGCCTTCGGGCTCTGGTTGCGTATGAGGTGGCTTGTCTTTGAGGGCTGCCGCCATGTAGTTCATCCAGATCGGCAGCGCCACAGTGCCGCCGAACTCGCGCTTGCCCAGGCTTTCCGGTTGATCGAACCCGGTCCAGACCGTGGTGACGTAGTCGGCGTTGTAGCCCGAGAACCATGCATCCTTGGATTCGTTGGTGGTCCCGGTCTTGCCCGCGATGTCGCTACGGCCCAAGGCCAGGGCGCGTCGGCCGGTACCCAGTTTGATTACGTCCTCCAGCATGCTGTTGAGGATGTATGTGGTGCGGCCATCGATGATGCGTTCAGCCACCGCAGGCGTTTGTGGTGTCGTGCCTGGCGCGGCAATAGCCTCGCCCGGGGTCTGGTCGACCGTAAACGTCTGGGCGACCGGTGCGGCGATACCGCTGGTGGCCGCGGCGCCTTGAGGCACGCTCGGCGGATTGGCAACGAACAGGGTGTCACCGTTGCGGCTTTCGATTTTATCGATGATGTACGGGCTGACCTTGTAACCGCCGTTGGCGAAAGTGCTCCAGCCCGTGGCGATTTCCATCGGCGTCAGGGTTGCGGTGCCCAGCGCCAGCGACAAGTTGCGCGGCAGGTCCTGCTTGTTGAAGCCAAATTTGCTGATGTAGTCGATGGTGCGATCAACACCCAGCGCCTGCACCAGGCGGATCGAGACCAGGTTGCGCGACTTGTACAGGCCTTCACGCAGGCGAATCGGGCCGAGGAAGGTGTTGGTGTCGTTCTTCGGACGCCAGACCTTGTCCAGGTACTCGTCGACGAACACGATCGGCGCATCGTTGACCAGGCTGGCGGCGGTGTAGCCGTTATCCAGCGCGGCGCTGTAGACGAATGGCTTGAAGCTCGAACCCGGTTGACGCTTGGCCTGCATGGCACGGTTGTAGTTGCTCTGCTCGAAGGCAAAACCACCCACCAGCGAGCGGATGGCGCCGTTCTGCGGGTCAAGAGACACCAGCGCACCCTGTGCTTGCGGGATCTGGCTGAATTTCAGTGAGTTGTCCGGCTGGCGCTGAACGCGGATCAGATCACCGACCTGAGCCACATCCGACGGTTGTTTCGGATTGGCGCCCATGCTGTTGGTGTTCAAGAACGGACGCGCCCACTTCATGCTGTCCCAGCCGACGTGTTCGTCACCGGTGCGGGTCATCACTTGCAGGCCGTTCTTGTCGACTTGAGTGACGATCGCAGGCTCGAGACTGCTGATGGTGCGCTGCTTGGTCAGCTCGACTGCCCAGGCTTCGCGAGTCTTGCCCGGCAGGCGCGACTCTGGGCCGCGATAGCCGTGACGCTGGTCGTAGGTCATCAAGCCTTCGTGGACCGCCGTGTTGGCCATTTCCTGCAAATTGCTCGGTACCGTCGTGGTGACGCGGAAACCTTCGGTGTATGCGTCGCTGCCATAGCGGCCGACCATTTCGGCGCGGGCCATTTCAGCGATGTAGGGTGCGTTCACTTCCGGGGTCGGTACGTGGTAGCTAGCGTTCAGCGGCTCATTGATCGCGGTGGTGTAGTCGGCTTCGGAGATTTTCCCGAGCTTGTACATGCGCCCAAGGATCCAGTCGCGACGTTCTTTGCTGCGAGCCGGGTTGGCCAGCGGGTTGAAGCGCGAAGGTGCTTTGGGCAGGCCGGCAATCATCGCCATTTGCGCCAGGCTGACGTCACGAATCGACTTGCCGTAGTAAACCTGCGCAGCGGCTTCGATGCCGTAGGCGCGGTTACCCAGATAGATCTTGTTGACGTACAGCTCGAGGATCTCGTCCTTGGTCAACTGCCGTTCGATTTGCAGTGCCAGGAGGATTTCTGTGGTTTTACGTGAGAAGCTGCGTTCACTGGTCAGGAAGAAGTTCTTGGCGACCTGCATAGTGATGGTACTGCCGCCGGACTGGATGTGTCCGCTTTTAACCAATTGAGTCGCTGCGCGCATCAGGCTGCTGGGATCGACGCCATAGTGGTTGGCAAAATTGTCGTCTTCAGCACTTAGTAACGCATTGATGAAATTGGGGGGAATGTCGGCGAAACGGATCGGCGTACGGCGCATTTCGCCAAATTCGGCGATCAACTTGTTGTCGCTGCTGTAAACCCGCAACGGAATCTGCAACTGGATGCTTCTCAGAGCCTCCACGGATGGCAATCCGGGACTAAGGTAAAGAAAAGCGCCGCTCAGACCGAGGAGCAGTCCGCAGAAAACGGCGACGATGGACCAACCGAAAAATTTCAGCAGACGAATCAAGGCTTTGGGATATCCAGGGCAAAGAATGAATTGGGCAACAGGGTTCAGAAAACAGGGAACGACCCGCGCTTGCAGTAAAAACCGGAAAAAATCGCTCGGCATTATAAGCATTTTTCCGTCGAGAGCGTCATTTGCGCTGCTGTCAAGACGGGTGGTTTGAACGCAATGGATATTACAGAGTCCGTAAGACACGGATAGTCATAGGGAATTGGTAGTGCTAGGACTCTTTAACAAGAAGGCCAATACGCTTCTGGGGATCGACATCAGCTCCACGTCGGTGAAGCTATTAGAGCTTAGTCGCCAAGGCGACCGTTATCGGGTTGAAGCCTATGCGGTCGAACCGTTGCCCGCCAACGCCGTGGTCGAAAAAAATATCGCCGAGCTCGAAGGCGTGGGTCAGGCACTCGCGCGCGTGCTCGCAAAGGCCAAGACCAGTCTCAGGAACGTTGCCGTGGCCGTTGCCGGCTCGGCCGTCATCACCAAGACCATCGAGATGGACGCCGGTCTTTCCGACGACGAGATGGAAAACCAACTCAAGATCGAAGCGGATCAGTACATCCCTTACCCGTTGGATGAGGTCGCCATCGACTTTGAAGTCCAGGGCGCTTCGGTGCGTAACCCCGAGCGGGTCAGTGTGCTGTTGGCGGCCTGTCGCAAGGAAAACGTCGAAGTGCGTGAAGCGGCCCTGGCCCTGGCCGGCCTGACTGCTCGCGTGGTGGACGTCGAGGCCTACGCGCTTGAGCGCTCCTTTGCATTGCTGGCAACCCATCTGGCCGCCTCTCAGGAGCGTTTGACGGTGGCGGTGGTCGACATCGGCGCGACCATGACCACTCTTAGCGTCCTGTATAACGGTCGGATCATCTACACCCGCGAACAATTGTTCGGTGGTCGCCAGCTCACGGAAGAAATCCAGCGCCGTTATGGCCTGACCCTCGAGCAGGCAGGGCTTGCGAAGAAGCAGGGCGGATTGCCGGATGACTACCTCAGCGAAGTCTTGCAGCCTTTTCGCGATGCGTTGGTGCAGCAGGTTTCCCGTTCATTGCAGTTCTTCTTCGCCTCCGGTCAATACAGCGCGGTCGATCACATCCTGTTGGCCGGTGGTACCGCGTCGGTCCCGGGGCTTGACCGGTTGATCGAGCAACGGCTCGGTACGCCGACCCAGGTGGCCAATCCGTTCGCCAACATGGCGCTGAGCAGCAAGGTCAATGCGGGTGCACTGGCGAGCGATGCGCCGGCCTTGATGATCGCCTGTGGACTGGCCCTCAGGAGTTTCGACTGATGGCACGGATCAACCTTTTACCCTGGCGCGAGGAGCTGCGCGATGCGCGCCGCAAACGCTTTTTGCTGGCGCTGGTCGGTGTGTTGGCAGGTTCCGTGGGTGCGGTACTTATTGCGGACCAGATCATCAGCGGTGCGATTGACCGGCAAGTGGCCCGTAACGATTACATCGGCAAGCAGATTGCCGTGGTCGACGAGCGGATCAAGCAGATCAGCGATCTGAAGTCCCGTCGCCAGCAGCTGGTGGAGCGCATGCGCATCATCCAGGACCTGCAAGGCAATCGCCCCATCAGCGGGCGAATTTTCGACCAATTGGCGCGCACACTGCCGGACGGGGTGTATTTCACCGAAGTGAAAATGGTCGGAAAAACCTTATCGATCACCGGCGCGGCGGAGTCCAACAATCGAGTGTCGGAGCTTATGCGCAATCTGGACGCCTCGGACTGGTTCGATGCGCCCAGCCTCACGGAGGTCAAGGCGACCACCGCCGGTCAGCTGGATCAGGCCAATGTTTTTCAGTTGACCGTCCGTCAGACGCAGCCCGCCGTTGTGGAGGTGGGTAAATGAACCCTTCTGGATGGTTAGAAGGGCTGCGCAAGATCGATATCAACGATCTGGACACCAACAACATGGGCTCCTGGCCACCAGCGATCAAGGCGCTGGCAGGTGGGCTGTTGATGGTTCTGGTGCTGGCGCTGGGCTACTCCTTTTACCTCAGCGATCTGGAAGATCAATTGGGGCTCAAGCGCGAAGAGGAATCGACCCTCAAGGAGCAATTTGCGACCAAGGCCCGCATGGCGGCGAACCTGGAGCTGTACACCCAGCAGATGAAGGAGATGGAGAACTCGTTCGGCGTATTGTTGCGGCAATTGCCCAGCGACACCGAAGTCCCTGGTCTGCTGGAAGACATTACCCGTACGGGGTTGGGCAGCGGGCTGGAGTTCGAAGAGATCAAATTGCTGCCGGAGGTCACCCAGCAGTTCTATATCGAGTTGCCGATCCAGATCACCGTGACCGGTGCCTATCATGACCTGGCGACGTTTGTCAGTGGCGTGGCCGGGCTGCCGCGGATCGTTACGCTGCATGATTTCGACCTCGCGCCGGTCGACCCCGAGGGCGCTCCGAAACTGCGCATGAGCATTCTTGCCAAGACCTATCGCTACAACGACAAAGGGCTGCAGAAATGAGCCCGGTTCGTTGTTTTTCGATGGCGATGTTGTTCGCTGGCCTGGCGGGCTGCGGCAACGCCAATGACGTCAGTGACCTCGATGCCTACATGAATGAAGTGCGCCTCAGGCCGCCCGGCAAGATTGAACCAGCGCCGACATTCCAGTCTTACCCCACATTCACTTACAACGCTGCCAACCTGCGCAGCCCGTTTTCCCGACAGGTCAGGGTTGATCTGGCAGGCCAGAAGCATGGCTCGCGCAACGTCAAGCCCGACCCCAACCGCACCAAGCAGTACCTCGAAGGCTTCAACATCGAGCAGTTTGAAATGGTCGGCACGATCTCCAATGCGACCGGCTCCTTTGCGCTGCTGCGCGGGGCGGGCGGTGTACATAGGCTAAAGGTCGGCGACTACCTGGGGCGTAACGATGGACGGATCGTCGCCATCAGCGGCTCACAAGTCGATGTGGTCGAAATCGTGCCCGACGGCCAAGGTGCCTGGCTGGAACGACCGCGGACCATCCCTTTGAAAGAGCACTCATAGTGGAACTCGAACAATGAACAGGATTTTCTCAACCGTCGGTATCTCGCTATGGATAGCGTTGCTGTCGCCGATGGTCCAAGCGGCCAACCTCAAGGCGCTGGATGTCGCCGCGCTGCCGGGTGATCGCGTCGAGTTGAAGTTGTCTTTCGATGGGCCGCCACCAGAGCCCCACGGATACACGACCGAGTCACCAGCGCGAATCGCGCTGGACCTGCCTGGCGTGGTCAATCAGCTGACGAGCAAGAACCGCGATCTGGGCGGCGGCAATGCGCGCAGCGCGACGGTTGTGGAGGCCAACGATCGTACGCGGCTGATCATCAACCTGACCCAGTTGACCCCGTACAACGCCCGGGTCGAAGGCAACAAATTGATTGTGGTAGTCGGGCAAGGGGCCAATTCAAAGGTGTCCCGGCCACCGGCCAGTGCCCCCCGCGTCGCGACGGCAAAGCCTGCCCCGGTGAAAGCCTATGTGCCCGCCAACAAAGCCATCCGCGGCGTGGACTTCCAGCGCGGCACCCAGGGTGAAGGCAATGTGGTGATCGACTTGTCGGATCCTTCAATCGCCCCGGATATCCAGGAGCGCGACGGCAAGATCATCCTCGGTTTTGCCAGGACTCAGTTGCCTGAACCGTTGCGCGTGCGCCTGGACGTCAAGGATTTCGCCACGCCGGTTCAATTCGTCAACGCCAGTGCCACGGGTGATCGGGCCACGATCAGCATCGAGCCCAGCGGCGCGTTCGATTATTCGACCTACCAGACCGACAACAAGCTGACAGTCAGTATTCGTCCGATGACCGTGGACGACCTGCAAAAGCGCAACGCCGAGCGTTTTGCCTATACCGGTGAAAAGCTCTCGCTGAATTTCCAGGACATCGATGTGCGCTCGGTGCTGCAGTTGATCGCCGATTTCACCAACCTCAACCTGGTCGCCAGTGACACCGTTCAGGGCGGCATTACCTTGCGTTTGCAAAACGTCCCGTGGGATCAAGCGCTGGACCTGGTGCTGAAGACCAAAGGCCTGGACAAGCGCAAGATCGGCAACGTTCTACTGGTGGCGCCGGCCGATGAAATCGCTGCTCGCGAACGCCAGGAGCTGGAATCGCTGAAGCAGATCTCCGACCTCGCGCCGCTGCGCCGAGAACTGCTGCAGGTCAACTACGCCAAGGCTGCCGACATCGCCAAATTGTTCACCTCGGTGACCAGTGCCGAAGCGAAAGCCGACGAGCGGGGTTCCATCACGGTTGATGAGCGGACCAACAACATCATCGCCTACCAGACCCAGGATCGCCTCGACGAACTTCGTCGGATCGTCGCGCAACTGGATATCCCGGTGCGCCAGGTGATGATCGAGGCGCGAATCGTCGAAGCCAACGTCGACTATGACAAAAGCCTCGGTGTGCGCTGGGGCGGTTCGGCCCAGAACAAGGGTAACTGGAACACGTCCGGGGTCAGTGGCTCCTCGACGACCATCGGCACACCGGGCAGCACCAGCACCAACTCGCCATTTGTCGACTTGGGTGCTGCCGGCAATACCTCGGGGATCGGCATCGCTTTCATCACCGACAACGTGTTGCTGGACCTGGAGCTGACGGCGATGGAGAAGACCGGCAACGGCGAAATCGTCTCGCAACCGAAGGTGGTCACGTCCGACAAGGAAACCGCGAAAATCCTCAAGGGCACCGAGATTCCCTATCAGGAAGCCAGTTCCAGCGGCGCGACTTCGGTGTCTTTCAAGGAAGCCTCGCTGTCGCTTGAAGTGACGCCGCAGATCACTCCGGACAACCGGATCATCATGGAGGTCAAGGTCACCAAGGATGAGCCGGACTACCTGAACAAAGTCCAGGATGTACCGCCGATCAAGAAAAACGAAGTCAATGCCAAGGTGCTGGTCAACGATGGCGAGACCATCGTGATTGGTGGAGTTTTCTCAAATACTCAGAGCAAGGTTGTAGATAAGGTGCCATTTCTCGGTGATGTGCCGTATCTTGGCCGCCTTTTCCGGCGTGACGTGGTTTCGGAGAAAAAATCCGAGCTGCTGGTATTTCTCACTCCGCGTATCATGAATAACCAGGCGATTGCTGTGAGTCATTGATTCTGTGCGAAATTTGATTCTTGTTGGACCGATGGGGGCTGGAAAAAGCACCATCGGCCGGTTGCTGGCCAAAGAGCTGCGCCTGCCGTTCAAAGATTCCGATAAGGAAATTGAATTGCGCACGGGCGCCAATATCCCGTGGATTTTCGATAAAGAAGGCGAACCGGGCTTCCGTGACCGCGAGCAGGCGATGATTGCCGAGCTGTGTGGCTGCGACGGCGTGGTGCTGGCGACCGGTGGTGGCGCGGTAATGCGCGAAGCCAATCGTCGGGCACTGCGCGCCGGTGGTCGGGTGGTTTATCTGCATGCCTCCGTCGAGCAGCAGGTTGGCCGCACTTCCCGCGATCGCAATCGGCCGCTGTTGCGTACAGCCGACCCGGCCAAGACCCTTCGGGACCTGCTGGCGATCCGCGATCCGCTTTATCGGGAAATCGCCGACCTGGTGGTGGAAACGGATGAGCGGCCGCCGCGAATGGTGGTGCTCGACATTCTCGAACGCTTGCAGCAGCTACCTCCCCGTTAATGCCCGGCGCGAAATGCGCTATCCTCGGCGTCCTGTCACAACCGCTCAAGGTTGTGGCGGATGGCTGCCAAACGGCGTCACACCAACAGGTATCATGGACATTCGTTAATTCAAGGCAGGACGCCTGATTCATCTTCACTGTGGGGACACATGCAGACACTCAAGGTCGACTTAGGCGAGCGCAGCTACCCGATTCATATTGGCGAAGGTTTGTTGGATCAGCCTGGGCTGCTGGCCCCGCACATCCGCGGACGGCAAGTGGCGATCATCTCCAACGAGACCGTTGCGCCGCTCTATCTGGAGCGTCTGACCCGCAGCCTCGCGCAATTCTCGGTGATTTCCGTGGTGCTGCCCGACGGCGAAGCCTTCAAGACTTGGGAAACCCTGCAACTGATTTTCGACGGCCTGCTGACCGCACGGCACGATCGACGCACCACGGTGATCGCCCTCGGTGGTGGTGTTATTGGTGACATGGCCGGTTTTGCCGCAGCCTGTTATCAGCGCGGCGTCGATTTCATCCAGGTCCCGACCACGTTGCTGTCGCAAGTCGACTCCTCGGTGGGCGGCAAGACCGGGATCAACCATCCGCTGGGCAAAAACATGGTCGGCGCGTTTTATCAGCCGAACGTGGTTCTGATCGATACCGCCACCCTCAATACCCTGCCGCCCCGCGAACTCTCTGCCGGGCTGGCGGAAGTCATCAAGTACGGGCTGATCTGCGATGAGCCGTTCCTGACCTGGCTCGAAGAAAACGTCGATCGCCTGCGCGCCCTGGATCAGGTGGCCCTGACGTATGCCATCGAGCGCTCTTGCGCGGCCAAGGCTGCAGTGGTCGGTGCCGACGAGAAGGAAACCGGCGTTCGTGCCACGTTGAACCTGGGGCACACCTTCGGCCACGCTATCGAAACTCATATGGGCTATGGTGTCTGGCTGCATGGCGAGGCCGTGGCTGCTGGCACCGTAATGGCGTTGGAAATGTCTGCGCGCCTGGGCTGGATCAGCGAGCAGGAACGTGATCGCGGTATTCGCCTGTTCCAGCGTGCCGGTTTGCCGGTCATCCCGCCTGAAGAGATGACCGAAGCCGATTTTCTCGAACACATGGCAATTGACAAGAAAGTGATCGACGGTCGTTTGCGCCTGGTGCTGCTGCGCCACATGGGCGAAGCGGTGGTGACCGACGATTATCCGAAAGAGGTTTTACAGGCCACGCTGGGAGCGGATTACCGCGCCCTGGCTCAGCTTAAAGGTTAATAAGATCCCGATGACTAGTTTGCATGCCGACGAGGCTTTCCTCGGCCATTACCAGTTAAGCCATGACCCTTTTGCTCCACGGGTGCCTGGTTTCAAATTCTTCCCGGCCCAGCGCAAACCGGTGCTGGGACAACTGCACCACCTGGCGCGCTACAGCCAGTTGCTGCTGGTGGTCACCGGCCCGCAAGGCAGTGGCAAGACCCTGTTGCGTCAGGCGCTGGTAGCCAGCACCAACAAACAGTCGGTGCAGAGCGTGGTGGTTTCCGCCCGTGGCGCCGGTGATTCGGCTGGCGTGCTGCGTCAGGTGGCTCAGGCGCTGAATATCGAACAGGCCGAAATCGGCGCGATCCTGTCTCAAGTGGTGCAGTTGGCGCTGACGGGGCAGGAAGTCTATCTGCTGGTGGATGATGCCGAGCAACTCGACGAGTCCGCGCTGGAAGCCTTGCTGGCGCTCGCCGCTGGCGCGCCTGAAGGTCGGCCGCACGTGTTCCTGTTCGGTGAGTCCTCGCTGATTGCTCAGCTTGACGCGCTCAGCCTTGAGGAAGAGCGTTTCCACGTCATCGAATTGCAGCCCTACACCGAAGAAGAAACACGCGAATATCTGGCCCAGCGCCTTGAAGGTGCCGGCCGGGGTATCGAACTTTTTACCGCAGATCAGATCTCTGATATTCACGAAAGCTCCGACGGTTGGCCTGGCAATATCAACCAGGTCGCCCGCGATGCAATGATCGAAGCCATGATTGCCAGCCGCTCAGCGGTGAAGCGTCCAAGTATGGGGTTCAACATGCCGAAGAAACACGTATTGGCGATATCCGCCGTCGTCGTGGTCGCGGTAGCCGCCGCCTGGTTGATGCCAGGTCGCAGCAAAGCACCGACCACTGGCGCTCCTGCCAACGAGCAGGCGCAATTGCCGCTCGGCCAGGGCGCGCCAAAACCTAATAGCGGCGGTGCACCATCCGTCGAATTCGCCGGTAATTCGCAACCGATGCCGTTGCCGTTGGTCGGCAACTCGCAACCGGTCATGCGCGGTCCGTTGGCCGAAGCGGCTGGCGGTATCACTGAAGGTGACGACGGCGTGCCTGTCGAAGGTTCCAGCGCTAAACCGCCTACCGTGACCACCATTGCGCCGCCTGCGGGTATCCAGCCAGGCCCTGCGCCAACGCCTGCCGCCAAACCGGCTCCAGCGCCGACTCAGGTCGCGACAGCCAAGCCGGCCCCGACCACGCCTGCCGTGAAGCCGGCTCCAGCGCCTGCCAAGCCAGCTGCCGTGGCTACCGCCAAACCTGCCGAGAAACCGGCCGAGAAGCCCGCTGCCGCCGCGAAAGGCGCCGGTGGCACCTGGTACGCCGGGCAACCGACGAGCAACTACGTGGTGCAGATCCTCGGTACCAGCTCTGAATCGGCCGCGCAAAACTTCGTGAAAGAGCAGGGCGGCGAGTACCGTTATTTCAAGAAAGTCCTCAACGGCAAGCCGCTTTACGTCATCACTTACGGTAACTTCGCCAACCGCGATGCAGCCGTTACCGCCATCAAGGCCTTGCCAGCGAAGGTTCAGGCTGGTAAACCTTGGCCTCGCACTGTCGCCAGCGTCCAACAGGAACTGGCAACAACTCGCTGAAGATTCGGCGGCCTTACCCAGGCCGCCTCTCCAAGCACCTCAAAATTTCTGCAAGCGCATGCCGTCTCTACAGACCGCGTGCCTTGTGGTGTCTGCGTCATAGTGGTCTTTGAGTCGTTGCGGTCAAAATTAAAAAAGTTTTGACTAGCACAGCATATCGCTTTAAACCTTTCACAAATGCGACATAGATTTGCGACAGTTCGTCGTCAAATTTGTGAGCCCAAGTGTCGGTGTGTACAATGACCTCCCTTTTGCCCCCGCAAAGCTGGCGTACGTTCGGCGCGGATGGCAAGTGGTTGAATTGAAAAGAAATTTGCCTCGATAAGGGGCAGCCTGGTGAGAAAGTGTCTATGAAAGCAGGTCTGTACCAACCAGATGAATTCAAGGATAACTGCGGTTTCGGCCTGATAGCCCATATGCAGGGCGAGCCCAGTCATACCCTTTTGCAAACGGCCATCGAGGCCCTGACCTGCATGACCCACCGCGGTGGGATCAACGCCGACGGCAAGACCGGTGACGGTTGCGGTCTGCTGATTCAAAAGCCGGACGTGTTCCTGCGAGCCATCGCCCAGGAAACCTTCGGCGTCGAACTGCCCAAGCAATATGCCGTGGGCATGGTCTTCTTCAACCAGGACCCGGTCAAAGCCGAAGCCGCTCGCGAGAACATGAACCGCGAGATCCTGGCTGCCGGTCTGACCCTCGTCGGCTGGCGCAAAGTGCCGATCGACACCAGCGTCCTCGGCCGTCTGGCCCTCGAGCGTCTGCCGCAGATCGAACAAGTGTTCATCGGTGGCGAAGGCCTGAGCGATCAGGACATGGCGATCAAGCTGTTCAGTTCCCGTCGTCGTTCGTCCGTGGCCAACGCCGCCGACGTCGATCACTACATCTGCAGCTTTTCCCACAAGACCATCATTTATAAAGGCCTGATGATGCCGGCGGACTTGACCGCCTTCTATCCAGACCTGAGCGATCAGCGCCTGCAAACCGCGATCTGCGTGTTCCACCAGCGCTTCTCCACCAACACCCTGCCGAAATGGCCGTTGGCTCAACCGTTCCGCTTCCTGGCGCACAACGGCGAGATCAACACCATCACCGGCAACCGCAACTGGGCCGTGGCCCGTCGCACCAAGTTCGCCAACGACCTGATGCCCGATCTCGAAGAGCTCGGCCCGCTGGTCAACCGCGTTGGTTCCGACTCCTCCAGCATGGACAACATGCTCGAGCTGATGGTCACCGGTGGCATCGACCTGTTCCGTGGCGTGCGGATGATCATTCCGCCAGCGTGGCAGAACGTCGAAACCATGGACCCGGACCTGCGGGCGTTCTACGAATACAACTCGATGCACATGGAACCGTGGGATGGTCCGGCCGGCGTGGTAATGACCGATGGTCGCTACGCGGTGTGCCTGCTCGACCGTAACGGTTTGCGTCCGGCGCGTTGGGTCACCACCAAGAACGGTTTCATCACCCTGGCCTCGGAAATCGGTGTCTGGAACTACCAGCCTGAAGACGTCATCGCCAAGGGGCGCGTGGGCCCGGGCCAGATCTTTGCCGTGGACACCGAAACCGGTCAGATCCTCGACACCGACGCCATCGACAACCGTTTGAAGTCCCGTCATCCGTACAAGCAATGGCTGCGCAAGAACGCTCTGCGCATCCAGGCGACCATGGAGGACAACGATCACGGTTCGGCTTTCTACGACGTCGATCAACTCAAGCAATACATGAAGATGTATCAGGTCACGTTCGAAGAACGCGATCAGGTGCTGCGTCCGCTTGGCGAGCAGGGCTACGAAGCCGTGGGCTCGATGGGCGACGATACGCCGATGGCCGTGCTGTCCCAGCGCGTGCGCACGCCGTACGACTATTTCCGCCAGCAGTTCGCGCAGGTCACCAACCCGCCGATCGACCCGCTGCGTGAAGCCATCGTCATGTCGCTGGAAATCTGCCTCGGTGCCGAGCGCAACATTTTCCAGGAGTCGCCGGAACACGCCTCGCGCGTGATCCTCAGTTCGCCGGTCATTTCCCCGGCCAAGTGGCGCTCGCTGATGAACCTCGATCGTCCGGGTTTCGAACGCCAGATCATCGACCTCAACTACGACGAAAGCGTCGGCCTCGAAGCGGCCATCCGCAACGTCGCCGATCAGGCTGAAGAAGCCGTACGCTCCGGTCGTACCCAGGTTGTGCTGAGTGACCGTCACATTGGTCCGGGCAAGCTGCCGATCCACGCTTCGCTCGCCACCGGCGCGGTGCATCACCGCCTGACCGAAAAAGGCCTGCGTTGCGACTCCAACATCCTCGTGGAAACCGCTACCGCTCGCGACCCGCATCACTTCGCGGTATTGATCGGTTTCGGCGCCTCGGCGGTCTATCCGTTCCTGGCCTACGAAGTGCTGGGCGACCTGATCCGCACCGGTGAAGTGCTGGGCGACCTCTATGAGGTGTTCAAGAACTACCGTAAAGGCATCACTAAAGGCCTGTTGAAGATCCTGTCGAAGATGGGCATCTCCACCATCACCTCGTATCGCGGTGCGCAACTGTTCGAAGCCATCGGCCTGTCCGAAGAAGTTTGTGACCTGAGCTTCCGTGGCGTGCCAAGCCGCATCAAGGGCGCGCGTTTCGTCGACATCGAAGCCGAACAGAAAGCCCTCGCTGCCGAAGCCTGGAGCCCGCGCAAGCCAATCCAGCAAGGTGGTCTGCTGAAGTTCGTCCACGGTGGCGAATATCACGCTTACAACCCGGACGTGGTCAACACCCTGCAAGCCGCTGTACAGCAGGGTGACTACGGCAAGTTCAAGGAATACACGGCGCTGGTGGACAACCGTCCGGTGTCGATGATCCGCGACATGTTCAAGGTGAAAACTTTGGACACGCCGCTGGACATCAGTGAGATCGAACCGCTGGAATCGGTGCTCAAACGCTTCGACTCCGCAGGCATCTCCCTGGGCGCCTTGTCGCCGGAAGCCCACGAAGCCCTGGCCGAAGCCATGAACCGCCTCGGTGCGCGTTCCAACTCCGGCGAAGGCGGCGAAGACCCTGCGCGCTACGGCACCATCAAGAGCTCGAAAATCAAGCAGGTCGCGACCGGCCGTTTCGGGGTGACCCCGGAATACCTGGTCAACGCTGAAGTGCTGCAGATCAAAGTCGCTCAGGGCGCCAAGCCTGGCGAAGGTGGTCAACTGCCCGGCGGCAAGGTCAACGGTCTGATCGCCAAGCTGCGTTACGCGGTGCCAGGCGTGACCCTGATTTCGCCGCCGCCGCACCATGACATCTATTCGATCGAAGACTTGTCGCAGCTGATTTTCGACTTGAAACAAGTCAACCCGAAAGCCCTGGTCTCGGTGAAGCTGGTAGCAGAAGCGGGCGTCGGCACCATCGCCGCCGGTGTGGCCAAGGCCTACGCGGACTTGATCACCATTTCCGGCTACGACGGTGGTACCGGTGCATCGCCGCTGACCTCGATCAAATACGCGGGCGCTCCATGGGAACTCGGTTTGGCCGAAACCCACCAGACCCTGCGTGGCAACGACCTGCGCGGCAAAGTGCGGGTACAAACCGACGGCGGCCTGAAAACCGGCCTCGACGTGATCAAGGCGGCGATCCTCGGCGCTGAAAGCTTCGGCTTCGGCACCGCGCCGATGATTGCTCTGGGCTGCAAATACCTGCGCATCTGCCACCTGAACAACTGCGCCACCGGCGTCGCGACCCAGAACGAGAAGCTGCGCAAGGATCACTACATCGGCACCGTCGACATGGTGGTGAATTTCTTCACCTACGTCGCCGAAGAAACCCGTGAGTGGCTGGCCAAGCTGGGCGTGCGTTCCCTCGAAGAGCTGATCGGTCGTACCGATCTGCTGGAAATCCTCGAAGGTCAGACCGCCAAGCAGCAACACCTGGACCTGACCCCGTTGCTGGGCAGCGATCACATCCCGGCAGACAAACCTCAGTTCTGCCAGGTCGACCGCAACCCGCCGTTCGACAAAGGCCTGCTGGCCGAGAAAATGGTCGACATGGCCACTTCGGCCATCAACGACATGAGCGGCGCCGATTTCGCCCTGGACATCTGCAATTGCGACCGTTCGATCGGTGCCCGGATCTCCGGTGAAATCGCGCGCAAGCACGGCAACCAAGGCATGGCGAACGCGCCGATCACCTTCCGTTTCAAAGGGACGGCCGGTCAGAGTTTCGGTGTGTGGAACGCCGGCGGCCTGAACATGTACCTGGAAGGCGACGCCAACGACTACGTCGGCAAAGGCATGACCGGTGGCAAACTGGTCATCGTTCCGCCGAAGGGCAGCGTCTACAAGACTCAGGACAGTGCCATCATCGGCAACACCTGCTTGTACGGCGCCACCGGTGGCAAGCTGTTCGCCGCCGGCACCGCAGGTGAGCGTTTTGCGGTGCGTAACTCCGGTGCCCACACGGTTGTGGAAGGCACTGGCGATCACTGCTGCGAATACATGACTGGTGGTTTCGTCTGCGTTCTGGGCAAGACCGGTTACAACTTCGGCTCAGGCATGACCGGCGGTTTCGCCTACGTGCTCGACCAGGACAACACCTTCGTTGACCGGGTCAACCACGAACTGGTGGAAATCCAGCGGATCAGCGGTGAGGCGATGGAAGCCTACCGCAGCCATTTGCAGCGCGTGCTGAACGAATACGTCGAGGAAACCGACAGCGAGTGGGGTCGTAACCTCGCTGAAAACCTCGATGACTATCTGCGTCGTTTCTGGCTGGTCAAGCCTAAGGCTGCCAACCTGAAATCTTTGCTTTCCAGCACCCGTGCCAACCCGCAGTGATATGCGCCTGAAGAGTTTGATGAGGTTTTAACAATGGCTGAACGTCTGAATAACGACTTCCAGTTCATCGATGTCGGGCGCAAGGATCCGAAGAAGAAACTGTTGCGTCAACGCAAGAAAGAGTTCGTGGAGATCTACGAACCCTTCAAACCCCAGCATTCGGCCGATCAGGCCCACCGCTGCCTGGGTTGCGGTAACCCGTATTGCGAATGGAAGTGCCCGGTGCACAACTTCATTCCGAACTGGCTGAAGCTGGTGGCCGAGGGCAACATCCTCCAGGCCGCCGAGCTGTCGCACCAGACCAACACCCTGCCGGAAGTTTGCGGCCGGGTGTGCCCGCAGGACCGTCTGTGCGAGGGTGCCTGCACCCTTAACGACGGTTTCGGCGCGGTGACCATCGGTTCGGTCGAGAAGTACATCACCGACACCGCGTTCGCCATGGGCTGGCGCCCGGACATGTCCAAGGTCAAGCCGACCGGCAAGCGTGTTGCAATCATCGGCGCAGGCCCGGCCGGCCTGGGTTGTGCCGACGTGCTGGTACGCGGTGGCGTGACGCCGGTGGTGTTCGACAAGAACCCGGAAATCGGTGGTCTGCTGACCTTTGGCATCCCCGAGTTCAAGCTGGAAAAGACCGTGCTGAGCAATCGTCGCGAAGTCTTCACCGGCATGGGCATCCAGTTCCGCCTGAACACCGAAGTGGGCAAGGACGTGACCGTCGAGCAACTGCTCGAAGAATACGATGCCGTGTTCATGGGCATGGGCACCTACACCTACATGAAGGGCGGCTTTGCCGGTGAGGACCTGCCGGGCGTGCATGACGCGCTCGACTTCCTGATCGCCAACGTCAACCGCAACCTGGGCTTTGAAAAGTCGCCGGAAGATTTCGTCGACATGAAAGGCAAGAAGGTCGTGGTGCTGGGTGGTGGCGATACGGCGATGGACTGCAACCGTACTTCGATTCGTCAGGGCGCCAAGTCGGTGACCTGTGCTTATCGTCGCGACGAAGCAAACATGCCGGGTTCGCGCAAAGAGGTGAAGAACGCCAAGGAAGAAGGCGTGAAATTCCTCTACAACCGCCAGCCGATCGCCATCGTCGGTGAAGACCGTGTCGAAGGCGTGAAAGTGGTCGAGACCCGTCTCGGCGCACCGGACGCGCGTGGCCGTCGCAGCCCTGAGCCGATTCCGGGTTCTGAAGAGATCATCCCGGCCGACGCCGTGGTCATCGCCTTCGGTTTCCGCCCAAGCCCGGCGTCGTGGTTCGAACAGCACAGCATCCAGACCGACAGCCAGGGCCGCGTCGTGGCCCCGGAACAAGGGAAGTACAAGCACCAGACCAGCAACCCGAAAATCTTCGCCGGTGGCGATATGGTTCGCGGTTCTGACCTGGTGGTAACGGCGATCTTCGAAGGGCGTAATGCCGCTGAAGGGATCCTGGATTACCTGGGCGTCTAAACCCCGATCCTGACCTGAAATGGGATCAAAATGTGGGAGCGGGCTTGCTCGCGAAGACGGAGTGTCAGTCAGCAGTGATGTTGCCTGACACTCCGTCTTCGCGAGCAAGCCCGCTCCCACATTGGTTTCCGGGTGTTACGAATAACGGGTTTTCACCGCGACAAATTGACCCGATAGACAAAAGGCTGACCTGCAACCGTGCCTTTTGCGTCGCGCTCTGAGAAAATGCCCGCACTTTTTTTCCGGATGCCGACATGACTGCCCTGAAGAACGACCGTTTCCTTCGCGCCCTGCTCAAGCAACCCGTAGACGTCACCCCTGTGTGGATGATGCGTCAGGCCGGTCGCTACCTGCCGGAATACCGCGCCAGCCGTGCCAAGGCCGGTGACTTCATGAGCCTGTGCATGAACCCGGAGTTCGCTTGCGAAGTCACGATGCAACCGCTCGACCGCTATCCGCAACTGGACGCGGCGATCCTGTTCTCCGACATCCTCACCATCCCCGATGCGATGGGCCAAGGCCTGTACTTCGAAACCGGTGAAGGTCCGCGCTTCAAGAAAGTCGTCAGCACCCTGGCCGACATCGAAGCCCTGCCGATTCCCGATCCGCACAAAGACCTCGGCTACGTCATGGACGCGGTCAGCACTATCCGTCGCGAACTGAACGGCCGCGTGCCGCTGATCGGTTTCTCCGGGAGCCCGTGGACGCTGGCCACCTACATGGTCGAAGGCGGTTCGTCGAAAGACTTCCGCAAGACCAAGGCCATGCTCTACGACAACCCGCAAGCCATGCACCTGCTGCTGGACAAGCTCGCGCAGTCGGTCACCAGCTACCTCAATGGCCAGATCATGGCCGGCGCGCAAGCGGTGCAGATCTTCGATACCTGGGGCGGCAACCTTTCGGCGGCGGCGTACCAGGAATTCTCCCTGGCCTACATGCGCAAAATCGTCAGCGGCCTGATCCGCGAACACGAAGGCCGCAAGGTTCCAGTCATCCTGTTCACCAAGAACGGCGGCCTGTGGCTGGAAAGCATCGCCGACGTTGGCGCTGATGCCCTTGGCCTGGACTGGACCTGCGACATCGGCGAAGCCCGCCAGCGTGTTGGCAACAAAGTCGCGCTGCAAGGCAACATGGACCCGACCGTGCTCTATGCCAAGCCAGAAGCCATTCGTGCCGAAGTCGGCCGGATCCTCGCCAGCTACGGCAAAGGCAGCGGCCACGTGTTCAACCTCGGCCATGGCATCACGCCGGAAGTTGATCCGGAACACGCGGGTGCGTTCCTTCGCGCGGTGCACGAGTTGTCGGCGCAGTATCACGAGTGATCGTCGCCCAATAAAAAACGCCCGGCAGATGTCGGGCGTTTTTGTATGGAGATCTCGGGCAACACTCGGTCCCTGTGGGAGCGAGCCTGCTCGCGATGAGGCCATAACATCCAACATCAATGTCGTCTGTTACGCCGTCATCGCGAGCAGGCTCACTCCCACAGGGATGGGTGTCAGGCTTTGACGCCGCCCAACGGCGGCAACTTCGCCAGCTTCAACGCCACCAGCAGCGCAATCACCAGCAACCCGCCAATGAACAACCCAATCCCATTCCATCCACCCATGTGCCAGAACACCCCACCCGCCGTCCCCGCAATACTCGACCCGGCGTAATAGCTGAACAAGTAAAGCGACGATGCCTGCCCCTTGGCCTTAATCGCCCGGCGCCCGATCCAGCTGCTGGCCACCGAATGCGCGCCAAAGAAGCCAAACGTGAAGATCAACATGCCGATGATCACCAGCGGCAATGGCGTGAACATCGTCAGGGCAAGACCGGCCAGCATCAGCACAATCGTTGCCCAGAGCACTTTGCGTCGGCCCAGTTTGTCAGCCAGCGAACCGATTTTCGCCGAACTGTAGATACCCGACAGGTACACCACCGACAGCAGCCCGACAAACACCTGATCCATATGGTAGGGCTCGGCCAGCAAGCGATAGCCGATGTAGTTGAACAGCGTGACAAACGCGCCCATCAACACAAACGCTTCAAGGAACAGCAGCGGCAGGCCGGCATCGCGAAAATGCATGGTGAAGCCATCTAGCAGGCTGCGCGGGTGCAGCGAACGGGCGCGGAAGTTGCGCGATTCGGGAAGGATTTTCCAGAACACCGCTGCCGCGATCAGCGCCAGGCTGCCGATCACCAGCATCGCGGTGTGCCAGCTGACGAAGTCGATCAACACGCCGGTGATCAAGCGTCCGCTCATCCCGCCAATCGCGTTGCCGCCGATGTACAGTCCCATCGCCAAGCCGATGTGTTGCGGGTGGATTTCTTCGCTCAGGTACGTCATGGCAACTGCCGCCAGACCGCTCAATGACAACCCGATCAACGCGCGCATCACCAAGACGCCTTGCCAGCTCGGCATCATCGCGCTGGCCATGGTGCACAGCGCGGCGGCGAACAGTGCCGCGACCATGACCGGTTTGCGTCCGACACGGTCGGAGATCGGCCCGGTGATCAGCAGACCAATCGCCAGCATGCCGGTGGCGACCGACAGGATCAGGCTGCTCTGCGCCGCATTGATCGAATATTCGTGGGACAGCAGCGGCATCATCGGCTGCACGCAGTAGAGCAAGGCGAACGTCGCGAAACCGCCACAGAACAACGCCAGCACCGTGCGCATGAACATCGGCGTGCCTTTTTCGATGTAGATCTCCTTCATTTCGGCGACAACATCGTCTACCGCAGCGGGCGGAACTTCATGAGCAAGGGGGGCGACAGCAGTTTTCACTTCAGACCTCGGAGGACGCAGCCGGTCAGGCAATGAAAAAAGCATATAGCTGGCTAATGATTCAATCCAATATATTGTTCGACCTGTTTGATAGGTTTAACGACCTAATGGAGTTTTCATGGAATTGCGTCACCTGCGCTACTTCATCGCCGTCGCCGAAGAACTGCATTTCGGCCGCGCCGCCCAGGTGCTGGGCATCTCGCAGCCGCCATTGAGCCAGCAGATTCAGGCGCTGGAACAGGAAGTCGGTGCACGGCTGTTCGAGCGTACCAATCGTCGGGTCGAGCTCAGCGAGGCGGGTCGGTTGTTCCTGGAAGAAGCGCGATTGGTGCTGGCGCAGGTCGATAAAGCCGCTGATGTGGCGCGTCGTGCGCAGCTTGGCGAGTTGGGTGAGCTGAAAATTGGTTTCACCTCGTCGGCCCCCTTCAACTCAACCATTCCCCAAGCGATTTTTTCATTCCGCCAGCGGTTCCCGGCCGTGCATTTGAACCTGCGGGAGATGAGCAGCACCCAAGTGGCCGATGCGCTGGTGGATGAGTCGATCGAGGTCGGGATCATGCGACCGCTGGGGTTGCCGGACTCCCTCAGCGTGGTGGAATTGATGCGTGAACCCCTGGTGGCCGTGCTCAGCTCCAAGCATCCGCTGGTGACTGACAGCGAAGAGGGGCTCTTCCTGTCGGCATTGGCCCTCGAACCCTTCGTATTTTTCCCACGCAGTTATGGCAGTGGCCTGTACGCACAATTGCTCAGCCTGGCGCGGGATGCCGGTTTCAGCCCGCACTTTGCGCAAGAGGCGGGTGAAGCGATGACGATTATCGGGCTGGTGGCGGCGGGGCTGGGGGTGTCGGTGCTGCCGGCCTCCTATCAGCGGATGCGTATTGATGGCGTGGTGTATCGACCGCTGCTTGATCCGGAAGCGGTGTCGGCGGTGTGGCTGGTGCAGCGCAAGGATCAGAAGTCGCCGATGGCCAAGGCGTTTGTGGAGTTGTTGACGAGGAAGCTGACGCCTTAGGGATTCAAGTTTTTTTCGATGCTTCTCTTAGTCTTTTTTCTGATCGGCCGATAACCGTCATTGGACTCATCACACACTATGGAGATACAGGATGTTCAAGCAGTTAACGTTCACCGCTTTGCTGGCCTTGATGGCGCTGACCGGTGGTTGTGCTTCGGTAAAAATGGCTGATGAAACCCAAGACGCTCAAGCGAAGACGTTCCAGGTAAACCCCGACAAAGCCCATATCTATGTTTATCGCAATGAAAGTATGGGTGCCGGGGTGAAAATGCCGGTGACACTCAATGGCAAACCGGTCGGCCAGACTGTCGCCAAGTCTTACCTGATGTTGGCCGTCCCGGCGGGTCAGCAGACCTTGGTGTCTTCGGCGGAAAACGATTCCGAACTGAAACTCACTGCAGAAGCCGGCAAGAACTATTTCGTCTGGCAGGAAGTGAAAGTGGGCTTCATCAAGGCGCGCAATAGCCTGCAAGTCGTCGACGACAAGACGGGTCGCGCGGGCGTTGCTGAGAGCAAGTTGATTCAGGCTCAGTAAGTATCTGGACGGTTCCCGAAAGGGGCTTGTGAGACTCTGAGGATCCTGGGCAACCAGCCATCGCAGAGCCAGACAGGTACCGGGCGATGACAAGCCGACCTGTTTGTGAAGGGGCGCCGAAAGGCGCCCCTTGTCGTTTCCGAGGTGCTCACCTCAGTCAACCTTTACCAACTCCCCTCGCAACCCCACCCCGGTCACCGCAGGCTTAAGCGCCTCCAGCCCCGGTATTGTCGCCCTGTCGGCGGCGCACTGGTATTTCCCGGTGTCCTGGCTCAGATCGCGCTTGTTGATGCCGGCAATATTGATCACGGCGTTCGCACCGGCCTTTTTGGCTTTGCTCTGCAACGTCGCCAAGGTCGATTGCAAGGCCCAGAAGCAGGCGTCTTCATCAGACTTGTCTTCGTTGTCGGTGTGTCGGCTGCTGCTCACGGTGGTCAGTTTGCGCACCTGCGCTGGCAGCGTTTCTCCGGCCAGGTAGAACGTGACGCTGCCGTCCAGCAGGCCGACGTCGGTAGCGCGTTTCACGCCTTCCTGGAAGTCCTGGAAGGTGGGTTCATAGGCGCCCTGCGAGGCGATGACCTGATCGACATCCGGGTCGGAGGCCAGTTGCTGGATCACGTCATCACGCAGGTAGTTGATCCAGCGGTTGTAGGTGCCGTGGATGCGACCGTCCTTGTAGCCCAGGCCGCGGCTGTCGCGGTAGTCGATTTCAAACGAGGTCGTGGTGTAGGGGATGTCGATTTCGGCGTGGTGTTTATCGCGCACGGTAATCGCAGCCTTGATCATGCCCGGACGCGCCGATTGCACGACCCATTGGCGTTCAATCAGCGCGGTGACGATGGCGCGGCTCATCCTGTCGTTGTTCAAACCCCGGTTGCTGGGGAAGGTTTCCTTGGCGGTGTACACCGGATTGCTGGTGCAGCCGCCCAGCGCGACGGCCACGGCGAACAGCGCGGCGATGCGCTGAAACTGAGTCATTCCCTTTACTCCAAACCTGTGCGGATCAGTGCCAGCGACGGTGACGCCACCAAGAGCGAAATTGTTGTTCATTGCGTATTCGTTGCGCATTTTGCCCGAACTCGTCAGCGCTGGTCGACCTCACTGAGGTCGACCTTTTTTTACGCCGAAAGCTGCATCTGTAATCGTCGGCCAACGACATCCAGCAAGTCACAGCCATCACGCAATGAGGTGACTAATACGCGCGCCAACAGGTTGCGTAAAAGGCAGTGAGATGAAAATCCCTGCACAGCTAAACGCTATTTAAACTTTAATTTTTCTTTCAGGCTTTTCATCACTGCGGGTTTGTTTTCAAGGAACACATTCAACCCTTTTGCTCGAAGATTGCACGCGTCGCAGTCGCCGCATCCGCTGCCTTTTACGCCGTTGTAACAAGTCAGTGTGTGTTGCTGAATCAAATCAAGTTTTCCATGATGTTCGGCCAAGGCCCATGTTTCGGCCTTGTTCAACCACATGAGCGGCGTTTCAATTCGCAGCTTATAGTCCATGCCCAGTTCGATGGCTTTATGCAGCGCTTTAACAAACTCATCTCGACAATCCGGGTAACCGGAAAAATCTGTTTCGCAGACCCCCGTGATTAACGTCTCGGCCTGTACTTGATAGGCATAAATAGAAGCCAAGGTTAAAAACAGAATGTTTCTACCGGGTACGAAAGTGCTCGGCAGACTTTCACCGAAACTGTTTGTGCTGGGCACTGGAATGTTATCGCGCGTCAAACTACTGATGGCCAGTTCATTCAACAATGAACAGTCCAGCACCTTGTGCACCGTGACGCCAAGCTCTTTCGAAAGCTGCTGCGCCACTTCAATTTCCGCGCGGTGACGCTGGCCATAGTCAAAGGTAATGCAGTGAATTTCGTCGTAGAGCGGCAACGCCTGGATCAAGCAGGTCGTGGAGTCCTGCCCACCGCTGAAAACGATAACGGCCTTTTTAGTCATGGTTCGATCTTCCTTGGGATGCCCCCGATGTGTCACGGGGGCATTGACCCTAGCGCGAAGCTCAAATTCTGGCTGTGGGACGTTTCCGAAATCGTGTACTCCGGTTTCCTGTTGTGTCTTCGTTGCTTAAGACCAACGCCGAAAAATCAACGAAGTGTTAACGCCACCAAACGCAAAATTGTTGTTCATCACGTACTGGTTACTCATCTGCCGGAACTCGCCGCGCAGGTAGTCGAGCTTGCCGCAGAGCGGATCGATATCGTCAAGGTTGAACGTGTGCACATACAGGTCGCGGTTCATCATTTCGATGCTGAACCAGGACTCCAATGCTCCGCACGCACCCAAGGTATGACCGAGGAAGCTCTTTTGTGAGCTGATTGGCATGTGTTCGCCGAACAGCGCACTGGTTGCCAGTGTTTCGGCGATGTCGCCCTGTTCAGTCGCCGTGCCGTGACCATTGACGTAGCCAATGTCCGACGGCTGCAGCCCGGCGTCTTCCAGGGCCAGTTCCATGGCCCGGCGCATGGTGGTCTGCTCCGGTCGGGTGGCGTGCTGGCCGTCGGCGTTGCTGCCGAAGCCGACGAGTTCGGCGTGGATGTGTGCACCGCGAGCTAGCGCGTGTTCGAGTTCCTCAAGCACCAGCATGCCGCCGCCTTCGCCAATCACCAGGCCATCGCGGCCGCTGTCGTAGGGACGCGGAGAGGTCTGTGGGGCGTCGTTTTTCAGGCTGGTGGCGTAGAGCGCGTCGAAGACCATGGCTTCGGTCGGGCACAGTTCTTCGGCGCCGCCGGCGAGCATCAGTGGCAGACGGCCGAATTTGATCGACTCGTAGGCATAACCGATGCCCTGGCTGCCGCTGGTGCAGGCGCTGGAGGTCGGGATCAGTCGGCCGGTGAGACCAAAGAAAATGCTGATATTGGCCGCGGTGGTGTGCGGCATCATCCGCACGTAGGAGTTGGCGTTCAGGCCCTCGGCCACCGAGTTGAGCAACATGTTGCCGAATGCCTTGATCTCGTCGGTGCTGCCCGTGGACGAGCCGCAGGAGACGCCCATGCGCCCGTCCTTGATCGACTCGTCACCCAACAGCCCGGCATCAGCCAGCGCCTGTTCCGCAGCGCCGACCGCCAGGCGTGAGACCCGGCCCATGCTGCGCAGTTGTTTGCGGGTCCAGTGGCTCGGCACTTTGAAGTCGTCGATGGGGCCGGCCAGGCGCGTGTTGAGTTCGGTAAAACGATCCCACTCGTCCATCCGGCGTATGCCACTGCGGTTGGCCGCGAAGTTGGCGGCGATGGTTGCCCAGTCGCTGCCCAGTGAGGTGATGCCGGCCATGCCGGTGACGACGACGCGCTTCATCAGCACAGGCCTCCGTTGACGGCCAGAACCTGCCGGGTGATGTACGACGCTTCCGCCGACATCAGGAAATTCACCGCGCTGGCCACCTCTTCCGGGGTGCCCATGCGTTGTGCGGGAATCATTTTCATCAGTTCTTCCACCGGCACGTTTTCGTCGAGCATCGCTGTGTCGATCAGGCCGGGTGCGACACAGTTAACGGTGATTTTGCGCTTGCCCAGTTCGATCGCCAACGCTTTCGCCGCGCCGATCAAACCGGCCTTGGAAGCGCTGTAGTTGACCTGGCCGCGGTTGCCGATCAACCCGGAAACCGAGGTAATGCAAACAATCCGCCCGGCAGCACGACGACGAATCATCGGCATCATCACCGGGTGCAGCACGTTGTAGAAACCGTCGAGGTTGGTGCGCATCACCACATCCCAATCATCCTCGCTCAGTGCTGGAAAAGCACCGTCGCGGGTCAGGCCGGCGTTTAGCACGACACCGTAGTAGGCGCCATGGGCTTCAACGTCGGCTTCGAGAATGGCTTTGCAGCTGGCGCGGTCGGACACGTCGAATTGCAGGATGCGCGCCTGGCGCCCCAGCGCCTGGATTTCGCCTTGAACGATCACGGCGTCCGCCAGACCGCTGCGGCAATGCAGGATGATGTCGTGCCCGGCCTGTGCCAGGCGCAGCGCGATTGCGCGGCCGATGCCACGGCTGGAGCCAGTGACCAGTACGGATTCAGTCATGACTGGACTCCTTCGGGTTCATGAAGATATTGAGCGGCCTGAGGCGGGCGAAACACGTTCAGACGGGCGGTGGCGTGAATGCCTGGGGCGTTGATGTGGCATTCGAACACGCCCATGCCGTTATCGTCTTCCAGCGAGCGCATCCCGTGGATGGTCAGCTCGGTGCCAACGGGGAAGTGCTCCACGTTGCATTCGAATTTGCGCGTACCGAGCAGAAAACCCAGCACCACGCCATCACCCCGCTGGCGCGCGTGGCAACCGGCGTACGCGGCGACACTCTGGGCCATCAGTTCAATGCCGACCCAGGCCGGCATGCTGCCGTCGGCACGGCTGAACAGGCCACCGGGCCTGACGGTGAGGCGTGTGCGGATCTGGTCGTCATCGAACTCCAGAATCTGTTCGATGAAGATCATGTCGCCAGCGTGCGGCAGCAGTTCGGCGATCGGCCAGTCAATCATGGGGCGTCTCCGATTATCAGGCTGACGTTGTTGCCACCGAAGGCAAAGGAATTGCTCATCAAGTAGCGAGGTGCAATGGACGTCAGGCGATCGGTCGGGGTCACCCAATTCAAGGCCGGCAGTTCAGGATCAGGTTGTCCGTCCCAGACATGGGGCGCCAGGGCTTGCTCAGGGTTGTTCGTGCTCAGGCTCAACCAGCAGAACGCCGCTTCCAGGGCGCCGGCGGCGCCAAGGGTGTGGCCGGTCATTGGCTTGGTTGAAGAACACGGTACGCCTTGCGGGAACAGGGTCGCCACGGCCAGGCTTTCCATGGCGTCGTTGTGTTGGGTCGCGGTGCCATGCAGGTTCAGGTAACCGATTTGAGCGGGTTGCAGATTGGCTCGGCTCAAGGCTTTGCGCATGGCTTGCAAGGCGCCACGGCCTGTCGGTTCCGGCGCAGAAATGTGGTGCGCATCGGAACTGGCGCCGCTGCCTAGTAGCGCAATCGGTTGGCCGTCGCCGGCGCTTTTGCTCATCAGAAACAGCGCGGCGGCTTCACCGATATTGATGCCGTTGCGGTTGACCGAAAACGGATTGCAACGTTGCTCGGACACCGCTTCCAACGCCGAGAAGCCGTTGAGGGTCAGTTTGCACAAACTGTCGACGCCGCCGCACAGCACCGCGTCGCACACGCCCAGATCCAGCAGGCGTTGGGCGCTCATCAGCGCCCGGGCGCTGGAGGTGCAGGCGGTCGAGATCACATAAGCCGGGCCGCTCAATTGCAGCCAGTCGGCGAGGAAATTGGCCGGTGCGCCGAGCTCCTGCTGCTGATAGTCGTAATCGGCAGGGAAATGATGCTCGCGAATGTAATGGGCCAGGCCACGGCTGGCCTCATGGATGCCCGACGTGCTGGTGCCCAGCACCACACCGATACGGTCACGGCCGTAGGTCTGGATCGCACGATCGATGTCGTCGCGGATTTGCAACGCGGCTTCCAGCAGCAACTGGTTGTTGCGGCTGCTTTGCTGAGCCAGTTCCGGTGGAATCGGGGCCAATTCGCCACGCACCGCCGCCACCGGCAATGAGCGCTCCGGGACCCAGCCAGCCTCGCTGCGCATGCCGGAGCAATCACCGGCAAACAGATTGCGCGCGACTTGCGCTTTATCACGCCCCAAGGCGCAGATAACCCCAAGGGCGTTCAGATAGGCGGTCATGGCGCGTCTCCGCTAAGGGGCGTGACTTGATACTTGGGACCTTTGGGCAGGTTCAATTCGAAGCTCATCGGTTGTGAATAACGGACGTCCCAGTGCGTGGGCAAGGAGCGTTGACTGCCATGTTGCCAAGCCGTGGGGTAGTTGCCCGACAGTTCATCCTTGGGGGTCAGCGCAAACAGCAACGCCGCGAACAGCTCTCGGGCTTCCGGGTTCGGCGGTAACAGGCCGTCGGCTTTCCATTGGCCATCGATCAATTTCTGGCGAGCCTGTGGAATGCCCAGCAAATCCATCATCGACCAGCGGATGCCAGGGCCTTCACGCTGGATCACCAGTACCCAGTCCTGACGTTGCTCGGCGACCAGGCGCTGAATGTGCAACTGCAGCGGCAACGACAGGTTCGGGGTTTGCTCGGGCAGCGGCGGACTGCTGGCGCAAGCGCTCAGCAACAGACAGCAAGCCAGGAGCAGGAAACGAATCATCAGACCTCACCTTCAAGAGAAGTTCGCCACAAAAAGGCGTTCACGTTATTCATGTGACATCTCTGGCGCAGAGTTCTGACAGCATGCGCAGCCGACGTTTGGGTTCACTGACGAACGGATTGCGCTCGTCCCAGGCATAACCGGCGAGGATCGCGCTGATCATGCGGCGGATGTCCGGTGAACCGTCTGGATGGAAAATCACATCCTGGAAGGTCCCGGCGTACCAGCCTTCGACGTAGCAGCGGAATGTGTCGACGCCGCGCTTGAGCGGTGCGGCGAACTCGGTTTGCCAGTCAACGCTTTCACCTTGCAGTTGGCGGTGCAGAACGCCGGCGGCCATGCTCGCCGAGCGCATGGCGATGGTCACGCCGGAGGAGAACACCGGGTCGAGGAATTCCGCGGCGTTGCCCAGCAGCGCAAAGCCCGGGCCGTGCAGGGTTTTGACGTTGGCCGAGTAGCCACCGATGGTGCGCGCGGGGGTGTCCCACACAGCGTTGTTCAGGACGCCGGCCAGGCTTGGGGTTTCAGCGATAAAACCGCGCAGGCACTCGTCCAGGTTGTCCATGCGGCCTTCGAAGTGCTCGGCTGCCGCTACTACGCCCACCGAGCATCGGCCGTTGCTGAACGGGATGGTCCAGAACCAGATGTCGCGATGGGTCGGATGGGTGGTGATGAGGATTTTTTCCCGCTCGAAGGTCGGGCTGTCGATCTTGTCTTCGATGTGGGTGAACACGGCCTGGCGCACCGGGAAGTTCGACGGCGCTTCAAGGTCCAGCAAACGCGGCAGCACCCGGCCGTAACCGCTGGCGTCGAGCACGAAATCAGCTTCGACGCGGTATCGGCTGCCATCTTCTCGCAGCACATCGAGCTGCGGTTTTGCCAGGGTGAAATCGGCGCTGACGATGGCCTCGCCGTAGCGAATCTCCACGCCTTGCAACGCGGCCTGGTCGGCCAGCAACTTGTCGAAATCGGCGCGTTGAACCTGGAAGGTGGTCGGCTTGCCGTGGCTGAACGTGTCGCCGAAATCAAAGGCGCTGTATTGGTCGCCCCAGGCAAACGCTGCACCATTTTTCATCTGGAATCCGGCGGCGTTCACCGCGTCGAGCATGCCGGCCTCTTCGACGAAATCCAGGCAGTGCGACAACAGGCTTTCGCCGATGGAAAACCGTGGGAAATGCTGGCGTTCGATCATCAGCACGTCATGACCTTTGCGCTTGAGCAGCGCGGCGGCGATGGCGCCCGAGGGGCCCGCACCGATAACGACGACCTGGCGATGTTCCATTTCAACTGTTGGCACGGGGGCTCCTTGCCGGGGCGGCGATATTCAAAGGGGGGCTGTGCATGCCGGCGAGTGCCGGCAGCAATGTCGCGATCAAACCCATCAACATCAGTGCGAAATACAGCGCCGGACTGATGAGCTGTTGTTGCAGCAGCAGGTTGAGAAAGACGATCTCACTCAAGCCGCGAATATTCAGCAGCAGGCTTTCGCGCCAGCGACTGGCGCCCTCGAACGAGGCGCCGGCCCAGCCGAGGCCCAGCCAGTTGCCCAGCAGTTTGCTGGCAATAGGCAACAGCAGCAGCGCCGCCAGCTGGATCCAGCTGAGGCTGGTCATCGCAGCATGAACGTTGATCTGCACGATACCGAACGTCAGGATCAGCGGAATGGCGATCCAGGTTTGCAAGCGGCTCATCCAGATCGCCGGCAACGGCAGCACCAGTGGCACTTTCAGCGCGGCCATGCACAACAAGTAACCGATGCCGAAAATCAGCGCGTTGAGCTTGAAGTGTTCGGCGACCACCAGCAGCGCGAAGAAGCCGCCGCTGTACAGCATCGGTTGGCGCGCACCGAGCAGGCGCAGCAGTAGCGGCAGGCAAGCGCCGGCCAGCGGTAGCAAGAGGCTGCTCAGGTGCAAACTGCCTTGTGCGAAGCCGAACAACGTCCAGCACGTCAGGTCGATGAGAATCGCCGTTTGTACCAGGCGTCGGGTGGCTTCGGGCGGGTAATGAATGTGTCGCAGGTACAAATACAACACCGGAATGGCGGTGATGGCGAACACCAGGCCAACGGCCAGTGAGCTGATCCAGGATTGCGCCGGCAGCAACCAAATGGCGGTGGCGAGTCCGCAGACGAACGGAATGCAGAAACTTGGCAGGGCGATTTTCAGGCTCTGGCGATCCAGTCGCAGGTCGATCACGTCACTGAGGATGTGCCCGAGCAGCAAGGCAAAACTCAGGCTGTAGAGGTTTTTCAGCCATGTCGGCGAGATGAGTTCGGTGCCGCTGAGTTGCCAGCCCGGCTCGATCCAGAAGTACATCAGCAGCGGCAGGCCGAAGGTCGCCAGCAGCAACTGGCTGACGATCGGGATCAGGCCAAAATGCCGACCGACTCGGGTGGCCGTGGCGAACATTGCCAGGGCCATGAGCCAAAACACGGCGATCATCATGCGGCCGACTCCGTAACGGCAGCGGTGTGGACATGGCGTCCGGCCCACGGCGCAAGGATGAAGCTGAAAGCCAGGCCCAGGCTGACCGACAGGCCGAAGTTGCTCACCGCCGGCGTGCTGGACACCGCCAGCAGACCGAACGACAGCCAGGTGGTAACCGCCGCCAGCAAGGTGCCCAGCAGGCTCACGGCGGCGCCGCCGACCTGTTCGCGCATGAGGATCGCGTAGTCGACGCTGATCGCTGTCACCAGCAACAGGCCGAACAGGCTGAACAGTGTCAGCGGCTGACCCAGCCAGCCAAGACTGGCCAGGCTGCACAACGCGGCCAACAAGGGCAGCGAGACGATGCGCAGCGCGCCACCGAGGCCGAATGGCAGGATCAGCACCAGCACGATCAGCGCGCAGGAGGCGAGTTTGAGCTCCGCGGCACTGATCTGGGTCGCCGCGAATACAGTGTTCAGTTCACCGAGGCGGTCGACCAGTTGGACACCCGGCAAGTCCAGCGCCTGAGCGCGCAGCAGCGAAGGATTGTTCAGGCCTTGCAGACTGACCATCGCCGCCACACCATCATCGGTCGGCCCCAGCCACAAGGTGCGATAAGGCTCGGCCAACGGACCGGTCAGCGCCGCATCGATGTCTTCGGTGGGCAACTCCTGCAACTGCACAAGCTCCGCTTGCAGCGCTTGCGCCGGCACGCCGAGGTCGAGCAGCGGTTGCCAGAATTGCGGCAATTTGTTCAGCGCTTCGCGTACCTTGCGCTGTTCGCTCGGTTGGCTCACGAGTTGGTTGAGCGACAGATAACCCTGGAGTTTGTCCATCTTGACCAGTTGATCGAGACGCTCGCTCAGTGCGGTTTGGCGCTCGAGCAGTTCCTGCTGGTTGGCCGCACGCACCAGGAAGAACTGGCTGGTGGGTTGATAGCCGGTAATGCGCGCGATGGTTCTGGCCTCGTCCGTCAGTTGCTGCGGCGTGCCGATCCACTGGCGGATGTCGTTCTTGCTCTCGAGTTGCAACAAGCCGCCGACGCAAAAGGCAATCAGCAATGCCAGCAGCACCGGCGTACGAGCATATTTGAGCAACGATTCGCGTAGCTCCAGCAAAAACTCACTGACGCTCAGCGGCCATTGCGCCGGTCGCAGGTCCGAGCCCTTGAGCAGCGCCGGCAGCAGGCACACCGCTGACAGGTAGGCGCCCAGCAGACCGGCGGCGGAGAATACGGCGATCTGGGTCAGCGCCGGGAATGGCGTCCACGCCAGCGCCAGGTAGCCGATGCAACTGGTGATCAGGCTCAGCGTCAGGCCTGGCAAGGTCAGGCGTAACGCCGGCCAGCTGTGCCAGGGTTTCATGCTCCAGCTTTTCGACAGGTAATGCAGCGGGTAATCGACGGCAACGCCGATCAGGCTCGACCCCAGCACCAGCGTCATCACATGCATATGGCCGAACAGCGCCACGCAGGCCACGGCGCCAAACAGCATGCCCACCAGCACCGGCACGAACGCCAGCAAGACCCGCCAGCGCCGGAAGGCCAGCAACAGCAGCAACAAAATGCCGACGGTAGCGCCGCCTCCGACCCAGGTCATTTCGCGGGTGGCTTGTTGTTGACCATTGGCCGCGTAGAGCAAGCCGCTGGCGGCGAGCAGTTGAACATCGCTCTGTGCCGCTTCTTCGCGGCTGTGTTTGAGCAGGGCGGCCACTTGCAGCGGCAGGCTCATGTCAAAGGCGTTGCCGGTGGTTTTTGCCCGCAGCATCACCCAGCTTTTACCGTCGGCATCGGCCACCAGTGCGCCGCTGCCGATGTCCAGTTGCACGGCGCCGTGTTGTGGCTGGCTGTTCTGGATGCGTCCGGTTAGCCCCAGCCAGTCTTCCTGGCTCGGCACCAGACTGAAACCGGTGAAGGGGTCGAACAGCGCTTGCACGCGCTGTTGGATAAAGGCGTCAGGGTGTTCGATCAGTTGCTGACGATCCGAGGCAGACAACATTGCCAATCGGCCTTGCAGCAATTGAGCGCGCAGCGCTGGCAAGTCGGCTTGCAGGGTCCACTGGACCTTCTCGAACAAGCCGCTTGCTTGCCACTGCTCACCCAGTTTCTGCGCCATGGCGATGGCTTGCGGGCGAGCTTTATGGCCGACCAGCACCAGCATTTCGCGGTTCAGCGGTTCTTGCATGCGTTGTTCAGCGCGCAGTTCCAGCGCGTCCGGCGCCGTGCCCGGCACCAGTTCCATCAGGTTGGCCGACAGCGGCGCGCCGTTACGCCACTGCCAGCCGGCGAGTGCGAGCACCGCCAACAGCAGGATCAGAAATAGCCATGGGAGCCTGCGTTCACTCGGCAAAGTCATGTTGCTCCGCGTCGCTCAGCGGTTGCGCGCTGGTGCTGTCCTGCATGCGCAACAGGGTGCTGTCACCCTGGGTTTCCAGCAGCTCGATGCTGTGCACCAATTCGCCGCCGGTGATGTTGATCTGGTTGAACACTTGCTTGAGCAGCATCGAGCGCGGGGTCAGCGTCAGCTTCCAGTTTTGCGCCTCGCCGCTCAGCGACAGCTCGAAATCCCGTTGCAGGCCGCTGCTGTCGCCTTGCAGCACGGCGAGGAACAACCGGTTCTGCTCGGTGCCAGCACTCTTGCCTGGCAGCATCTGCCAACCGCTGGCGTCGCGTCGGGCAATGCCTTTGTCGGTGATGCGGTAATCCTGTTGCAGCGGCGTTTTCAGCAGCCAGAGCAAACCGTGGTTTTTGGCGAGGACGAAAGTGCCCTTGCTGGTCAGTGGCTGGGGCAGGGCGCGCAGGTGTTTTTCCTGGATGAAGTTGCCGTGGATCACATCGGGTTTGGCCAGTTGATCGCTCAGTTGTTGCAGATCGAAGGCGTTTGCGATCGACGACAACCCAAGCAGCGCCAAAGCACCGAGGCATTTAAAAAACGGGTTCATGCCAGCATCCTTTCAACGGCGTCGGTGAATATCTTCGGTGAGGCCAGCTGCATCTCGCGGCTGGTCATGTCGACGGCAACCTGTACCGAGCTGGCGCGGGTCAAGCGCTCGCCGGAGTCCAGGTCGCTGATCAGGTAATTGATCTTCAGGCGGTTCTCCCATTCGACCAGATTGGCGCGCACGTTCAGCTTCTGGCCGAACACGGCGCCACGCACATAGCGTAATTGCAGGTCGATCACCGGCCAGGCGTAACCCGATTCGACCATCGCGGTGTAGTTGTGGCCGATCTTGTCCAGCAGCGCACAGCGGGCCACTTCCAGGTATTTGACGTAATGGCCGTGCCAGACGACGTTCATGGTGTCGACGTCAAAGAACGGCACAAGGATTTCCGTATCGGTATGAAGCACTCCCTTGCTACGCATGCAGCCTCCAGTGTTGCTCGGCAATCCGTTTGAGGCACAGACGCAGTTCACCTTCCAGTGCACGGTCTTCGATGACCGGCGGGAAGTCCTTGCCCAATTCTTCGTGCATGGCGGCCAGGGCTGGCGGCAATGGCCGCGCATCTTCAGCCTTGCTGCGCAGCCACACGCCCTGGTTAGCGGCGAGCAAGGTGGCAGCGGCGACCTGTTCGGTCAGCTCCAGCACGCGGATCGCATCACGGGCGGCGATAGTACCCATGCTCACCTTGTCCTGGTTGTGGCATTCGGTGGAGCGCGAGAAGACGCTGGCCGGCATGGTGTTTTTCAGGGCTTCGGCGGTCCAGGCGCTGGTGCCGATCTGCACGGCCTTGAAGCCGTGATTGAGCATCGCCCGGTCAGCGCTGGCGCCTGACAAATTGCTCGGCAAGCCATGGTTGTAACGCTCGTCCACCAACAGCGCGAGTTGACGGTCGAGCAGGTCGGCGACGTTGGCCACCAGGTTTTTCAGGCTGTCCATGGCGAACGCGATGTGGCCGCCGTAGAAATGCCCACCGTGCAGCACGCGTTCGGCTTCGGCGTCGATGATCGGGTTGTCGTTGGCGCTGTTGAGCTCGATCTCGATGAACGAGCGCAGCCAGTTCAGGCTGTCGGCCAGGACGCCGAGGACATGCGGCGCGCAGCGCAGGGAATAGCGGTCTTGCAGGCGATGCAGCGGCGCGGTCGGCGCGTCGATCGCCAGGTCCTTGCGCAGCCACGCGGCCACTTGCATCTGCCCCGGATGCGGTTTGGTGGCGAACAGGCGTTCGTCGAAGTGTTCCGGGTTGCCTTGCAGCGCGACCACGTTCAGCGCGGTAATGCGCGTGGCCAATTGCAGCAGGTAATCGGCTCGGGCATAGGCCAGGCAGGCGAGGCCGGTCATCACGGCAGTGCCGTTCATCAATGCCAGGGCTTCTTTCGGGCGCAGCACCAGCGGCTGCCAGCCGAGTTCGCGGTGCACGTCGGCCGCTTGGCGGCGCTCGCCACGGAACATCACCTCACGCTCGCCGGACAAGGTCGCCGCGACGTAGGATAACGGGGTCAGATCGCCGCTGGCGCCCACCGAACCTTCTTCCGGGATCAGCGGCAGGATGTCGTGTTCGAGGAACGCGTGCAGGCGCTCCAGCAGTTCCACGCGCACACCCGACACGCCGTGGCACAGCGACTGCAAACGCGCGGCGAGCACCGCGCGCGTGGCTTGGGCGTCGAGCAGTTTGCCCAGTCCGCAGCCATGGAAGGTGTACAGATGACGGGGCAGGGCCTCGACATGATGCAGTGGCACGGCGACCACGCAAGAGTCGCCGTAGCCGGTGGTCACGCCGTAGATCACGCCTTCCTTGTCCAGCAGGGAATCGAGGAATCGCGCGCCCTTGGCGATGCGCTCACGGTACGCGGGATCACTTTGCAACTGCGTCGGTACCTGACGGTTGGCCAGGGCCAGTACGTCTTCAATGCGCAAAGGGAGTTCGCCGAAGGTTACCGGCTCAAGCGTTGGCGTCGTCATCGGTCTTCCAGAAAGGGTAAAAGTTGAACCATTGTTGAGGTGCTTCGAGGCAATAGTGACTCAGGCGTTCGGCGTAGCGGGTCGCCCACTGATGGATGACCTGTTCGCGGTCGCTGCGTTTCCACACCACGGCATGGGTAAACGGCTCGAGGGTCACGCGGTATTGGCCTGACGGTTTCTTCAGGCACATCAGTAGATTGATCGGGCACTTGAGCAGACCGGCCAGTAGCCACGGTCCCTGAGGGAACGCGGCCTGATGACCGAGGAAGTCCACCGTCACGCTACGCCCGCCATGCAACGGCACACGGTCGCCGGCAATCGCCAGCCACTCGCCGCGCTCGAGGCGTTCATGCAGTTGCAGCATGATCAAAGGGTCCAGCTCGCTGACCTGAATCAGCCGCAAGTTGGTCGCCCCGGCTTCACCCAGCAGACGGTTGAATTGCTCGGCATGCTTGGTGTGCACCAGCACGTTCATTGTGACTTTCTCGCCGATCTCCGCCAGCGCGCGGCAGACTTCGAGGTTGCCCAGGTGCGCACCCACCAGCATCTGCCCGCGCGTGCCGCGCAACTGATTGCGTAACAGTGCCGGGTCGATGATTTCGATTTGCTCGATGCTCAGCTTGCCGTTCCACACGTCGAGTTTGTCGAGCATTGAATCGGCAAAGGCCATGAACTGGCTGAACACTCGCCAGTGTGTCGGGCGCAATTCGGGGCGACCACTCCAGTCGGCGAGCCGCTGTTGGTATTGCCAGGCGCTTTGACGGGCGCTGCGACCGAACAGGAAAAAGTACAGGACGATGCCGTACAGCAGCGGGCTCAGCAGACGACGACCGAGGACCTTGGCGCCGAACGCGGTGAGTTTCATCAGCCAGAAACTGCCGCGTTCCTGACGGTCTGCCCAGTGCTGTTTGTCTGCGTTGATGTTCATGTCCGCCACCGTCGCCAGAGTATCAGTGGGGCCCGCAGCAACATGCCGAAGAACAGCCGTGTGTGCATGCTCGAAATCAGCACGTTGTCGTGGAACAGGCGAAAATGCGAGACCCCGTCCAGCGGGTAATGAACCCGCACCGGCAACCACTGCATCGGCAGATTGCGCCAGGCCAGCCGCACGAGAATGTCCGAGTCGAAATCCATGCGTTTGCCGATTTTTGCCGAGTCGATCAGTGCCAGCGTTGCTGGCAATGGATAGATGCGGAAACCGCACATGGAATCGCGAATCTGCAATGAAAGCGTGTTGATCCAGACCATGACGTGGGTCAGGTAGCGGGCGTACAAACGACCTTTGGGCACGCTGGCATCGTATTGCGGATAACCACAGATCACTGCGTCGGGATGCCGGCGCGATTCTTCGATGAAGATCGCCACATCCTGCAGGTCGTGTTGGCCGTCGGCGTCCACTTGCAAGGCGTGGCTGAAACCCAGGCGTGAGGCTTCGCGAAAACCGGTCATGACTGCACCGCCCTTGCCCTGATTGGCGGCGAGGCGGATCAGGTTGACCATTTCGCGCTGCGCGAGCTGGTCGAGCACTCTGGCGCAGGCCTGATCGCTGGCATCGTCCACCAGAATGCACGGCAGGCCGCTGGCAATCAGCGCGTCGACCACCGTGGTGATGGCGGTTTCATGGTTGTAGACCGGGACCACGGCGCAGGGGTTATGCATCACCTACAGCCTCCAGCAAGATGCGCCCGCTGGAGCAGGTCGCGGTTTCATTGCGATAGGCGAAGTACAGCTTGCCGCGTTCAGGATCAAAGCGCAGGTGCAATTGGACTTCATCGCCCGGGCGCACCAGTTGCTGGAATTTCAGCACTTCCATGCCGGCAAATTTTTCTGGCAGCTTCATCAATTGCTGGCCCAGGCTCAAGGCCCAGTCCACCTGCACCACGCCAGGCAGCACCGGTGTCTTCGGGAAGTGTCCGCTGAAATAGGCCAGGTCCGGCGGCACGGCCAGTTGCAGACTCCATTCACCTTCGAGTTCGACTTGCTCCAGCACTTGCGGCGCCTTGGGACGAGGCGCCAGCAGCAAGGCTTCGACGTCGGCCTGGGGCAGTTTGCCCTGAGCGTTCAGCGGCAACTGGCGCAACATTCGCCAGCGTCGCGGCAGCGCCAGGGCTTCGCAATGCTGGCTCAGATGCTGACGCAACGCTTGGGTGAGGGTGCGTCGACCTTGATTGCGCAACGCATGCAGGCCGGCGTCTGTCAGCACCAGCAGCGCACCCAGTGAGGCGCGATTTTCCCGGACCACGCCGAGGCGCGCTTCGGCCACCCAGTCATGGTCAGTCAGCGCCTTTTCCAGCATCGGCAGCGAGATACGTTTTTCTTCCAGCTTGACGATCCGGTCCAGCCGTCCAAGCAGTTCGAAGCGGCCGTCGGCATCGATTCTGGCCGCATCGGCGGTGTGCTCGATGTGGCCGGCGGGCAAGTAGGGAGACGCGATCAAGAGGGCGCCGTCGCTGTCCTGGCTCAACTCGATATCAGCGAAGGGTTGCCAGAGCTCGTGACCCCGGCGCCAGGCGATGCCGCCGGTTTCCGAGCTGCCAAAGATTTCTGTCGGCCATTGGTGCAGCCGCTCGAAAAGGCTTTGCGCAGCCTCGGCCGGTAGCGCGCCACCGGATGAAAACACTCGGCGAACGGCACTCAGCGCCGGCCAGTCGAGGTTGTCGCCCATGCGCTTGAGCAACGCCGGGCTGGCGACCCAGGCAAACGCCGGGTGTTCGCGGCTGGCGCGTTGCAGGTCTTCCGGGAAGGCCAGTTGTTTTCGCAGGAACGAGCGCCCGGCGCACAACGGCCACAACACCCGAAACAACAGGCCGTAGATGTGCTGGGTGGCGACGCTGCCGATGATGCAGGCCTGCCCCAGATCCGCGCCCCACAACTGCTCCAGCGCCTCAACTTCGTTGGCCAATTGGCGCAGGTTCTTGTCGATGCGCTTGGGCTCGCCACTGGAACCGGAGGTGCACAGGCTTAACTGGCAGCGATCCAGATCCAGCGCAGCGGCGCTCAGTGGTGCGTGCTGGTAGTCGGTCAGGTGCGCGTCATCCGCCTGATCGGTCAGCCACAGATCGACTTCGGTCGACCAGCGCTGGCGAGTCTGGGGTTGCAGATCGGCGGGCAGCAGCACGCTGACTCCGGCACGCCAGGCACCGAGCAGGGCAATCGCCAGGTCGGCGGCATCTTCCAGGTGCACGGCGATGCGTTGCACGCCTTGGGATTGCAGGCCAGCTGCCAGGCTCAGCGCCTGTTCGCGCAGCTGCGCGTGATTCAGTGCCGGCTCGGCCGTCACGGCGCGTTCCGGTTGAGCCTTGAGCAGCAACTGCTCAAGTTTTATCCAATTCATGGGTGGCCTCGTACCCGTTGTCGTATGAGCCATTCAATGGCAAACAGCAAGCCCATCAATCCGTAGGAAATCAGGCCGGTGTACAACATCCACCAACTCAGCGGCGCCCAAAGCGTCAGGGCGGCGGCGAGCAAACCGTTAAAGAGAAAAAATACACACCAGACGATCGTCACCTGACGGGTATAAACAATGGCTCTGGCCGGCAAGTGCGGTTCACGCAGCCTTGCCAGCCGTTCGACCATCGGCGGCCCGATTTTCAGGCTCAGGCCAAACAGCCCGAGCAGGAAGGCGTTGATCAGCACGGGATACCAGCGCAGCAACAGTGGACTGTCGAACAGCGCCAGCAACAGGCAGAAACCGATAGCGGTCAATGCCATCCACAGGCTGCCAGGGCGACGCGCACCGAGCACGGCACGCGCCAGCCACAAGCTGCCCAGCAACAGGCCGAACTGCCACGGCGCAAAATGCTCCATGCCGAAATACACCGCAAAGGGGTACAACAGGCCTGCCAGCAGCAGACCCAGGCCGATCAGTCGGCTCATGCGGCGGGTTGAACCAGACGGTAGACCGCCTCGACCACGTCGCCGACGGTGCGCACCGATTTGAATTCTTCGGCGGCGATTTTCTTGCCGGTCTGGCGCTTGATGTGATCAATCAGGTCGACGGCGTCGATGCTGTCGATTTCCAGGTCCTGATACAAATTGGATTCGAGGCTGACGCGGCCAGGATCCAGCTCGAAGAGTTCGACCAAGGCATCGCGCAGGGTGTTGAAAATGTCGTCTCGAGTTTGCATGGTCCGGTCTCAAGCTGCCTGTTTTGCGGTGACGAACGCCGCAAGGCTCGCCACGTTGCTGAAATGATTACGAGTGTCCTTGGCGTCGGCATCGATTTTGATGCCGTACTTTTTCTGGATCGCCAGGCCCAGTTCCAGGGCATCCACCGAGTCCAGTCCCAGGCCTTCGCCAAATAGCGTCTGGTCGTCGCCGATGTCGTCGACGCTGATGTCTTCCAGGCCCAGGGCTTCGATAATCAGCAGTTTGATGTCACGTTGTAGATCGCTCATCTTCGGCGAGCTCCTTGATAAAGTAGTGATGCAAATAATCGTTGAGCTTGCGCGAGGCCTGAGGCGCAGGGCCACACGCGGCGAAGGCTTGTGGGTCTATATCGGCCCCGACACGGAAACTGAAGTGCACACGGCGTTTTGGGATGCGATACCAGGGTTCTGCCTTGGTCAATGTGCTCGGATTGACCTTGATGATCACCGGGGTGAGGATTTTCGCACCGCGCATGGCGATTGCCGCGCCCCCCCGATGAAAGGCCGGCGGTTTGCCTGGCTGGGTACGGGTGCCTTCGGGAAAAATGATCAGGGTCTGGCCGTTTTTCAGTGCGTCAGCTGCCGTGTCCAGCATGTCCATGCTGCCGTCGTTGCTGATGTATTCGGTGCGGCGCAGAGGGCCACGGGTGAAGGGGTTGGTCCAGAGGCTTTGCTTGACCACGCAATTGGCGTGGCTGACCAGGCCGATCAGGAACACCACATCGATCAGCGATGGGTGATTGGCAATGATCATCTGACCCGGACGACCGAGTTTTTCCGCGCCCTGGATATCGTAGGTCAGCACGCCGGTGCGAGCCATGAACCGCACGAAAAACCAGAAGCAGCGGCTCACGGTTATGCGCGCCCGCAGTCGATGCGCCTGGGCATCGCCGGGCAGACAGCTCAACAGCGGGAAAACCACCAGACGCAGGCACAGTCCACCCAGCCCGAAGAGGGTGAAGCTCGCGGCAGTGGCCAGCAGACGCCAGTAATAAGCGTCGCGGTTTTTTTCGGTTACAGGTTGCGTTGCCAGGTCCATACGCGATTTTTCCAGGCATGTTGGCAGGTGGTCTGCTGGCCAAGCAGGGTACGCAATAGATTCAAGGCATGTGGCCATTGGGCTTTTGACAACGGATCCGCAGGGCTGTTCATGGACAGCTGCCACTCAGTGCCCGGCGTCAGTAACAGACCGACCGCATAAGGGAACGGTACGTCATCAATCCAGGCCGAGTAGGCTTGGGGTGGTTGTTCTTCGGTGACGATCAGCAAAACGGCTGGCGCGCCTTCGGCGAGCAGTGCCGCGGCCTCTAGCATGCCGTTTTCAAGGCCGTCACCGGCAGCGGCGAGCGCGGTCATTTCGCTGGTTTCACCCCGCAGGATCGACCACAGGCCAATCACCGCATTGTGAACCGACAAACTGAATTGAGTGGGCGACAACGGCTGATCGGCGGCCAGATCGCTGAGAATCTCAAAGGTGCGTGGGGTTTCGCCGTGACGGGAAATAAAGACCAACGGTAGTTCATCGCGACCCTCGGCCAACGGCCAGCCGACACTGAATGCCATCCGCGCCAGACGACTGAGTCGCCGACGCTGCATCGCCGGGAGAAAAGAGACGTCGGGGGCGGCATCGCTGTTCTGAAGCGCGACCGGTTGTCGGCTCCAGGCCTGCCAATCGTCCACGCTTTCGAGCCCTGGGGCCCACGCGCGCCATTGGGCGATGTTGAAGTTGATCACAGACATTCTTCCCGCCCCTGCGGGCTTTCTTGACACGGAGAGTCGCAAAAAAGCGTGAGCTACCTTACGTGGCGCTGGGCGCCGAGTGTCGGACATTATCCCGTTGCGGCGGGCGCGTAGCAAATGATGGTTACATTTTGCTCAACGAAATGTACCGGTTAGTCCGCGCATCGCTATCGTTTGGCCATTATCCACATCGTGGTGATCAAGTCTGTCGGCTCAGTCAGAGATCAGTGGCAGAGATAGCGGATTTTTGATTAAGAGTTTGCCGCTGACTGTGTAGTCCCTGTGCCGACGAGGTAGCTAAGCAGCGCCGTGGACTACTACACTCGGTCATTCTTTGATACACGGAGGTTTTGACATGCGGCGCGTGGTGTTCAATCAAAAAGGTGGTGTGGGCAAGTCAAGCATTGCCTGCAACTTGGCAGCGGTCAGTGCCAGCGAGGGGTATCGAACGTTGTTGGTGGACCTCGACTCCCAAGCTAACTCCACTCAATACCTGACAGGCCTCACAGGTGATGCCATTCCGATGGGCATCGCCGACTTCTTCAAACAGACCCTGTCATCCGGGCCGTTTTCGAAGAAAAACCAAGTCGATATCTACGAGACACCGTTCGATAACCTCCACGTCATCACCGCCACGGCTGAATTGGCTGATCTACAGCCCAAGCTCGAGGCCAAGCACAAGATCAACAAGCTGCGTAAGTTGCTTGATGAACTGGACGGCGAATACGACCGTATCTACCTCGATACGCCCCCGGCGCTGAACTTCTACGCGGTATCGGCGCTGATCGCCGCTGACCGCGTGCTGATTCCTTTCGATTGCGATAGTTTTTCGCGCCAGGCGCTGTATGGCCTTTTGGCGGAAATCGAAGAGTTGAAGGAAGACCACAACGAAGGCCTGGAGGTCGAGGGGATCGTTGTCAATCAGTTCCAGGCTCGCGCAAGTCTGCCTCAGCAGATTCTCGACGAGTTGATTGCCGAAGGGTTGCCGGTGCTCCCGGTCTATCTGGGCAGTTCGGTGCGCATGCGGGAATCCCACCAGGCCAACACGCCGCTGATCCACCTTGACCCACGGCACAAGCTGACCCAGCAGTTCGTCGAACTGCACAACTTGCTGGAAAACGCCTGATTCGTTGATGTGGAACGGGGCTCATGTGGTAGCGAGCAGGCTCGCTCCCACAATTGGGTTCGTGGTGGTTTCAGATGCCCTGGCTACGCAACCAGCTCATCAACTGCGGTAACGGGAAGGCCCCACTCTGGCGCGCCACTTCCCGGCCGTTCTTGAACAGAATCAAACTGGGAATCGAACGAATCCCCAGCTGCGCCGACAACTGCTGATTCGCCTCACTGTCCAGCTTGGCCAACCTGCACTTGCCCGCCAATTGCCCCGCCGCTTGCTCGAACACCGGCGCAAACGACTTGCATGGCCCGCACCAGTCTGCCCAGACGTCCACCAGCAACGGCAGATCGCCCTTGATCTGACTGGCGTAATCACCTTGCTTCAACTCGAATGGTTTGTTCAGCAAGACCTCAGCTTTGCAGCGGCCGCATTTTGGATGGTCATTGAGGCGTTCGGCGGGGATGCGGTTGAGGCCGTTGCAGTGGGGGCAGGGGATGAGGAGTGGGTCGGTCATGATCGGGCGGGCTCTGAAAGGTTGGGCAATCCAAAGCTGATCTGGAGTCGCAACCTGCGTTTATCAAGACAGATTTTTAGATCGAGGACGCAGACTGTCGCAAATGCTCACATATTCCAGAGTTTCGGATTGCAATCGATGGCTACGCTGGTGGCAACTTTACCTGTTTAGATACCTTAATAAGGAGTTCGCTTTTGCCTTTAGCGTCGTGCTACTTTTGTTGCACTTATCGAGAAATCGATATCTCTCAATTGTCGGATAGGAGTTATCCCATGTCCGTGACTTCCAAAATTCGCCGTCAAGGTGGCGCTGCGGTGATTACTCTCCCCCCCACATTACTGAAGCTCCTGCATTTGGACGTGGGGGCGCAGCTTGAACTGAATGTAGTCGACGGTGAGTTGATTGCCCGCCCGGTTGTCCAGTCTTCTCGCAAGCGCTACAGCCTTGCCGAGTTGCTGGAAGGGTCCGAAGAAATAGCAGAACTGAATGCCCAGACGGCGTTTGCGCGTGAAGGCGATCCAGTTGGCCGGGAGTTGGGTTGATGGTGCGTCGGCAAGCCCCGCAGCGGGGTGATGTCTATTGGATTGATCCGAACCCGGTTGCTGGGCGGGAGATGATGGATCGGCATCGATTCGTCGTGATCACCCCAAGGGAGATCAACTCTTTGGGTGTCAGCATGACGGTGCCGGTGACCAGCGGTGGGAGCTTCAGTCGAAGCTCCGGTTTGGCAGTCATCGTCTCTGGCCACGAAACGAATGGCGTTGCGGTTTGTAATCAGGTGCGCAGTTTTGATATTGAGCAGCGTGTTCGCGACGGCTCAGCCAAATTCATTGAGCGACTGGATGACATCACGATGGCAGACATCATCGCTCGAGTCGTCAGTGCCATCGATCCCCTGGAATGAACAGTTTCACGACGAACAACTGATCTCCAGATGCTTGCCCCATTCCGGCGGCCGCTCGGCGTAACTCTCCATCCCCGGTTGTTCTTCGAACGGATTGCTCAGCACCGCGTGCAAACGGCGAACCTCTGAATAGTCACCACCCTCTGCCGCATCGATGGCTTTCTGCGCCAGGTAGTTGCGCAAGATGTACAACGGATTGACCGCGTGCATCCGTGCGCGGCGCTGTTGTTGATCCGGCGCGCCGTCTCGGGAGACCCGGGCGATGTAAAGCTCGCCCCAGGCATCGAAACCCTTGATGTCGACAAAGTCATCGCGCAATCGGGCTACAGCCAGCTCGGGTGATTCATCGCCAAGTCGGCGGAAGAACAGGCTGTAATCGACGCCGCTGTTCTGCATCAGCTGCAGCAGATGCTCCAGCAATTTCTGGTCGTCCTCTTCAGCGGTGGTCAAACCAAGTCGGCGGCGCATCAGGTCCAGGTAATGGGCCTGGTAGAGCGGAAAGTACAAACCGAGGGTTTCGCGCAGGGCTTCGACGCTGATGAACGGTGTCAGGGCCTGGGCGAGGGCGCTGAGGTTCCATTGCCCGATCGGCACTTGATTGCTGAAGGAGTAACGACCCTGATCATCCGAGTGGTTGCAGATGAAGTGGGCGTCGAAATCATCGAGGAAGGCGAAGGGGCCGAAGTCGAACGTGATGCCCAGGATCGACATGTTGTCGGTGTTCATTACGCCGTGGCAGAAACCGTAAGCCTGCCATTTGGCGATCAGCTCGGCATTGCGCTCGACGATCTCGCGAAACATCGCCAGATACGGTTCCGGCTGTTCCAGGCATTCTGGAAAGTGCATGGCCAGCACATGCTCACCGAGTTCTTTCTGTTTCTCGGGGCGTTTGGTGTAGTAGAAATACTCGAAATGGCCGAAGCGCACATGGCTCGGTGCCAGGCGCAGGACCATGGCCGCGCGTTCCTGTTTCTCGCGCCATACCGGCGTGTCGGAGCCGATCACGCAGAGTGCGCGAGTGGTCGGGATGTTCAGGGCATGCAGCGCTTCGGAGGCGAGAAACTCGCGGATCGAAGACCGCAGCACGGCACGTCCATCGCCCATTCTTGAGAAAGGTGTCTGGCCCGCCCCCTTCAGGTGCAAGTCCCAGTGCTCGCCGGCTTCGTTGTAGACCTCGCCTAGTAACAAACCGCGACCATCGCCAAGCTGCGGGTTGTAGGAACCGAACTGATGGCCGGAATAGACCATCGCCCGCGGGACCGCATCGGCCCAGAGCTTATGGCCGCTGAACAGCTCGGCGAACTCCGGGGTGTCGGCCACGGCCGGGTCGAGATCGAGCAACGCCATGGCGGCAGGACTCGCAACGACAAGGCGCGGGTTGTCGATAGGCTCGGGCAACACATGAACGGAAAACGTATCGCCCAAGCGGGCAAAGCGATTATCGAAGGTCAGTTCGTCGAGGACTTTCAACGGCCATCTCCAGCAGAATGTCCGAGCATTCTGCTAGGGATAAGCCGGTTAGTCGAGCTTGGCGGCCGGCGGCTCTTGTGGTTCGTCATCTCGCTTGGGGACGATGGTTTTGGATTCCGGCTCGATCGGCACCATTTTGTATTCCTGACCCTGGAGGTTCTTGAGGTAAACCTCCATCTGGCGGAACGAGATGTTGATGTGCTGCTTCTTGAACTCGCGGTTGATGAAGCGGTTGACCTCATCGAGCACCGGGTTACGGTCGCCGAGGTCGCGCACGTGCATGCGCAACTCGTGGTCGAGAGTGCTTTCGCCGAAGTTCAGGAAGTACACGTGCGGTTCTGGATCCTTCAGTACACGCGGGTTATCCCGGGCAGCTTTGAGCAGCAGTTCTTTCACCAGGTCCAGGTCGGAGCCGTAATCGACGCCGAGCTTGAGAGTCACGCGGGTAATGGTGTCGGTCAGGGACCAGTTGATCAGTTGCCCGGTGATGAACGTCTTGTTCGGGACAATGATGTCCTTGCGGTCGAAGTCGGTGATGGTGGTGGCGCGGATACGGATCTTGCTGACCGTGCCCGACAGGTTGCCGATGGTGATTGTGTCGCCGATGCGCACCGGGCGCTCGAACAGAATCATGATGCCGGAGATGAAGTTCGCGAAAATCTCCTGCATCCCGAAACCTATACCCAGCGATAGCGCTGCCACCAGCCATTGCAACTTGTCCCAGCTCACACCGAGGGTGGACAGGGTCGATACGAAACCGATGCCGGCAATCGCGTAAGAGAGCAGCGTGGTCGTGGCGTAGGCGCTGCCCTGCGCCAGGTTCAACTTCGACAGCACGAGCACTTCCAGCAGTCCCGGCAAGTTGCGCGCGAGGGCGAAGGTGATGCCGATGATGATCAGGGCGCCGAGCAAGTCGCCAATACTGAGGGGCACCATGCTCAAGTTGGCGCCGGTGCCGCTGGTGTATTCGTAAAGGGTGATGTTGTCCAGGTACGAGAACACCGAGATCAGATCGGACCAGACCCAATACAGCGCGGCGATGAAACCACCCAGCAAGGCCAGACGGATCAGTCGCAGCGATTGTTCGTTGACCTTTTCGATGTCCAGCGTCGGCTCTTCGATCACCGCTTCGCCTTCGCCGGCTTCTTTTGCGGCCTGCCGTTTGGCCAGCGCTCGCTGATAAGCCAGGCGCCGGGCCGCAACGCTGAGGCCGCGAACGAAAGTGGCTTCGATCACCAGCCAGAACATCAGCAGATAGAGCGTGTTGATCAACCGGTCACTCAGCTTCAGCGCCGTGTAGTAGTAGCCGAAGCACACCGCGACGAACAACGCGACGGGCAGGACGGTGAACATGATCCCCACTGCTTTGCGAAACAGCGATGCGTTCTGGTGAGTCGGGCTGCTGACCAGCAGGCGGCTGAGCAGCCAGGCCATCAAGGCGTAGCACGTCAACACCACCGGCATACCGAGCACGTCATCGGCCAGTGTCGCGGGTTGCAGTTCGGCGACAGCCACCACCGCGACCAATGCCATCACCACAAGCCCGAGCCTGCGGACCCAGCCTTGCAGGAATTCGACCTGGGGTTTTTCCCAGCGGAAATGCAGTTCGGCCACGCCACCCGGCGCAAGGATTCGGTAAGCGGTGTAGAACACCAGCCAGGCCTGGGCCATTTGCAGCAGTGCCGCGCCCATGTTGGCATTCTGTCCGCGGGCATCGATCTGCAACGCCAGGCCGCACAAGGCCAGGCCCAGGGAAACCGGCATCGCCAGCAGAATATTGATCAGGATGGCCTGGGGTGTATGCCACTGGCTGTCGCGCTTGAAGTGGCCGATGTCCTGGTGAACCTTGTTCAGTCGGGCATACAGGCTTTTGCGCCGCCACAGCAACGCGCCAATCAGCAGCACCAGCGGCAGAAACAGCAGCGGTCGCTGAATCAGGCCATCGGTCAGCTCACTGAGGCTGGAGGCCCACGGCAATGTCGTCACCTGGCGTTGCAGGCGTTCCGGCACGGCGCGCATCCATTCCAGATCCAGTGGCTTGTTGCTGGGAATCCAGAACATCTGCTCATCGAGCGTTGCCCGCAGGCTTTGCGCGGTGCTGAGCAATTGTTTCTGATTGAGTTGCAGGGTGATGGATTCGTTGAGCACCGCGCTCAGTTCGCGGTTCAGCCGCTCCAGCAGGTCCGCCCGGGTCGTGGCCAAGTCCAGCAGGCTCTTGCGCAGTTGCGGAGTGACTTGTTCCGGCGGTTGGGACGCCAGCAGGTTGTCGACATAGGTCGCCGGGTTGCTAAGCAATTCCCGTTGCTGGCTGACTTCAAACTGGTAGAGGCGAATGTCGGCAATCTGGTCGGCCAAATCTCGATCAAGCTTGAGGTGCGGCAGCGATTGTTTCTGTTTGTAGAGAATCTTGGAGAGCAGCAGGCTGCCCTTGAGCACGTTGATTTGCTCGTCCAGCGCCGAATCGCTCTGTGTCACGTTGTCCAGCTGTTGCTTGGTCTGCAGGTTTTGCTGGGTGACTTCATTGAGGCGGTCGGTACTTTTGAGCAGGTAGTCCGAGAGTTTCAGGTTGGCTGCGCTTTCGGTGGCCAGCAGGCTGCTGCCGCCGGACTTCTGCGCTTCGATGGACTGCTGCGTCACTGTCTCTTGGGACTGAGCCAGGCGCTTCTGGTTGATCAGGGTTTGCAGCTCCTGGATTTCCTGATCGAGGCGGTCAGACTTTTCTGTCAGCAGGTCGTGCTGGCTGTTACCCAAATCTTGCAGCTGGTTGTTGCCGGCCAGTTCCTGGCGACGTAGCGGAATCAGTGCATTGAGGGCCGCGAGCTCGGCATTGAGCAGGTCTCGCTGTTCGCCGGTCAAAGTCTTGCCGGCGTCTTTACCGGTCTTGAGAATGTTGTTGATCTGTTGAATGCGTGTCTGGCTGCTGGAAATTTCAGCCTGGGCGCGCTCGGGACGGGTCTGGGCGGTAATCACCAGACTGTTGGCCTCGGCCAGTGCTTTTTGCAAATCGCTTTGCTGGGTCGAGCGCTCGGTGAGCATTTGCTCAAGCTGCTGGATTGACTGATTGGCGTAGCGTTGCGCCACCGGCAGCACTTTGGAGGCTTTGAGCCGGACCAGCTCACGCTGGTTCTCGATGTTCTGCTTGGGCGCGGTGGCCAACTGTTGCTTGAGGGCCGCCAGCTTCTGCTCGTAATCGCGCTGATTGTTGAGCTGGGTCAGCGTGTTTTGCAGGATCGATTGCAAGGCTTTCTGATCGGCTTCCGGCAGTTTACGGTCGGCGATCTTGTCCAGGTTTGCCTGCACGGCTTCGCTGGACGGCGGTTCGGCCGCTTGCAGGGTTCCGACAGACAGACTCAAGCCCAGCAGGGCCATGATGAAAAAGGTGCGCAGGGTTGACATAGAGACCGATCGAAAACGAGACGAAGAGTGGAGTTTAGAGGAACAAGCCGGGACCCGGGCGACTTCCTTCGGGGAATCTGACGCCCACTTTGCCGATCTTGTTCCCGTCCATGACCGCGACGGTCCAGATGGTGTTGTTCCACTCCACCTGGTCACCGACAACGGGTGCGCCACCGACTTTCTGTGCGATGAAGCGCCCCAGGGACATGTCCGGATCGATGCCTTCGACTTTCAACCCGTACAGGGCCGCAACCGCAGCCAGCTGGGCGTCTCCTTCGAGCACGAAGTCGCCGAAGAAACGCAAATCCAGCCCGCGCTGCGGTGCCTGGCTGAAGAGTTTTCCCAGGGCCGGAAGGTTATGTTCATGGCCGATAACGCAGAGCAAATCATCGACTTCAAGCACCGTACTACCCGACGGATGGAGCAGTTGCTGGCCACGAAACAGTGCGGCGATACGAGTGCCTTCCGGCATTTTCAGCTCGCGAAGGGGCGAACCGATGCACCATTTTTCGGCACCGAGGCGATAAACGAACAGCTCCCACTCGCTGGTGACATGCACTTCCAGCGCGGAACGGGAGATCGGCGCCGGCTCTGGCGGGACGGTGACTTTCAACAGTTTCGCCACCCACGGCAGGCTCGTGCCCTGCACCAGCAGGGACACCAGCACAATAAAGAAGGCGAGGTTGAAGTAGAGCTGGGCATGGGGCAGCCCGGCCATCAGCGGGAACACTGCCAGAATGATCGGGACCGCGCCGCGCAATCCGACCCAGGAGATGAATGCTTTCTCGCGTCCGTGGAAGGCTTTGAACGGCAGCAGGCCGACCAGCACCGACAATGGCCGCGCAAACAGGATCATCCACAGCGCCAGACCGAGCGCGGGCAGGGCGATGGGCAACAGGTCATGCGGCGTCACCAGCAGACCCAGCACGAGGAACATGCCGATCTGCGCCAGCCAGGCCATGCCGTCGAGCATGTGCAGGATGCCGTGGCGGCTGCGTACCGGACGGTTGCCGATGACCAGGCCACAGAGATAGACGGCAAGGAAGCCGCTGCCGTGCAGGGCGTTGGTCAGGGCGAACACCGCCAGGCCGCCGGCAATCACCAGAATCGGGTAGAGGCCGTTGGCCAGGTTGATCCGGTTGACCAATTGCAGCATCACCCAGCCGCCGCCCAGGCCGATGATGGCGCCGATGCCGAACTCACGCACGAAATGCCCCAACAGGCTCCAGTGCAGGCCGGTCTGGCCGCTGGCGAGCATGTCAATCAGGGTGACGGTGAGAAACACCGCCATCGGGTCGTTGCTGCCGGACTCGATTTCGAGGCTGGCGGTGACCCGTTCATTCAAGCCTTTGCCACCCAGCAGCGAGAACACCGCCGCAGCATCCGTGGAGCCGACAATGGCGCCGATCAGCAAGCCCTGAATGATGTTCAGGTTGAACAGCCACGCTGCGACCAGGCCGGTCAGTGCGGTTGTAATCAACACCCCGACGGTGGCCAGCGACAGCGCAGGCCACAGTGCCACGCGGAAACTCGCGACCCGGGTGCGTAATCCGCCGTCGAGCAGGATCACCGCCAATGCGAGGTTGCCGACCAGATAAGCCGTTGGATAGTTATCAAAGATAATGCCGCCGCCGTCGACGCCGGCAGCCATGCCCACGGCCAGGATGATCACCAGAATCGGGATGCCGAGGCGGGACGAAAGTGAGCTCACCAGAATGCTTGCACCTACCAGCAACGCGCCGATCAAGAACAGGCTGTTGATGGTCGTCGCATTCAAAGGCAGTACTCCAGAAAGCTGAAAGACGGGCGCAAACTGACCATGCAGTCTGCGTGCCAGCGATTCTAACCTGTTGAAATGTGATGCTGTCAAAAAGCTTTTGCAGCATCGCAGATCAGGAGGCGTGATCGTTCCCACGCTCTGCGTGGGAATGCCTCAATCGATGCTCTGCGTCCGATTTTGGGACGCGGAGTCCCACGCAGACGGTTCGACGCCTCGACGTGGGAACGATCCTGTACGGGTTAAAGGCTAAACCGCCCAACCATATTGTTCAGGTCCAGCGCCAACCGCGACAGTTCGTTACTCGCCGCGCTCGTTTGATTCGCCCCGGTTGCCGACTGCACCGACAGATCCCGGATGTTCACCAGGTTACGATCCACTTCCCGGGCGACTTGTGCCTGTTCTTCAGCCGCGCTGGCGATCACCAGGTTGCGTTCATTGATCTCGACGATGGCGCTGTTGATCGTGTCCAGCGACAAACCGGCACCACGGGCAATGTTCAAGGTCGATTCGGCGCGTTCGGTGCTGTTGCGCATCGAATTCACCGCGTGCTCGGTGCCGCTCTGAATGCTGCCGATCATGCGTTCGATTTCGCTGGTCGACTGCTGGGTGCGGTGGGCCAGTGCACGAACCTCGTCCGCCACCACCGCAAATCCACGACCGGCCTCACCGGCACGGGCCGCTTCAATCGCCGCGTTCAACGCCAGCAGGTTGGTTTGATCTGCCAGGCCGCGAATCACGTCCAGCACCTTGCCGATGTCGCGGGACTCATTGGCCAGATCACCGATCAAAGTCGCCGTGCTCTGCACATCAGCGCTCATACGTTCGATGGCGCTGACGGTTTCCTGCACCAGGTCACGCCCGTCACCGGCCGATGTGGTGGCGTTTTTCGAGGCTTCGGAGGTGCTCACCGCGTTTCGGGCGACTTCTTCCACGGCGCTGGTCATTTCGTTGACTGCGGTGGCAGCCTGTTCGATTTCGTTGTTCTGCTGAGTCAGGCCACGGGCGCTTTCGTCGGTGACGCTGTTCAACTCTTCTGCGGCGGATGCCAACTGTGTGGCCGAGCCGGAAATCCGTTGCAGGGTGTCGCGCAATTTGTCCTGCATCTTCGACATGGCCAACAGCAAACGACCGGCTTCGTCTTCGCCGTCAACGGTGATCGGGCGAGTCAGATTGCCTTCAGCAATTTCTTCGGCGGCGCTCAGGGCATTGGCGATGGGCTTGGTGATGCTGTTGGTCAGTAACCAGGCGAACAGCAAGGTCAGGCCGCCGGCGATCACCAGCAACGTGATGACCAGGTTAAAGGACGTCGAGTACTGGTCACCTGCGTGGGTGTTGGTGGCGTCAATCTGTTGCGTGTTGATCTCAAGCAACTTGGCGAGGGCCGAGTTGACAGCCTCGGAGTTGGCGAGCAATTCGCTATTGAGCATGGTGCGCAGTTCATCGACCTGATTGTTGCGCGAGAGCGTCTTCATGCGGTCTTCGAGTTGGCGATACTGCGCCAGCAACTGCACGTATTGATCATAAGCCGCGCGTTCTTGCGGGCCGTCGATCAGCGGTTCGTAGATCTTCTGAGCATCACGAATCTGCTGATTGCGCAAATCAAACAGCTCGAAGGTTTTCTGCTGCACTTCAGGTTCGCGGTTGACCAGCAAGCGGTAGGACAACACCCGCAGACGCAGGGTCAGTTGGGTAAATTCGTCCAGGCTCTTGATGCTCGGGACACTTGAGGAGGCGATGTCTACGCCCGCTGCGCGAATCTTGCTCATCTGGTTCAAGGCAAATACCCCCAGAACCAGCATCAAACCCCCAATCAGGGCGAAACCGAGGAACGCTCGCGGTGCGATGTTCATATTACGAAGGGACATGGTGTTTACCGAAATGAGCGCACCCGTGCGGTGCTGAGACTGACGTATGGGGGACTTATCGGTCATGCGACTAAAGTCTTGAGCGGCTGTGCGGTTTTGTCGCACGGGACGCCCGGCGACGAAGTGCAGGAACCAGATCCGCCAATCACAGTCTTTAAAGTTCGCGAGGAAGCTCATCCGCCAGGAAAATCAAGGCCTTGCGCCGCAATAACCCTGGCATCCGTGGTGACTTTTCTTTATCGTACGCGCCCTTTGAAAATGCTTGGAAAATCAAAATGTTGGAAGCATCCCTAAGCCAATTGGAACAGCTGGTCAGCGACCTGGTGCAACAGAACCAGAGCCTGCTCGCCACCAACCAAATCCTGAGTGCAGAACTGGCCCAGGCCAAGGATGAAAACGAAAGCCTGCAACTGAACCTGATGGAACAGGAAGAGAAACAAGGTGCCACCGCCGCACGCATCCAGGCCCTGGTTGAGCGCGTCAGCGCCGGCCCGGTCAGCGCATGAACCACGGCGCCGCAGGGGTAAAAGTCGTCTCGATCCTGGGGGAGGACTATTCGATCAAGGCGCCGGCCGGGGAAGAGCAAACCCTGCTGGACGCCGTGATGATGTTGAAGGCTGCCCTGGCCGACACTAAAAGAAAGTACCCGACGCTGATCGGTGACCGCCTGCTGGTGCTAGCCGCGATGAATCTGTGTTCCCAGCAGATCGAAATGAAAAAGCAGCACAAGCAGGAACTCGACCGTTACCAAGAGCAAGTCAGCGCCACGGTTGAAGTGATCTCCAAGACGATCAATCAGGCCTGATCGGCTTTGCGCACAACCAAAGAATAAATTGTCGGTTGCGTTGTATACAATCGGCACGGCTGTTGCAGTGTTTCAGCCTCTTATTCTTTGGGGGTGCTCCATGCAGTTTTGGCGACGCAGTATTCAATGGCAGTTGATCCTGAGTATGGGCACCGCCCTGCTGGTCAGCATTCTGATTGTGGTTGGCATTTATACCCTGGTGGTCAATCGTCTCGCCCAAAGCTACCTGGTCGAACAAGCGCTGCCGTCGAGCATCGAGGCGATGCGCAACGACATCGAGCGTATCCTCGTTCAACCCCTCACTGCCGCCAAGGACATCGCCAGCAACAGCATGGTGCGCGACTGGTTGGCCGGGGGTGAAAGCAGCGCCCAGACAAACGCATTCGTCCAGTACCTGGAAGGCCTCCGCGCCGAGCACAGGGCGTTCACCGCGCTGATCGTCGGCACCGCTTCAAACCACTACTTCACTGAAAAAGGCCTGGACCGGACCCTCAGCCGTTCCAACCCCAAAGACGCCTGGTTCTACACATTCCTGGACAGCAACCAGCCGCGCACCCTCAATATCGACAATGACACCGCGACCGGAGAATTGGCGCTGTTCATCGACCTCAAAGTCGAACAGGCCGGTAAAACCGTGGGCGTTGCCGGACTTGGCCTGAGCATGAAAGAGCTGTCGGAGCTGATCCACAACTTCAGTTTTGGCGCGCGCGGCAAGGTCTATCTCGTGCGTTCCGACGGTTTGATCCAGGTTCATCCCGAAGCGCAATTCAGCGGTAAACGCACACTGGCCGAGCAAATCGGCGCGCCTGCCGCACAAGCGGTGATGGGTCACCTCTCTGGCTCAAAAGCAGTTGCCACCAACAGCAGCTTCGTGCGCGACGGCGAAGATTATCTGGCGTTGAGCCTGCCGTTGCGGGACTTGGGCTGGACCCTGGTGGCCGAAGTGCCGCAGTCGCAGATCTACGCCGAAGCCCGTCGCGCCATGTGGATGAGCAGCGGTATCGGTCTGGCGGTGGCGCTGGTGTGTCTGCTGTTGGTGGTATTGCTGGCCCGTGGGTTGGTGCGGCCGATTCGTCAGGTAACAGCGGCGCTGGTGGCCATCGGTAGCGGTGGTGGAGATTTGACTCACCGGTTAGATTCCAGTCGCGCCGATGAACTGGGCGACCTGGCTCGAGGCTTCAACCGGTTCCTGGACAGTCAGCGCCAGATGATTGGCGAAGTGCTGACCACCAGTGAGCGTTTGCGCACGGCCGTCGGCCAAGTGGCGCGAGTGGTGGACAACACTGCCGAGCGCTCTGGTCGCCAGCAGGAAATGACCGACATGGTCGCCACCGCCGTTCACGAGATGGGCCTGACCGTGCAGGAAATCGCCCAGAACGCGGGTAATGCCGCCGTAGCTTCGCAAAATGCTCGCGATGAAGCGATGCAGGCGCGGGAAGTGGTGGGCGGGTCGATCCGGCATATTGAAAGCATGTCGGATGAAATCGGTATTGCGGCGGGCGCCGTGGGTGAGTTGGCCAATCAGGTGGCGTCCATCGATCAGGTGCTGGCGGTGATTCGCGGGATTTCCGAGCAGACCAATTTGCTGGCGCTGAATGCGGCCATCGAAGCCGCGCGAGCCGGGGACATGGGGCGTGGTTTTGCGGTGGTGGCCGATGAAGTACGCACGCTGGCGCGGCGGACGCAGGCGTCCACCGATGAGATTCAACAGATGATCGGCAGTCTCAAGCAGGGCGCGGAGAATGCGGTGTCATCAATGCATTCCGGGCAAGCGGCGACAGGCACAGGCGTTGAGTCGAGCCAGCGCACCGGCGCTTCATTGACGGCAATCACCGGTCAGGTCGAGCGCATCAGCGACATGAACCATCAGGTTGCAACGGCGACTGAAGAGCAATCGGCGGTGACCGAAGAGATCAACCGCAACGTCCAGGGGATTTCCGATCTGGCCCGGGCGACGGCAGGCGAAGTCAGGGCTTGCCGCGAGGACTGCCAGACGTTGCAACGGTTGGCCGATGATCTGGCGCGGCAGATGAGCAGTTTCAAGTTGAGCTGAGCGATCGTTCCCACGCTCTGCGTGGGAATGCAGCCCGGGACGCTCCGCTTCCCTTCCAGAGCCGAACGCGGAGCGTCCGTTGAGGCATTCCCACGCAGAGCGTGGGAACGATCGGTGTCAGAACCATTCATCTTGCATTGTCAGGCACACATCATCGCGCGCCTCAAGAATCGCCAGCTCATGGTGGCAACCCGGTACTTCCCACGTCAGGAAATACCGCGCCGCCTGCAGCTTGCCCTTATAGAAGCTCACATCCGCCGCATTGCCTTTGGCCAACCCTTCCTCGGCACGAATCGCCTGCTCCAGCCAGCGCCAGCCAATCACCGTGTGGCCAAACACTTTCAGGTACAACGCCGAATTCGCCAGGCTGCTGTTGACCTTGCCCTGAGCAAGGTCGGTGAGTAAACCGATGGTCACCGTTTGCAGGCGAGCCACCAATTTTTCCAGCGGTTCACGCATTGCCGTCAGCGATTCGTATGCCTGAGCGCGCTCGGCGGTGTCGGCGATCAGCCGGATCAATTGCTTGAGCCCGGCACCACCGTTCTGCGCCAGTTTTCGCCCGAGCAAATCCAGTGACTGAATCCCGTGGGTGCCTTCATGAATCGGGTTCAGACGATTGTCGCGGTAGTACTGCTCCACCGGGTATTCGCGGGTATAGCCGTGGCCGCCCAGAATCTGGATCGCCAGTTCGTTGGCCTTCAGGCAAAACTCCGACGGCCAGGATTTGACGATCGGCGTCAGCAAATCCAATAGCTCGTGGGCCTGCTTGCGCTGGTCTTCAGTCTCCAGCGTCGTGGTGTCATCAAACAGTCGCGCCGCATACAACCCAAGGTCGAACGAACCTTCGACGTAGGCCTTCTGAGTCAGCAACATGCGTTTGACGTCAGCGTGCTGAATGATCGCCACCGGGGCGGTGTTCGGGTCCTTGCTGTCCGGCACCCGGCCCTGCGGACGCTCACGGGCGTACTCCAGTGAATACAGATAACCGGCGTAACCGAGCATCACCGCGCCCATGCCGACGCCGATCCGCGCCTCGTTCATCATCTGGAACATGTAGCTCAAACCGTGGTGCGGCTTGCCCACCAGATAGCCGACGCACTCCCCGTTATCGCCAAAGTTCAGCGCGGTGGAGGTGGTGCCGCGCCAGCCCATCTTGTGGAACAGCCCGGCCAGCAGCACGTCATTGCGCTTGCCGAGGCTGCCGTCGTCGTTGACCAGAAACTTGGGCACGATAAACAGCGAAATACCCTTCACCCCGGCCGGGGCGTCCGGCAATTTGGCCAGCACCATGTGCACGATGTTTTCCGACAGCGGATGGTCGCCGCCCGAGATGAAAATCTTGTTGCCCTTGAGGCGATAGGTGCCGTCAGACGCAGGCTCGGCGCGTGTACGAATATCCGACAGCGAAGAACCGGCGTGCGGCTCGGTCAGCGCCATGGTGCCGAAGAAGCGACCGTCGATCATCGGTTGCAGGAAGCGTTGCTTCTGTTCATCGGTGCCGAAGCTTTCGATCAGGTTGGCCGCGCCCATGGTCAGGAAGGGATAGGAAGTCGATGCCGCGTTCGCTGATTGAAAATGCGCAAAGCAAGCCTGCGACAGCAGCGTAGGAAGTTGCATGCCGCCAGCGTCGAAGCTGCGCGCCGCGTTGAGGAAACCGGCTTCGAGGAAGGCATCCACCGCCGGCTTCACTTCCGGAATCAGTATCGCCTGACCGTTTTCGTAGCGCGGCTCGTTCTCGTCGTTCTTGCGGTTATGCGGCGCGAAAAATTTCTCGGCGATGTTACGAGCGGTGCTGATAGCCGCATCGAAAGTTTCGCGATTGTGTTCGGCAAAACGCTCACGCTGAGTCAGGCCCTCGGCATCGAGGACTTCATACAGCTCGAAAGCCAGATTGCGGGAACTGAGCAACGTCTCGGACATGGCGGCCTACCTTTTTTTGGAATGGGCCGAGTCTAGGCGTGGGAATAAAGGCTGAACAGGATGATTGATGAGCGTGATGGAGAGACAGAACGAGAGGGAAGGATAAAGCAGAGGAGGGCTGAAATGATCGTTCCCACGCTCCGCGTGGGAATGCAGCCCGGGACGCTCTGCGTCCCCAAAACGGCGTGACGCAGAGCGTCACAGGAGGCATTCCCACGCAGAGCGTGGGAACGATCACAAGGAGGGTTTAACCGATCGTCATCAAGCTCGCATTACCACCGGCAGCAGCCGTGTTAACGCTCAACGCCCGCTCGATCACCAGGCGCTCCAGCGCAATGTTGGTCTCGCCTTGGGACAAGCCATGAACCCCGACAATCGCCCCGGCACGCTTGGCCACTTGCTGGCACACCGCACGCAGCTGATCGGAATGGCCATGATGCAGAACCGCGTCAAACACCACTTCGTCCTTGTTCCAGTCGGACACCAGCTTGATCTTCGCCTGAATGTCCTTCGGCAGACGTGCGAACAAAGCCTTGGTCAAGTCAGCGTCCGGCCAAACCGCCGAACCGCCCACCGCCAATACCGCCGCCAGTTGCGTCAGCAGGTCGCCTTCGACTTCCGCCAGGCACAGCACGTGTTCGCGCGGCAGGATGGCGTAGCTGTTGCGCTCGCCGGTCGGGCCTGCCAGAACGCGGGTGATGCCGCTCTGCGATTGTGCCGCGAACTGCCCGCACAGGGTGCTCAGGTCGCTGAACTTGTTGCTGTCGGCCCAGGCTTTCAGTGAAGTCAGCGGTTTGCTCATGGCATCGCGCAGACGTACATCCGGTGCTGCGATGGCGTCGCCGCGAGCGAAGGACTGTTCAATCGCATCGGTAGGACGCGTCGACAGCAGACGGTACAGGTACAACGGACCGCCGGCCTTCGGACCGGTGCCCGACAAACCTTCGCCGCCGAACGGTTGCACGCCCACCACGGCACCGACGATGTTGCGGTTCACGTAGACGTTACCGGCGTTGACGTTGTCGATCACCTTGGCGATGGTTTCGTCGATCCGGGTGTGAACACCCAGCGTCAGGCCGTAACCCGAAGCGTTGATCTGACCGATCAGCTGATCGATGTCTTTGCGCTTGTAGCGAACCACGTGCAGCACCGGACCGAAAATCTCCCGTTGCAGCTCATCGAAGCTTTCCAGTTCGATCAAGGTCGGCATCACGAAGGTGCCGCGTTTGACTTCTTCGGTGTTGGCGATGGCTACCTGGTACACGCTGCGACCTTTGTCGCGCATGGCCTGGATGTGCTTCTCGATGCCTGCCTTGGCTTCGGCGTCGATCACCGGGCCGATGTCCACGGACAGGCGTTCCGGGTTGCCGAGACGGCATTCAGCCATCGCGCCCTTGAGCATTTCGATGACACGGTCAGCGGAATCTTCCTGCAAGCACAACACGCGCAGAGCCGAGCAACGTTGGCCGGCGCTGTCGAAGGCCGACGACACCACGTCGATCACAACCTGTTCGGTCAATGCCGAGGAGTCGACGATCATTGCGTTCTGGCCGCCGGTTTCAGCGATCAGCGGAATCGGGCGACCTTGTGCATCCAGACGACCGGCGACGTTGCGTTGCAGCAAGCGAGCGACTTCGGTCGAACCGGTGAACATCACGCCTTTGACCCGATCGTCACCGACCAGACGAGCACCCACGGTTTCGCCACGGCCCGGCAGCAGTTGCAGCACGCCTTCGGGAATCCCGGCTTCGAGCAGCAAGCGCACGGCTTGAGCCGCTACCAGCGGGGTTTGTTCCGCAGGCTTGGCCAATACCGGGTTGCCGGCAGCCAATGCAGCAGCCACCTGGCCACTGAAGATTGCCAGCGGGAAGTTCCACGGGCTGATGCACACCACCGGACCCAGCGGGCGGTGGGCGTCGTTGGTGAAATCGTTACGTGCCTGTACCGCGTAATAACGCAGGAAGTCCACGGCTTCACGGACTTCGGCGATGGCGTTGGCGAACGTCTTGCCGGCTTCGCGAGCCAGCAGGCCCATCAGCGGCTGGATTTCGCCTTCCATCAAATCAGCGGCACGTTCCAGAATCGCGGCACGTTCGGCGGGCGGGGTGGCCTGCCAGATCGGTGCAGCATTCAGGGCGCACTGAATCGCGTTGTCGACGTCTTCGACGGTGGCTTCCTGCACATGGCCGACCACGTCACGCAGATCGGACGGGTTCAGGACTGGCGCAGGGGTTTCGGTACTGGAGGCGCAACCGAGCATCGGCGCGGCTTTCCAGTGGTTGTGAGCAGTGGCCAGCAGGGCGCAGGACAACGAAGCCAGACGATGTTCGTTGGCCATGTCGATGCCGCTGGAGTTGGCGCGCTCGGCACCATAAAGATCACGCGGCAGCGGAATACGCGGGTGCGGCAGGCCGAAGCCGCCTTCCAGCGTAGCCATTTGCTCGATGCTGGCCACTGGATCGGCCACCAGCGCCTGAATCGAGATGGACTGATCGGCGATTTGGTTGACGAACGAGGTGTTCGCGCCGTTTTCCAGCAGGCGACGTACCAGGTACGCCAGCAGTGTTTCGTGTGTACCGACCGGTGCGTACACCCGGCACGGACGGTTCAACTTGCCTTCGGAAACTTTGCCTACAACCTGTTCGTACAACGGTTCACCCATGCCGTGCAGGCACTGGAACTCGTACTGGCCGGGGTAATAGTTCTGACCGGCGATGTGGTAAATGGCCGACAGGGTGTGGGCGTTGTGCGTGGCGAATTGCGGGTAGATGACTTCCGGCACCGACAGCAGTTTGCGGGCGCAGGCGATGTAGGAAACGTCGGTGTACACCTTGCGGGTGTAGACCGGATAGCCTTCCAGGCCTTCAACCTGGGCGCGCTTGATTTCGCTGTCCCAGTACGCACCTTTCACCAGACGGATCATCAAGCGATGACGGCTGCGACGAGCCAGGTCGATCACGTAGTCAATGACGTACGGGCAACGCTTCTGATAAGCCTGGATCACAAAACCGATGCCGTTCCAGCCGGTCAGTTGCGGCTCGAAGCACAGGCGCTCCAGCAGATCCAGCGACAGCTCGAGACGGTCGGCTTCTTCGGCGTCGATGTTCAAGCCGATGTCGTATTGCTTGGCCAGCAAGGTCAGCGACAGCAGGCGCGGGTACAGCTCGTCCATCACTCGCTCGTACTGGGCGCGGCTGTAACGCGGGTGCAAAGCGGACAGCTTGATCGAAATGCCCGGGCCTTCATAAATCCCACGACCGTGGGACGCCTTGCCGATCGAGTGAATGGCTTGTTCGTACGAGGCCAGGTACTTCTGGGCGTCGTGTTCGGTGAGTGCCGCTTCGCCGAGCATGTCGTAGGAATAGCGGAAACCCTTGGCTTCGAACTTGCTCGCATTGGCCAGGGCTTCGGCGATGGTTTCACCGGTCACGAACTGCTCGCCCATCAGGCGCATGGCCATGTCGACGCCTTTGCGGATCATCGGCTCGCCGCTCTTGCCGATGATGCGGCTCAGGGATGAGGTCAGGCCGGTTTCGTTATGGGTGGCGACCAGTTTGCCGGTCAGCAGCAAGCCCCAGGTGGCGGCGTTGACGAACAGCGACGGGCTGTTGCCCAAGTGCGGCTGCCAATTGCCGGTGCTGATTTTGTCGCGAATCAGCGCGTCACGAGTGCCTTTGTCCGGGATACGCAGCAGCGCTTCGGCCAGGCACATCAGTGCCACGCCTTCCTGGGACGACAAGGAAAATTCCTGCAGCAAACCCTGAACAATCCCGGCACGGCCGCCGGCGCTCTTCTGATTGCGCAGTTTTTCGGCAATCGAAGCAGCGAGTTTGTTGGTGGCTTCTGCCATGGCGACCGGCAGGCGAGCCTGTTCGATCAGCATCGGCACCACTTCCGGCTCAGGGCGACGGTAAGCAGCGGTGATCGAGGCGCGCAGGACCGATTGCGGAAGGATGCTTTCAGCGAATTCGAGGAAGCACTGGTGGGCGTGATCCAGAGGCGCATCGACGGATTCGTCGGAATCCTTGGTCAAACCACTCAGCTCGGTCAGGGTTGCACCACCCTCGAGTTTTTCCAGGTAATTGAAAATTGCCTGCTTGATCAGCCAATGCGGCGTGCGATCAATCGAAGTCGCGGCAGCTTTGAGGCGCTCGCGGGTCGGGTCATCTAGTTTGACCCCAAGGGTGGTGGTAGCCATATTTTTATCCTCATGTTTGCCACGACCGCGTGGCATCAGCTGGCGGCAAGATTAGCCGTGCAACCGTCGAGGTGCAACCGGGTGCAACCCTTTTTTTGTCGGAATAATAAGCAGCTCGTCAGGAAATAAATTCCGGTACGAACGTCCTGCTTCTGCTTGGTGCTTTTACTTCTAGTAAACCGTCAGGACTGCCCTAAAAGGGAGCAAAAACAGGGCTTTTTCAGGTAATTCGTATTAGGTGCAACTTATTCTCATAAAACTGGTTGCACCTTATTTGCTTTGTTGAATAGCATTCGCGCCCAAGGTGCAACCGGTCAAAAAAGACAGGTGCACCGGCTGATGGCTTTCCTGGGGAAACATCAGTCATAAATGCGCGGGGCTGGAAATCGGTTCAACAGACGTTGTCGTCTGTCGGCGTTTCACGCTTCGCCGTACATAAAAACAAAGCCAGGGCATCACTCGAATGAGCGTAAGCAATCCAACCCTGATCACGTTCGTGATCTACATCGCAGCAATGGTGCTGATCGGCTTGATGGCCTATCGCTCCACCAACAACCTTTCTGACTACATTCTGGGTGGTCGCAGCCTGGGCAGCGTCGTTACCGCGTTGTCTGCCGGTGCTTCCGACATGAGCGGCTGGTTGTTGATGGGCCTGCCGGGCGCTATCTACATGTCCGGTCTGTCCGAAAGCTGGATCGCCATCGGTCTGATCATCGGTGCTTACCTGAACTGGCTGTTCGTCGCCGGCCGTCTGCGTGTGCAGACCGAGCACAACGGCGATGCGCTGACCTTGCCGGATTACTTTTCCAGCCGTTTCGAAGACAAAAGCGGTCTGCTGCGGATCATCTCTGCGGTCGTGATCCTGGTGTTCTTCACCATCTACTGCGCCTCCGGCATCGTCGCCGGTGCCCGTCTGTTCGAAAGCACCTTCGGCATGTCCTACGAGACCGCGCTGTGGGCCGGTGCTGCTGCAACGATTGCCTACACCTTCGTCGGTGGTTTCCTGGCAGTGAGCTGGACAGATACCGTGCAAGCCACGCTGATGATCTTCGCCCTGCTGCTGACGCCGATCATCGTGCTGCTGGCCACCGGTGGTATCGACACCACCTTCCTGGCCATCGAAGCGCAAGACCCAAGCAACTTCGACATGCTGAAAAACACCACCTTCATCGGCATCATTTCGTTGATGGGCTGGGGGCTGGGCTACTTCGGTCAGCCGCATATCCTGGCGCGTTTCATGGCGGCGGATTCGGTCAAGTCGATTGCTAATGCCCGTCGCATTTCCATGACCTGGATGATCCTGTGCCTGGGCGGCACCGTCGCTGTAGGTTTCTTCGGTATTGCTTACTTCTCGGCAAACCCTGCCGTGGCCATGCCTGTGAGCGAAAACCACGAGCGTGTGTTCATCGAACTGGCCAAGATCCTGTTCAATCCCTGGATTGCTGGTGTGTTGCTGTCGGCCATCCTGGCTGCCGTCATGAGCACCCTGAGCTGCCAGTTGCTGGTGTGCTCGAGTGCCCTGACCGAAGACTTCTACAAAACCTTCCTGCGTAAGAGCGCTTCCCAGGTTGAACTGGTCTGGGTCGGTCGCGCCATGGTGCTGCTGGTTGCCCTGATCGCTATTGCGCTGGCGGCTAACCCGAGCAACCGGGTACTGGGTCTGGTCAGCTACGCCTGGGCAGGTTTCGGTGCTGCATTTGGTCCGGTTGTGCTGATCTCCGTGATCTGGAAAGACATGACCCGTAACGGCGCACTGGCCGGCATCCTGGTTGGCGCGATCACTGTGATCGTGTGGAAACACTTCGAGCTGCTGGGTCTGTACGAAATTATCCCTGGCTTCATCTTCGCCAGCCTGGCGATCTACATCGTCAGCAAACTGGGCACGCCGACGACCGGCATGCTGCAGCGCTTCGCTGCTGCCGAGGCTGATTACCGCCTGAACAAGTGATCGCGATGAGCTGAAGCTCTGACCATTCACCGAGCATAAAAACGGCCCGCTTCCTTTTGGAGGCGGGCCGTTTTTTTTTGGCCTGCACAAATCTTGAATCTCTGTGCATACCCCTGTGGGAGCGAGCTTGCTCGCGATAGCGGCAGGTCATTCAACATCAATGTCGCCTGACCTGACGCCATCGCGAGCAAGCTCGCTCCCACAGGGTTGGTGGTGGTATTGAGGGAGATGTCTGTAGCAAAACACACTCATTTCTGAAGGAAAAATCTCTAAAAAAGTAGGGCAAATCTGATTTTCCTGTCCCTCCCTCAACACCCTTTGTTGCTCATGCAGAATCGCCCGCCTTCATTCTGCAGAGACACATCGGATGTTCGCTCCTGCCAATCAACCGCGTTTCACGTTGACCATCGACGGCGTCCAGAATGAGCTCAAGGTACTTGAGTTCACGGGCACGGAAGCCATTAGCCAACCCTACCGTTTTGACCTCGAGCTGGTCAGCGAACGACCGGACATCGAGCTTGAAAGCCTGCTGCATCGTCAGGCGTTTCTAAGTTTTGATGCAGAAGGTTCCGGCATTCACGGTCAGATTTTTCGGGTCGGGCAAAGCGATTCCGGGAAGCGTCTGACGGGCTATCAGGTCAGCCTCGTACCACGACTGGCTTACCTGGGTCAGCGCATCAACCAGCGAATCTTCCAGCACAAAAGTGTGCCAACGATCATCGCGCAGGTTTTCAAGGACCACGGCATCCAGCGCGATGCGTTCGAGTTTCGTCTCGGCAGCGACTACTCGCCTCGCGAATACTGTGTGCAATACGCCGAAAGCGATCTCGCGTTCATTCAGCGCCTGTGTGCCGAGATCGGTATTCACTACCACTTCCAGCACAGTCCTGACGGGCACCTGCTGGTGTTCGGCGATGACCAGACGGTGTTCCCTCGTCTGCCCGAGCCGACGCTGTACTTGCCGGGCAGCGGCATGGCGGCGCAGGCACCGGCCATTAAACGCTTCAACGTTCGTTTGGAAACCCGCACCACCGCAGTCGCCCGTCGCGATTACGACTTTCAAAAACCACGTCTGCAACTCGAATCCCGTCTCGACAGCGAACAGCGTCCGGTGCTGGAGGACTACCACTTCCCCGGCCAACTCATTGATCGCGAACATGGCAAGCAACTGACCCAACGCACACTCGAACGCCACAACGTAGACTTCCGTCAGGCTGAAGGTAAAGGCGACGATTCGGCGCTGGTTTGCGGACATTTCCTGCGCCTCGCCGAGCATCCGCACCAGGCATGGAATGACTTGTGGCTGATCACCGCAATCGAACACCGTGGCCGACAGCCGCAGGTGCTGGAAGAGTCAGCCACCAGCGACGACCCGGATGATTTCCAGGGCTATCGCAATACGTTTCTGGCTACGCCGTGGGACGTTTCCTTTCGCCCGCCACTGGGCCCGGACAAACCACGCATGCTCGGCTATCAACCGGCCGTGGTCACCGGGCCGGTCGACAGCGAAATCCATTGCGACGAGTTCGGCCGGGTCAAGGTTCAGCTCGCCTGGGACCGCGACGGACAACTCAATGAGCATTCCAGTTGCTGGCTGCGGGTAGCCACTGGCTGGGCCCACGACCGTTACGGCAGTGTGCTGATTCCACGGGTCGGCATGGAAGTGCTGGTCGGGTTTATCGACGCCGATGCCGACAAACCGCTGGTGATGAGTTGCCTGCCGAATGCGGCGACGCCGGTGCCACTCGACCTGCCCGCCGACAAGACCCGCAGCATTTTCCGCAGCCAGAGCAGTCCCGGTGGCGGCGGTTACAACGAATTGCGCATCGAGGATCGCAAAGGCGCCGAAGAAATCTACCTGCGCGCCCAGCGAAACTGGACTGAACACGTGTTGAACGATCAACAAGTGCAGGTCGATAACGCCCGCAGCATCGTCGTCACCGGCATGGCTCGCCATGAATTGAAGGCTGACGAGCAGCGCATCACTCATGGCCAGCGCCAGATCGAAGTGAAGCTCGATGATCACTTGGTGGTGGTCGGTGACCGGCACATTCGTGTGACCAGTCAGGCGCTGAATGCGAGTCAGCAATTCCATGTCAGCGCCGGCCAGCAAGTGGTCATCGACGGCGGCGCGAGCGCGACGATTCAGGCCGGCGGGCAGTGGATCAACATTGGCCCCGGCGGGATTTTCAGCAGCGTACCGATTCAGGTGGGCGGCGCATTGATGCCGGCCATGGCGGCGGCACCTGCCTCGCCCGACATGCCATTGAAACTCGCCGCCGCCCCGGCCGCATTGCTGAGCGCCGCGCAGATCCTGAGCCTGAAAAGTGACGCGCCGTTCTGTGAGGAATGCGAGCGCTGCAAGGACGGTGTCTGTGCAGCCTGATTGCCTGTCGCCTCATGAATGGCTGGAACGACATCCGCTAAAACCGTCGGAACAACTCTTCGCGATCTTCAGTAATGCCAGCGCAGCGGAGCCATTCAAAGCGTGGCGGTACGCGATTTCTGCTGAGGCACCGAGCCCGATCTGGGCCGACACCGCCTACGCCGAGTGGGAACCGGTCATGCCCTATGTCGGAATCGTCGCTGCGGGCGGTGAGTTTCTGGAGTGGGTTGCCAGCACCGAGTCTCGGGATTGGGGTTGGCTGGCGGTCTCTTCTGCATCTCAAGACGTGCTGGTCGAGCATCTGCGCAGCCTCACTCAAGTGCTTTTACCAAACGGTAATGCGGTGTTTTTTCGGTTCTGGGATGGGCGTTATTTGCTGCCGATTCTTCAGTCTGCCGAGGTTAAGGCCGCGCAGTTAATGCCTGTGATCGACCGTTGTTTGATCAATGGTCAGCCGCTCGATATCGGCGGTAGTGCGCTTAAAACTTCCAGGGTTTTTCCGTGGTGGGAAGTTTCTGCATCGCTGCTCAAACACCTCGCCAACGAGTCCGCAACAACCCGTATTAACAACTTGTTGATGTGGTTGAGCGAGGATCGACCTGATCTTTTTGAGGCGTTTTCGCCGAGCGTATTGCGGCACAAAGTCGCGACTTTTCTAGATACGCCGGACCTGCCTCAAGCACCGAAATCAGCCTTGGTGGATTACCTGATAACGGAGCTGGACTGATGGATCAGATCGTATGGATCGAGCAGGAGCTCGACGGTTTTAAAGGCACCTTGGTTTTGTATCGGCAGCAACTTGGCAGCTTCTTGAGCCGGAATGCGGACAAGGCCAGCCGCGCGATGGACATGCCTTCGCTGTTGGACATGGAGCGGCTGATAAAGCTTGGCGATACGACGACAGCGGTGAGCAGTCGCGACGATGATTTTTTCTCGGGTTTGGCGCGGTGTCCTGCAAGTGGAATCCTGGAGATCGAGAGCAAGTTCGAATCGGTTTATGACATTCCGTTGGGGAATATTTCGGTTGATGTGGTTGCCAGCGATGGCGGAGAGAGCACGCCGGTCAAGCTCGATGAGTACGGTAAAGGGCAGTTCGTAGGGACACCGGGCAAGTTCTACCGTGTTCATGTTCAGAGTGAAGTTACGCCAGCTCAAATTGAGGATCTGTTCTCCTCTTACGATGGCCTGACCCAAGAACTGGAAAGTTGGCTGCGCAAAGAGTGGGAAGGCTACAAACCACAATGGTCGCATTCGACTTTTGCCGCCGCTGGTAACGGACTGCTGGCGGGAAGTTGGGCGGCGGTCATGGGAGTTTGGGACGGTCTAAATCTCGTCTTTGACATCCTTCAAAATCCTGGCGCTCACCTTGAACGACTAGGTAGTAGTGCGCAGCAACTTATCGAGCTGGCGAAGCAATCCCCCGCTGCGATGGAAAAAGCCTTGTTGCTGGCGAGTGATGAGGCGGCGCTTTGCCTGCTGTTTCGTGCCGCGAGTCTTTGGTTTTCGGCGTTACCGCCAAGTGAAGTTGTGGGTACCACAGCAGGGGCGGTCAGCAATGCCATTGTCTCGGTGCTGATCGATGTTTTGATTGCCTCGGCGCTGGTTTTTACGGGTGTCGGCATGCCCGTAGCCGTGGCCTATTTGAAGCTTCGTGGAATCAAGTACGGGATGGTGTTGGCCAATCTCGCGATACGTTTCGTCGAGGCCACTTTCAATATCCTCAACACCTTCATGAAGTACGTCGACCAGTACAAATCGGTCGCCGCGCGCGGTGTAGCGGCGGGTCTCAAAAAAGGTCGCATGCAACTGCGCTGGGATGCCAAGCGCAACACCACACTCAAGCAAACCGAACACCACGACAACGCCCCGGTTCAAGCGAAAAACCCCAACGGCGACCCCGCCGATTCCGCCAACAAAACCGCCACCAACAAATGCCCGGTTTCGATGGTCACCGGCGAAGAGCTGCTGACCCTCAGCGACGGTGCGCTCGATGGTTTGCTGCCGTTCGATTTCACCCGGCTCTACCGCACCAGCGCCGCCGAGATCGATTGCGGCCTCGGTTTCGGCTGGAGCCATTCGTTATCCCATCGACTGGAAATCGACGGCGACACGGTCATCTGGGTCGACCACGAAAACCGTCGCACCACCTTTCCGCTACCGTCCGCCGAACGTCCGGAGATTCACAACAGCCTGTCGCGCGCGGCGATTTATCTCGGTGATGAACCCGAGGAACTGATCCTCGCCCAGGCCGGCGACGAAGCCCGTTTCTATCACTTTCAGAATGGTTTTCTGGCAGCGATCAGCGACGGATACGACAACCGTCTGCGCATCACCCGCGACAGACAGGGCCGCATTCAACGTCTCGACAACGGCGCCGGTCGCGCCTTGCTGTTGCGCTATGAACGCAGCCATCTGATCGCCGTCGACTACCAGATTTTTGTCCCGGCCCAGACGCTCGATGAACCCTGGAAGACCGAGCAGACGCTGGTCAATTATCGCTACGACGAGCGCGATCAACTCATCGAAGCCACCAACGCCGCCGGCGAAAGCGAACGTTACGACTACGACGATCACCACGTGATTTTGCAACGGCAACTGGCCGGTGGGGCAAGTTTCTTCTGGGAGTGGGAACGGTCCGGCAAGGCGGCTCGATGTGTCCGCCACTGGGCCTCGTTTGCACAGATGGATACGCGTTATGTCTGGGATGACGACGGCGCGGTGTTGGTTAAAAACATCGATGGCAGCGAAGAGGTTTACGTCCACGACGACCGAGCGCGCCTGGTGCGTCGGATCGACCTGGACGGCGGCGAACACCTCAAGGCCTACGACGATCAGGGCCGGTTGATTGCCGAGCAGGGCCCGCTCGGGGCGGTGAACGAATACCTCTACGACGAAGTCGGGCGTCTGGTGGCGCTGATTCCACCGGAAGAGGAGCCAACGTCCTACGAGTATCGCAACGGATTCCTGCACACGCGTTATCGCGGTAAAGCGGTGTGGAAATATCAGCGCAACGCTCAGGGCGACGTCACCGAGGCCACCGATCCTGACGGCCAGATCACCCATTACCACTTCGACGAAAAAGGTCAGTTGCTGTCGATCCGCTACCCGGATACCAGCCGGCATGTGTTCGTCTGGAACGGTTTGGGGCAACTGGTTGAGGAAACACTGCCCGATGGTGGCGTACGGCGGTTTTCCTACGATGCACTGGGTCGGCAGATTACGCGTCAGGACGAACATGGCGCAGTCACCCAGTCGCAATGGGATGCTGTTGGCCGACTGATCCAGACGATTCTTCCTACCGGCGCAAGTCGTGCCTACAGCTACAACGCCTACGGCAAGATCACCGCCGAACGCGACGAACTCGGTCGCGTCACGCGCTACGAATACCTCGACGATCTGCACCTGGTCAGCCGCCGGATTAACCCTGACGGTACGGAACTGCGTTATCGCTACGACAACGCGCAGCTGTTGCTCACGGAAATCGAGAACGAATCCGGCGAAACGTATCGGCTGGACTACACCCCCGGCGGCTTGATCCGACAGGAAACTGGCTTCGATGGTCGACGCACGGCATATGCCTACGACCTCAATGGCCATTTGCTGGAGAAAACCGAGTTTGGCGATGACGGCTCGCCGCTGATCACCGGGTACGAGCGGGATTCGGCCGGTCGCTTGCTGGTCAAAAATCTGCCCGATGGCGTCAAGGTCCAATACCGCCATGACAGCCTCGGCCGGTTGGTCAGCGTCGACGATGGCCACGACCATCCGCTCGAGTTCGAGTACGACCGACAAGATCGGTTGATCACCGAACATCAGGGCTGGGGCACGCTGCGCTATGCCTACGACGCCTGCGGCCAGCTCAATCATCTGCGCCTGCCGGACGGCAGCAAACTCGACTACCACCATGCCAAGGGCGGCGCACTGACCGCCATCGACCTCAACGGCGCGCGGCTCACCAGCCACCAGTTCGTCTTCGGCCGCGAACAGCAACGTCAGCAAGGCCTACTGCTCAGCGACTATGCCTACGACGATCAGGGCCGTCTGAAGGCTCACGCTGTCAGCCAGCAACACCAGGCGATGTATCGCCGCGACTATGCCTACAGCGCCAACGGCAATCTCGACAGCATCGCCGACACCCGCCACGGCCAGCGCAACTACCAATACGACCCGCTCAACCGCCTGATCCGCGTCCGCCCCTTGCGCGATCAGTCGCCGGAAAGCTTCGCCCACGACCCGGCGGGCAACCTGCTAATGCAGGATCGCCCCGGCATAGCGAAGGTTGTTGGTAACCGTCTGCTCATGCAAGGCGACCGCCATTACGACTACGACGCCTTCGGCAACCTGATCCGCGAGCGCCGCGGCACCGCGCAAAAACTCGTCACCGACTACCGCTACGACTGCCAACACCGTCTGATCGGCGTCACCACCCCGGACGGTCGTTGCTCCAGTTACCGCTACGACGCCTTCGGCCGCCGCATCGCCAAAACCGTCGACGGCAAAACCACCGAATTCTTCTGGCAAGGCGATCACCTCGTCGCCGAAAGCAGCCACGAACACTACCGCAGCTACGTCTACGAACCCGGCACCTTCCGCCCCCTGGCCATGCTCGACGGCAAAGGCCCGAGAAAAGCCTGTCCGTTCTACTACCAACTCGACCACCTGGGTACGCCGCAGGAACTGACCGATTTTGGTGGTGAGATCGTATGGTCGGCGAAGTACAACGCCTACGGCAAAGTCACGCATTTGGCATTTGGTGGGGGCGAGCAGCTTGAGCAGCCGTTACGGTTTCAGGGCCAATACTTCGACGCCGAGAGCGGCCTGCACTACAACCGGCATCGGTACTATGATCCAGAGATCGGCCGCTACCTGACGCCGGACCCGGTCAAGTTGGCGGGTGGGCTGAACCAGTATCAATACACGCCGAATCCGACGGGGTGGGTTGATCCGTTGGGGTTGAGCGGGAGCTGCCCGCCGCCGAATAAGCCAGGGTGTCAGGCGCCTGATGATACGACTGGCGTTAGGGTTGATGAGGGTGAGCCGGCGCTGCCGAAGCTGACAGGTGATCAGCGGAGGGCGCGGATTGATGAGTTATCAGAGTCGGTTTTTTATAGGCGCTTGAAGGAAATGGAAGAATCGATTGATGGTGCCCATTTTCAGCAGAAACATGGAGCTCAAACAACCCTGCAATCCCAGTTTGATCGGGTGAAGGAAGGCAGAAATCCCTCGACAGGCGAAATAGAAAGGTACGAGAAGGGAAAGAAAAAAGGCGAGCCCGTCATTCCTTCAGCCGCGACCCGTTTTCTCAGTCATCGTGATCAATTTAATGCAATACAACGTGCTCAGTTAATTTTTAGGCAAAGTGGTATAGATGCTTCACGGCAACCTATCGATATGGGTAAAAGAATAGGTGAAGGGTTTAAAAGGGATGGATTGCAGTATGGTGAGCAGACTAGAGCGGTCGTCATATTGGACAAGTATGGTAAAGCTAAAACTTCATACACGGAATTTGACTGATGAATAGGCCCTACACACTGTGGAGTATACGAGGTTTGCTTTTTGTTTTTGATATTGAAAATACGCATGATTTGGAGCGGGAGGAGATTATCGTTTCGAAGAATGTGAATGATGATAAAGAACTTGCTGAGCTTTTTGACGCCTTGCTACGTCCGGAATTTTTTATTTATAGTGAACAAGAGCGCATTTATTTAATCGAAACTTTGTCTTATTTCTTAGAGGCGGGTAATAGTTTTGATGAAATTTTTTCAAAAATGGACACGTATTTTGATGATGAGGTTAAAGATCAAAGGCGGTTTATGACAGTTCTCATTAATTGTTTGGAGCGGTATCAAGATAAAGGTAGTGGCGATAATTAATTCCTTAAGAAAAAAATATGGTGTCTGAACCGTTTTTTACCAAAGATTACTGCGAAGCGGCGGACTTATGTTGTTGCCAGCTTCGAAGGTGTTGTCATAGTGCAACAAGTAAATCCGCCCTTTTTATTTGTCCGCCTTTTATTTCAGTATTGATAGCGAAGAAGAATCTGTTTTGCTTCAGATAAGGTATATGTTTAGTGTTGAAAGTAATTGACGAAGAAAAAAGTAAATCGCTTCTTGATCGGATGGATGACGCTGGCTGCGTTTTCAATTTTGTCGTGCTCCGTCCTGAGATAAATGTGACAGTCGACGAATCAATTCATCGGCAAGCTTTGACGAGACTTCACGAAAAGCTCATGAAAGATTCGTGGGATTGGCATAACAATTTGATAAAAAATCCCGAGTATATAAATCCCGGAGATCCAGATATCAGTTGGGAGCTAGATAAGGCTGTGGCTACTGTTTTGAGTCGGGAAGAAATACATAATCTTATTTTGGTCGAAGATTGTGAGCGAGGACCGCTGGCGTTTTACGGTTCTTTCCGTGAGCCACCTTATCTAACTGAATTCAAACGAGGAGAGTTTGAGGCCCAGGAACTATTCCGTGAGTGGTGTCAGGCTCTAGGCCTCGAAGAACAGGATAATGTTGTAGTAATAAATTGGGTTAAGGGGTTTAAGCGAGAATGGGTCAATAACTCTGATGCAATTCCAGGGCGCGAGTCGTGGGGTGATTACTTCAACGAAGGTTTGGAGTGGTGGGGGGTGTGGTGTTTGACTATCTGGAATCCTAAACGTCGCATCCTCAGCGCGTTGATTGCCAGTGCATCGGACTGAGTAGTAGTGTTTAAGATGCTCTTGATAACTGAGAATTTTCCGGGCAAGCCCATCGGAAGTTTCCTTCAACTCGTATCGGTTTCCATGAACTGGTTTGAAATGCATTCCATCGATAGTCTCTGGTGGTCACTGAAAATTCAGTGGCAGGGTGTAGGAACCCTTCAAGACTAGAGAGGACGCTTCGGCGTCGACACCTGAATTGCGGCCATCAACATGCGTCCGTAAGATCAGTTGCGGCGGCTGTGCGCGGGCACGCTTCGGTGTGGTCGAGTTCTCTGGTCTCGATATTCCTACCCCGCGTATAGCTGCCACCCAAGCCTGTAGGAAGGCCGATGGTAGCGCCCATTACTACCAGAGGTTTCAATCATGAAAAACCTTCACCCCGACCCACCCTACGAAAAACCAATCCCCCATCCCAAAAGCCGTTTCATGGCCCTCACCAGCAACTGCACCGACGTGCCCACGCTGTTCGTCGATACCCACGCGCCGCTTGATGTCTTATACGACGCCGCCAACTATCGAATTCGCGCCGTCACCCAAGTACTTGAGAACATCTCGATGCGCGGCTCCGTTGAGTGTGAGTCGTTCATCCTGAGTGATTTCGCTTTGCTCTGCGCCATTCCGTTGCGTGATGGCTGTGATGTGTTGGACGTGATTGGGCGGCGTCTGAAGGCCCGGCCTTCGGAGTAGCGCCGCAGAATGATCGTTCCCACGCACCAGCGTGGGAATGCAGCCCGTGACGCTCTGCGTCACATCGATGCCCGACTTGACACCGGCGGAGTGGCTGGAACGCGGAGCGTCCCTTGAGGCATTCCCACGCGGGAGCGTGGGAACGATCAGCGTGTGGAGTGGCCGCTCGGCTGTGAGGCCCTGACGTTCGGCGCCGTACAAGGTAAACTTCCCGGCCTTCGCAGGAGCAATCATGAATTATCGTCACGCCTTCCATGCCGGCAATCACGCCGATGTGTTCAAACACCTGACTTTGACCCGCCTCATCGCCTTGATGTCGCGCAAGGAGCAGCCGTTTGCCTATCTCGATACTCACGCCGGCATTGGTCTGTATGACCTGCAGGGTGATCAGGCGAGCCGTACCGGTGAGTACCTGGAAGGTATTGCGCGTTTGTGGGATCAGCCGGATTTGCCGGCGTTGACCGCCGACTATATGAAGGTGCTGCACGACATGAACCCGGATGGCCAGTTGCGCTATTACCCGGGATCGCCTGAGTTGGCGCGGCGCCTGACGCGGCCGCAGGATCGGGTGATGCTCAATGAGAAGCACCCCGAAGACGGCGTGTTGCTCAAGGACAACATGGCCGGCGACCGTCGGGTGAAGGTGCACCTGGGCGAAGGCTGGCATGTGCCTCGCGCGATGTTGCCGGTGCAAGAGAAGCGGGCGGTGATGTTGATTGATCCACCGTTTGAACAGCTTGATGAGATGCAGCGCTGTGCGGCTTCGCTGAAAGAGGCGATTGGCCGGATGCGTCAAACCGTGGCGGCGATTTGGTACCCGGTGAAGGACCAGCGTTTGTTGCGGCGTTTTTATCAGGATCTGGCTGGCAGCGGCGCGCCGAAGTTGTTGCGTGTGGAGTTGCTGGTGCATCCGCTGGATACGCCGAACAGTTTGAATGGTTCCGGGTTGGCGATTGCGAATCCGCCGTGGGGCCTGGAAGAGGAATTGCGTGAACTGCTGCCGTGGTTGTCCAAGAAGCTTGGGCAGACCCAGGGCGGGTGGCAGATGGATTGGTTGATCGCCGAGAGTTGATCGTTGATCGATCGTTCCCACGCTCCGCGTGGGAATGCAGCCCGGGACGCTCCGCGTCCCAGCCGAAGCGGACGCAGAGCGTCCATTGAGGCATTCCCACGCAGAGCGTGGGAACGATCAGTGCGGGGTCAGATCGGGCAGGTCACGCCTGTACCGCCAATCCCGCAATACCCTTCCGGGTTCTTGGCCAAGTATTGCTGGTGATACGCCTCGGCGAAGTAGACCGTCGGCGCCTCGTCGATTTCAGTAGTGATTTCGCCTTTTCCAGCCTTGGTCAGTTCGGCCTGGAACACGTCTTTGCTGTGCTTGGCGGCGGCCAGTTGCGCCGGGTTGGTGGCGTAGATCACCGAGCGGTACTGGGTACCGATGTCGTTGCCCTGGCGCATGCCCTGAGTTGGGTTGTGCAGCTCCCAGAACATCTTCAGCAGCGCTTCGTAGCTGACTTTTGCTGGCTCGTAGACCACCAATACCACTTCGCTGTGGCCAGTCAGGCCCGAGCAGACTTCTTCATACGTCGGGTTCGGGGTAAAGCCGCCGGCGTAACCCACCGCCGTGCTGACCACGCCTTCGCGCTGCCAGAACTTGCGCTCGGCGCCCCAGAAGCAACCCAGGCCGAAGATCGCAAAATCCACGTCCATCGCAAACGGGCCCAGCAGCGGGGCGTCGTGGACGAAGTGTTTTTCCGGCACGGTCATTGGGGTTTCACGGCCGGGTAGAGCTTGTTCTTTGGTAGGGAGCACGTTTTTGTTCACCAGGATTTCCGAGCGCAAGACCATGATCAGTCCTCTCAGTCAGGTTGGGGTGTAGGGAATCAGACCGCCAGTTTGCCCAATGCTGTCCGGTTACGCACTACCCGTGTGCCCCTGTGGGAGCGAGCTTGCTCGCGATAGCGGTGTATCAGTGGCATGGACGCTGACTGGCGCGCCGCCATCGCGAGCAAGCTCGCTCCCACAGGGGGCGGGGGGTGTCACACGAGGATGTGGGCTGTCAGACGAGCGGGCCGCGCGGGTAGCGCTTGAGCTTTTCGATCAGCTCGGAGCCCGGGATAGGGCGGTCGAACAGGTAGCCCTGGCCGACGTCGCAGCGGTGGCGGCGCAAGAAGGCCAGTTGTTCGGCAGTCTCGATGCCTTCAGCCACGACCTTGAGTTTCAGGTTGTGGGCCATGGCGATCACGGCGGAGGTGATTTCCATGTCGTCCTGGTTGTCCGGGATTTCATGGATGAAGCTGCGATCGATCTTGATAATGTCGATCGGGAATTTTTTCAGGTAACTGAGCGATGAGTAACCGGTGCCGAAGTCATCCATGGCCAGGGTCAGGCCCAGGCGCTTGAGCTGATCGAGCTGCAAGTGGGTGTCTTCGGTCGCTTCCAGCAGCAGGCCTTCTGTCAGTTCCAGCTCCAGCAGGTTCGCCGGCAGCGCTTCTTCCTTGAGGATGTTGGCAATCGACGACACCAGGTCCGGGTCGGAAAACTGCTTGGGCGACAGGTTGATCGCCACTTGCAGATTGCCCAGGCCGGCGGCGGTCAGGTCTTTGCTCATGCGGCAGGCCTGGCGGGCGATCCATTTGCCGATCGGAATGATCAGCCCGGTTTCTTCGGCGACGCTGATGAACTGGTCCGGGCGGATCATGCCTTTTTCCGGATGGTTCCAGCGCAGCAGCGCTTCCATGCCCAGCAAGCGACCGCTGCGCAGGCACAGCTTGGGCTGATAGAACACGTCCAGCTCATTCTGGGTCAGGGCGCGGCGCAAATTGTTCTCGACGAACAGTTTGTAGCTGGCTTCGGCGTTCAGCGCTTCGGTGAACACCTGGACCTGATGTTTGCCGTTGGCCTTGGCCTTGTGCAGCGCCAGGCCGGCATTACGCATCAGGGTCTGTGGATCGCGACCGTGCAGTGGCGCGCAGGCCAGGCCTACGGAACCGGTGACGCTGATCAGCTGGTTGTCGACGAACATCGGCTTGTCGAGGGTCGCGAGCAATTGATTGGCGACTTCTTGGCCCATCGAAAGGTCTGTGTTGTCGAGCAACACGGCGAATTCGTTACTGGCGAAACGCGCCAGGCTGCCGCTCGGGCTCAGGCTGTTGCGCAGGCGACGGGCTAGGCTGATCAACAACTTGTCGCCCGTCTGGTGGCCGAGGCTGTCGTTGATCCGCTTGAAATTGTCGATGTCCACCAGCAGCAGGCTGATCGGGGTATCGCTGTCTCGGGCGAAGCGTTCATCGAGGTTACGGATGAACGCCGGTCGGTTGCCGAGGTTGGTCAGGTTGTCGGTGTAGGCCAGGCGCTCGATGCGCTGCTGGGCGAGCTTGGTCTGGGTGATGTCTTCGTAAATGCCGATGTAATGCGTCAGCTCACGGTTGTCGCCGTAGACCTTGGAAATCGACAACTGGCCCCAGTAGGGTTCGAGGTTTTTACGCCGGCTTTTGAACTCACCCTGCCAGCTGTTGCTCTTGGCCAGCGCCGAGGGCGCGTCGAACAGCAGCTCGCTGAGGTTTTCCAGCGCCGGCAGTTCCGATAGCCGCTGGCCATGGACTTCTTCGGTGCTGTACTGGGTGATCGCCGTGAAGCTGGGGTTTACGTATTCCACCACGCCGTCGCAATTGACCAGCAAAAAGGCGTTGGCGCTTTGCTCGACCGCACGCTGGAACAGGTGCAGCGCGCTGGTGGCGGTGCGGCGATTATGGTTGTTGATGACCTGGGCGAACTGGTCGGCCAGCTCGCCGGCGAAGGCGATTTCGTCCGACTGCCAGGCGCGGGTCACGCCGGTCTGCTCCAGACAGAGCACGCCAACCACCTGGCCGTCGACACGGATACTGGCGTCAAGCATGGCGTTCACATTACGCGGACGCAGGCTTTCGGCCATTTCCCGGGTGCGCGGATCGCGCATGGCGTTGTGCGCGTCGATGGCGCGACTGCTGTGCAAGGCCTCGAGGTAATCCGGGAAGCCGCTGACATCGATCGGCTCGGGCAATTGATATTCCCCGCAGGCGCGGTGATAGGCCGAGATCGGTATCAGCAGCGAACCTTCGAGGTTCCACAGGCTGGCGCAGTCGATTTCGTAGATATCACAGGCGCTGCGGGTGATCAGCTCAGCGGCTTCTTGCAGGGAGTTGTTGCTGCTGTAGCGCTGGCGGGTCAGCAGCAGGATCAGGTCTTGCTGGGCGCGCACCCGATCCAGATGCTGCAATTGTTCCAGTTGGGCGCGCTGATTGAGTTCCAGGGCGATTTGCAGGCGCGAATTCTGGGTTTCCAGGTCAAGCGTGGGCAGCAGTTGTCCGTCCTCGAACAATCCGTCCACGACCATCAGGTAGCCGCGCAGCAGGTGTCGATTGTGTTGTCGGTAGGCTTCGCCGAGTTCGAGCAGGCTCAGGGAGCCCTTGGCGGTGTGCAGTTTGTAGCGGATCAGGTAATTGGGGCCGTCGCTGAGTTGCTGCTGAATCGCGTCGTGCAGTTGATAGCGCGCTTCGGGCTCCATCAGGCTGGCGTAAGGCGAGTCGACCAGGGCGCAGAGCTCCACGGCCGGCACGCCAAACTGTCGTTCGCAATTGGGATCGAGGAACAGCAGAGCCCAGCTAGCTTCATTCAGCCGTTCGAAACGCAGCATGCCGAGCCGCGAGGGCACAGGCAATTGCGTCACTACCTCGGCCACCATACGGCTGGCGGCATCGGGTTGGCTTTTCATTGAGGGAAACTCGCTTCGAATGTGCTGATCGCGCCGGGCTCTCGCCCTCTTAACTGTTGCCTGCGGCAAGGTTGCATCATTGCGACACTGACTGACAAGAGACATGAAGGCCAAGTGCTATAAGAATATGTCGGCAGCGACGAGGATTTCTCCAGCCAGTGACCGAAAGTAATGCTTTTGCGCAAGAAATCACAGCCACAGGCGTGGCCCAGGGCTGCGATTTTTTTCGGTTAACGCAAAGCAATCGTGATCGATTGCAGTGGCTTGCCATCACGGTCGTGATAATTGACCCGTATTTGCGCCTGATCAACGATCAGGTGGGCAAAGTTGTCCTGGCTGATCACGTCGCTGGTCAGCTGATGCCGATAGTCTCCGGCCGCGGTTTGTACCAGTGGCTGATCAAGCATGAAGGTTGACGCCTTGGCATACGGCAGCAATTTGCTGTTGCACAACGGCGACGACACGATGGTGTGCACTTCGAAGTCAGGATCCTCGCTGTGGGTCAGGCGACTGGTGAGGGAGCCATGGACATCGCCGGAAATGAACAGGACATTCTTGATGCGCTGTGTACGAATGGTTTCCAGCAGTCGTAGTCGTTGTTCCGGAAACGCTTTCCAGGCGTCATCGCCTTGCGATTTGCGGTCGGGGTAGAACATCACGCTGGTGACCACGCATTTGACCCTGGCCGGGCTGTGGATCAGCCATTTGCTCAGCGCCTGTTCCTGCTCTTCGTCGAGTATCCGTCGATCATCGGCGGACAAATTGCGTCGGGTCCGGCTGTCAGTGACAAACCATTCAATGTCACCTTCGGTGAACTGATACCAATACTGTTCCAGTTTCTTGCTGGGTTGTCCGCTGGGCAGAAGTTCATATGCCGGGCTGTGACTGGCTTGATACAGCTCATAGGCGGCCATGGCATTTCTATATAGATAAGCATCAGCCTTGCTTTCGTTGGCGGGCCAGTTGTCTTCTATTTCATGGTCGTCGAGGATCATGTAAGTCGGCGTGCCGGACATTAACTTTGCGATGTGCGGCTGAGAAAAGGCAATGCGATACTTTCTGAGTATTTCCTTGTACTCCCGGTCAGGCGCAATAACGTTCAAGTCATCGACATAGATTTGGTCGCCGGTCATCAGCATGGCGCTGATGGGCGGTTCAGCCTGCTGCGCGAGCCGGGTGATCGAACCGAAGATCCTGTCGCCCAGATGCGGCGCCGATGGCACTCCTGCGGTCATTCGCAGATAGCGGCACGAGCCAACGATATACGCCCGCGGTGTCGTGGTTTTGCTGGATTGTGTGCGGAAACGATACGTCTCCCGAGGCCATTGCAGCGGTAGTTCCTGAACCGTTTCCACGGTATGCACCGGGCTCATGGGGCTGAACCATCCGGCTTGATATTCGTACTCGGTGTCGGTGGCCAGATCATTGAGAGCGATCACATCGGACATGTCGCGCAGGATGGACAGTTTGGAAAAAACACCTTGGGACCAACGCACTTCTCCTTCACGCCGGTAGCGGATGCCGGCAAAGACCAGTGAGTCATCTTGATGTTCACCGCGCAGAAAAATACGCACGTGATTAGTTGTGGTGTGGCCAATGATTGGGCCAACAGTCGGTTTGAACATGTTCGAATCCATTCGAAATAACGCTAACTAAGCAAAGGAAGTTCTCAGGGTTTATTAGAACTTCCGGTTGAACTAAGCCTAGTTATTGGGCGAAGAAAAATATCGCGCGAAAGTGGACCTGAGTTGTGGGCGGGGTCAGCTGGGGCCGTAGGAAAATGCTTTATCCC
>NZ_CATKQW010000002.1:0-269330 GCF_949767865.1 Pseudomonas sp. IT-P294 | reverse complement strand
TCCTGATCAGAAGCCAGAAGGTGTAAACCTTATTCAGGACGAGACACCCAGGCAAAAAAAGCCCCGCCAAATTGGCGGGGTTGAGGTACGAGCGTGGCGCTCGGAAAACGTGGAACGCGAACGGCCCTCCAATGAAGGAGGGCCGGCCGTTGTTACAGCAAGATGGTGCGGATGTCCGCCAGAAGGCTGCTCAGACGCTGGGTGAAGCGTGCAGCAGCGGCGCCGTTGATCACACGGTGATCGTAGGACAGCGACAGCGGCAGCATCAGTTTCGGCTGGAAGGCTTTGCCGTCCCAGACTGGCTGGATGGTTGCCTTGGAGACACCAAGGATCGCCACTTCCGGCGCGTTGACGATCGGCGTGAAGCCGGTGCCGCCAATGTGGCCGAGGCTGGAAATGGTGAAGCAGGCGCCTTGCATGTCGTCGGCGGTGAGCTTTTTGTCGCGGGCCTTGGCAGCCAGCGCGGCGGCTTCGGCGGCCAGTTGCAACAGGCTCTTCTGATCGACGTTCTTGATGACCGGTACCAGCAGGCCTTCAGGGGTGTCGACGGCGAAGCCGATGTTGACGTACTTCTTGCGGATGATCGCTTTGCCGCTTGGTGCCAGCGAACTGTTGAAGTCCGGCAGTTCCTTGAGCAGGTGCGCGCAGGATTTAAGCAGCAGCGGCAGGATGGTCAGCTTGACGCCAGCCTTCTCTGCAACGGCTTTCTGAGCGATACGGAACGCTTCCAGCTCGGTGATATCAGCCGAGTCGAACTGAGTCACGTGCGGAATGTTCAGCCAGCTGCGATGCAGGCTCGACGCGCCGATTTGCATCAGGCGAGTCATTGGCACTTCTTCGGTTTCACCGAAGCGGCTGAAGTCCACGACCGGAATCGGCGGGATGCCCGCGCCGCCGGTTGCGCCAGCAGCGGCTGCCGGTGCTTCCTTGGCCTTCTGCATCATGGCTTTGACGTAAACCTGCACGTCTTCCTTCAGGATGCGACCGTGCGGGCCACTGGCGCCGACGGCGCTCAGCTCGACACCGAACTCACGGGCCAGTTGGCGTACAGCGGGGCCTGCGTGGACCTTGGCGCCCGGCTTGGCCGGTGCCGCCACCGGTGCGGCAGGTGCAGCGGCAGCAGGTGCCGCTTCAGCCTTGGCCGCCGCAGGTGCAGCAGGCGCGGCGGCTGGTGCCGGAGCTGCTGCCGGAGCAGCACCTTTGACTTTCAGCTTGAGGATCAGGTCGCCAGTACCGACTTCGTCGTCCAGCTTGACGGAAATGCTTTCCACCACGCCAGCGGCTGGCGATGGAATTTCCATGCTCGCCTTGTCGGATTCCAGGGTGATCAGCGACTGGTCGGCTTCAACGGTGTCGCCGGCCTTGACCAGGACTTCGATGATCTTGGCCTTGCCCGACGAACCGATGTCCGGGACGTGAATGTCCTGAACGCTGTCAGCAACCGGTGCAGCCGGGGCCGCAGCGGCAGGTGCCGGAGCAGCGGCGGCCGGTGCAGCCGCCTGAGCTGGAGCGGCTGCAGCCGGTGCCGCAGCACCCGCCACTTCCAGGTCCAGGATCAGGTCGCCAGTGCCGACTTCGTCATTGAGCTTGACGCTGATGGCCTTGACCACGCCAGCGGCAGGCGATGGGATTTCCATGCTTGCCTTGTCGGATTCCAGGGTGATCAACGACTGATCAGCCTCGACGGTGTCGCCGACCTTGACCTGGATCTCGATGATCTGGGCCTTGCCCGACGAACCGATGTCCGGCACGTGCACTTGCTGAACCGAAGCGGCAGCCGGTGCGGCAGCTGGAGCAGGAGCAGCGGCAGGCGCGGCAGCAGGTGCAGCTTCAGCCTTGGCAGCTGGCGCAGCGGCAGCCGCAGGGGCCGCCGCAGCGGCACCTTCGACTTCCAGCTCCAGCAGTTCGTCGCCTTCTTTCAGGCGATCGCCCAACTTTACTTTCAGGCTCTTGATGATGCCGGCTTTTGGCGCAGGCACTTCCATGCTCGCCTTGTCCGACTCAAGTGTCAGGATGCTCTGATCGGCTTCGATACGGTCGCCGACCTTCACAAACAGTTCAATTACTTCACCTTCACCGCTGCCGATGTCAGGTACGCGAATGAGTTCGCTCACAGAGTGTCTCCTCAGCAGTCCAGTGGGTTGCGTTTTTCCGGGTTGATACCGAACTTGACGATGGCTTCAGCCACCACCTTAGGTTCGATGTCACCACGGTCAGCCAAGGCTTCCAGGGCTGCCAACACCACGAAATGACGGTCGACTTCGAAGAAGTGACGCAGCTTCTTGCGGCTGTCACTGCGGCCGAAACCATCGGTGCCCAGGACTTTGAATTCCTTGGACGGGACCCACTGACGAATTTGTTCAGCGAACAGCTTCATGTAGTCGGTAGATGCGATGACCGGACCTTTACGGCCGTTCAGGCACTCTTCGACGTAGCTCAGCTTAGGCTTCTGGCCAGGGTGCAGACGGTTGGTACGCTCAACGGCCAGGCCATCGCGACGCAGTTCGTTGAAGCTGGTAACGCTCCATACATCGGCGCCGACGTTGAACTGTTCACGCAGGATTTTCGCCGCTTCGCGGACTTCACGCAGGATGGTGCCGGAGCCCATCAGCTGAACGTGGTGCGCCGCTTCGCGGGTGTCTTCCTCGAGCAGGTACATGCCCTTGATGATGCCTTCCTCGACACCGGCCGGCATGGCTGGCTGCTGGTAGGACTCGTTCATCACGGTGATGTAGTAGAAAACGTCCTGCTGCTCTTCGGTCATCTTCTTCATGCCGTCCTGGATGATCACCGCCAGCTCGTAGCCGTAGGTTGGATCAAAGGTGCGGCAGTTCGGGATGGTGGCAGCCAGGATGTGGCTGTGACCGTCTTCGTGTTGCAGGCCTTCGCCGTTCAGCGTGGTACGGCCGGCGGTGCCGCCGATCAGAAAACCACGGGTACGGCTGTCGCCAGCGGCCCAGGCAAGGTCGCCGATACGCTGGAAGCCGAACATCGAGTAGAAGATGTAGAACGGCAGCATTGGCTGGTTGTGGCTGGAGTACGAAGTACCGGCAGCGATGAACGAGCTCATGGCGCCCGCTTCGTTGATGCCTTCTTCGAGGATCTGGCCCTTCTTGTCTTCCTTGTAGAACATCACCTGGTCTTTATCGACTGGCTCGTAGAGCTGGCCGACGGACGAGTAGATGCCCAACTGACGGAACATGCCTTCCATACCGAAGGTACGGGCTTCGTCCGGGATGATCGGGACGATGCGCGGGCCGATTTCCTTGTCCTTGACCAGTTGCGCCAGGATGCGCACGAAGGCCATGGTGGTGGAGATTTCACGGTCGCCCGAACCATCAAGAATGGCCTTGAGGGTGTCCAGCGATGGCGTCGGCACGCTGAAGCTCTGCGCGCGGCGCTGTGGCACGAAACCGCCCAGTGCAGTGCGGCGCTCGCTCAGGTAACGGGCTTCGGCGCTGTTTGGCTCCGGCTTGAAGAACGGCAGGTTTTCCAGCTCTTCGTCGCGCACTGGAATGTCGAAACGATCGCGGAACAGCTTCAGGCTTTCAACATCCACTTTCTTGGTGTTGTGCGCAGTGTTCTTCGCTTCGCCGGCACCGGTGCCATAACCTTTGATGGTCTTGGCCAGGATGACGGTCGGTTGTTCTTTGTGGTTGACCGCTTCGTGGTATGCCGCGTAGACCTTGTACGGGTCGTGGCCGCCACGGTTGAGTTTCCAGATCTCGTCGTCGGACAGGTCTGCAACCATCGCCTTGAGTTCTGGCGAGTTGAAGAAGTGTTCACGCACGAACGCGCCGTCTTTGGCTTTGTAGTTCTGGTACTCGCCGTCGATGACTTCGTCCATGCGGCGTTGCAGGATACCGTCGACGTCTTTGGCCAGCAGTGGGTCCCAGAAACGGCCCCAGATGACTTTGGTCACGTTCCACTGAGCACCGCGGAACACGCCTTCGAGTTCCTGGATGATCTTGCCGTTGCCGCGAACCGGGCCGTCGAGGCGCTGCAGGTTGCAGTTGATGACGAAGATCAGGTTGTCGAGCTTCTCGCGGCCAGCCAGCGAGATCGCGCCCAGGGATTCTGGTTCGTCGCACTCGCCGTCGCCCAGGAAGCACCAGACTTTCTGCTTGCCTTCAGGGATGAAGCCACGGGCTTCCAGGTACTTCATGAAGCGTGCCTGGTAGATCGCCTGGATCGGGCCAAGACCCATGGATACAGTCGGGAACTGCCAGAAATCAGGCATCAGCCAAGGGTGCGGATAGGACGACAGGCCGTGACCATCCACTTCCTGGCGGAAGTTGTTCATCTGGTCTTCGGTGATGCGACCTTCCATGAACGCACGGGCGTAAACGCCTGGCGAGGTGTGACCCTGGAAGTAGATCAGGTCGCCGCCGTGTTCGTCGGTCGGGGCCTGGAAGAAATAGTTGAAGCCGATGTCATACAGCGTGGCGCTGGAGGCGAAGCTGGAAATGTGACCGCCCAGGTCCGAATCTTTCAGGTTCGTACGCATCACCATGGCCATCGCGTTCCAGCGTACCAGCGAGCGAATGCGGCGTTCCATGAACAGGTCGCCAGGCATGCGTGCTTCGTGGGTAACGGGAATGGTGTTGCGGTATGGCGTGGTGATGGCGTAAGGCAGCTGCGAGCCACTGCGGGTCGCCAGTTCGCCCATACGGGTCATCAGATAGTGAGCGCGGTCTTCGCCTTCTTTGTCGAGAACCGATTCCAGGGCGTCCAACCATTCCTGGGTTTCGACGGGATCGAGGTCTTGCATGGCTTGCTCCAGGGCGGAAAGGCTTCCAGAATCGGTTGCCTGAGTTTGCGACTGGCCTTGTGGGCAGACGATATAAATTCTTGGATTGCCGAGAGGTTGTTCCGGCGGCGTGTAGTTTTACTACAAATCTTCGGGCATTTCAGCCTTTCGAATGTATATACGAGTAGTAAAACTACAGATGAGCGGCTTGTGGCCTCCAGCTGCGTTGTGAGAATAATCGTTAAGGTTGGTCTTTTGCCAACCGGAAAAGGTGAAAGCTTGATGCTGTCTGCCAAAAATAAAGAAATTTCAGCTATTTCTAACCTTTGTTCGACAGTCGATCACGTAGTGCATTTCGCAAAATCACTACATGCCGCCCTTTACACGCCGATCAAGGATAGACCATGAGCCTTCCCACGCTTGCTGAACTGCCCGACATTCTCCTGCCGTTTGTCACCCGTGCCGAGCAGTCGTTCCGTGCCGCCGTTGCCGGGCTGGACGACGATCATGGTCTTTCCTCGTGGACGCCTGATCGCTGGGCGCAATTTGCCCGCGTCACAGCCGCCAGCGACTTCGTGATTGAACAATCTGTTCGTGACCCTTTGATGTTGCTGACGCTGGTGCAGTCCGGCGAACTGGACCGCAGCTTCGCGCCCGGCGAGCTGTGCGCGCAGATCGCTGGCGCGGTCAACGCCGCCGAGACCGAAGACGAACTCGGCCGCGCCTTGCGCCGCCAGCGCACCCGTCATCAAGTGCGGATCGTCTGGCGTGACCTGACCCGTAAGGCTGATCTGATCCAGACCTGTCGCGACCTCTCGGACATGGCCGATGCCAGCATCGATCAGGCTTATCAATGGTTGTACTCGCGCCATTGCCAGCAGTTCGGCGTGCCCACCGGTCGGCGCAGCGGCGAGCCGCAGCAGATGGTCATCCTGGGCATGGGCAAGCTCGGCGCCGTCGAGCTCAACCTGTCGTCGGACATCGACCTGATTTTCGCCTACCCCGAGGGCGGCGAAACCGTCGGGGTGAAACGCCCGCTGGACAACCAGGAATTTTTCATCCGGCTTGGCCAGCGCCTGATCAAGGCCCTGGACCCGATGACCGTCGACGGTTTTGTATTTCGCGTCGACATGCGCCTGCGCCCTTATGGTTCGGCCGGGGCGCTGGTCTTGAGCTTCAATGCTCTGGAGCAGTATTACCAGGATCAGGGCCGCGACTGGGAACGCTACGCGATGATCAAATCGCGGGTGGTGGCCGGCGATCAAGTGGCCGGCGCGCAGTTGCAGGAAATGTTGCGCCCGTTCGTTTACCGACGTTACCTGGACTTCTCGGCCATCGAAGCGCTACGCACCATGAAGCAGCTGATCCAGCAGGAAGTGCGGCGCAAGGGCATGGCCGACAACATCAAGCTTGGCTCTGGCGGCATTCGTGAAGTCGAGTTTATCGCCCAGGCCTTCCAATTGATCCACGGTGGCCGTGACCTGAGCCTGCAGCAGCGTCCTCTATTAAAAGTACTGAGCACGCTGGAAGGTCAGGGTTACCTGCCGCCCGCGGTGATCAGCGAACTGCGCGAAGGCTACGAATTCCTGCGTTACACCGAGCACGCGATCCAGGCCATCGCCGACCGCCAGACCCAGATGCTGCCGGACGGCGAACAGGATCAGGCGCGTATTGCCTTCATGATGGGTTTTGCCGATTGGGCGGCGTTCCAAGAGCAACTGATGCATTGGCGTGGACGCGTGGCCTGGCATTTTGGGCAGGTGATCGCCGATCCCGATGAAGAGGAAGGCACCGAAAGCGAAGTGGTGGTCGGTGGCGAATGGCTGCCGCTGTGGGAAGAAGCCCAGGATGAAGAGGCCGCGTGCCGACAGTTGGAAGAGGGCGGTTTCGCCGATGCCACCAAAGCCTTGAAAGCGCTGGCCAGTTTGCGCAGCAGCCCTCAATTGCGCGCGATGCAGCGTCTGGGTCGCGAGCGGCTCGATGCCTTTATTCCACGGTTGCTGGCCCAGGCGGTCGAGCATGCCAACCCCGATCTGGTGCTGGAGCGCGTGCTGCCGCTGGTCGAGGCCGTGGCCCGCCGTTCTGCCTACCTGGTGTTGCTGACCGAGAATCCCGGCGCGCTGCGGCGTTTGCTGACCTTGTGCGCAGCGAGCCCGTGGATCGCCGAGCAGATCACCCGCTTCCCGCTGTTGCTGGATGAATTGCTCAATGAAGGCCGGCTGTTCAAACCGCCATTGGCGCCGGAGCTGGCCGCCGAGTTGCGCGAGCGCCTGACGCGGATTCCCGAAGACGACCTCGAACAGCAAATGGAAGCCTTGCGCCATTTCAAACTGGCGCACCGCTTGCGGGTTGCCGCTTCGGAAATCGCCGGCAGCCTGCCATTGATGAAAGTCAGCGATTACCTGACCTGGCTGGCCGAAGCGATCCTCGAACAAGTGCTGGCCCTGGCCTGGCGCCAGACCGTGGCCAAATATGGCACGCCGCTGCGCACCGACGGCACGTTGTGCGATCCCGGCTTCATCATTGTCGGTTATGGGAAAGTCGGTGGTCTGGAACTGGGGCATGGTTCGGACCTGGACCTGGTGTTCATCCATGACGGCGATCCGCAGGCCGAGACTGACGGGGCGAAACCCATCGACGGCGCGCAATTTTTCACCCGCCTGGGGCAGCGGATCATTCATTTGATTACGACGCAGACCAACTCCGGTCAGCTGTATGAAGTCGATATGCGGCTGCGGCCGTCAGGCGCCTCGGGGTTGCTGGTGAGTTCGGTCGGGGCGTTTGCCCGCTATCAGGAAAACGAAGCCTGGACCTGGGAGCATCAGGCGCTGGTGCGGGCGCGGGTACTGGTGGGCAGCAAGGATGTCGGCCAGGCTTTCGAGAAAGTCCGCGCGGCGGTATTGGGTAAAACGCGCGATCTGGCGACCTTGCGTCAGGAGGTCAGCGAGATGCGCGCCAAGATGCGCGATAACCTCGGCAGCAAGAGCACGATGGCCGGCACCGGGGCAAATGCCTTCGAGGCCACGGCGCCATTCGACCTCAAGCAGGACGCCGGAGGTATCGTCGATATTGAATTTATGGTGCAATACGCGGCCTTGGCGTGGTCCGAAACACATCCGCCATTGCTGCGCTGGACGGACAATATCCGCATTCTGGAAGAGCTGGAACACGAAGGGCTGATGCCCGCCGAAGATGCCAGTCTGCTGCGAGAGGCTTATAAAGCCTACCGTTCCGCCGCTCACCGACAGGCCTTGCAGAAGGACCCTGGCGTGATACCGGGTGATCAGTTCGTGGACGAACGGCGCCAGGTAATGCGGATCTGGCGTGAGCTGGGATTGAGTTAAGCGACACGATTCAAATGTGGGAGCGGGCTTGCTCGCGAAGGCGGAGTGTCAGTCGACATGGATGTTGAATGTGATGGCCTCTTCGCGAGCAAGCCCGCTCCCACAGTAGATCTGCGTTGTTTTGTAGATTGAGGCAGCTAGGCTGCAGCACTGGATGTGCACCAATACCCAATGTAGGAGCGAGCCTGCTCGCGATAGCGGAGTGACAGTCGACAGCAATGTTGAAGGTGATGACCCATCGCAAGCAACCCTGCTCCCACAGTGATTCTCGAGGCGGGGAGGCGTATGCCTCCCCGGTTTCGTTTTTGGAAACCACATGAAAATTCTGATCGTTGGGCCCAGCTGGGTCGGTGACATGGTGATGGCGCAGACACTGTTTCAGTGCCTCAAGCAGCGCCACCCGCAGTGCGAAATCGACGTCCTGGCCCCCGAGTGGAGCCGGCCGATTCTTGAGCGTATGCCCGAAGTCCGTCAGGCCTTGAGCTTTCCGCTCGGCCATGGCGTCCTTGAACTGGCGACGCGTCGACGCATCGGTAAATCCCTGGCCGGCCAGTATGACCAGGCGATCCTGTTGCCCAACTCCCTGAAGTCGGCGCTCGTGCCGTTCTTTGCCGGCATCCCGAAACGTACGGGCTGGCGTGGCGAGTTCCGCTACGGTCTGCTCAATGATGTGCGGACCCTGGATAAAGAACGTTATCCGCTGATGATCGAGCGCTTCATGGCCCTGGCCTTCGAGCCCGGTGTCGAGCTGCCGAAACCGTATCCGCGGCCGAGCTTGCGGATCGACCCGGTCACTCGCGAGGCGGCGCTGGCCAAATTCGGCCTGACCCTGGACCGTCCGGTGTTGGCGCTATGCCCCGGCGCTGAGTTCGGCGAGTCCAAGCGCTGGCCGTCCGAGCATTACGCCAAAGTCGCCGAAGCGAAGATCCGCGAAGGCTGGCAAGTCTGGTTGTTCGGCTCGAAAAACGATCACGCGGTCGGCGAAGACATTCGCGCGCGGCTGATTCCGGGTCTGCGTGAAGAATCAGTGAACCTCAGCGGCGGCACCTCGCTGGCTGAAGCCATCGACCTGATGTCCTGTGCTGATTCGGTGGTGTCCAACGACTCCGGCCTGATGCACGTTGCTGCGGCGCTGAACCGCCCGCTGGTCGCGGTCTACGGCTCGACATCGCCGGGTTTCACGCCACCTTTGGCCGAACACGTCGAGATTGTGCGCCTGGGCCTGGAGTGCAGCCCTTGCTTCGACCGCACCTGCCGTTTCGGTCATTACAACTGTCTGCGCCAGCTCATGCCGCAAGCCGTGAACGAAGCTTTGCAGCGGTTGCAGGGCACTGTGGTCGAGGTCAAATAGTTTGCGCGTTCTGCTGATCAAGACTTCATCGCTGGGCGACGTGATTCACGCGTTGCCGGCGCTGACCGACGCGGCGCGGGCGATCCCCGGCATCCAGTTCGACTGGGTGGTGGAAGAAGGCTTCGCCGAAATCCCGACCTGGCACCCGGCCGTGAGCAAGGTGATTCCGGTGGCGATCCGTCGCTGGCGCAAGAACCTCTGGCAAACCATCAAAAGCGGCGAGTGGAAGCGCTTCAAACAAAGCGTTCGCGCTTCGAAATACGATCTGGTGATTGATGCTCAGGGCCTGCTGAAAAGCGCCTGGCTGACCCGCTATGTCAAAGCACCGGTCGCCGGGCTGGACAAGGATTCAGCACGCGAACCGATTGCCGCGCGCTTTTATTCCCGTCGCCTGGCGGTGGGGCGTGGGCAACACGCGGTTGAGCGGGTGCGTCAGTTGTTCGCCCTGGCATTGGGCTACGACTTGCCCAAGGGGCTGGGCGATTACGGCTTGAATGTCGAGCGCCTGGTGGAACTGCCGCGCAAGAATCCTTACGTGCTGTTTCTGCATGGCACCACGTGGGACACCAAACACTGGCCGGAAGCCTACTGGCGCGAATTGGCCGAGCGGGTCGGTTACCTCGGCGTCGCGGTGAAGCTGCCGTGGGGCAACCCGATCGAGAAGGCCCGGGCCGAGCGCATCGCCGCAGGCTTTCGCCACGTCGAAGTGTTGCCCAAGCTGAACCTGGCGGGCGTCGGCAAAGTATTGGCGGGTGCCCAGGCCTGTGTGGCCGTGGACACCGGCCTCGGTCATCTGGCCGCGGCGCTCGACGTGCCGACCTTGTCGCTGTTCGGGCCGACCAACCCGGGCCTGACCGGCGCCTACGGCAAGGCGCAGATTCACATCGCCAGCGATTTCCCCTGTGCGCCGTGCCTGCAAAAGAAATGCACCTATCAACCGACGGCCGAAGATGCCCGTCGGTTCGACCTGAAGCGCGAGTGGCCGCTGTGCTTCACTCGCCTGAATCCCGAGCGTGTCGCGACTCGACTGAGCACGTTGTTATTGGCTGAGGAGCTGCGCTGATGCAATTGGCATTCGTCTTGTACAAGTACTTTCCATTCGGGGGCTTGCAGCGCGACTTCATGCGCATTGCCCTGGAGTGCCAGCAGCGCGGCCATCAGATTCGTGTCTACACGCTGATCTGGGAGGGCGACGTGCCGCCGGGTTTCGAAGTGCTCGTCGCGCCGGTCAAAGCGTTCTTCAATCATCGCCGCAACGAAAAGCTCAGCGAATGGATGGAAGCGGATCTGACGAAGCGTCCGGTGGATCGACTCATCGGTTTCAACAAGATGCCGGGCCTGGACGTCTACTACGCCGCCGACGGCTGCTTCGAAGACAAGGCGCAAAATCTGCGCAACTCGCTTTACCGTCGCTGGGGCCGCTACCGGCACTTCGCCGAGTACGAGCGCGCGGTGTTCGCCAAGGACGCCAAGACCGAAGTGCTGATGATCTCCGAGGTCCAGCAGCCGCTGTTCATCAAGTATTACGACACGCCGCTGGAACGCTTTCATTTGCTGCCACCGGGCATCTCCCAGGACCGTCGCGCGCCGGCCAATGCGGCCGAGATTCGTGCTGGATTCCGTCGCGAATTCAACCTCAAGGACGATGAATTGCTGCTGGTGCAGATCGGCTCCGGGTTCAAGACAAAGGGTGTCGATCGCAGCCTCAAGGCGCTGGCCGCATTGCCCGCTGATCTGAAGAAACGCACCCGGCTGTTTGTAATTGGCCAGGATGACCCCAAATTGTTCCAGATGCAGAGCGCCACTTTAGGGCTCGGCGACAACGTGACGTTCCTCAAGGGTCGCAGCGATATTCCTCGTTTCCTGCTCGGTGCCGATCTGTTGATCCACCCGGCGTACAACGAAAACACCGGGACCGTGTTGCTCGAAGCCGTGGTGGCCGGGTTGCCGGTATTGGTGAGCGCAGTCTGTGGTTACGCCCATTACATTGCCGAGGCCGACGCCGGCCTGGTGCTGGACGAACCATTCGATCAGGCGCAACTGACGCAGTACCTGACCGGCATGTTGAACGACGCTCAGGCACGGGCGGCCTGGAGCCGCAACGGTCTGGCTTTCGCCGAGACGGCCGACCTCTATAGCATGCCGCAGCACGCGGCCGATGTGATTCTGGCGGAGCACGCTTAATGAAGTTGATGCTGGCTGAACCGTTCAAGAGCCTGTGGGCCGGACGGGATGCGTTCACTGAAGTCGAAAGCCTGCAGGGTGAGGTTTACCGTGAGCTGGAAGCACGCCGGACGTTGCGCACTGAAGTGAACGGCAATGGCTTCTTCGTGAAGATTCACCGCGGCATTGGCTGGGGTGAGATTTTCAAGAACCTGCTGACCGCCAAATTGCCGGTCCTCGGCGCAGGGCAGGAATGGAAAGCCATTCAACGCCTCAAAGAAGTCGGCGTGCCCACCATGACCGCCGTGGCTTATGGCGAGAAGGGCAGCAACCCGGCGGACCAGCACTCTTTTATTGTCACCGAAGAGCTGGCGCCCACTGTCAGCCTCGAAGACTTCAGCATCGATTGGGTCAAGCAGCCGCCCGAGCCCAGGCTCAAGCGCGCGCTGATCGCTGAAGTCGCCCGGATGACGGGCATGATGCACCGCGCCGGGGTCAACCACCGCGACTGCTACATCTGCCACTTTCTGCTGCACACCGATAAACCGGTGACGGCCGATGACTTCAAACTCTCGGTGATTGACCTGCACCGCGCCCAGACCCGTCCGGCAATTACCCGGCGCTGGCGCGACAAAGACCTGGCGGCGCTGTATTTCTCAGCGCTGGACATTGGCCTGACCCGGCGTGACAAGCTGCGCTTCCTCAAAGGCTATTTCCAGCAGCCATTGCGCCAGATTCTGGCCGAAGAAGCCTCGCTGCTTGCCTGGCTTGAAGGCAAAGCCAACAAACTTTACGACCGTAAACAGCGATACGGAGACGCGCTCTGATGCCGGGTTGGAAACTGGGGTCTGCTTACAGCGATCTGGCGGAAGATTTTGGCAGCCTGGAAGCGGTGTTCGCCCTTCAGGGTGAGCGCGTGACCCTCGACCCGTTGTCCGAGGTCATCCGCGTTAACCGCAATGGCGTCAATTATTACGTCAAGCGCTACGTGGGCGCCGGCAAGGGCCTGCGCCGCTATCTGGGCAAACCCCGGGTCAAGGCCGAATGGCAGAACCTCAAGCGTTTCGCCAAGTGGGGCATTCCCACCGCTGAAGTCGTGGCCTGGGGCCTGGAACGGCGCGGTGCGGCGTATGCCCGAGGTGCGATGATTACCCGCGAACTGCCCAATACCGAAGACTTGTCAGTCCTTGCTAACCGGCACGATCCCAGGCTCGCGGACCGCGTTTGGGTTGACGTCGTCAGTCGCCAATTGGCTGGGTACACCCGGATCATGCACGACAAGCGCTTCACCCATAACGATCTGAAGTGGCGCAACCTGCTGGTCGACGATGAGGCAAAGCTGTTTCTGATCGATTGCCCCAACGGCGATTTCTGGCGCGGCTTCTGGCTCAAGTACCGAATTACTAAAGACCTGGCCTGTCTCGACAAGGTGGCCAAATATCACCTGTCGGCGACCCAGCGCCTGCGTTTTTATCTGCAATACCGCCAGCGTGATCGGCTCGATGCCGACGACAAAAAACGCATACGGCACGTGGTGAGATTTTTTAAGGGGCGTGAATGACTGATTTTCTGGCTGCCGAAGACCGTATGCTCCTTGAGCATCACGGCCTCGGCACCTTCGACGAACTTTGGGCCAAGCAGCTCGACGCAGTCGATGAGCCCAATACCGTTAGCGATGGCTGGAGCAGTGTGTTTCGGCTGGATCTGGAAGGTCAGGGCTTTTACCTCAAGCGCCAAAGCAATTACCTGACCCGCACTTTGCGCGCGCCCTTCGGCGAGCCGAGTTTCGCTCGTGAGTTTCGCAACATCAGTCTCTATCAGAAGCTCGGCATTCCGGCACTGCAGGCGGCGTTTTTTGGCGAGCGAAAATTCGATGGCGAAGTCCGTGCGGTGCTGCTGACTCGCGCCCTGGATGGCTGGGATGATCTGGATTCACTGTTGCAGTGCTGGTCGGAGCTGAGCGAGGAGCAACACTCGGCCATTATGAAAGCCTGTGGCGAACTGGCGCGGCAGCTTCACGGCGTGCGCCAGGTTCACGGGTGTTTCTACCCCAAGCATATTTTCCTGCGAGCCACGGGCGACGGTTATGAGGCGCAGCTGATCGACCTGGAGAAAACCCGGCCGTTGCTGTTTGGTCAGCGTGACCGTATCAAAGACCTGGAGCCGTTGCTGCGGCGCGCCCCGGAATGGACCGATGCGCAGTTGCGCGAGTTTTTGGCGGTCTATCTCGAGCAGCCTCAGGACAGTTCACTGGTGGACAGTTGGATGTCGCGCCTGACTGCCCGGCGCAGTCATAAGGAGACACGTTGATGCATTTGTCCGAGCTGAAAAACGCCGGCCGCAGCCCGAGCTTGCCGATGAGTATTTCCCTGGCCGATGCTGCCGGCCCCGGCCAATTGCAGTTGTTGAGTTTGCTACGCGTATTGCCGGGACAGCGTTATGTTGGCGCCGGCGTCTGGCGTGGTCGGCCAGTGCTGGCAAAGTTGTTGGTTGGCAGCAAGGCGGCCCGGCATTTTCAACGTGAACTGGCCGGTGTTCGCTTGCTGGCCGATCAAGGCCTGACCACGCCGCAATTGCTGGCGGATGGTTTGATAGAAGGCGAGGGTGGCTGGCTGTTGTTTGACTTCCTCGAAGGCGCCGAGAGCCTGGGGGATACCTGGAAACAGGTCGAGCACTTGCCAGTGCTGGCCGATATGCAAGGGGCCGTGCTGGCCGAGGCGTTGGGCGCTATCGGCCAAATGCATCGCAAGGGGCTCTGGCAAGAAGACCTGCATCTGGACAACCTATTGCGTCAGCGCGGTCGGCTGTATCTGATCGATGGTGGCGGCGTTTGCGCCGAAACACCGGGCCAACCGCTGTCACGGCAGAAAGTCCTGGAGAACCTCGGTGTGTTTTTCGCCCAGCTACCTAAGTCGCTGGAGCCGTTCACCGAAGAGTTGTTGGTGTATTACCTGTTGAGCAATGGCGAGCACGCCTTGCCAATGGAAGCGTTGCAGAAGCAGATCGACAAGGTTCGCAGCTGGCGCTTGAAGGACTACCTGACCAAGGTGGGCCGCGATTGCACGCTGTTCAGCGTTCAGCGCGGGCCGTTTGGACTGCGGGCTATTCGTCGCGAGGAAGAAGCGGCGATGCTGCCGGTGCTGGAACAGGCCGATGCCTTGCTCGATCAGGGGCACCTGTATAAGACCGGCGGTGCGGCGAGCGTAGGAAAGGTCGATGTGGCGGGTCGGACGCTGGTGATCAAGCGCTACAACATCAAAGGCTTTGCACATTGGCTCAAACGCTTCTGGCGTCCGAGCCGTGCATGGCACTCGTGGCGCGAAGGCAATCGTCTGGCGTTTCTGGGCATCGCTACGCCCAAACCGTTGGCGTTGCTGGAGAAGCGGTTTCTCTGGTTGCGCGGTCGGGCTTACCTGATTACGGAATACTTGCCGGGACCGGACATCATCGAGCGCTTTGCGCCTTACGTTGAGAGCGGTGATGCGCCCGAGGCTGAGCTGGCCGCGCTGGATCATTTGTTTGCCGAGCTGATTCGCGAGCGCATCAGCCATGGCGACTTCAAGGGTCACAACCTGTTCTGGCAGCAGGATCGCTGGGCGCTGATCGACCTGGATTCGATGTGTCAGCATGGCTCGACGGGCAGCTTTGCTCCGGCGTATGCGCGGGATCGGGCGCGGTTCATGCGTAACTGGCCTGAAGAAAGCGCGCTCTACAAAGTCATCGATCAGCGGCTTCCCAAAGACATCTCTGGCGCTGCCTGAATCGGGTCTTCGACCCTTCGCGAGCAAGCCCGCTCCCACAGGGTATCTGCGTCACACACAAAATATCTGTCCGACGCAGAATTACCGTGGGAGCGGGCTTGCTCGCGATGGGGCCAGAACAGTCAGTCGAGATTAAGGGGACAAGTTTTTGTGAACTGTCCTACATGATCCGCAGACTCCATGAACTGTGCCCTGAATAGTCACGATGCTAGTTTGCCTGACGTTTACGGAGGGCAGATTTTGACGATAAAAATGGCTGTTGCGATGGGGGCTTTTTCACTGGCCTTAACGGGCTGCGGAACAGCGCTTACAGTGCTGCAAGACGACGAAGACGCGGCTCGCGGCCTGCGAAAACAAAAGACCTACTGCCAATCCATTCCCCGTGTTTACAGCGGTATGGCCTACAACTTCTGCCTCCTGCATGCTCCGCCGGATCCCACGGGCGTCCTGGTACCCTTGGTGCTGCTCGATCTGACGCTCTCGGGCATCTGCGACACGGTGTCCTTGCCCTATACGATTTTCCGCCAGGCTACTGACGGCAATCTGGGTATTTACTGGCGAGCAGGGCGCGGATAAGCAGGGCGCCACGCTTAAGTCCAGGCAGGGTAATAAGCGCTGGGTCATTCCCGCCATGTTTACGCTATAATCCCGCCCTTTAGCTGTCTCTCGCCCCTTGCGAGGGCACATTAATTTTTGAGGCGCTTGTCGCCTGCATGCAGACTAAAGAGGCTAGACCCCTGTGGCATTGACGATTCTTGGCCTGTCCGGCGCCCTTAGCCATGATCCTTCCGCAGCCTTGTACATCGACGGCAAGCTGGTCGCTGCGGCTGAAGAAGAGCGCTTTGTGCGCGATAAACATGCAAAGAACCGCATGCCCTACGAATCGGCGAAGTTTTGCCTCGAACAGGCAGGTATCAAGCCGTCCGACGTTGACGTGGTGGCGATTCCATTCGCACCGATCAGCCTGTTCGGCAAGGCTCGCTGGCAGTATGCCAAGCGTTACTGGTACGCCCCGGACCGCGCTCTTGACGCGATCCTGATGGGCAACCGTCGCTACAAGCGTTATCGCAACAAGATTGTCTGGTGCCTCGAGCAACTGGGCTTCGATCCGAAGAAAATCAAGATCGAGCCGGTCGAGCATCACCTGGCCCACGCCTCCAGCGCTTATCACTGCTCCGGTTTCAAAGAGAAAACCGCGATCCTGGGGATCGACGGCAAGGGTGAGTACGCCACGACCTTCTTCGGTTATGGCGAAAACGGCAAGATCCACAAGATCAAGGAATTCTTCGATCCGGACTCCCTCGGCGGCCTGTACGGCGCGATCACCGAGTTCCTCGGTTTCGACATGCTGGACGGCGAGTTCAAGGTCATGGGCATGGCGCCGTACGGTGACGCCAGCAAGTACGATTTCTCGCGCCTGGCGTCGTTCGAAAACGGCGAACTGGTGATCAACACCGACTATGCCAACGTCATCGGCCTGCGTCGTTACAAAGAGAAGGGTAAAGGTTACTACTTCTCGCCGAAGCTGATCGAGTGGCTGGGGCCCAAGCGCGAAGGTGACATCGCTGACGAGCCGTACATCCACTACGCGGCGAGCATTCAAGCACTGTTTGAAAAAATCGCGCTGCAGATGATCGACCACTACTTGGGCGATGTGCTCAAGGAAACCGGCAAGCTGGCCTACGCCGGCGGCTGTGCGTTGAACGTCAAGCTCAATCAGAAAATCATCGCCCGCGATGACGTAAAAGAGTTGTTCGTGCAGCCTGCGTCCGGCGATGCCGGCACGGCGGTGGGCGCTGCAGCTTACGTGTCCAACGCCCGTGGTGTTCCGGTCGAAAAGATGGAACACGTCTACCTCGGCCCGTCCTACACCAACGAAGACGTGCTCGCTGCCTGTGCCCGTCACCCGAGCAAGCCGGTCTGGCGCAAGCTTGAGAACATGCCGGAAAACATCGCCAAGATCATGGTCGATGGCAACCCGGTGGCCTGGTTCCAGGGACGCATGGAGTTCGGTCCGCGTGCCTTGGGCGGTCGTTCGATCATTGGCTGCCCAAGTGCCGTCGGTGTCGCTGACCGCATCAACCACCAGATCAAGTTCCGCGAGCGCTGGAGGCCTTTCTGCCCGTCGATGCTCGACACCGTTGCGCCGCAGATGATCAAGATCGATCACCCTGCGCCGTTCATGACCTTCACCTTTGAAGTGGCTGAAGAGTGGAAGACCCGCGTGCCGGAAGTTGTCCACGAAGATGGCACTTCCCGGGCCCAGGTGCTCAAGCGCGAATACAACCCGCGCTACTACGACATGATGAAGGCGCTGGAAGTATTGACCGGCAACGGCGTGTCGCTGAATACCTCGCTCAACCGTCGCGGCGAACCGATGATCTGCTCGCCGACCGACGCTCTGAACATGTTCTTCGGCTCGGACCTGCAGTACCTGATCATGGAAGACATTCTGGTGGTCAAAGAGGGTGCGAACGCTTATGACACGCTCGGCTGAACGCCATGTGCTGCAGTTCTGTCACGGCTATGACGGGCCGTTTCTGGACTGCGCCCGGCAGTACGCCAGCCTGTTCGCCGGGACTGGATATCGCGTGACAACGGTGTTCCTCACCGGCGCCGCCGACAGCGACGTCGCTGCAGGCTGCGCTTCCGACGAAGTGCTGTTCATGGAGTACAGCTCCAAGGCCATCCGTGGCCTGAAGCTGGGCGCCATCAGCGATCTGCGCAAGATTGCCGCTTCACGCAATTTCAGTTTCTGCATCGCTCACCGGTTCAAGCCGATCTACATCGCCTTGCTCGGCACCTCGCTGCCGGTGATCGGTGTGCACCACGCGTTTGGCGATTACAAGCGCGGCACCCGCAAACTTTTCTCCAATCTATTTCGCAAGCGCCTGAGCCTGCTCGGGGTTTCCGATGCGGTGCGTGATGACATGCGCAGTTGCCTGCCGAAATGGCCGGCCGAGCGGATTCAGACACTCTATAACCGTATCGATGTGCCGGCGTTGCAGACCAGCCAGGTGTCGGTCCGCGAGGCACGGGAAACCCTCGGCCTGTCGGCGGACGCCTGGATTGTCGGCAACGTCGGGCGGCTGCATCCGGACAAGGACCAGACCACGTTGCTGCACGGTTTTGCCGCAGCGTTGCCGGGCTTGCCGGCCAACAGTCAGTTGGTGATCCTGGGTAGCGGTCGACTCGAACAGGACCTCAAGGCCCTGGCCCGTGAATTGGGTATCGGCGATCGTGTGCTGTTCCTCGGTCAAGTACCGGATGCGCGCCGCTATTTCCGCGCATTCAACGTGTTTGCCTTGAGCTCTGATCACGAACCCTTCGGCATGGTGCTGTTGGAAGCCATGGCCGCCGGCATTCCGTTGCTCGCCACCGCGTGCGGTGGGGCGAAGGAGATCGTTGAAGGGGTGGGCATTCTGTTTCCGCTGGGCGATGCCGAGCACTTGGCCCAAGGGCTGCAACACCTGGCCGCAATGGACGACCAGCAACGTCACCAGTGTGCCGAACTGATGCTTGATCGCTTGCGCGAGCATTTCTCCGACCGCGCGGTACGTGAGGTTTTCTGGCATTTGCCACACGTCACAGAACTGGCGCAGAGGGCCTGATGCTCAACCGATTTCAAGGCTGGCGCGAACGTGGCTGGGCGGTGGTCGACGCCCCGACTTATGCCCAGGCCTGGCAGCGTTTTGGCGGCAGCGTCGCAACTCATCCCCTGGTGGTTGAACGCCTTGCGCAGTTGGCCGAGATCCCGGTGCGGTACCTGGCCTGGGAGCAAAACGGTGAAGTCAAAGCTGCGATACCGACCTGGGGGCGCGACCTGGCGCTGTCCAAGGATGTGCTCAAGCGCCGCGGTAAAAAGGGCCTGTTCGACCTCGGTAATGCCGAGCTGATCCTGCCGGCCGCCGCGGATGCTCAAGCACCTCTGCGCCATCGCGGGCGGTATTTGTCGGCCTTGAGCGAAGGCCGCTTCACCGACATCAAGTTGCAGGCCGAACAGCTGGCAATGGCCCGTACGCCCGAAGAATTGTCGAAAAAATTTCGCTACAACCAGCGCCGTGAATTGCGCCTGCTGGAAGAGGCGGGCGGGGTGGTGCGCCCGGTCGCCGATTTCTCCAGCGCTGAGCTGGCAGCGATTTACTGCGACCTGTTCCAGCGTCGCTGGGGCTTCCCGGCCACCGGGGCCGAGCGCATGGGCGAGGTGATCGAACTGCTGCGCGACTTCCTGATCGGCTCGGTGATTTTCCTCAACGATGCGCCGATTGCGATTCAGCTCGTGTATCGGGTCGAGGCGCCGCAGTGGATCAGCGTTGAATACATCAACGGGGGAGTCGACCCTCAAACGCGCGAGTTCAGCCCCGGCAGCGTGCTGAGTTTTCTCAATACTCAAAGTGCCTGGGAGCATGCGCGGGCCCTGGATAAGCCCTTGCGGTTTTCCTTCGGTCGCGCTGATCGTGAATACAAGGACCGCTGGTGCAATCCCGTGCCGGTTTTCACCGTGTGAGACAGCCCATGAGCCGCAAACAGCAACTGCTCAAACGCCATCGTCGCAACAAGCGCATCGGTCTGTTGATCGCACTGGTGCTGCTGATTGCCATCGGCGTGTGGGTGGCCTGGTGGTTGCCGCCGGTGTTGGCGGTGTTGGGCTGGATTGCCCACGAGGCCTGGTTCGCCGACCATTTGTTCTATTCGCCCAAAGACGATTACCAATACAGTTTTGCGCCTTACACCCAACAGCCCAAGGTTCATCTGGACGGTGAGCGTCTACGGCTGGACGAAGGCGTCATGCTGGTCGACGACGCCACGCTGGTGCTGGCGCTGCGGATAAAAAGCACGTGGCTGGGACGCTTTATCGATCCGGTGGTCGAGCTGGCGGGCGGCGAGAATCCCGATCGGCAAACCTTCGAACGGGGCGTCAACGGCCTGCGTTACCTGAACCTCAGCGGTCAGGCGCGCGTGCTATCGCGAGGTGAATTACGGCTGCGTGGGCGGTTCTGCCGATTGCTCGGCGAGCCCGTACTCTGGGCATTCGAACAACCTGATTATCGACGCCAGCGTGTGATGGTGATCGCGCCCCACGCCGACGATGCAGAGTTGGCGGCCTATGGTCTATACAGCCAGGCCGATGAAGCCTGGATTGTCACGCTCACCGCCGGCGAAATCGAAGCTGAACACTATCGACAACTGGGCCTGAACAAGGTCGAGGCAGCACGCCTCAAGGGGCGTTTGCGCGCCTGGGACAGCATCGCGGTGCCGCGTTGGGCCGGTGTGCCTGAAGCACATTGCGTTCAGTTGGGTTATTTCTGTCTGCAACTGGCGGCGATGCAGGCCGCACCGACTCAACCGGTGGGCTCGCGCGAAGCGGACCTGAACGACACCCGAGTGTTTCGCCAGTTGAATCCATTTGCCCTCCCGGGCGATGTTGACGGCGCTGCGACCTGGAACAATCTGTTGGCCGATCTGCGCGAGTTGCTGCTGCGCGCGCGGCCTGAAGTGATCGTGTTGCCACACCCGATACTCGATCCGCACCCTGATCATATCTGCGCCCAGCAAGCGGTCCTCGAGGCCTTGCAGGGGCTGGAGTGGCAGCCGACGACACTGCTCGGCTACGCCAACCATTTGCACGACAACGACCGTTGGCCAATGGGTGATGCAGGCCACGGCATCGCACTGCCTCCGGCCTTTGACTCGGTCCCGCCGATGGAGCCGTACTGCCTGCCGCTGTCGCTGGATTTGCAGCGAGATAAAGCCATGGCGCTGGGCATGATGCATGACCTGCAACCGCCCATGCCATTCAAGCGCCGTGTGCGTCGGTTGATACAGCGACTGTTGGCCCGCAGAGCGCCGCCGCTGTATGGCGAAAACGAATTTTTTCGTAAAGCGGTCAGGCGTCACGAGTTGCTATGGCTTTTGAAGCATACTGAAACACCTAGGCAGCAGAAATGAAGTTCTGCGCGGCCTAGCATGGCTGCGACTCAAACAACTGTAGTGATTCTTCTGTGATCAACCCATGCCCACGTATAGTTTTTTTGATTCCGTATTTCGGCTGCTGGCCGTTCTGGATGCCGTTCTTTCTGGAGAGTTGTCGTCGTAACCCCGATATCGACTGGTTGCTGTTCAGCGACTGCGGTGTCCCGGAGCATCTGCCGCCCAACGTCACGGTCGAATGCATGACATTCAGTGAGTACTGTGTGCTGGTGTCTAGACGGCTCGGCATCGACTTTGTGCCGGATGCGCCTTATAAACTCTGCGATATCAAGCCGGCGCTGGGGCATATTCATGCCGACCGCCTGCAAGGCTATGATTTCTGGGGATTCGGCGATATTGATCTGGTGTATGGTGACCTTCGCAGTTATTTCACCTCGGAGCGACTGGCCGGTCATGACCTGTTCTCGACTCACGAGCGACGGGTCGCGGGTCATCTTTGCCTGATGCGCAATAACACCCGAAAGCGTGAGTTGTTCATGAAGATGAAGGACTGGCGAAAGCGCTTTACCGACCAAGTGCACCACGCGCTGGACGAGGGCGCATTCAGCCGAATCTTCCACTGGCGCAAAAATTTTCCCGAGCCCTTGTTCACCTGGGTGGGCAAGCTCAATCCGTCTCGACGACGCAGTGAATTCACCGAGGCGTTCAGCACCCCGGGAGGCTGCATCAAGTGGCACGACGGCACGGATGATTTTCCGCGCCACTGGTATTGGCGCAATGGCTGTTTGAGCAACGATCGCGATGGCGATCGCCGGTTTCCGTATTTCCACTTCGTCTGCTGGAAGCGCAATGAGTGGTCACGGTTGCCTCTACCCGACCCAGCCGAGGTCCGGCATATTGCCACCGAAGCAACCTGGGTCATCGATGCGACTGGTTTTCACCGGGGAGAGTTATGAGTCAACGGTCAAAGGTTCTGCAGTTGCAGCCTGACTACAACGTCAAAGCCCATGATTTTGCCGACCTTGCGGAGCAGATCGTCAAGGCTTTGCCGAGCGAGCGCTATGAAGTGACCGCAGCGTTCCTGCGTGGCAAGCCTGGGCCAGGCGAGGCCGTGAGCCGGGCTGACCGTTCGGTGTATTTCGAGTTCTCCGACAAGTCCCTCAAGGGCATGCGCCTGCGGGCGATGTGGCGGCTGTACAAATTTTGCCGCGCGGAAAAATTCGACGTGGTGATCTGCAACCGCTTCAAACCCGTGAACATGATGCTGACCCTCAACCGTTGGTTGAAAGTGCCGCTGTGCATTGGCATCTCCCACGGCTTTGGCGAGTACGACCGGTTTTACCGGCGTCGCCAGACCCAGCGCCTGATCGATCGTCACTGGCGTTTTGTCGGCGTATCGCCGGCCGTCAAACAGTACCTGCTGGACTGCGACTGCGGTTTCACCGACCAGAACACCTACGCCATCACCAACGCGATCGACATCGAGCAGGCCGAAGGCTTGCAGCACAGTCGTGAGCGCGCCCGCGAGATGCTGGGTATCGATCCGTCGGTGCGCTTGATCGGCGCGTTGGGTCGCCTGGTGCCGGTCAAGGGACACACCTATCTGCTGCAGGCGTTTGCCGCGCTCAAGGACAAATACCCGAACACCCAATTGGCGATCATCGGTGCCGGTCGCGAAGAGTCGAAACTGGCAGCCGAGATCGAGCGCCTGGGCCTGACCGGTCGCGCACACCTTTTGGGCTTCAAGGAAATCGCCTTGCAGTACATTCGTGCGTTCGATGTCTGGACCATGCCGTCCCTGGCTGAAGGGCTGGGCCTGGCGTTGCTGGAAGGGATGAGCGGACACCTGCCGGTGATCGCCTCGAATGTACCGGCAATGCTGCCGTTGATCGAAGGGGCTGGCGGGTTGGCGATTACGCCGAAGGATGTGCCGAGCCTGATCACGGCGCTGGATAACTACCTTGCCCTGTCGGATGACGAACTCAAGACCAAGGGTGAGCAGGCGTTCCGTTATCTGCAAAAAGAGCATGACATCGAGGTGTTCCGCCAGGAATACCTGAATCTGATCGAATCGGGCCTTGAAAAAGCTCGCAAGGAACAACCATGAGCGACGCGCAACCTCTCGTAACCGTCATCATCGCGTCGTATAACCACGCTCGCTACATCGAGGAAAGTATCCTCAGCGTCCTCAATCAGACCTATAAGAACATCGAACTGCTGGTGGTCGATGATGGTTCCAGTGACGACAGTGTCGAGCGCATCAAGGTATTGCAGGAAAAGTACGGCTTCGATTTCCGGGTTCAACAGAACCAGGGTCTGACGAATACCCTCAATGCCGCCATAGCCCGTTCAAAGGGCAGCCTGATCGTGCCATTCGGTTCCGACGACATCATGCTCCCGGAACGTATTGCGACGCAGGTGGCCTACATGGATGGCAAGCCTGAGGTCGGTATCTGCGCCGGTAACATCGAGCTGATCGACGCCGACGGCAATCTGTTTCCCGAGAAGCGCCAGCGCCGTGATGTGCCGTTTCGGCGCCTGGACTTCGATGACATGTTCCTGGAGCGCAAACCCTATCCGCCCGCACCGACCCTGATGATCCGTCGGGAAGCGCTGGACAAGGTGGGTGGGTTCGATCCGAGCATTCGGCTGGAAGACTTGCTGATCGAATTGAAGGTAACCCGCGCAGGGTACTTCATCGATGGCCTGAATGTATTGATGGCGCGCTATCGCAAGCACCCCACCAATTCCTACAAGAACCACCGCTTCATGGTCGACAATATCCTGCGCTCCTACGCGCTGTTCAGCGATCATCCGCTGTACGATGAGGTGCGCTACAAATTCCTCAGTTCAATGTTTCTCAAAACCTCCAACCGCGATCGCAAGTTGGCCCGCGAGCTGCTGGCACAGATCCCGTTCAAAGCCTGGAACAAGAAGACCTGGCGTGGTCTGGGGCGGCTGTACTTCTCGCCTTTGGAGAAAGACTAAGGTCTTGACGCATTACTCTTAACAGCTGGCGAGCCTGCATTCGGCTGCGCCAGTTGCTAGAGGGTGTGTGAATCAGCGAGCGATCTTTTCCGTCAGGCCCTTGTCGACCTTTCTGCTCCTGCCTTGCCGCAACCACTGCAAGACTTTCTTGCCGGCGGTGATACCCGGCTGTTCGATGTACAGGAACGTCAGGCTGCTGATGACGATCAACAGGCAGCTGCACACGGCCAGCAGCGCCAGAAAGGTTGAAGTGTCGCGAGCATCCAGTTCCAGCATAGGCGGCACTCGTTGCACCAATAACCAAAGCACGAACCCGTGCAGCAAATAGGTGCTGTAGCTGATTTCCCCGAGCCAGCGGATGCTGCGCGGTTTCAATAGGCCAAACAGGTTATTTCCGGACGCAACGATCACGAAAAACAACGACATGAGCAGCAATGGCCTAAGGCTGAAGGCGCGGTTGAATGCCGTGAATGCAATGGCCAATGCCAGCAATGCGACAATTCCCGCCATTCGTGTCTGACTCCAGGCCATCAGTTGTGGCCGGCGTATCCAGTATGCGGCGCCGATACCGCCGAGGAAGCTCGTCAGGAAATGTTTTTTCAGCGAATGTTCCCAGCCGACCACTTGGTAAACGGCATAGATGCCGATCAGGCACAGCACCGCTTGCTTCCAGGTTGCGCGATAAATAAACACCATGGCGGCGAGCGGCAGGGCGAGGTAGAAAAACATCTCATAGACCAAGGTCCAGGTGACGTTGGAGATCAACATGCCGGTCTGGTGGTACTGGTTGACGTCCGGTAGGTTGAAGGACATCCAGGCCAGGATCTGGCCGATCAGACGGATGACAGGTTCCTTGAGCTCCCAGTTCTGCAGATAAAACACCGTGACAAATACGATCAGCATCAGCGGCAGGTACAACGGGTAGAGGCGAAACAATCGCGACACGGCAAAGGCGAGCCAGTCGTGTTGACGTCCCTGGGTGAGCAATCGGTTCCAGAACAGGAAGCCAGTGATCATGAAAAACAGCGCGACGCTGCCCTGGCCGAGCTGTGCGTAAAAGTTGCTCGGCGGAAAATCGATCACCCCGACGCGCAGGAAGATCCAGGTAATGATTGAGTGATGCACGAACACGCCGAACGCCAGATAGCCGCGCAACCCGTCAATGCTGGCGTAACGGCCTTCGCCGGAATGCTCCAGGTGGCGGGCGATTTTCGGGACAGCGCGCAACAACAGGGCGGAGGTTACGATGGCCAGCAGATAGGCTGCCAGCGCAATGAGTGGGTTGGTTTCGGTCATCAATGAGACCGAACCGGGATACTCCCGGCCAGCACTTGCCTGTGCAGGTTATCGACAGCGGATTTTGACGCCGTCATGGCATATCCCTGGAGCAACGCTTCGAAGTGATCTTCGAACAACCAGCGTCGATCCACCGTGTAGCGTTGCATGTGGCGCAGATTGCGCTGACGCAGCGACAGGTTCAGGGATGAAGGGTAGATGCGCATGTCGGCCACGTCGATCAGGCCGAACTCACCGTCTTCAAGCACCAACACGTTGCCCAGGTGCAGCGAGCGGAAATACACACCTTGCTCATGCAGTTGAGCCATGAACTTGCCGAACCGCTCCACCAGTGCCTGACGCACTGCCGGAGCTGTAATGCCTTGCATCACCTGGCGCAAGGTGTTGCCCGGGAGTGGCAAGTAGTGCACGGCACTGCTGCCATCGTGTACCCGGTACAGGTCAAGAATTTTCGGGGTGGGAATCCCCATGTCGCGCAATTGTTCGCTGTTGACGGCAAAGCGTTCGGAATACGGGTTGAAACTGCCCGAGGTGTACCAGCGGCGGCGACGGAACAGCTTGAGGAAGCTGCCATCAACCAGACGCAGGACTTTAGGGCCCAGGCCATCTTCTTCGATTACCTGCGCATTGGCCGTCAGTGCTTGCAGGTCTGCGGGTTTCAGTGCCTTGACCGGCATTGCCAACAGGCGTTTGGCGCGCTGGTTGATGCTCAGGGCGGCGATCAGTGCCAACGGAATCCATAGCAGAAACCAGTGCTCTTTAGGTCGCGAGATAATGCCGCCACCTTCGGTCAGGCCCGCGCCAATCCCGAATATCAACCACGTCGAGGCAATGATAAACAGCGGTTGCAGGCGATTACGCCAGCTGCTCAACAAACCCCAGGCCTGAAAGAACAACCACGGGAGCAAGCCTAAAATACCGACGTAATAGAGAACGCCCAAGGCAAAGCTATGAGGCTCCTGGAAGTTCGTTCCGACCCCCGGGTCTATGGCCAGGTCAGCGTTGTAGCCATGACCGATCCATGGGTGTTCAGCAATTTTGTTCAGCGCCAACTGCCAGATTTCGAAACGATAAGAGTCGCCGCGCTCAATGATCATCCGTGAGAACAGCACGATTACGGTTGCCCCGCTGACGAGCAGCACGCCAAGCAAGACCATGGACCGGCGACCCCAGCAGATGAAACTCAGCCACAACGAGGCTATGGTCAGGGCAACCAGCGGGGTTCTGGAGCCGGTCGCAATGACGGCGGCGAACATCACGGCCATCGCCGGGATGCTCAGCCAGAGCACCTGCTTACGCTTGCAAGTCATGCTCAAACTCAACCAATACGCGCAGAAAAATCCGAATACGTGAGAGCTGAGCAAAGGATTGTCAAACGCACCGCCACCGATCAGGCGAAGCCCGGGCTCGTAGATGCGAGAAAACATGAATAAGTCGTAGGCCGTGCCAATCAGACCCACGATTGCGGCGGTGAGCAACAGTGGTTGAACGATTTCGCTGCGATAACGCACCAGCAAGTAACACCCTGCGAACAACAACAATGTATGCAGCGGTGGCTTGAATTCGCCGAAGAAGTTTTTGCTGTCAGGGGTCCAGGATAAACTCATCATTGCCCAGGCGACGAACACCAGCGCTGCAATGAAGATCGGTTCGCGTAGCAGCTCCTTGAATGCACGAGGCCGCAGACAAATGGCAAACAATGCCGGAATGCTGAACAGACCATAAAAGAGCTTGTGGTGCAAACTTCGGCCCGGCAGGAAAAACATCGCGCACAGGAGCAGAAAATAGCCAACGGGAAGAATCCAGAGGCAAATGAAATCGAAAACTCGATTGGACACGCTGTTTAAACCGCTGAGCTGCATGCTGAAAAATTCAATCCTGAAGTTGATCGGCCATTTCGGGGTGATGGCTATTTGATGCTGAACAATACGTCTAACAATAACAGCCTTTGTGCGATTGCCAGAACCCTGAGGAAGCTGTGCTAAAGTCAGCGTCCTTTTTATCGACATTCGCGTGATATGACCGACTCCAGTCTCTCCGCAAGCCCTTCGAGCTTGAAAATCTACTTCCGCCTGCTCGGCTATGTCCGGCCGTACATCAGTCTGTTTCTGATCAGCATCGTCGGTTTTCTGATTTTCGCTTCGACGCAGCCGATGCTCGGCTACATCCTCAAGTATTTCGTCGACGGATTGTCCAACCCCGAGGCGGCACTGTTTCCAACCGTGCCTTACCTGCGAGATCTGCAACTGCTGCAGGCGGTGCCGTTGCTGATCATCCTGATTGCCGCATGGCAGGGGCTGGGATCTTATCTGGGCAACTACTTTCTGGCCAAGGTTTCCCTCGGGCTGGTGCATGACTTGCGTGTGCAGCTGTTCAATAACCTGTTGGTCTTGCCTAATCGGTATTTTGACAAGCATAACTCGGGTCATTTGATTTCGCGTATCACCTTCAACGTGACAATGGTCACCGGGGCGGCCACAGATGCGATCAAGGTCGTAATCCGTGAAGGCATGACGGTGATCTTCCTGTTCGCTTCGCTGCTGTTCATGAACTGGCGCCTGACGCTGGTCATGGTTGCGATCCTGCCGTTGATCGCAGTAATGGTGCGCACCGCGAGCAAGAAATTCCGCAAGCAGAGCAAGAAAATCCAGTTGGCCATGGGCGACGTGACGCATGTGGCGTCGGAAACCATCCAGGGTTATCGCGTGGTGCGCAGCTTCGGCGGCGAAGTCTACGAAGAAAAGCGTTTCTTCGAAGCCAGTCAGGGCAACACTGACAAGCAACTGCGCATGACCCGTACCGGTGCCATCTACACGCCGTTGCTGCAATTGGTGATCTACACCGCGATGGCGGTGCTGATGTTCCTGGTGCTGTACCTGCGCGGCGATGCGTCGGCGGGCGACATGGTTGCCTACATCACTCTGGCCGGCCTGTTGCCCAAGCCGATCCGCCAACTGTCCGAAGTCAGCTCGACCATCCAGAAAGGCGTGGCCGGTGCCGAGAGCATCTTTGAGCAACTGGACGTCGCGCCTGAAGTCGATACCGGTACCGTCGAGCGTGATGCCGTCAGCGGTCGTCTGGACGTGCGCAACCTGAGCTTCACCTATCCCGACACCGAGCGTCAGGTGCTCGATGACATCAGCTTCTCGGTCGAACCGGGGCAAATGGTGGCGTTGGTCGGTCGATCGGGCAGCGGCAAGTCGACGCTGGCCAACCTGATTCCGCGCTTCTATCACCACGACAAGGGCGAGATCCTGATCGACGGTGTTGAAGTGGAACAATACAAACTGCTGAACCTGCGCAAACACATCGCCCAGGTGACCCAGCACGTCACGCTGTTCAGTGACACCGTGGCTAACAACATTGCCTATGGCGATCTGGCCGGCGCGCCCCGTGAAGACATTGAAAAAGCGGCTCGGGATGCTTATGCGATGGACTTTATCGCGCAACTGCCCGAAGGCCTGGACACCCAGGTCGGCGAGAACGGCGTGCTGCTTTCCGGCGGTCAGCGCCAGCGTCTGGCAATTGCCCGGGCGCTGTTGAAGAACGCGCCTCTGCTGATTCTGGACGAGGCCACTTCGGCCCTCGACACAGAATCGGAGCGTCACATTCAGGCAGCACTGGATCAGGTCATGAAAGGCCGGACCACCCTGGTGATCGCGCATCGTTTGTCGACCATCGAGAAGGCGGACCTGATTCTGGTGATGGACCAGGGGCGGATCGTCGAGCGCGGCACCCATGCCGAGCTCCTGGCGCACAATGGTTACTACGCCCGACTCAATGCCATGGGCCTCGATGCCCCGGCCGAAGACATCGCCTGACAACCGTTCACCGGGCGTGCAATGCGCCCGGTGATTTGTATCCAGACCTTTACCCTTCTTGACCAAACCTGAATAAAACTGCGTGCCGCGCTTGCTAAGGTTCCTGAATGAATCTTGACTTCAACGAGAGGGTCGTCCCTTTCGCGCGGGTACTGCCATGTTTCAACGTTATCTCTGGAAAATCCTGCCCAAGCAGCAAAGGGCCTTCCTGCTGGGGCGCCTGTCGGTGGTGGACCGTCAGGTTGTGAACAAGTCGATGTCGGCCAACCTGCGTTTCCCCCGGGCCTTCGAGCAGCAGGCTTGTCTGTTCATCCACGTTCCTAAATGTGCCGGGAGCAGCATCTGTGCCGCGATGTTTGATAACTGGAGCCCGGGGCACTTGCCGTTGTACTGGTACGAGCAGCAGTTTCCCCAGCAGTATGCCGCCAGTTTCAAGTTCGCCTTCGTTCGTGATCCACTTGAAAGGGCTTACTCGGCCTACGCATTTCTAAGGGGTAACGCGTTGGGGCGGCGTGATCACGCAGCGCAGCAACTGGTCAGTCACTACCGCGATTTCGATGATTTTGTCGGTCGCTGGCTGCACCCGGAAACCATCAACCGGCAATTGCATTTCGCCGCGCAGACGGACTTTGTCACCGACTCCCTGGGGCATCTCGCCCTGGATTTCGTTGGCTATCAGGAGCACTTGGCTCGTGACTTTCAGCTGGTTTGCGAAAAGTTGGGCCGGTCGGTGGCATTGCCTCACCTCAACTCCTCCGTGCAACGACTTGCAATGCCGGCCCGGGATTTCTGCACGGCGCGCACACGCCGGCTGGTGCGGCGAGCGTATCACCGTGATTACGAGATGCTTGGTTATGAATGAGTCGCTGTCGATGCCCGTTACCAGCATCAGGCCCTACCATTTGTCGCTGACCCGAGAGGCCCGTGCTTCAATCAAATCCCAGCGCCCGCGTTGCCTGTGGCTGACGGGGTTGTCCGGGGCGGGAAAGTCGACGTTGGCCAATGCCCTTGAATTACAGCTCAATCAACATGGGCTGCACACGTTTGTGCTTGATGGCGACAACCTGCGCAATGGCCTGTGCCGTGATCTGGGGATGGGTGCTGAGTGTCGTCGGGAAAACATCCGGCGCATGGCCGAGGTGGCACGGCTGATGGTCGACGCCGGGCTGATTGTGATCGTCGCAGCCATTTCGCCGTTTCGCGCCGAACGCGAGAATGCGCGGCGATTGTTCGCCGAGGGCGACTTCATTGAGGTGTACGTGAGCACGCCGTTTGCAGTGTGTGCGCAACGCGATCCTAAGGGGCTGTATCAAGCGGCATGGGAGGGGCGAATCAAGGATTTCACCGGTATCGATAGCCCTTACGAGGCGCCACTGTCTGCCGAGTGCGAGATCGACACCGAAAAACGGGCGCTGGCAGACGCTTGCCTGCAGTTATCGTCATTTCTGCTCAATAAGTGACCAGGTTTTAGTGTCGAATCATCCGGTTGCAGCCGTCGCGCAAGCCAGCGCCCACCCTGTGGTAATATCGCGCCCCTGTTCATTTTGTATGTGGGTTGCTCCATGAAGTTGTCCATGCCGCGATTCGATCAAGCCCCTGTCTTGGTGGTCGGCGATGTCATGCTCGACCGTTACTGGCATGGTGGTACCTCACGGATTTCCCCTGAGGCGCCGGTGCCGGTGGTCAAGGTCGAGCAAATCGAGGACCGCCCGGGCGGTGCCGCCAACGTTGCGTTGAACATTGCCGCCCTCGGTGCTCCGGCCTCGCTGGTCGGCGTGACCGGCGACGACGAAGCGGCCGACAGTCTGGCCAATAGTCTCAAGGGTGCAGGCGTTCGCGCCTTGTTCCAGCGCATCGCGCACCAGCCGACCATCGTCAAGCTGCGGGTCATGAGCCGTCACCAGCAATTGCTGCGTATCGACTTTGAAGAACCGTTCGCCACCGACGCACTGGCACTGGGCGAGCAAGTCGACGAATTACTCGAAGGCATCAAGGTGCTGGTGCTGTCCGACTACGGCAAAGGCGCGCTGAAAAACCATCAGGTGCTGATCCAGGCCGCCCGTGCCCGTGGCATTCCGGTGTTGGCCGATCCCAAGGGCAAGGACTTCTCTATCTATCGGGGCGCGAGCCTGATCACCCCGAACCTCAGTGAATTCGAAACCATCGTTGGCGGTTGCGCCGATGAGCACGAGCTGGTGAGCAAAGGTGCGCAGCTGATGCACGACCTCGATCTCGGTGCATTGCTGGTGACCCGTGGCGAACATGGCATGACCTTGCTGCGTCCGGATCATCCTGCGCTGCACTTGCCGGCCCGTGCCCGTGAAGTGTTCGACGTGACCGGTGCCGGCGACACAGTGATTTCTACCCTCGCGGCAGCGATTGCAGCGGGTGAAGAACTGCCTCACGCGGTGGCCCTGGCCAATCTGGCGGCGGGCATCGTGGTCGGCAAACTCGGTACAGCGGCCATCAGCGCGCCTGAGCTGCGTCGTGCGATTCAGCGTGAAGAAGGTTCCGAACGCGGTGTGCTGGGCCTGGAGCAATTGCTGCTGGCGGTCGACGATGCGCGTGCGCATAAAGAGAAGATCGTCTTCACCAACGGTTGCTTCGACATCCTGCATGCCGGCCACGTAACGTATCTTGAGCAGGCTCGGGCCCAGGGCGATCGTCTGATCGTCGCGGTCAATGACGATGCGTCAGTGAGCCGCTTGAAAGGACCGGGCCGTCCGATCAACAGCGTTGACCGTCGCATGGCCGTACTGGCCGGTCTCGGCGCGGTGGACTGGGTTATCAGCTTCCCTGAAGGCACCCCGGAAAACCTGCTGCGCGAGGTCAAGCCGGATGTGTTGGTCAAGGGCGGTGATTACGGAATCGACCAGGTAGTCGGCGCAGACATCGTGACTGCTTATGGCGGGACGGTGAAAGTGCTGGGGCTGGTTGCGAACAGCTCTACGACTGCAATAGTCGAGAAAATCCGCAAATCCGAGTAACACTGATCGTTCCCACGCTCCGCGTGGGAATGCAGCCCGGGACGCTCTGCGTCCCAGAGCGGGCGAAGCGCGTCCATTGAAGCATTCCGCGCCGACGGTTCGACGTGAGAGTGGTCAGGAGCTGACTTTTTTCCGCGGCACAATTTTCTTCAGTAGTAGCTTCGCTTTCCCACGCAGCCGCGCCAAACCGGAATCTTTCCCTGGCGGACTCAGTCCCTGCTGTCGCATCCAGTCCTTCCAGCGAATCCGTTCATCGCGCACCAGCCAGCCTTCCTGCTGGGCAAAACTCTCTGCCAGATACAATCCACGTGTACTCGCCGGGTATAGCTGATCCTTTTTCAAGGTATACAGCTCAGCCATCGGCTGGCCGTCCTGCAGAGGCATCAGGTACAAATCGGGGCGCTTGCGATCGAGCCGGGCCACCAGTTGATCACCCTCCAGTCGTTCGTCGACATGGAACAGGCTCAGGGATTTGGCTTCCTTGGGCACCTCCAGACGCAAGTCATAGATCAATTGCAACGAAGCCGTCGGCAAATGCACATAGGCATTCGGACGTTCGATCAGCTGCATGTTGGCGCAACGCACCGGCCGCGCAGAGCCGGACAACGGTGTCAGGCGAAAGGGCAATGCCTCGCGATAATGCAGCGCGGACGAGTAGGGCGCCGGTAACCACGTGTCGTTGAAGCGTCCACCGAGCCAGCCTTCCGGGGTTTCGAGCAGGCACTCTTCGGCTATCTCCTGAATCGCGGTGTGCAGCGGCAGGTTCAGTTCGTGGGCTGGCACGTAACCCGAGATCAGCTTGAGCACCACATCGCCACGGTCTTGCCGACGCTGACGCACCAATACCCAGTAATCTCGATTCTGCCAATGCAGGGTCAGGCGCACCGAGACCCCGAGGTTGGCCAGTTCCAGCGCAAAGCGCTGAGTGTCGGCCACCGCCACCGGGCGGCGACGTTGCAGGGTCTGGGAGAAATTGAGCGGCATCCCGACGCTCTGGTAGCTCAGGCCTTCGGGAGTCGCTTCGACGTACAACGGCAGGGTCTTGAAGTTGCTCGGGTTCTTTCTTATGAGCGTACGCGGCATGTCGGCTCCTGCTTAAGGCCGCGTGGGCGGCATCAGTTTCTACGAAGGACCTGGGCAACGGTCGCGACGTTGTGGGCGAGGTGCAGCGGATTAATGGTCCCGACAATAGCACTGGCAACGCCGGGATGTTCAAACAACAACTCGAAGCTGGCGCGCACCGGGTCTACACCGGGGCTCAGGCAGACGTGACCGCTGGCGAGGGCTTTCTTGATCAGAATGGCTTTACCGTGAGCAGCAGCATAGTCAATGACCGGCTTCTCGTGTCGATCGTTCAGATTGTAGGTGACCATGGCGCAATCACCTTGTTCCAGAGCCTTCAAACCGCCTTCAACGGTTTTGCCGGAAAAGCCGAAGCCGCGAATCTTGCCCTCGGCCTTGAGTGCGGCGAGCGTCGCATAGACCTCGCTGTCGTTGAGGATCGCCAGGTCGTTGCCGTCGGAGTGCACCAGCACCAGGTCAATGAAGTCGGTTTCCAGGCGTTGCAGACTGCGCTCCACTGACAGTCGGGTATGCGCGGCGCTGAAGTCATGACTCGACTGGCCATCGCTAAACTCTTCGCCGACCTTGCTGACGATCACCCAATCCTGACGCTGGCCGCGCAACAACGGTCCGAGACGTTCTTCGCTGCGGCCATAGGCCGGGGCCGTGTCGATCAGGTTGATGCCCATGTTGCGCGCGAGCTTGAGCAACATGCGCGCTTCGTCGTCATCGGGAATCTGGAAGCCGCTGGGGTATTTCACCCCTTGATCGCGGCCGAGCTTGACCGTGCCCAGGCCCAGCGGCGAAACCAGCAGGCCGGTGCTGCCCAGTGGTCGATGCAATTCGTGCAGAGTCGGTTGGCTCATGGCAACAGTTGCTCCCAGGCGGGGATGCCCATCGGTGGTTTTGGCAGATCGGGTAGCGGTGCGGCGGGGCCGGGTTGAATGCCGTCACGCGCAAGGCTTGCGATCACCCGGTCGGCGAAGTCAGGTGCGAGTGCCAGTTTGGTTGGCCAGCCCACCAGCAGCCGACCTTGTTCGGCCACAAATGCATTGTCAGGACGGGTCAGTCCTGATTGCAGCGGCTCGGCGCGGTCCACGCGCAGGGTTGCCCATTGCACTGTGCTCAGGTCGATCCATGGCAGCAACTGACCGAGTTCTTTCTGCGCGGTGGCGATTTGTTCGGCGGGTTCGCGAGCGACACCTTCGGCTTCAGCGATATCGCCGCCCAGGTACCAGACCCATTGGCCATCTGCCGCCGGGTGGGTGGTCACGGTGATGCGCGGCTTGGTGCCGCCGCCCAGGCAATGGGCGTACAGCGGTTTGAGGCTCGGGCCTTTGGCGATGATCATGTGCAGCGGTCGGCGCTGCATGGCGGGCTGGCTCAGGCCCAGTGCTTCGAGCAGTGCGGCGGTGCCGCCACCGGCGCTGAGCACGATGCGTTGCGCACGGATCTCGCGCTCGTCGACCTTCAGGCCCACCAGAGCGCCGTCCTCCAGCAACGGTTCAATCTTCTGGCCAGCGAGCAATCCGTTTCCCGCCAGGTCGGCGAGGCGTTGGATCAGGCTCGGCACATCGATCACCAACTCTGCCAGTCGATAGACTTTGCCCTTGAAGCGCTTGTCTTGCAGAGCCGGCGGCAGTTGATCGCCTTTGACCTGATCGACGCGGCCACGCACGGCTTTGCTGGCGAAGAAACTGGTGAGGTTGCCGGCGAGGGTGCCGGGGGACCAGAGGTAATGGGCTTCGGACAACAGGCGCACGCCGGACAGGTCCAGCTCGCCGTCGCCGGCCAACGCTTCACGCCAGCGGCGCGGCATGTCGGCAATGGCTTCCGAGGCGCCGGTCAGGGCGCCATGCAGCGCGTACTTGGCGCCGCCGTGGATGATGCCTTGGGACTTCACGCTCTGTCCGCCGCCGAGGCTGGCGCTTTCCACCAGCACGGTCGAAAAACCCTGGCGGCGCAGACGCGCATTCAGCCAGAGGCCGGCGACACCAGCGCCGACAATCAGAACGTCGGTGGAAATAACGGATGGCATGCAGCGACCTCAGTGTTCAAGACGAGGGCGCAGTATACAGACTCGAAGATTGGAGGTTTTGCTGGCGATCAATCGATGGCAACGCACAAACCCTGTGGGAGCGAGCTTGCTCGCGATAGCGGTGGGGCAGTCAACATTGATGCTGAATGTTATGTCGCCATCGCGAGCAAGCTCGCTCCCACAATGGATTGCGCTTCGAACCTTAATGCCCGGCGGTTTTGGAGAAGAGCTGGATCACCACGACACCCAACACAATCAGCGCCATCCCCATCATCGCCGGCACATCCAGCTTCTGGCCGTAGATGAACAGCGCAGCCACGCTGACCATCACGATCCCCATGCCGGCCCACACTGCGTAGGCAACACCCACCGGAACGCTGCGCACCACCAGGGTCAACATCCAGAAGGCAATGCCGTAGCCGACAATCACCAGAATCAGCGGCAGCGGAGTGCTGAGGCCTTTGACGGCTTTCATCGAAACGGTCGCGATCACTTCGGCGCAGATGGCAATGGCCAGGTAGTAGTAAGCGGTCATGGGTGCATCCTCGTGTGAAGTGTTGCTTTCTATGGTCGGCATTCTAGAGATTCTCCAGATGCGGTAAAGTCATTACCTATCTGTTCTGAAGATGGGTTGCCTCATGAGCATGCAATGGAATCTGGAGCAGCTGCGGCTGTTTGTCAGCGTAGCGGAGCAGCGTTCGTTTTCGGCGGTTGCGCGGGATCAACGCAAGGCGCAATCGGCGGTCAGCAGTTCGATTGCGCAGCTGGAGGACGACCTCGGCGTGAGCCTGTTCGACCGCAGCAGTGGTCGTCAGCCCAAACTGACCGAAGCCGGCAACGCCTTGCTGGAAGAGGCACGCGAAGTGTTGCGTCAATGTGAACGCCTCAATGGTCGGGCGTTGGCGATGATGCGCGGCCAGGAGGCACGCCTTCGCGTGGCTCAGGATGAGGCGATGCCCTATCAGCCGATCATCGAAAGCTTTGAAGCCCTGGCGGAAAAATTTCCCAGCCTTGAAGTGCAACTGACCAGCGCCGCCCAAGGCGATGTGGCGCGCAAACTGGTGGAGCGGCGGGCCGATCTGGGCTTGCTGTTTTATCACGATCAGATTCCCGAAGCCCTTGAGCGGCGCGTGGTGGGCAGCGTTGAGATGGTGACTGTGTGCGGTGTCGGACATCCGCTGGCCAGGCAGATGCAGATTGATTGTCAGCAAATGGCGCAGCATCGACAGCTGCTGATGTCCACGCAGTCCAGCGTCTACCCCGGCAGTGAGCCGGCCAGTCCGCAGGTCTGGCGGGCCGACAGCTTCTACGTCATGGCGGAATGGCTGGTGCGCGGCCTCGGCTGGGCCTGGCTGCCGCGACACGTGGTGCAATACCCGGCGTATCAGGGCCTGATGGTCGAACTGGATAGCGAATGGACTCCGCCAGCGCTGGTGGTGGAACTGGTCTGGCGCCGTGACGAGCCCCTCGGCCCGGCGGCACGTTGGTTGGCGGAACGTTTTGCCGTGCACTTGCAGGCGATCGGTCAAAAAAGCCGATAAACTCCGCCGCCATGAATAGAACTCTCTACACCGCGCTGTTTTACCTGGGGCTGCCACTGGTAGCGATTCGGCTGTGGCTGCGCTCGCGCAAGGCGCCGGCGTATGCCAAACGCATTGGCGAGCGATTCTCCCTGGGCCTGCCGGCAATGAAGCCGGGCGGAATTTGGGTGCACGCGGTGTCCGTGGGTGAAAGCATTGCGGCGGCGCCGATGATTCGCGCCTTGCTGCAACGTTATCCACAGCTACCTATTACCGTGACCTGCATGACCCCGACCGGGTCCGAGCGCATTCGTGCACTGTTCGCCAACGAACCGCGCATCCAGCACTGCTATTTGCCTTACGACTTGCCGTGTGCCGCCAAGCGATTTCTCGATCGGGTCCGGCCGACACTGGCGGTGATCATGGAAACCGAACTGTGGCCAAACCACATTCACCAATGCGCCAAACGCGGCATTCCGGTGGCACTGGCCAATGCGCGACTGTCCGAGCGTTCGGCCAGGGGTTATGGCCGCTTCAACAAACTGACTCAACCTATGCTTGCCGAGATGAGCCTGTTCGCGGTGCAGACCGAAGCCGAGGCCAAGCGCTTTCGTGAATTGGGCGCGCGTGAGGAAACGGTGGAAGTGACCGGCTCGATCAAGTTCGACCTGACCATCGACCCTGCATTGCTTCAGCGTGCCGCCGAGCTGCGGGCGCAATGGCAGGCGCAGGAGCGTCCGGTGTGGATCGCTGCGAGCACTCATGAAGGGGAAGACGAAGTGGTGCTGTCGGCCCATCGTCAGTTGCTCGCCAATCATCCCGATGCGCTGCTGATTCTGGTGCCGCGTCATCCGGAACGATTCAATTCGGTGTTCGAATTGTGCCGGCAACAGGGGTTTTCCACGGTGCGTCGTTCCGCTGGCGAACCGGTCACCGCCGGCACATCGGTGTTGCTGGGCGACACTATGGGTGAGTTGTTGTTTCTGTATGCGTTGGCGGACAGCGCGTTTGTCGGCGGCAGTCTGGTACCAAACGGCGGGCACAACCTGCTGGAGCCGGCGGCGCTGGCCAAGCCGGTGCTGAGTGGCCCGCACCTGTTCAACTTCCTTGAAATCGCCGCGCAATTGCGCAGCGCCGGGGCGTTACAGGAAGTAGAAGATGCCGAAGGTCTGGCGCTGGCCGTGCAGCGGTTGTTCGAATTGCCGCGCGATGCGCAGCGGATGGCGGAGGCGGGCTTGAAGGTGATGCGCACCAATCAGGGTGCTTTGCAGCGATTGCTGGACGGGTTGGGACGGTTGATCGATCGGATTGCCTGACACAAAAAGATCGCAGCCTATGGCTGCGATCTTTTGTTTTTACTGCGTCGGATTAGCCTTCAACTGCGCCGCCGCAGCCTTGGCCAGATCCGGCGGCAGGAAGTCTTTGTCCGGGTTGTAGTCGGCCTTCAAATAACGCCCCAGATCCTGCAGATCTCCTGGGTTCAACGTACCCGCCGCCTGCTTCAAGCGCAGGTTGTCGAGGATATAGTCGTAACGGGTATTGTTGTAATTGCGCACCGAGGTGTACAGCTGGCGCTGCGCATCCAGCACGTCGACGATGTTTCGCGTGCCCACCTGATAACCGATTTCAGTGGCTTCAACCGCACTCTGGTTGGAGATGATCGACTGCTTGCGCGCCGCCACTTGTTCAACATCGGTGTTCACCGCGCGGTGCAGGTTGCGGGTACTTTCCACGATCTGGCGACGCAGGGATTCGCGCTGCTGCTCGGACTGATCCAGTTGCGCATACGATTGGCGCACCTGGGAACTGGTCAAGCCGCCGCTATAGATCGGGATGTTCAGTTGCAGGCCCACCGTCGTTTGCGAGACGTTGCCACCGTAAGGTTGGGGGAAGGCGTTCGGGTTGCTGAAACCCAGGGCGTCGTTGTCACCTTTCTCGTATTTCGCTACAGCGTCGAGGGTCGGCGCATGGCCTGCCTTGCGTTGCTTGAGGGTTTCTTCCGCCGCGCTGACGGCGTAGTTGCTGGCCAGTAGATTAAGGTTCTGCTTCGCCGCCGTATCGACCCAGGCCTTGGCGTCGTTCGGCGCGGGCGGCAGGATCGGCAACGTATGGGAAATACCCCAGATCGAGTTGTACTGACGGTTGGTCAGGGTGATCAGAGCTTCGAAAGCATCATCCACCTGACGCTGCGCGACGATCCGGTTGGCGCGCGCGGTGTCGTAGCTCGCTTGCGATTGCAACACGTCAGTCTTATCCGACAGGCCGACGTCAAAGCGTTCGTTGGACTGATCGAGCTGGCGTTTGAACGCGGCTTCCTCTGCCTTGGTCGAGGCCAGGTTATCCTGCGTGCGCAAGACGTTGAAGTAACTGTTGGCGGTTTGCAGGATCAGGTTTTGCTCGGTCGCCGAGAGTTGCAGTGCAGCCTGCTCGTTGACGTCTTTGGCGGCCTGGAACTGGAACCAGCGATCAGCGCGGAACAGCGGTTGAGCCAACGTCGCCTGGTAGGAGTGGGCGTTGCGGTTGGCGGTCGCCGAAGGCTGATCGATGACAGTGCGCACGTTGGCCATTTCTGCGCCGCCCGAGATATTGGGCAGCAGCCCGGCGCGAGCCTGAGGCACGACTTCTTTCTGCGCGCCATATTGAGCAACGGCGGCGGCCAGGTCGGCGTTGTTGTCCTTCGCTTCCTGATACACGCTGACCAGATCGTTTTTTGTCGATAAGGGCGCTTCTGCTGCCCAGGCCATTCCATTGGACGCACAAGACACGGCAAGGGCCAGTGAGAGTTTGCGCAGCATGAGGCCATCCCTAAGAAAATTACGCTGATAATTTGAGCGCCAAGGCTACGGCGCGGGCCACACAGCGTCAAGGCGCGGCATGGCTTGCGAGTGTAGTGGTGGCCACGTTCGGCAACAATCCGTTAATTGCGCCATTCATCATGGTGTTTACCGCGGTGTTGGCGTTCTTTGCTGGTTGTGTCTAGACTGGCCGGGTTCTTGTCGGGGTGCCTTGCTATGAGGCTGAGATCGAATAATTTCGGATCCCGTTGAACCTGATCAGGTTAGCGCCTGCGTAGGGAACAAGATTTCTCGTCACCCGGCGAGTCCTCTTGTGCTTCGTCCGGGATGTTGTTCGACAATCGAACACCCCTCGAGCACTGAGCACAGCACAGCTGGTTTTCCCAGCGCACGTGCGTCCATTCGTTTACAGGTTCGCTCCGACAAAAATCCACTGCCTGGATGTGTTCGGAGAGCCCGTGATGACGATAAAACTAAAAGACCATACGAACCTGAGTGACTCGGCCCAAGTCGATCAACAGTCGGTTCAGCCGTTTACCCGCTCGCAAAAAATCTACGTTCAGGGCTCCCGTCCGGACATCCTCGTGCCGATGCGCGAAATCAGCCTCGATGTGACCCCGACCGACTTCGGCGGCGAGGTCAATGCGCCGGTAGTGGTGTACGACACCTCGGGCCCGTACACCGATCCCAACGTCATCATCGACGTGCGCAAAGGCCTGGGCGATGTGCGCTCGCCGTGGATCGAGTCCCGCGGCGACACCGAGCGCCTGCCCGGCCTGAGCTCCAATTTCGGCCAGGAACGCCTGGCCGATGCCGAGCTGACCAAGCTGCGTTTCGCCCACGTGAACAACCCGCGCCGCGCCAAGGCCGGTGCCAACGTCAGCCAGATGCACTACGCGCGCAAAGGCATCATCACCGCCGAGATGGAATACGTCGCGATCCGCGAAAACATGAAGCTGGAAGTCGCCCGCGCTGCCGGTCTGCTGGACCAGCAACACGCCGGCCACAGCTTCGGTGCCAGCGTGCCGAAAATCATCACCCCCGAATTCGTCCGCGACGAGATCGCTCGCGGTCGCGCGATCATTCCGGCCAACATCAACCACACCGAACTGGAACCGATGATCATCGGCCGTAACTTCCTCGTGAAGATCAACGGCAACATCGGCAACAGCGCCTTGGGCTCGTCCATCGAAGAAGAGGTGGCGAAACTGACCTGGGGCATTCGCTGGGGTTCGGACACGGTCATGGACCTGTCCACCGGCAAGCACATTCACGAAACCCGCGAGTGGATTATCCGTAACTCGCCAGTGCCAATCGGCACAGTGCCGATCTACCAGGCCCTGGAAAAAGTCGGCGGTGCGGCCGAAGACCTGACTTGGGAGCTGTTCCGCGACACCCTGATCGAACAGGCCGAGCAAGGCGTCGACTACTTCACTATCCACGCCGGCGTGCTGCTGCGCTACGTGCCGCTGACCGCCAAACGCGTGACCGGCATCGTCTCCCGTGGCGGTTCGATCATGGCCAAGTGGTGCCTGGCGCATCACAAGGAAAACTTCCTCTACACGCATTTCGAAGACATCTGCGAAATCATGAAGGCCTACGACGTCAGCTTCTCGCTGGGCGATGGCCTGCGTCCGGGCTCGATTGCCGACGCCAACGACGCCGCACAATTCGGTGAGCTGGAAACCCTCGGCGAGCTGACCAAGATCGCCTGGAAGCATGACGTGCAGTGCATGATCGAAGGCCCGGGCCACGTGCCGATGCAGTTGATCAAAGAGAACATGGACAAGCAGCTCGAGTGCTGTGACGAGGCGCCGTTCTACACCCTCGGCCCACTGACCACCGACATTGCGCCGGGTTACGACCACATCACGTCGGGCATTGGCGCGGCGATGATTGGCTGGTTTGGTTGCGCGATGCTCTGCTACGTCACGCCCAAGGAGCACTTGGGGCTGCCGAACAAGGATGACGTGAAGACCGGGATCATCACCTACAAGATCGCCGCACATGCCGCCGATCTGGCCAAAGGGCATCCGGGCGCGCAGATCCGCGACAATGCCTTGAGCAAGGCGCGTTTCGAATTCCGTTGGGAAGACCAGTTCAACCTGGGCCTCGATCCGGACACTGCACGCTCGTATCACGATGAAACCCTGCCGAAGGATTCGGCCAAGGTCGCGCACTTCTGCTCCATGTGCGGGCCGAAATTCTGCTCGATGAAAATCACCCAGGAAGTCCGCGAATACGCGGCCAACCAACGGATCGAAACCGTCGATGCCGAAGTCGCCCAGGGATTGGCGGATCAGGCCGAGCGGTTCAAGCAGGAAGGCAGTCAGCTGTACAAGAAGGTTTGATCTGACCTGAAACGGTGGGGCCTGCACAGGCCCCATCGCCAGCAGGCTGGCTCCCACACTGGATCTGTGGCGTTCACGAGTCCCCTGTGGGAGCCAGCCTGCTGGCGATTGAGATCTACACAACAACAAATGTCCCTCTGAGATAACACCCTTGAGCATTCAACCCAGTACTTATTCTCCAGACATCGCGGTGCCGACGGACAAACGAGTCTTTGGCGGTCGCGATCTGTTTTCCCTGTGGTTTTCCCTCGGCATCGGTTTGATGGTGCTGCAAACCGGCGCTTTGCTCGCGCCAGGTCTGGGCCTGTCCGGCTCGTTGCTGGCGATCTTCCTCGGCACCTTGGTCGGCGTTCTGCTGTTGGCCGCCGTCGGTGTGATCGGCAGCGACACAGGCCTGTCCTCGATGGCTGCGCTCAAACTCAGCCTCGGCAAACGCGGCGCCAGCCTGCCGGCCGTGTTGAACCTGCTGCAACTGATCGGTTGGGGTTCGTTCGAAATTATCGTCATGCGCGACGCGGCCAGCCTGCTCGGCGCGCGGGCCTTCAGCGAAGGCAGCCTGCTGTCGAATCCGCTGCTCTGGACCTTGTTCTTCGGCGCACTGGCGACCTTGCTGGCAGTCAGCGGGCCATTGACATTCGTGCGGCAGATTCTGCGCAAGTGGGGCATCTGGCTGTTGCTGGCGGCGTGCATCTGGCTGACCTGGAACCTGTTCACCAAAGCCGATCTGGCCGCTTTGTGGGCGCAGGCCGGTGACGGTTCGATGCCATTCGCCGTCGGCTTCGACATTGCGATCGCCATGCCGCTGTCGTGGCTGCCGCTGATTGCCGACTATTCACGTTTCGGCAAGCGTGCGAAAGACGTGTTCGGTGGCACGGCACTGGGTTTCTTTATCGGTAACTTCTGGCTGATGAGCCTGGGCGTTGCGTACACCCTGGCGTTCGCGCCGAGCGGTGAAGTGAATGCCTTGTTGTTGGCACTGGCTGGTGCAGGTCTGGGGATTCCGCTGCTGCTGATTCTGCTGGATGAATCAGAAAATGCCTTTGCCGATATTCACTCGGCGGCGGTGTCCAGCGGGATTCTGTTGCGCTTGAAGGTCGAACATCTGGCCCTGGCGATTGGCGTGATCTGCACACTGATTGCGTGCCTGGCGCCGTTGGCCCAGTACCAGAACTTTTTGCTGTTGATCGGTTCGGTGTTTGCGCCGCTGTTCGGCGTGGTGCTGGTGGATCACTTCATCTTGCGCAAACGCAGTGCTCAGGTGGCGTCAGCCGCATTGCGCTGGCCGGCGTTACTCGCCTGGTTGGGCGGGGTGAGCACTTATCACTTGCTGGCCAATCTGTATCCGGACATCGGCGCAACCCTGCCGTCGTTGATTCTGGCAGGGTTGCTTCAGCTCGTGCTGGGTCGGGCCTTCAGTTACGGCCGGGAAACAGCTCAGGCTTGAGAATGCCGTTCAGGCGCGGGTAAGGGATCTTCAGTTCGATGTGGCCCAGCGCGTAAGGCGCGATGGTGCTCACTTCGTACTTGAGGATCACCCCACCGTAGGTCAGCGCCACGTTCTGGGTTTTCTGGAAATGCCAAGTCTTCAGGAACTCCGGCTCCTGATCGAGTTTGGTGCTGATCAGCCAGCTGTTGTGCGCCACTTGCGCGGCTTTCCAGAACGCTTCTTCCTGTCCCGGCAGCAACATATCCGACAGCGTCAGCACTTTATGCTGCTGGCGCGAATAGTTGATGAAGCTGCGCCCCGGTGTGCCTTGCGCGTTGCCGGTGTCCAGGTAGCTGGAAAATTCGACAATCACCAAGCCGTCATGCTGCTCACGTACCTTGGCTTGCAAGTAGCTGCTGGAATGCGGTGCGGCGGTGCGCAGGAACTGATCGCGATACGCGGCCAGGGTCGGCGCTGCCGGGGCGTCCGGGGTGCGGGTCAATTGCAGCAGGTTTTTTTCCACGAGGCCGTCCAGTTGTGGCTCGGCCGGAAAGTGCACGGTGTCGATGTTCACCAGCGGGCAATCAGGACTGGAGCACCCCGGCTTCAATGTTTCCGAGGCATCGCGGGTGGTCTCCAGCGGTGTCCGGTAATTGGGCTGGAACAAACTCTGGCAGGCACCCAGGGTCAGGGCGATTGCGGCCACGGAGGCGATTTTAAGAAACGACATGGGCGTCCTTCACAAAACAGGGAAAGGCGAAAAGTTATCCGCTTCGACTCTCAACGAAGCGGTCAGTTCGCCACTAAGCTAATTAGAGTTGGTTTCGCCCTCACCGTCTATCTCGCTGACTGGAAAGGGGCTGCATCAAACGGTGCGAGCGCGTTAGGATGGCGCGAAGTCGAGGTTGCAAGTCACAAAAGGAGCCTCGTAACGGACTGCAGTAAACGAGGATAGTCATGACTGATTTTGCCAACGCCATTCCGACCGCCGTAGATATCGTTCGGCGTGAAAAGTGCTACGAGGGTTTCTACAAACTCGATCGTGTGCACTTGCGCCACGAATTGTTTGCCGGGGGCATGAGTCGTGAGATCAATCGTGAAGTGTTTGTCCGCCATGATGCAGTCTGCGTGCTGCCGTACGATCCGCAGCGTGATGAAGTGGTGCTGATCGAGCAGTTTCGTGTAGGCGCCATGGGCAAGACCGACAATCCATGGCTGATCGAACTGGTCGCCGGTCTGATCGACAAGGATGAAGTGCCGGAAGAAGTTGCTCACCGCGAAGCGCAGGAGGAAGCTGGGCTTGTGTTCGGGGCGCTCTGGCCGATGATCAAATATTTTCCATCGCCGGGCGGCAGCAATGAGTTTGTGCATTTGTACCTGGGGCGTTGTGACAGCACCGGCGTCGGCGGCCTGTATGGGCTGGAGGAAGAAGCAGAAGATATCCGCGTCACGGTCTGGGCATTCGAAGACGCCTTGCAAGCCGTACGCGACGGAAGAATTGCCAACGCGCCTTGTATCATTGCTTTGCAATGGCTGGCTTTGAACCGCGTTGAAGTGAGGGGGCTATGGTCGTAAACAAGCTGCGCGATCGCTACCGGGTTGACCTTGTAGGGCTGCAAGCCTCTTGCGAGGCCAACTACGCGCGTCTGATGCGACTGCTGCCGGACATGCGTAATGAGCCGGCGGCGCGGCGCATTGCCGTGACTAACGGTGACCAGATGCTTGGCGTGCTGGCCCTCGAGGTGCTTCAAGTCTGTCCGTACACCACGACGCTGCAGGTTCGGCAGGAACATAGCCTGCCATGGTTGCCGGTGCCGCAACTGGAAGTTCAGGTCTACCACGACGCCTGCATGGCTGAAGTGGTCAGCGCCGAACATGCGCGACGCTTTCGTGGCATCTATCCTTATCCGAATGCCTCGATGCATCAGCCAGACGAGAAGGCTCAACTGAATATGTTTCTGGGCGAATGGCTGAGCCATTGCCTGGCGTTGGGGCATGAGTACGAAGTCGTCCGTTAACGTGAGTTGTGAACTGCGTCCGGTTCACAGGTTTCCCCTTTTGATCGTCCCCCAGCATAATTGCGGCACTCATCCATCCCGTGATTCAGCCTTGGGAGAACGCCTTGCCGAGCGTATCCACTTTGACCACCGCCGATTCGGCGTTATTGGTGCAACTCTCTGACAGTCATCTGTTTGCCGACGCGAACGGGACGCTGATGGGCATGAATACGCGCGACAGTCTGCAAAAGGTCATCGAGTTGGTGCGCCTTCAACAGCCGCAGATTGACCTGATTATTGCCAGTGGTGATTTGTCTCAGGACGGAACGCTGGAGTCCTATCAGCTGTTTCGCGATTTGACGCGGTCGCTTGATGCGCCGGCGCGCTGGATTCCTGGCAATCACGATGAGCCGCGGATCATGGCCGAGGCGGCGGTACAAAGCGCTTTGCTGGAGTCGGTGGTGGATGTCGGCAACTGGCGGGTCACGTTGCTGGATTCGGCGGTGCCGGGGTCGGTGCCGGGGTATTTGCAGGATGAGCAGTTGCAGTTGTTGGCTCGTTCATTGAGTGAGGCGCCGGAGCGGCATCATCTGGTGTGTTTTCATCACCATCCGGTGTCGATCGGGTGTGCCTGGATGGAGCCGATCGGGTTGCGTAATCCTGAGGCGCTGTTTGCGGTGCTTGATCGTTTTCCGCAGGTGCGTGCGGTTTTGTGGGGGCATGTGCATCAGGAGGTTGATCTTGAGCGTAAGGGGGTGCGGTTGATTGCTTCGCCTTCGACGTGCATTCAGTTTGAGCCGGGGAGTGATGATTTCAGTGTCAGTGATGAGGCGCCGGGGTATCGGTGGTTGCGGCTTTTGCCTGATGGGCGGGTTGAGACTGGCGTTGAGCGGGTTTCTGGGTTTGCCTTCCAGATTGATCACGGTTCTGATGGGTATTGACGGGTTTGGTCTTGGCGGCCTTTGGGCCGACCATGTTTTGGGTTGAGCGGGTGTATATCCGTTGCTGCGGTAACGGCGGCTTAGGGTTTCGCCCTGACGGCGACTCACTTTTTTTGACAAACGCCTCAAAAAAAGTAAGCAAAAAAAAGGCTCGCCCCGGCGTCCGGCCCCTCGCTTAGGCTCGGTGTTCCTTCGTTCCGGCATTCATCTGGGGGCATCGCCTCCGGTCTGCTTCGCGACGACCTCCTCTCGATGTGTGCGGCTCCGCCGCACGGCGCTACGCGCCTGCCCCCCAGATGAACGCCTCCACTCAGCCTGCCGAAGGGGCGGGTAGATCAAAAGCCAGATCAAGATCAAGAGCAGCAGGCGAGCTACCGCTCGGCCTGTTGAGTGGTGAAGAGCGGGCGGTACGCCTCGGGTTTTATTGTGGGAGTTAGCCTGCTCGCGATGGCGGCCTGTCAGCCGACCATGCTCTTCCAGCTACCCCACTGATCGTTCCCTACGCTCCGCGTGGGAATGCAGCCAGGGACGCTCCGCGTTCCGAAGGGGCGTGTAGATCAAGATCAAGAGCAGCAGGCGAGCTACCGCTCGGCCTGTTGAGTGGTGAAGAGCGGGCGCTACGCCTCGGGTTTTATTGTGTGAGCTGGCCTGCCCGCGATGGCGGCCTGACAGCCGACCAATCTCCTGCTGGTGTACAAAATTCATTGTGGGAGCTGGCCTGCCAGCGATGCCGGCCCGCCAGCCGACCAACCTCTCGCAGGTGTACAAAATTCATTGTAGGAGCGGGCTTGCTGGCGCCCCAATTTTTGCGGATATCCCCGATTTCTCCGACACCCTGTAAACTGCGCCTTTTTACCCGACGCACAGGGAGCTCAAATGTCCGGTTCGATCCTTTATATCCACGGTTTCAACAGCGCGCCGGCCTCTAAAAAGGCCACTCAGTTGATGCAGGTGATGGATCGTCTGGGTCTGAGTGATCAGTTGCGTGTCCCGGCCTTGCATCACCATCCCCGTGAGGCCATCGGTCAGCTGGACAGGGCGATTGAGGAGCTGGGGCGGCCACTGCTGGTCGGCAGCTCACTCGGCGGCTACTATGCGACTCACTTGGCTGAACGCCATGGCTTGAAGGCTCTGTTGATCAACCCTGCTGTCAGTCCGCACCGGATGTTCGACGGGTTCCTGGGGACGCAGAAAAACCTGTATACCGATGAAGCCTGGGAATTGACCCACGACCATGTAACGGCCCTGGCTGAGCTGGAAGTGCCGGCGCCCCAGGACCCGCAGCGGTTTCAGGTGTGGTTGCAGACCGGCGACGAAACGCTGGACTATCGCCTTGCCCAGCAGTATTACCGAGCCTGTGCCTTGCGTATTCAGGCCGGTGGCGATCACAGTTTTCAGGGTTTTGCCGCGCAGTTACCGGCGATGCTCAGTTTTGCCGGCATCGGCGCAGATTTGTATCAGGCGATTGATTTCACAGCACTGTGAGCCTTCACCTCTTTTTCCTTGAACATTTTTACAGAAGACGGACGACGAGACCCCATGGCCACTCCCAGCGCTAGCTCCTATAACGCAGACGCCATCGAAGTCCTCTCGGGCCTCGACCCGGTGCGTAAACGCCCCGGCATGTACACCGACACCAGTCGGCCGAACCACCTCGCCCAGGAAGTCATCGACAACAGCGTCGACGAAGCCTTGGCCGGGCATGCGACGTCGGTGCAGGTCATCCTGCATGCCGATCACTCTCTGGAAGTCAGTGATGACGGCCGTGGCATGCCGGTGGACATTCACCCGGAAGAGGGTGTGTCAGGCGTCGAGCTAATCCTCACCAAGCTTCATGCGGGCGGCAAGTTTTCCAACAAGAACTACCAGTTCTCCGGCGGTCTGCACGGGGTGGGTATTTCGGTGGTCAACGCTTTGTCGACCGAAGTCCGGGTGCGCGTAAAGCGTGACGGCAACGAATACCAGATGACCTTCGCCGACGGCTACAAGAAAACCGAGCTGGAAGTGATCGGCACCGTTGGCAAGCGCAACACCGGCACCAGCGTGTTCTTCGCGCCGGACCCGAAATACTTCGATTCGCCGAAATTCTCCATCAGCCGCCTCAAGCACGTGCTCAAGGCCAAGGCCGTTCTGTGCCCGGGGTTGCTGGTCAGTTTTGAAGACAAGGCCACCGGTGAGAAGGTCGAATGGCATTACGAAGACGGCCTGCGTTCTTACCTCGTCGATGCCGTCAGCGAATTCGAACGCCTTCCGGACGAGCCGTTCTGCGGCAGCCTGGCCGGTAATAAAGAAGCGGTCGATTGGGCGTTGTTGTGGTTGCCGGAAGGTGGCGACAGCGTTCAGGAAAGTTACGTCAACCTGATCCCGACAGCGCAGGGCGGTACCCACGTCAACGGTTTGCGTCAGGGCTTGCTCGATGCCATGCGCGAGTTCTGCGAATTTCGCAGCCTGCTGCCGCGCGGTGTGAAGCTGGCGCCGGAAGATGTCTGGGAGCGCATTGCCTTCGTCCTGTCGATGAAGATGCAAGAGCCGCAATTCTCCGGGCAGACCAAAGAGCGTCTGTCGTCCCGTGAAGCGGCGGCCTTCGTCTCCGGTGTGGTCAAGGACGCCTTTAGCCTGTGGCTCAACGCCAATCCGGAAACCGGCATGCTGCTGGCGGAACTGGCCATCAACAACGCTGGCCGTCGTCTGAAGGCCAGCAAAAAGGTAGAGCGTAAGCGCATCACGGCAGGTCCGGCACTGCCGGGCAAACTCGCCGACTGCGCCGGGCAGGACCCGATGCGCTCCGAGCTGTTCCTGGTGGAAGGTGATTCCGCCGGTGGTTCGGCCAAGCAGGCGCGTGACAAAGAGTTTCAAGCGATCCTGCCGTTGCGCGGCAAGATCCTCAACACCTGGGAAGTCGACGGCAGCGAAGTGCTGGCCAGCCAGGAAGTGCACAACATCGCCGTGGCCATCGGTGTCGATCCGGGTGCTGCGGACATGAGCCAGCTGCGCTACGGCAAGATCTGCATCCTCGCCGACGCCGACTCCGACGGCTTGCACATCGCCACGTTGCTTTGCGCCTTGTTCGTCCAGCATTTCCGCCCGCTGGTGGATGCCGGTCACGTCTATGTCGCGATGCCGCCGCTGTACCGCATCGACCTGGGCAAAGAGATTTACTACGCCCTGGACGAAGCCGAGCGCGATGGCATTCTCGATCGCCTGGTGGCCGAGAAGAAACGCGGCAAGCCGCAGGTCACCCGATTCAAAGGCCTGGGTGAAATGAACCCGCCGCAGCTGCGCGAAACCACCATGGACCCGAACACGCGGCGTCTGGTGCAGTTGACGCTGGACGATTTTGCCGCGACCTCGGAAATGATGGACATGCTGCTGGCGAAGAAGCGCGCCGGGGATCGCAAATCCTGGTTGGAATCCAAAGGTAATCTGGCCGAGGTTCTTGGTTGATGCGGGTTGGCTTTGCCCTGGCGTGTGGGTTGCTGCTGACCTCGTTGACGGTGTCTGCCGAACCGGCGCCGGAGCTGCGTCTGTTATCTGAACATGCCGTTGATGGCATGCGCGGCGGCAATCTGTCGGGACTGGCCCGGTGTGGTAAGGACCTGTGGACGGTTTCTGATCGCGACGATGATCAGATCTACCGTCTCGACACGACGGCCAACACCTGGCAAGCCGAAACCGTGCATATCGACGTACCTCCGGTGCCAGACACCGGTTTACCCTGGGGTTTGCGAGCGCGGACCTGGGCGGCTTCTTTCGTGCGGGGCGGCGACCTGGATTTCGAAGGCATCACCTGCGACAGCGCCGGCAATCGTTACATCGTTAGCGAAGGCCATGCGGCCGTCCTGCAAGTACCGCCAACGGGGCCGGCAAATTGGCTGAAAATTTCGCCCATGATGGTGCGCGAAGCTCGGGCCAGCGGCATGTTGCTGCAATTCAATGCAATATTCGAAGGCCTGGCGATCAATCCGGCAGGCGACCAACTGTGGCTCGCCGCAGAGCGCCAGAGCCGGGGTTTGCTGCTGATCAAGCGCAAACAGACTGTCTGGGATTGCGACGGTCGTTGTGTGCTTTTGAGCGAAGCAGGCATGGAAATGCAACCGCCGCAATTTCCCAAGGCCAGACCGGTCAACCGGGATTTTTCCGACCTGTCATTGTTCGAGGGCAAGCTGTTTACCCTTGAGCGCAACGCTTATCAGATCTGTCGTCGCGATCCGCAGACTGCCAAGGTCGAGCGCTGCTGGTCGTATGCCGCCGAATTGTTGCAGGAAAACCGACGCTATTCGCAGAACTACGGTTTGGAAGAGGCGTTGATCATCGACGCCGACGGTGCCTGGATTGGCGTCGACAACAACTTTGGCCCCCGCGCCGATGGCGAGGTCCGCCCGGTTGTCTGGCGCTTCGCGGCGCCTGAAGGTGGCTGGAGCGCCCAGCCTTGAGCCAACAGACGCCAGGAAAACGTGCCGGTCGCGTTTTTATGGTGTTGGCCTGGTGCGCCGCATTGTTTTTGGCGACGCGGTTTTTCGGGCAGTGGGAGGCGCGTCAGCAGAACCCCAATGTCGTCGTCACCTCGCAGCAGGGCGAAGGTTTTATCGAGGTCAAGCTGGCCAGTAACACACAAGGGCATTTCGTCGCCAGCGGCCAGATCAACGGCCAGGCGGTGAATTTCATGCTCGATACCGGGGCGACCGACGTGGCGATCCCGGCAGAAATGGCCGAAAGGCTGAAGCTGGAACAAGGCTTCGGGGTCACCCTGAGTACGGCCAACGGTCGCACAGAGGGCTATCGAACCCGCGTCGACCGGCTGCAACTGGGCGATATTGTGTTGCGTGATGTGCGCGCCATCGTCGTGCCAGGCCTGGATGGCAATCAAGTGCTGCTCGGAATGAGCGCGCTGAACAAACTTGAATTTACCCAGCGCGGTGGCACCATGCTGCTGCGCCAGACAACGAACCAATGAGGCCCGCATGAGCGACTCCCTTGATCTCAGCCTGGACGGTGTAGAACGCCGGTCGCTGGCTGACTTCACCGAAAATGCCTACCTCAACTATTCCATGTACGTGATCATGGACCGTGCCCTGCCGCATATCGGCGACGGCCTGAAACCGGTACAGCGACGCATCATCTACGCGATGAGCGAGTTGGGGCTGGACGCCGATTCCAAGCACAAGAAATCGGCGCGTACCGTCGGTGACGTGCTCGGTAAATTCCACCCGCACGGCGACTCGGCCTGCTACGAAGCCATGGTCCTGATGGCCCAGCCGTTCAGCTATCGCTACACGCTGGTCGACGGCCAAGGCAACTGGGGTGCGCCGGATGATCCCAAGTCCTTCGCCGCCATGCGTTACACCGAAGCACGGCTGTCGCGCTATTCCGAAGTGCTGCTCAGCGAACTGGGCCAGGGCACCGCGGATTGGGGCCCGAACTTCGACGGCACACTCGACGAACCGCTGGTGTTGCCAGCACGTTTGCCGAACATCCTGCTCAACGGCACCACCGGCATTGCCGTGGGCATGGCCACCGACGTGCCGCCGCATAACCTGCGCGAAGTTGCGACGGCGTGCGTGCGTTTGCTTGATGAGCCCAAAGCCACCGTCGAACAGCTCTGCGAGCACATCCAGGGGCCGGATTACCCGACCGAAGCGGAAATCATCACGCCCCGCGCCGATCTGCTGAAAATGTACGAAACCGGCAAGGGCTCGGTGCGCATGCGTGCCGTGTACCACATCGAAGATGGCGACATCATCGTTACCGCGCTGCCGCATCAAGTCTCCGGCGCCAAGGTGCTGGAACAGATCGCGGCCATGATGCAGGCCAAACCGTCCAAGGCGCCGCAGATCGCCGACCTGCGAGACGAGTCGGACCACGAGAACCCGTGCAGGATCGTGATCATTCCCGGCGCGCGCAAAAACTTCGATCACGACGCACTGATGACGCACCTGTTCGCCAGCACCGAGCTGGAGTCGAGCTACCGAGTCAACATCAACATCATCGGCCTGGACGGCAAGCCGCAGCTGAAAAACCTGCGTGCGCTGCTGGTCGAGTGGTTGGAGTTCCGGGTCCAGACCGTGCGTCGACGCCTGCAATTCCGCCTGGACAAGGTCGAGCGTCGCCTGCACCTGTTGGACGGTTTGTTGATCGCCTACCTCAACCTGGATGAAGTGATCCACATCATCCGTACCGAGGAACACCCCAAAGCCGCTTTGATCGAGCGTTTCGCCCTGAGCGAGATCCAGGCCGACTACATTCTGGATACCCGTTTGCGTCAATTGGCGCGACTGGAAGAAATGAAGCTGCGTGCCGAGCAAGATGAACTGCTCAAAGAGCAGGCCAAGCTGCAAGCCCTGCTGAGCAGTGAAGCCAAGCTGAAAAAACTGGTACGCACCGAACTGATCAAGGACGCCGAAACCTACGGCGACGACCGTCGGTCGCCGATCGTCGAGCGCGCCGAGGCCAAGGCCCTGACCGAGCACGATCTGCTGCCGAACGAGAAAGTGACCGTCGTGCTGTCGGAAAAAGGCTGGGTGCGTTCGGCCAAGGGCCACGAAATCGACGCCACCGGGCTTTCCTATAAGGCTGGCGATGGCTTCAAGGCCTTGGCACCAGGCCGCTCGAACCAGTTTGCGGTGTTTATCGACTCCACCGGTCGCAGCTATTCGGTGGCCGCACACACGTTGCCATCGGCCCGGGGCCAGGGCGAACCCCTGACCGGCCGTCTGACACCTCCGCCAGGGGCAAGCTTCGAATGCGTGCTGATGCCGGAAGACGATTCGCTGTACGTGATCGCTTCCGACGCCGGTTACGGTTTCGTGGTCAAAGGTGAAGACCTGCAAGCCAAGAACAAGGCCGGCAAGGCGCTGTTGAGCCTGCCCAACAATTCGAAGGTCATTCTTCCGCGTCCGGTAACGGACCGCGAGAATAATTGGCTGGCCTCGGTGACCACCGAAGGTCGCCTGCTGATCTTCAAGATCAGCGATCTGCCACAATTAGGTAAGGGCAAAGGCAACAAGATCATCGGAATCAACGGTGAGCGTGTGGCCAGTCGCGAAGAATATGTCACGGACATCGCCGTACTGCCGGAGGGCGCCACGCTGGTATTGCAGGCCGGAAAACGTACCTTGTCACTAAAAGCTGACGATCTCGAACACTACAAAGGTGAACGTGGGCGTCGTGGCAACAAACTGCCACGTGGCTTCCAGAGGGTAGATGCGCTGCTCGTCGAAAACCTCAATTAAGCGTCCTAGAGCGCTCGATCTACGATTTAACGCGTAGATCGACGCTTTGCCGCTGGAGTCGGAACGCATATTCACGGATGATATGGCCTTTCAAGCGCCGGCGTGGCCGAGCGTTCTTCATTTTTATTGAGTATTTTCACTGTGGTAAGCCTTGTGGCAACCACCTGGATGGGACGATGACTGCTCTGCGCCTTCCTTTTATTTTGATGCTCGCTGGCGTTCTTGGCCTGGCGGGTTGCAGCGTTCACCAACCGGTGTCGCTGTATCAGCTGGACAGCGGTAGTCCGGCTCCGCCTGCGCAAAGCGCGGGCATGGGGGTATTGTTGGGTCCGGTAACGGTTGCAGATTACCTGCAACGTGAAACCTTGCTCCAGCGGCAGCCCGATGGCAGCCTCCAGGCGTCGACCGACGGTCGTTGGGCCGGGAGCTTGTCGTCAGACATCGATCAGTTGTTGTTGCGTCAGGTCGCCGCTCGCCTGGACAGCCAGCGTGTTGTCCTGGCGCCGGCAACCTTGGGTTTCACGCCGGATGTTCAGGTGCTACTGACGATTACCCGTCTGGATTCGGGCAAATCGCAGCCAGCGATCCTGGATGCGCAATGGCGTCTGATTGACCGTCGTGGTCAGGTTCGCGATAACCGCATCATTCATCTGCAAGAACAGCATGCTGGCAGTACGGCGGCTCAGGTTCAGGCGCAGGGTGTGTTGCTGCAACGTCTGGCCGAGCAATTGTCGGTGGCCCTCAAGCCGTTGGCGAACCAGCCACCTATTGCCGAAGCACCACGCAAGTCTGCTCCGAAACCTGCTGCGCCGGCAGCCGAGCAGGATAAACAGCCGAAGATCCCGATGGCCTCGCCAATCCGCACGGATATGGAAGTGTTCAGGTTCTGACGCTGGATTGATTCAACACAAAGCCTGCAGAGATGCGGGCTTTGTTGTTTCTGCAGGGTGCAGATCTTCGGTGCCTGTTCCGGCCTCATTGCGGGCAAGCCCGCTCCCACAGGTGATCTCGGCGCCCCACAAATCCTATGTGGGAGCGAGCCTGCTCGCGATGGGGCCGGGACAGGCAACAAAAAGCCCGCAGACGATCACTCATCTGCGGGCTTTTTCACTTCTGGGCTTTAAGGCTTACGCCCGACGCTCGTGCATCCGCGCCAGTTGCCGTTCCAGCATCGACGGATAAGGCTCCATCAACCGTTCCACGCAACAAGCGCCCTCAGGGCTGGCAATCGGACGAATCCGCGCGCGTTGACGAATCAGTGCGTCGTCACCGATCTTGCGCTCCACCAGCAGCAGGTTGCGGCTGTGTTGCGACAGGGCCAAGGCGTCCTGAGCGGTTTCGGTCAGCAGCAGGTCGATCTGGCTCAGACCGAACAACTCATCGCCCAGCGTCAGGCCCAGCTGCAATTGCAGGGTAATGCCGCTGTCCGCAACTTCGATCTGCAGCTGATGGCCAAGGGCTCGCAACAGCTCACCGCAGCAGATCGCGTTGGTCAGGTAGTCGTCACCGCTGTCTTCGGTGTGGAACAGCATCAGCGTGCTGCCGTCGTTCAGGGTGTGCAGCTCGCTCTGGTAGAGCGAGGCCGCCTGATCGAGGCAATCGCGATAGCGTTTCAGCAGTTCTTCCAGACGGGTACGTGGCAGACGACGCAGTTGATCTTGCGCGCCCAGCTGCACGGCCAGTACCGCGCTGTGCTGTGGCACGTTCGAGACGACCGGTTTTACCTTTGCTATCGGCGCGCTGGTTGCCGATTCGTCAATCAAGTCGGCAAACGCGTCATCGTCATCATCGTCTTCGACAGTGCTGACACTGCGCCGTGGCGCAGGCTTGAGCCCCGCCACGGGCTTGGATTCATCAAAGCTTGGGTCGCGCAGGTTGCGCACTTCGAAGGTCGGCTCGTTATCGTCCGTGTCTTCGTATTCGTTATCGTCGACCTCGGGCTGTGGCGCAGGCGCAGGCTCTGCCGGTTCCGGCGCGAAGTTGGCATGCAGCTGGCGGGCGAGGTCGCCAACTTCATCCTGGCGCTCGGTGGCGGGGGTGTATTCGTCGATATTGCGCAGCCACACGCGCAGTTGCAGCAGCGGTGTGGAGATATTGCGCCCCAGGCGCAAACTCAGCGCCAGGGACAGGGCCAGCAGGATCGCACTCAAAATTCCCATGCTTTGCAGGCTGATGGTCATCGGCTGCTGGAACTGATCCATGTCCAGGCTGATGCGCAGTTGCCCGGCGGTCACGTCCTGGAAGGTGATCTTGCTCTGGTACATGCCCTCGGCTTCGCCCAGCAGGCTGTGCTTGGGACGCTGACCGGCTTCGGCGAGGATGCGGTTATCCACGCTATAAATGGCGGCGTGGGCCACCAGTTTGTTTTTGGTCAGGTTGTTGAGCAGCACGTTGAGACTGAGGATGTCGTTGGACACCAACAGCTCCGTGGCGGAGGTGGCGGTCTGCGTGGTCAGGCTTTCGCCCAGCGCATCTGCCTGCTCGTGCATGGCCTGCTTGAACTGCAAACCCATCACGCAGGCATAGATGACCAGGGCCAGAGCGACCAGGATCACGTTATGGCTGGCGATGCGCAATGCAATCGGTACACGGCGATGGCGCAGTGCCCGGAAGATCAGCAGAAAGAAGTTATCGGTTTTTACTGGCGTGGGCCGGTTCACTTGAGCTCGGCTCTTTTGTCCGTGAAGTTGACGCGCAGTATAGCGACAGGCCCTAGACCGGCAAAGCGCTGACGGTGCCCGATGGTCACTGAAAGTGGGTAGAATGCGGTTTTTTTCCACCTGCGGGGGTGCGCCTTGCGCGAAATCGTCCTGATAAACATCACGGGAGTCGACCGTCCGGGTCTGACTGCGGCCATAACTGGCGTTCTGGCCCAGGGTGGTGTGAACATTCTCGACATCGGTCAGGCGGTGATCCACGACACCCTGTCGTTCGGCATCCTGGTTGAGATTCCTGGCACCGAGCAAGGCAAGTCAGTGCTCAAGGACATCCTGTTCAAGGGTTACGAGCTTGATCAACAAGTTCGTTTCACCCCGGTATCCGAAGAGGATTACCAGCAGTGGGTCGGCAATCAAGGCAAAAAACGCCACATCGTGACCCTGTTGACCCGCAAAGTGACCGCCGGTCAATTGCAGGCCGTGAGTTCGATCACCGCCAAATATGGCCTGAACATCGATCATATCGACCGCTTGTCGGGGCGCATGCCGCTGGATACCCCGGCCGACAAGGGCAAGGGCTGCATCGAGTTTTCCGTGCGTGGCGAGGCGGCTGATCCGCAGGCGCTGCGGGCTGAATTCCTCAGTGTTGCGCAGGAACTGAACGTCGACATCGCGTTCCAGGAAGATTCGCTGTTTCGCCGTAACCGCCGTCTGGCGGTATTTGACATGGACTCGACGCTGATCGAGGCCGAAGTCATCGACGAACTGGCCAAGGCTGCCGGTGTGGGCGATCAGGTGTCTGAAATCACCGAACGTGCGATGGCTGGCGAGCTGGATTTTCGCGCCAGTTTCAAAGAGCGCCTGGCCTTGCTCAAAGGGCTGGACGTCAGTGTGCTGGACTCGATCGGCGCCTCCCTGCGCCTGACCGAAGGCGCCGAAACACTGTTCGCCGAGCTCAAGCGTCTGGGTTACAAGACCGCTATCCTGTCGGGTGGCTTCACCTACTTCGCCAAGCAATTGCAGGCCAAGCTGGGCATCGACTACGTGTTTGCCAATGAACTGGAAGTGGTCGACGGCAAGGTTACCGGCGTTGCTGTCGAGCCGATTGTCGACGCGCAGCGCAAGGCAGATCTGCTGCGCGAGCTGGCGCACAAGGAAGGTTTGCGGCTGGAGCAGACCATCGCGGTCGGTGACGGTGCAAACGATTTGCCGATGCTGGCGATTGCCGGTCTGGGTGTAGCGTTCCGCGCCAAGCCGCTGGTGAAGCAGTCGGCGAAACAGGCGATTTCCACCCTCGGGCTGGATGGGGTGTTGTACCTGTTGGGCTTCCGCGATCGTGACGGACAGCTCTAAGGACTTCGCTGTCTGAGTGGCCCATCGCGGGCAAGCCCGGCTACCCCATAGATCTCCTTTTTGTGACCTGCGGAGACCCTGTGGGAGCCGGGCTTGCCCGCGATGCTGGCACCTCAGTCTTTCAGACCGCACTCAAAGCGACTTCCACAACGAATCAAACTCCTCCTCAACGCCGCTTCCAGCGGCGTTGTCGTTTCTGCTCGCTTCCAGTGAACGATAAGCAAACTGATTGAAACTGTTGGTGCTCGCCACTCGCCGATCGAGTCCGGCCCGGCGCTCTTGGCCGTTGGTGTTGATCAACACTTTATTGCCTTCCTGGAACGGCAGGCGTGGAGCGAGCAGGGTGGCGGGCAGGTCGATGGCGCTGATCTCGGGCAGCAACAGGCCACGCAGATATTGGCTGTGATCGTCCTGCGAACGTACCAGTTGCAACCCGCACGGCTCGGCATAAGGCGCGACCTGTTCGATGCCCATCTGCGTGCCGCCACCACGCACCTGACGAATCCAGCGCACCACCGCAATGCTCCAGCCTTTATTGGCGGAGTCCTCGATCCCGACCATCTCGCCGGCCTGTAGCTCGGCGGGCACCGCGCCGGGCCACGCCAGGCAGTATCCGCCCGGGCTGTGGTTGATGATTGGCAGGGCATAGGTCGGAAAATGCCGATTGCTGTCGGCGGCTTCCTTGCCGTCGTCGTTCTGCAGGTGTGGGTATTCAATTTCTTCATAAGGCAGCAAGGCATCGGTGCTGGCGTTGGGCGCAGCATCGAAGGCATGGCTCCATTGGTCCTTTCCCTGGCCTGTCAGGGGCAATGCCGAGAATTTCGCGAGTCGGGTGCCGGGGTTTTTCAGAATGTCGCTGAATGAACGTTCGCCGCCCAGGTAAAAGTGCAGCGCGCTCATGCCCACGCATAGGGTCAGGGTGCCTTGGCCGACGGTACGTTGAAAGCTGCGCTCGGCCGCCTGCCCCCACGCGGCGTGCAGGTGTTGCAGCGTATCCAGGGTCAAGCCGGCGGGTATCGGCAGCGGTGTTGAGCCACTGTTATCGCCCTGCAGGTGAGCTTCGATGGCGGCGACCAGGGGCTGAGGGTCAACGCCCAGCAAACTGGCCTGCTGCTCGGCCCTGAATTTGGAGCGATAGCGTGGCGCGACGTCGAGGTCCGGTGCGACGGCGAACAGCCCGTCTAGGGGGTTGGAGGGCTGCAACTTGATCCATTGGCTCCAGGGCTCAAGTACCTCGGCGAGTCGGGCGATCTGGTTCTGGCGCAACTGATTGCAGCGTGCGGCGCCCAGCAGCAGGGCGACCACGTAAGTCTGTTCGATGCTCAGGGTTCGTGTCTGGCTGGCCAGTTCATCGCGCAGGCTCAAGTGCTGGAGCTTATGCGCGCAGGCGATCCGGTACAGCTGATGCAGCTCCAGCCATAGCCCTTCCGGCACTGGGCAGTAGAGTTGTGTCGCACGGATCAGGGGGCCATTGAGGCAATGGATCGCCCGCTGTAGCGCCTGTGCCAGCAATGGCGCCCGGTCTTTGCTGAAACGCGGTGTGATGCGCACGACGATCTGTTTGTAGCCGGTCGCCAAGTGATTTTGCAGCGCCTGGCAGAGGTTGGCGATCTTGCGCGAGCGCTCGTCGAGCACAATGGCTTGATGCAGAAAATGCCGTTCCAGGTGTTTGCAGACGAAATACACCTCGGGCCGCAGCAGTTCGAGCAGTTGCAGGCGATTGTCGCTGGGGGTGAGCAGTTGGTTGAGTTCGCTCAAGCCTTGATAGAGCAAGCGAGCGGTTTCGCCGATGTTGGCTTTGGGCAGGTCGGCGATCCAGCGCTTGAGGTCGCGCGGCGTGGGTTCACAGAACGACAGGCGCAGTTGCGTCGGGATCGGGACACGTAACAGCAGGTGGGGGCTGGTCTCATTCATGCCGTGGAAAAACTCCAACCGGGAAATGGGCAGTGAATGGCGTGACTGTAGCAGCTATGCGCCTCGACTGTTTGTCTGTCAGGCGCGTGCCGTTGGGGCTTTCGTGGTAAATCGAGCGAGGGTGCTACCGCGATGTCCGCCCCGTCGAACACATTCGATGGGGCGGATGAGGCAGGTCAGGCGTTTGGCAGGCCGAGTGCCTGGCCCATTTGAACCGGCGACAGAGCGCCGAGGCCTTCAGCCCATTTCACCTGGTCCGGCCCGAACAGCACGACAGCGGTCGAACCCAGTTTGAAGCGACCCAGTTCGGCGCCTTTCTCCAGATGGATCGGTGCACGGGCAGCTTCGTCGTAACGGAAGGTTTTCAGTTCGCGCTTGGGCGGCGTCACCAGCCCGGCCCATACGGTTTCAATCGAAGCCACGATCATCGCGCCCACCAGCACCACGGCCATCGGCCCGCGCTCGGTGTCGAAAATGCACGCCACGCGCTCGTTGCGGGCGAACAGCTCCGGTACGTTTTCAGCGGTGGTCTGGTTGACCGAGAAAATCCGCCCCGGGATGTAGACCATCTCGCGCAGGGTACCGGCCAGTGGCATGTGTACGCGGTGATAGTCTTTCGGCGACAGGTAGATCGTCGCGAAATCACCGCCCATGAACGGCGCAGCATTCGCCGCATCGCCACCGAGCAATTCCAGGACGCTGAAGCTGTGGCCCTTGGCCTGGAACACGCGACCGTGTTCGATCGGGCCGAGCTGGCTGACTGCGCCGTCGGCCGGGCTGAGAATGGCGCCCGGGGTTTCGTCCAGCGGGCGAGCGCCGTCTTTCAGCGCGCGGGTGAAGAACGCATTGAAGTGCTCGTAGGCAGTCAGGTCCTCGACCAGCGCCTGGGACATGTCCACCTGATAGCGCTTGGCGAACCAGGCGGTAAAGGCGTTCTTGAACCAGCGCACGCGGCATTCGGCAATGCAGCCGGCCAGTCGCGACAGCAGGTGATGAGGCAGCAGGTATTGGCTGAGGATAAACAAACGCTTATTCATTAACTGTCCTTAAAAACCTTGAATTTCTACGGGCGTATCAGGGTGGTTGCCCCATTCGCCCCAAGAGCCGGCGTAGCCTTTGACCCGCGGATAACCGAGGGATTTGGCCACTAGATAGGTGAAGCCAGAGCGGTGGTGAGTCTGGCAGTGGGTAATCACTTCTTTGTCTTTGGTGATGCCGAGTTGTTCCAGGATCTGCGGCATGTCCTGGCGGATGCGCAGGTTGCGCGCCTGATCCATGCCGGCCGTCCATTCGAAATTCACCGCGCCGGGAATGTGCCCGGCCTTGGCCGCCAGCACCTTCTCGCCGGAGTATTCCAGCGGGCCGCGCGCGTCCCAGATGGCCAGGTCGGCGGCGCCGAGACGGCTTTGCAGGTATTCACGGGTGGCGGTGGGTTCGTCGTGCAAGGTCAACGCAACCGGGCCTCCAGCGGATGGCGGGATCTGGATCGACATTGGAAATCCTTCTGCCAACCAGGCCGTCAGGCCACCGTCGATGTAGTGGTATTTTTTATGACCGATGACATCCAGCAGCCAGATGAAGCGCCCGGCCCAGCCGCCGCCTTCGTCGTCATACACCACATAGACGGCATCGGGGTTGTGTCCCAATTCGCCGAACAATGCTTCGAGGGCCGCTTGCGGCGGCATCAGCCCTGGCGCAGGCGCCTGGCCGAGTTGCGTACGTTTGGGATCGACAAAGCGCGCTCCGGGAATATGCCCTGCGGCATAGCGGGCGCTGCTGGTCAGGTCCACCAGAATCAGTTCGCGGGACTCAAGGCGAGGGAGCAAGTCGCTCGGCTCGATGACCAGCGCCAAGCCAGAGAAGTCAGACATGTGAGGTCTCCAGAGCACAAAGGGAGAGGATTGTAACGCAGCCTTATTGGCCGCGGTGGCTAAAGCTGTGCAGGGCCTTTTCGATGCACTGCGCGGTTTTACCGAAGGCTTGCACGGTGATCTCCGAGAACGGCCCGCCGCCCTGATCGGCAACAACGACCATGATCACTCGACCATTGTTGACCAATGATCGCAGCAGCAAGTGTTCGCCACGAAACAGCGCGCGCAAACTGGCGGGTAATAAAGCTGAAAACTGCGCGTTGTTGGCCGGCGTCAGGCGCACTTGGGCCTGTTGCGAGAGCAAGCGTTGCAGCACGGTGCTCTGGCTGACTACAAAGTTCAGGCCTTGCGCTTCCTTTGTCAGCCCGGCCGATTGATGCACGCGCAAATTGGCGTGCGTACGGTCTGCCATCAAAATCATGACCCGCCGCATGCCGCACGCGACCAGTGCGTCCCGTGCCGAGGTGGTCAAGTGCATGGCGTTGGTGAAACGGCTCGGCTCGACCAGCAGTTCGGCGCATTGCTTGCGCCAGTTCGCCAAGTCCTCGGCGGTGGGGGCCGCGGCCGGGAGCAAACCGGCGTGAATGCGGTTCATGCCTGTAGGCCAGATTAGCGAGACGGCCGGGTGCCAGAGGTCCGGCATGGCATGGTGGTGCGCGCTGTTGGCCGCCTGTTGGTGCAATTGCTGCTGCACCTCGTTCATTGGCAATTGCAGATAAAGGCTGGTCAGGTACTGCCAGCGCTGACAATGCGGGCTGTCCCAGGCATGTTGCGCCGACAGCGCCAGACCATTGGCCAGCAACACCGTATTGGCGGGCTGATTGAGCCACCGGCGCAGGGTCGGATCGTCATCGAGGCGGTTTTGCTGGCGCAGCGGATGGTCGACGTCGCGGGCGATGCGCAGCACTTTAACCAGTTCACGCTGCTCGTTCAGCAGCAGTCGATAGCCTTGCTGGACCCAGATCGGCAGGCGCCATATGTCCACCAGTGCCAGGCAGATATCCAGCAAGCGCACGCCGAACAATTGTTTTTCGACGATGCGAGCCGACTCGCCTTTATGAATGACCCGCAGTTCCCACTCTTCAAGCAGTTGTGGATGAGTCAGCGCCATCGGCCACAGCGGTGAAAGAAACAGCAGGCTGCCCCAGTGGATGTCCTGCCACAAACGCGCCAGACGACTGGCGAAAAAACCGTTGGCCTGTTGGGTTGCGTGCTGACTTATCAGTTGAAGCTGACGCAGCGCGACCGGTATTTGTGACACGGGTTCGGCGGGAAGTCGGGCGAGCAATTCTTCGGTGCGTTTCAAACCGAGGCGATTAAGGGCCACCTCGAGGTTTTCAGCAGGCTCGGTCATGCTGCCGTGGGTATGGCGGTTGGCTTCGCGAATCACACTCAAGGCCAGGGCCGGGCTGCCTTGCAACAACTCGGCGATGTCGCGAAGTGAACTGCGGTTATCGGCAATGGCCTTGCAGACACGGTCGTGACTGTCTTGCGGAACCGGCAGGCGCACGCCATCAAGCAGTTTGACCCAGCCTTCAAGCGTGGTTGGTTTCGCGGTCGGAATGTTCGTTTCGTTAGCCATGGTTGGACGTGATCATCGTCTGCATTACCTTTGCCCGAGGAGGGCTAAATTAGCTTTTCGCCTGAACTGGCTATAGTCTGGCGCAGTTTTGCCGATAAGTAGAAGAAGAGATTTTTTAACTTCCGAATATGACCTTGAACCCGACTCAGTAAGTGCTCTCCTACCTATGGCTAAAATTATCGGCATCATCGTCGTATTCGCGAGCGTGCTCGGCGGATACGTGCTTTCACACGGCAAGATTGCCGCCCTTATTCAGCCTTTCGAGGTGATGATTATCGGTGGCGCGGCCCTTGGCGCGTTCCTCCAGGCCAACCCTGGTTACATGACCATGCACGTGCTCAAGAAATCCTTGGGCATGTTCAGTTCGCGTTTTACCCACACGTTCTATCTGGAAGTGTTGGGGCTGATTTACGAAATCCTCAACAAGAGCCGTCGCGAAGGCATGATGGCGATTGAAGGCGACATCGAAGATGCCGCCGCGAGCCCGATCTTCGCCAAGTACCCGACGGTCCTGAAAGATGAGCGCATGACCGCGTACATCTGCGATTACCTGCGCATCATGTCCTCCGGCAACATGGCTCCCCATGAGCTTGAAGGCCTGTTCGACATGGAGCTTTACAGCCTCAAGGAAGACCTTGAGCATCCGTCCCACGCGGTGAACGGTATTGCCGACGCCATGCCTGGTTTCGGTATTGTCGCGGCGGTACTCGGTATCGTGGTGACCATGGCTTCCCTGGGTGAAGGCGATCAGAAATCCATCGGCCTGCACGTGGGGGCGGCCCTGGTCGGTACCTTCTTCGGTATTCTCGCAGCTTACGGTTTCTTCGGTCCGCTGGCCCATTCCCTGGCCCACGATGCCAAGGAAGAACTCAACGTCTACGAAGCCATCAAGGCTTCGCTGGTGGCTTCGGCTTCCGGCATGCCGCCATCGCTGGCGGTAGAATTCGGTCGCAAGGTTCTGTACCCGGCGCACCGTCCTAGCTTCGCTGAGCTGGAACAAGCGGTTCGCGGTCGCTAAATCATGGAAAATAACCAGCCGATAATCATCAAGCGCGTCAAGCGCATCGCCGGCGGGCATCACGGGGGCGCCTGGAAAATTGCCTTCGCGGACTTCGCGACGGCGATGATGGCGTTCTTCCTGGTGCTGTGGCTGCTGTCCACCGCAACGCCGGAACAGAAGATCGCCATCGCCGGTTACTTCAAGGACCCGGTCGGCTTCAGCGAAAGCGGCACGCCATTCATCATCGATTTGGGCGGTTCCCCGACCCTCGCGCCGGAGAAAACCCTCAACCCCGAGGTGAAGTCCCAGCCGCAGCCGGACAAAGTCACTGTCGACACCGATCAGGTCGAAGGCATGGCCGAGCAGGTGGAAAAGGAGCGCCTTGAACTGTTGCTGCAAGAGTTGCAGAACAAGGTCGATGAAAATCCGCAGCTGCAAAAATTCAAGGATCAGATCCTGTTCGAAATCACTCCGAACGGCTTGCGCATCCAGATCATGGACGCCGAAAACCGTCCGATGTTTGACTCTGGTTCAGCTCGCCTGAAACCGTATTTCGAAGACATCCTGCTGGCCATGGCTGACACCATCAAAGCGGTGCCGAACAAGATCAGCATCAGCGGCCACACCGATGCCAAGCCTTACACCGGCACGGGCGACTTCGGTAACTGGGAGCTGTCGGCCAACCGAGCCAACGCCGCTCGCCGTGCGCTGGTTGCCGGTAGCTATCCGGATTCGCAGGTTGCTCGCGTTGTGGGTTATGCGTCGTCGGCATTGTTCGATCGCAAGAATCCGTTCAACCCGGTCAACCGTCGTATCGACATCGTCGTGCTGACGAAGAAGGCCCAGGAGGCCATCGAAGGTTCGCAAGGTGCAGAGCCGGCCCCTGCGACGGCGCCGGGTGATGACGCTGCCAAACCGGTTGATCCAAATGCATTGCCACCGGACCAGCAACCGGTACCGGCCCACGAACTGCGCGAACGCTTGAACCTGTTCGAGGATGCGGCGCCGAAACCGGGTGGACCGGCCAAACCGGCTGATTCGCCAAAGCAGTAATCCACAACAATCAAGCCGACAGAGATGTCGGCTTTTTTGTGCACTTCCGATCTAGGGGGGGCATATCCGTTTCTGCGGTAACGGCGGCTATTGGTTCCGCCCTGACGGCGGGTCACTTGGAAGAGCGCCAAGTAACCAAGCGCTTTTGCCCCTGACGTTCGGTGCCTCGCCAAGGCTCGGCATGCCCTCGCTCCGGTCCTGCTCCGTGGGCCCGCCGCCATCGGCCATCCATGGCCGGGGGCGGCTAACCCGGCATCCATGCCGGGTTGCCCACTACGCAGAACCTCCACTCGGCCTCTCGAGGGGGCGTGCACCGCCAAAGCAAAGCGAGGCGGCCTACGGGCCGACCTGATTGCTCAACGCTTGCGCGTAGTGATCGTTCCCACGCTCTGCGTGGGAATGCATCCCGTGACGCTCCGCGTCACCTTGCGCAAGACACGAGCCTGGTGTCGACAGCGGAACGCAGAGCATCCCCGGCGGCATTCCCACGCGGAGCATGGGAACGATCAACAATCGGCTGATTCTCCAAAGCGGTGATCCGCAACAATCAAGCCGACAGAAATGTCGGCTTGATTGTGCCTGTTGTTTCGTCCTGAATCAGGTTCACACCTATTTCAGGACTAGACACTCAGAAACCGCGCTTGATGCGGTTCTTGAGATGGTCGTGGAACAGTTCGGCATTGCGACTGTAGGTGCCGTATAGGGATTCGTTGATCGAATCCAGCGTCATTGAACGCTTGGTTGCCACTTCTTCTCGATAGGCATCGATGAAAAACTCCAGATCCTTGTCGGTGCTGAGCTTTGGCCATTTATCGAGGTACAGCGGCAGTGTCGTCGGCTCTGTCCTGAATGAGCAGATCCGTCGGTTACTGATCGTCGCTTCACCGATTTCAAAGGGCACCCACCAAGACAGTGCGGTCTTGTCCGAGACCACTGCTATCAGATGCGTGCACGCTGTGATGTTGCGGGTGATGACTCCGGTGATGTCGTCAGTGGTCTGTGATTCCGGATCCAGCACGTCAAAGTAGGTCTTGATGTTTGCCTGAATCAGGCGGGAGCTGATGGCGATAGCGTGTGGCCGGTCGGTATGGCGATAGCTAATAAACACTGGCATCAGAAGTGTCCCTTGATTGCGAGTTCGCGGTAATAGGCGCCGAGGGCCGTGAGGCGGCAGCCTGTTGAGTTCAGGGCGGCGTAATACATGTGCTCGGCGTCGACTGGTTCGATCAGGCTGTGGCGATTGCACTTTTGCAGTTGGGCGAACACGTCGCCGTGCTCTGGGTCGTACGAGGCTTCTGTGGGTTCGTAGCTTGGGTCCAGGGCAAAGACATGGCTCGGTTCCGGGAACCAGTCCTTGAGCTTGCGCAGGGTCTCTTCGGCAATCAGTGGCGTGACTTCGCGCAAGGGAACGAACTGCGAGACGTTGGTTTTGAACACGGGCCGTTGTTCCCACGCACCCAGCGCGTTATCGACGAAGGAATACACACTGCCGGGCGTGACCTTGCCCAATACATTGGCGGCTCCGCCATGCAGCGCCTGGAGCAACAGGCCGGTGAAGACGCCGTGGCCGCCACCTTCAAGAGCAACCTGTTCTTTCTTGCAGGCGGTGAGGATGGTCATGCCTTCGCCGATCACGCTGCTGCCGCCCCGCAACCCGCGCATGGCGGCTGCCGCACCGGCCTGACAGCAATCAAGGATGATGATTTTGTTCTTGATCTGGGTGGCGTTGTCCGCCCAGTTCAGGATGTCGCTGATGCGAATGCCTTCGATGCCCTGACCGAAGTCTTGCGGGATCAGCAAGCCCTCGTCGATGCTGGTATCGAACTGGCCGTGGCCGGCAAAGTACAACAGTGCGACATCGCAATCACCGGAAAACAGGCTCTGAATGTGCTGCTTCAACGTGGCATGAGTCAGGTTTTCCTCGGATGAGGTAAGCACCTTGCTGCTGAAATTGGGCCTCCCGTTGGCGTGGCGTTCCAGCACCGAAGCCATGGCCATCGCGTCGTTGTTGCAGCCACTGAGTGGTGAAACGTGGCGGTAGTGATTGATTCCAATGAACAGTCCCTTGCGCATGGTTCAACCCGCCGCGTGAGTGCGAATGGCGCTGATGATGCTGTTGGTGTTCCAGGCGCATTCGGCATGTGCCGCCCGCCGGACCACGGTGGAGATCCGCTCGGCACCAAACGGTTTAACCGCAATGATCACCTTGCCCATGCGCTGGGCGATCTCGATTTCCTTGTTGATCCACTTGCTGTAGGTCGAATACATCCCCGCCATGATCAGCACCGCCGAACAGGGGCGAATCTTGTTTTCGATGGCTTCTTCCAGCGCTGCATCGGTTTTTGCGCCAACGATCGGGTTGTCCGGCGGCACTGAAAAGTTCTTGAACGTGAAGTCGGTTTTCGCGTTCAGCAGGCGCACGAGATTGTCGTGGGCGTGCGGGTAATTCCACGAATGGCTGATGAACAAATGGTAGGTTTGCATGGCTGTCCCTCGGTATCGCCAGAGTGCGAAGAGGGCTTGAATGTATGCACTTGAGTGGCGGCAACAAGGCCTGCGCGGTTAAAGAGACGTGTCCTTCAAGCAGGCGCGAAGAGGCCTGACAGAAAGGTCTGACGTTTAATTCGCAAGGGTTTTTGTAGGACGGACGAGCCACCCACCGCCCCGAAAGGCTCGGGGCGGTGGGCGTGTCTGTTTAGTAGCTGGTTTCGGGCAGGCTGGCGATGATCGAGCGGTAGCTGTTCATCCGTTGCTGCTGCACGCGACCCTCGTCGAGGGCCTTGAGCAGCGCGCAACCCGGTTCGCGATCGTGCTTGCAGTCGCGGAAGCGGCAGGTGCCGATCAGGTCGTTGAACTCGATGAAGCCGGCTTCGACATCGGCACGGCTGACGTGGCCCAGGCCGAATTCGCGGATACCCGGGGAGTCGATCAACTCACCGCCACCGGGGAAGTGGAACAACCGCGCGGTGGTGGTGGTGTGAGTGCCTTGGCCGGACAGCTCGGACAGCGGGCCGACACGGGCTTCGACTTCCGGCAACAGGCTGTTGACCAGCGAGGACTTGCCGACGCCGGACTGGCCGACGAAAACGCTGATGCGTCCGTCCAGTTGCTTCTGCAGTTGCTCCATGCCGTTACCGTGGTGCGCGGAGACTTCCAGCACCGGGTAACCGAGTGTGCGGTAAACCGCCAGCAAGGCGTTCAGCGCCGGGGCGTTCTGCTCGTCGATCAGGTCGAACTTGTTGAGCAGCAGCAGTGGGCGAATCCCGGCATGCTCGGCAGCGACCAGGTAACGGTCGATCAGGTTCGCATGAGGCTCGGGCAGCGGGGCGAAGACAATGACGATCATGTCGACGTTGGCCGCTACCGGCTTGAGCTGGCCACGGCTGTCCGGGCGGCAGAGTTCGGTTTTGCGTGGCAATTGCGCCACGATCACCCCAATGCCCTGGTTGCCTGCACGCCAGACCACCTGATCGCCGGTCACCAGCGCTGGCAGGTTGGCACGCAAGTGGCAGCGGAACACCTGGCCGGCCAAATCGCCATCGAGCGCTTCGACTTCGACCTGCACACCAAAGTGCGCGATCACCAGGCCGGTCTGTTCCGGGCCCAGGTCGCCACCTTCAAGTGCCTCGACAGCCGAGGACTCGCGTTTGGCGGCGCGGGCAGCGCGTTCGCCTTGAATCTTTTCGATGCGCCAGTTTTGACGACGATTGAGTTGGCGTTTGGCCATGGGTGTTCCGTATGAAGAATGCAGCGATTAGGTAAAACGGTCGCGAGTTTAGCACGCCCGGCCGCTGCCCTAGGCTAAACTGCGCAGCATTGCCTAGGAGCCGACACATGCAAAACCCGCAGAATCTGATCTGGATCGACCTGGAAATGACCGGTCTGAACCCTGACACCGACGTCATCATCGAGATGGCCACCATCGTCACCGATAGCGACCTGAACACGTTGGCCGAGGGCCCGGTGATCGCCATCCACCACAGCGACGAGATCCTCGCCGGCATGGATGAGTGGAACACCCGTCAACACGGCGGCTCGGGCCTGACCCAACGGGTTCGCGACAGCCGCATCAGCATGGCCGAAGCCGAAGCGCAGACCATCGCCTTCCTGGAACAATGGGTGCCGAAGGGCAAGTCGCCGATCTGCGGCAACAGCATCTGCCAGGACCGTCGCTTCCTTTATACCCACATGAAATCCCTGGAAAGCTACTTCCACTACCGCAACCTCGACGTGTCGACGCTCAAAGAGCTGGCCGCACGCTGGGCGCCGGATGTGCGCGACAGCTTCAAAAAGGGCAGCACTCACCTGGCCCTGGACGACATCCGCGAATCGATCGCCGAGCTGCAGCACTACCGCAAGCATTTCATCAAGTTCTGATCCATCGGAGCCTGTTCCGGCCCCATCGCGAGCAAGCTCGCTCCCACAGGATTGCGCGGTCCCTGTGGGAGCGAGCTTGCTCGCGATGGGCCAGTACAGTCACCAGTGGCGATTGGCTGGATTCTCTGGCGCCCTCTTTTGGGGCTTCAGTGAAGTGAGTAGACTGCGCGCCTTCCTGCAAGGACCGCCACCATGTTGCTGATGCTTTACCTGATTGCCATCACCGCCGAAGCCATGACTGGCGCCCTGTCTGCGGGTCGGCGAGGCATGGACTGGTTCGGCGTGGTGCTGATTGCTTGCATCACGGCCCTCGGTGGCGGCTCAGTGCGCGACGTGCTGCTCGGCCACTACCCGCTGACGTGGGTCAAGCACCCGGAATACCTGGTGCTGACCTCGATCGCGGCCATGTTCACCGTCTTCGCTGCACGCTGGATGCGTCACCTGCGCTCGCTGTTCCTGGTGCTCGATGCCGTCGGCCTCGTGGCGTTTACCCTGATCGGCTGCATGACCGCCCTGGAAATGGGCCACGGCATGCTGGTGGCCTCGGTCAGCGGCGTGATCACCGGGGTTTTCGGTGGCATCCTGCGCGACATTTTCTGCAACGACATCCCGCTGATCTTCCGGCGCGAGCTGTACGCCAGCGTCTCGTTCGCGGCGGCGTGGTGCTACATGCTCTGCATTTACCTGCAACTGCCGGGCGAACAGGCGATTTTGATCACCCTGTTTGGCGGCTTCCTGTTGCGGTTGCTGGCGATTCGTTTTCACTGGGAAATGCCAAAGTTCGTTTACAACGACGAGGCTTGAAATTACAGGCCGTGTTGCTTCAACGCCCACTCGACGTGTTCACGCACAAGCTCTGAGGGATAGTCGCGGCGCGCCTTCAACGCTTCCAGCACCGGAATGCTCGACGGCGCGTTCCCCAGACCCACCGCCAGGTTTCGCAGCCAGCGCTCGTAACCCGCCCGGCGCAGCGGAGAACCTTCGGTGCTGCTGAGGAATTTGTCCTCATCCCACATGAACAGTTCAGCCAGCTCGGCGTTGTCCAGGTTGTGCCGTGGCTTGAAGTCGCTTTCTCCGGACGGACGGGCGAAGCGGTTCCACGGGCAGACGATCTGGCAGTCATCGCAGCCGAACACCCGATTGCCGATCAGCGGGCGCAAATCTTCCGGGATTGCGCTTTTAAGTTCGATGGTCAGGTACGAGATGCAGCGCCGGGCGTCCAGTACATAGGGGCCGACGAAGGCGTTGGTCGGACAGATGTCCAGGCACGCGGTGCAGCGGCCGCAATGCTCGGTGCTGTGTGGCGGGTCCATCGGCAGCGGCAAATCGACAAAGAGTTCGGCGAGGAAGAAATAACTGCCGGCCTTGCGGTTCAAGACCAGGGTGTTTTTGCCGATCCAGCCAAGACCTGCTTGTTCGGCGATGGCTTTTTCCAGCACCGGAGCGCTGTCGACAAAGGCGCGGTAACCGAATGGCCCAATCACTGCCTGAATTTTTTCGGCCAGTTGTTGCACGCGTTTGCGGATCAATTTGTGGTAATCGCGGCCCAAGGCATAACGCGAGACGTAGGCTTTTGCAGGTTGAGTCAGGCGTTTGGCCATTTCGGTGTCGCCCGGCAGGTAGTCCATGCGCAGGGATACGACTCGAAGTGTGCCGGGCACCAACTCTCCCGGGTGCGAACGTTTGCTGCCGTGGGCGCCCATGTACTCCATTTCGCCGTGGTAGCCGGCCGCAAGCCAGCGTTCCAGGTGCTGTTCGTGCTCGGCGAGGTCCAGGCCGCTGATGCCGACTTGCTGAAAGCCCAGCTCGCGGCCCCAGTCCTTGATGGATTGGGCGAGGGCGGGGAGGTCTGTGTTAATAGCAGGCATGAGGCGAGAGAAACCGGAGCTGAGGTGCGTATAATTCTGCCAGACATCGGAGCCCGAAGACGCATGCCGCACACTAAAGATGATTTACCCGACGCGCTGTACAGCGCCGCGCAAGTGCGAGCCCTCGACGCGAGCCTGATCGCGGCCGGCACGCCGGGCTTCGAATTGATGCAGCGGGCTGCCCGGGCGACCTGGCGTGCGCTGGTCCGTCACTGGCCGACGGCGAACGAATTGACGGTCGTGGCCGGTCGCGGTAACAACGCCGGCGACGGTTATCTGGTGGCGGTGCTGGCCCGGCGTGCCGGCTGGCACGTGCGGGTGTTGGCGGTGGGCGATCCCCTGCATTTGCAGGGCGATGCGGCGTTGGCTCACGCCGAGGCCGTTTCGGAAGGCGTCGCCGTACAAGCCTGGGCCCCGCACTCCGAGCTGCGGGGTGTGGTGTTGGACGCCTTGCTCGGCACCGGTCTGACCGGTGAAGTGCGAGAGCCCTATGCCAGCGCAATCACAGCGATCAATGCCAGTGGCTTGCCTGTGGCGGCGGTGGATATTCCTTCCGGACTGAGTGCCGATACCGGGCGCGTACTCGGCGTGGCCATTCGTGCTGATCTGACCGTGACCTTCATTGGTTTGAAGCTGGGGCTGTTTACCGGTGACGCGGCGGATGGGGTGGGGGAGCTGGTTTTCAATGATCTGCAAGCGAGCGCCGAGACCATCAGTGGGGTCGCTGTCAGCGCTTGCCGTCTGTCGACCGGTAACCTGCCGCGTCTGCCGAGCCGTGCGCCAACATCGCACAAAGGCAAATTCGGCCATGTTTTGCTGATTGGCGGTGACCGTGGCTTGGGTGGCGCGATCCTGCTGAGTTCGCAAAGTGCCCTGCGCAGCGGTGCGGGCATGGTGTCCGTGGCCACGCGCAGTGAACATGTTCCGGCGGCGTTGGCGAGACTCCCTGAGGTGATGGTGCTCGGGGTTTCGTCGGCCAATCAGCTGATGGGACTGCTTCAAAAGGTTTCCGTACTGGTGGTCGGCCCGGGCCTGGGCCAGACTTCCTGGGGGCGCAGCCTATTGTCGGCGGCGGCCAATGCACCGTTGCCGCAAGTCTGGGATGCCGATGCGCTGAATCTGCTGGCGCAAGGGCAGGTGAGCTTGCCCAAGGATTGCGTGATCACGCCGCATCCAGGGGAAGCGGCGCGTTTATTGGGAATTAGCACCGCCGAGGTTCAGGCCGATCGGCCGGCAGCGGCCCATGCGCTGAGCAAAAAATATACAGCAGTAGTGATTTTGAAAGGTGCCGGCAGTCTGGTCGCCTGTCCTGACGGGCGACTGGCGGTGTGTCATCAGGGCCATCCGGCAATGGCTGCCGCTGGTTTGGGCGACGTGCTGGCCGGTCTGGTTGGCGCACTGCTGGCCCAAGGCATGGACACGTTCGACGCTGCTTGCCTGGCGGTCTGGTTGCACGCCAATGCTGGCGCGCAAGTCGGTAAATCGGGCCGTGGGCTGGCGGCCAGTGATCTGATCCCGGCCATTCGTCAGTTGTTGGAGGAGCAAGCACCGTGTCTGAAGTAACCCTGTATCTGGCTGATGAAGAGGCGATGACCGCATTTGGCGAACGCATTGCAAAAACCACCCAAGGGCACGGTCTGATTTTTCTGGAAGGGGATCTGGGGGCGGGGAAAACCACGCTGTCACGGGGCATCATCCGTGGCCTGGGGCACGTCGGGGCGGTCAAGAGCCCGACGTTCACCTTGGTCGAGCCCTACGAAATCGGCGACATCCGGGCCTTCCATTTCGACCTCTATCGACTGGTCGACCCTGAGGAGCTGGAGTACCTGGGCATCCGCGATTATTTCGAAGACGATGCGCTTTGCCTGATCGAATGGCCCCAGAAGGGTGCAGGCTTTTTGCCAAAGCCCGACCTGACCATTACCATTAGCCCGCAAGACAGCGGGCGTTCGCTGAAAATTTTGTCCCAAGGCTCGCGTGGCGAGTCGTGGTGTGCCGTTTTGGCATTGGAAACCAATTAAATGATGGGGTTAGGTATGCGCTTTCGCGCGATGGTAGCTGCCGTAGGTATGTTGTTTTTGGCGGTGACCGTCGACGCTGTGGCCGAGACAAAGGTCAACAGCGTTCGCCTGTGGCGGGCTCCGGACAACACACGGTTGGTGTTCGACCTGACGGGGCCGGTGCAACACAGCGTATTCACTTTGAGCGCCCCGGACCGGCTGGTCATCGATATCAATGGCGCGACCCTTGCTGCGCCGCTGAAGCTCAACACCTCGAACACCCCGATCACCGCCATGCGTTCGGCCCAGCGCACGCCGACGGACCTGCGGGTGGTCATCGACCTGAAAAAAGCCGTCACCCCGAAAAGTTTTACCTTGGCGCCAAACGCCCAATACGGCAATCGCCTGGTGGTCGACCTGTTCGATAGCGCCGATGCCGCCGCGCCAATTCCCGTGCCAACCAACGTTGCGACAGTAGCGCCAGTTCCGGTGACTCCGGTGACTCCGACGGAGCCAGCAGTGAAGCTGCCGCCCGCACCGGCTGGCAAGCGCGACATCTTGGTGGTGATCGACGCCGGCCACGGTGGAGAAGACCCGGGCGCCTCAGGTTCTCGCGGCCAGAAGGAAAAAGACGTGGTATTGGCCATCGCCCGTGAATTGCAGCGTCAAGTCAACGGCATGAAAGGCTTCCGCGCAGAACTGACCCGCACCGGTGACTACTTCATTCCGTTGCGCGGCCGTACTGAAATCGCCCGCAAGAAGGGCGCTGACCTGTTCGTTTCGATCCACGCCGACGCCGCGCCTTCGGCTGCTGCCTTCGGTGCATCGGTGTTTGCCTTGTCCGATCGCGGCGCGACGTCGGAGACCGCCCGTTGGCTGGCCGACAGCGAAAACCGTTCCGACTTGATCGGCGGCGCCGGCAACGTCAGCCTTGACGACAAGGACCGTATGCTTGCGGGCGTATTGCTGGACTTGTCGATGACCGCTTCCCTGACCTCCAGCCTGAACGTTGGCCAGAAGGTTCTGAGCAACATTGGCCGGGTCACGCCGTTGCACAAGCAGCGCGTGGAACAAGCCGGGTTCATGGTGCTGAAGTCGCCGGACATTCCATCGATCCTGGTCGAAACCGGGTTCATCTCCAATGCCAACGAAGCGTCCAAGCTAGCGGCAGCGAATCACCAGCAGGCGCTGGCGCGTTCGATCAGCAGTGGCGTGCGTCAGTTCTTCCAGCAGAACCCACCGCCGGGTACTTACATCGCCTGGTTGCGTGACTCCGGGAAAATCGTGCAAGGCCCTCGCGATCACCGGGTGAGCCCGGGCGAGACACTGGCGATGATCGCGGTGCGTTATCAGGTATCGCCGGCCACGCTGCGCAGCGCCAACAACCTGCAAAGCGATGAGCTGAAAATCGGTCAGACCTTGACCATTCCTGGCACCGAACTGGCGGCCAAGGAATGAATCAGGTGGTGACCCCGGCAGCTCGCATCGAGCTGCTCAGCCCAAGGCTGGCGAACCAGATTGCCGCGGGTGAGGTGGTTGAGCGCCCGGCGTCGGTGATCAAGGAGCTGCTGGAAAACAGCCTCGACTCCGGTGCACGACGCATCGATGTGGACGTGGAGCAGGGCGGCGTCAAGTTGCTGCGGGTTCGCGACGATGGCAGCGGCATTTCTGCCGATGATTTGCCGTTGGCCCTGGCGCGACACGCCACCAGCAAGATTCGTAACCTCGAAGACCTCGAGCAAGTCATGAGTCTCGGGTTTCGCGGTGAGGCCCTCGCTTCGATCAGCTCCGTTGCGCGCCTGACCCTGACGTCCCGCACCAAGGATGCCGATCAGGCCTGGCAGGTCGAGACCGAAGGTCGGGACATGGCGCCTCGCGTGCAGCCTGCAGCCCATCCGGTGGGCACCTCGGTCGAAGTGCGCGACCTGTTTTTCAACACCCCGGCGCGACGCAAATTCCTCAAGACTGAAAAAACCGAATTCGATCACCTGCAAGAAGTGATCAAGCGTCTGGCGTTGGCGCGTTTCGACGTGGCGTTCCATTTGCGCCACAACGGCAAGACCATCCTCAGTCTGCACGAAGCCCATGACGACGCGGCCCGTGCCCGGCGTGTGGCGGCCATCTGCGGTTCCGGTTTCCTCGAGCAGGCGCTGCCGATCGAAATCGAGCGCAATGGTCTGCACTTGTGGGGGTGGGTCGGGTTACCGACGTTCAACCGCAGCCAGGCGGACTTGCAGTATTTCTTCGTCAATGGCCGTGCGGTCCGCGACAAGCTGGTGGCCCATGCGGTACGCCAGGCCTATCGCGACGTGTTGTTCAATGGCCGGCACCCGACGTTCGTGCTGTTTTTCGAAGTCGATCCGGCGGGCGTCGACGTCAACGTCCACCCGACCAAACACGAAGTACGCTTCCGTGACGGGCGCATGGTCCATGATTTCCTCTATGGCACCTTGCACCGCGCCTTGGGCGATGTGCGTCCGGAAGATCATTTGGCTAGCCCGGTGGCGACCGCCATCGTGCGACCCACCGGCATCGATGCTGGCGAATTCGGTCCACAGGGCGAAATGCGCCTGGCGGCCAATGCCTTGCTGGAACAGCCTCAGGCGCAGCCGTCGTTCAACACGCCGGCCGGCTCGGGCGCAGGCGCGGGTTATCAGTATCAATACACCCCCCGGCCTCAGTCCGGTGTCCCGGTGGCTGAAGCGCAGGCTGCATACCGCGAATTTTTTGCACCGCTGCCAGAAGCCAACGCCGTCGCATTACCGGCCGGACAGGACGATATTCCGCCGCTGGGTTATGCGCTGGCGCAGCTCAAAGGCATCTACATCCTTTCGGAAAACGCCCAGGGCCTGGTGCTGGTGGACATGCACGCCGCTCATGAGCGAATCATGTACGAGCGCCTGAAAGTCGCCATGGCCAGTGAAGGGCTGAGTGGCCAGCCTTTGCTGGTGCCGGAATCCCTGGCGGTCAGCCAGCGCGAAGCCGATTGCGCCGAAGAAAACGTCGCCTGGTTCCAGCGCCTGGGCTTTGAACTGCAGCGCTTGGGCCCGGAAACACTGGCCATCCGGCAAATCCCCGCGTTGCTGAAACAGGCCGAGGCCAACCGACTGGTTAGCGATGTGTTGGCGGATTTGATGGAATACGGCACCAGCGACCGGATTCAGGCGCACCTGAACGAACTGCTCGGCACGATGGCCTGTCACGGCGCGATTCGGGCGAATCGGCGACTGGCGCTGCCGGAGATGAACGGTCTGCTGCGCGACATGGAAAACACCGAGCGTAGCGGTCAATGCAACCATGGCCGACCGACCTGGACCCAACTGGGCCTGGACGATCTGGACAAACTGTTTTTGCGCGGTCGTTGATGAGCCAGCTCCCTCCTGCGATTTTCCTGATGGGCCCGACCGCCGCCGGCAAGACCGACCTGGCCATTGAACTCACCAAGGTCCTGCCTTGCGAGCTGATCAGTGTCGATTCAGCGCTGGTTTACCGCGGCATGGACATCGGCACCGCCAAGCCTTCCAGAGAATTGTTGGCCGAATTCCCACACCGTCTGATCGATATTCTCGACCCGGCAGAGAGTTATTCGGCAGCGGATTTTCGTCGTGACGCCCTGGAAGCAATGGCCGAGATCACCGCACGGGGTAAAATTCCGCTGCTGGTAGGCGGCACAATGCTCTATTACAAGGCTTTGGTCGAAGGCCTGGCGGACATGCCGGCTGCTGATCCCGATGTCCGGGCGCAGATTGAAGAAGAGGCTGCACGCCTCGGCTGGCCTGCGCTGCACGAACAATTGGCGGTCATCGACCCGGTCTCTGCCGCGCGTATTCATCCGAACGATCCCCAGCGGCTCAGTCGAGCGCTGGAAGTTTATCGCGTCAGTGGTCAGAGCATGACTGAGCTCAGGTTGCGACAATCTGCGCAAAGTACTGAAGCAGCCGCTTCGGGACTGCAACAATTGCCCTATACTGTCGCGAACTTGGCCATTGCTCCGGCAAATCGCCAAGTACTGCACGAGCGAATTAAACAAAGATTCACGAACATGTTGGAACAGGGATTCATTGACGAGGTCGTAGCCCTGCGTAAACGCAGTGACCTGCATTCAGGGTTGCCGTCTATACGTGCGGTAGGCTATCGACAAGTCTGGGACTACCTGGATGGCAAGCTGACGCAAGCCGAGATGCAGGAGCGTGGAATCATTGCCACGCGCCAATTGGCAAAGCGCCAGTTCACCTGGCTGCGCAGCTGGGCTGATTTACACTGGTTGGACAGCCTGGATTGCGACAATCTGCCGCGCGCCTTGAAATACCTGGGGACCATCTCCATATTGAGCTGAGTCCTTGCAATTGCCGTCTATCCTTGGGGGTGTGACGGCCACAAGTCATCTGTTTACCTATTTTTTATATTGAATCCTTAAAGGAGTGCGGCACATGTCAAAAGGGCATTCGCTACAAGACCCTTACTTGAATACTTTACGTAAAGAGAAAGTTGGGGTGTCCATCTACCTGGTCAACGGGATCAAACTGCAAGGCACGATCGAGTCTTTCGACCAGTTCGTTATCCTGCTGAAAAACACCGTCAGCCAGATGGTTTACAAACACGCTATCTCTACAGTGGTGCCGGTTCGTCCAATTCGTCTGCCTAGCGCAACCGAATCCGAAGCAGGTGACGCTGAGCCAGGTAACGCCTGATAGGAGTCTCCTTTGTTCTTTGAGCGCCACGGTGGTGGTGAGCGAGTAATCCTCGTTCACTTGGATGGACAGGACCCTGAGGCGCGCGAAGATCCGCAGGAGTTTCAGGAATTGGCTAATTCGGCTGGCGCCGAGACCGTTGCGTTTTTTAACGTGCCGCGTCATCGGCCAACCGCCAAATTCCTGATTGGCAGCGGCAAGGTCGAGGAACTGCGCGACCTGGTCCATGCCGAAAAGGCAGATCTGGTGATTTTCAATCACATCCTCACGCCCAGTCAGGAACGTAACCTCGAACGTGTTTTCGAGTGTCGCGTGATCGACCGTACCGGTCTGATTCTCGATATTTTTGCCCAGCGCGCCCGTACCCATGAAGGCAAGCTCCAGGTAGAACTGGCCCAGCTTGACCACATGAGCACCCGGCTGGTTCGTGGCTGGACTCACCTTGAGCGTCAGGGTGGCGGTATCGGTATGCGTGGCCCGGGTGAAACCCAGCTGGAAACCGACCGCCGCTTGCTGCGGGTTCGCCTGAGACAGATCAAGGGCCGACTGGAAAAAGTGCGCAGCCAGCGCGAACAGTCGCGACGCGGCCGTTCGCGTGCGGATATTCCTACCGTGTCCCTGGTGGGGTACACCAACGCCGGCAAATCCACGCTCTTCAATAACGTGACGAAATCCGACGTGTACGCGGCTGACCAGTTGTTTGCCACGCTGGACCCGACCTTGCGCCGTCTGGAAATCGACGACCTGGGGCCGATTGTCCTGGCCGACACTGTGGGTTTCATACGTCATTTGCCCCACAAACTGGTCGAGGCGTTTCGGTCTACGCTCGAAGAGTCGAGCAACTCGGACCTGCTGCTGCACGTGATCGATGCGGCCGAACCGGATCGCATGTTGCAGATCGAGCAGGTGATGGTGGTACTGGGCGAGATCGGTGCCCAGGACTTGCCGATCCTCGAGGTATACAACAAACTCGATTTGCTTGAGGGCGTTGAGCCACAGATCCAGCGCGATGCCGATGGCAAACCGCTGCGGGTCTGGTTGTCGGCCAAGGACGGTACAGGTCTGGACCTGCTCAAGCAGGCCGTGGCCGAACTGCTCGGCAATGATTTGTTTGTTGGCACCTTGCGCTTGCCGCAACGTTTTGCTCGACTGCGTGCGCAGTTTTTCGAAGCCGGTGCGGTACAGAAAGAAGAACACGACGAAGAAGGCGTCAGCCTGCTGGCCGTTCGTTTGCCACGAATCGAGTTGAATCGACTGGTGAGCCGCGAAGGATTGCAGCCGATGGACTTCATCGAGCAACACACTTTGCAATAAAAGCCTGAGAAAGCGGTTGTGCCGTGGTGACAGGCATTCTGTAGCATTGGTCGGCGCGCCGTGGGTGCGTCTTTGCTTTATCAGATGGAGAGCGCTATGGCTTGGAATGAGCCGGGTGGCAACTCGAATAATCAGGATCCTTGGGGTGGCAAGCGCCGCAATAACGGCGACCGCAAGGGACCACCGGATCTCGACGAGGCCTTCCGAAAGCTGCAGGAAAGCCTGAACGGGTTGTTCGGTGGTGGTAAGAAACGCGGTGATGACGGCGGTGGTCCGGGCAGGAGTGGTGGCTTCGGCGGCCTGCTCGGCATCGGCCTTGTCGTGCTGGCAGCTATTTGGCTGTACAGCGCAGTCTATGTAGTCGACGAGCAGGAGCAAGCCGTGGTGCTGCGCTTCGGCAAGTACTACGAGACGGTCGGCCCAGGCTTGAACATCTACTTCCCGCCGATCGATCACAAGTACCTGGAAAACGTCACGCGTGAGCGTGCCTATACCAAGCAGGGTCAAATGCTGACTGAGGACGAGAACATCGTCGAAGTGCCGTTGACCGTGCAGTACAAGATCAGCAACCTGCAGGATTTCGTGCTGAGCGTCGATCAGCCGGAAATCAGCCTGCAGCACGCGACCGAAAGTGCATTGCGCCATGTCGTGGGTTCCACGGCGATGGACCAGGTGCTGACCGAAGGTCGTGAATTGATGGCCAGCGAAATCAAGGAGCGTCTGCAACGCTTCATGGATACCTATCGCACCGGCATCACTGTCACCCAGGTCAACGTACAGAGCGCAGCTGCACCGCGTGAAGTACAGGAAGCCTTCGATGACGTGATCCGTGCCCGTGAAGACGAGCAGCGTTCGCGTAACCAGGCTGAAACCTATGCCAACGGCGTCGTGCCGGAAGCCCGTGGTCAGGCCCAGCGCATCCTTGAAGATGCCAACGGTTACCGTGACGAAACGGTATCGCGCGCCAAGGGTGAAGCGGATCGCTTTACCAAGTTGGTGGCCGAATATCGCAAGGCGCCTGAAGTCACCCGCGAGCGTCTGTACCTGGACACCATGCAGGAAGTCTTCAGCAATACCAGCAAGGTCCTCGTGACTGGCAACAAGAATGGCCAGAGCAATCTGCTGTACTTGCCGCTGGACAAGATGGTCGAAAGTGGTCGCAACACCAGTACTCCGGTGACCGGTGCGGCAGCTACCAGCAACGAAGCGAATACGCGTGCAGCAGCTGATCTGCAGCAGCCGGCACGTACCAGGGAGAGTCGCTGATGAGCAATAAATCGCTGATCGCCCTTATTGTCGGCGTCGTCGTGGCGATCGCAGCCTGGAACTGCTTCTACATCGTGGCTCAGACCGAGCGTGCGGTGCTGCTGCAGTTCGGTCGTGTGGTTCAGGCTGACGTTCAACCAGGCTTGCACGTGAAGGTGCCTTACGTTAACCAGGTGCGTAAATTCGACGCACGCCTGATGACGCTGGATGCACCGACACAACGCTTCCTGACGCTGGAAAAGAAAGCCGTCATGGTTGATGCCTACGCCAAGTGGCGCGTGAAAGATGCCGAGCGCTTCTACACCGCGACCTCCGGCCTCAAGCAGATTGCTGACGAACGTCTTTCCCGTCGTCTGGAATCGGGCCTGCGTGACCAGTTCGGCAAGCGTACGCTGCATGAAGTGGTATCCGGTGAGCGCGATGCGCTGATGACCGATATCACCGCATCGTTGAACAAGATGGCGGAAAAAGAGTTGGGCATCGAAGTCGTCGATGTCCGGGTCAAGGCTATCGACCTGCCGAAGGAAGTGAACCGCAGCGTTTTCGAACGCATGAGTTCCGAGCGTGAGCGTGAAGCTCGCGAGCACCGCGCCAAGGGTAACGAACTGGCAGAAGGCATCCGTGCCGACGCCGATCGTCAACGCCGCGTGCTGCTGGCTGAAGCCTATCGTGAATCCGAAGAAGTTCGCGGTGACGGTGATGCCCAGGCCGCTGCAATCTACTCCAAGGCCTACGGCCAGGATCAGGAGTTCTACGGTTTCTATCGTAGCCTGCGCGCCTACCGTGAAAGCTTCGCGAACAAATCCGACGTCATGGTCCTGGACCCAAGCAGTGACTTCTTCCGTTACCTGGAAAAAGCCAAGCCTTGATACGACGTTGACCTGAATCATCCCCCGCCTGGCGGCTAAAGCCTCGGGCGGGGTGATCCTTTGGGAAAACGTGTGTATGATGCGGCAGCCGGGAAATTCCCGGCTTTTTTGCGTCTGCACGTTTGATTGCTGTTTTTTGTTTTATGCAGGCACAACAGGTTTTTCGAGGAAAGTGGTAGGGCGAAGCCGGTTTCAGGCTTTTCGCCACGTTGTTTATGCGCGTTGTTTGCACATGAGCCGATCATTTTCTGCTTCACTCAAGGCTCGCCCAACGGCTTGCCGCCCGGATCATAGGGGAATGGCGTAATGGCAACGGTAGACCGCTGGCTGCTGCCAGATGGCATCGAAGAAGTACTGCCACCAGAAGCCGCGCGTATTGAAGTCGCGCGTCGTCAGGTGTTGGATCTGTTCCAGAGCTGGGGTTACGAGTTTGTCGTGACTCCCCATATCGAGTACCTGGAATCCCTGCTGACCGGTGCGGGTTCGGATCTCGATCTGCGTACCTTCAAGGTCATTGACCCGCAATCGGGCCGGCAGATGGGTTTCCGTGCCGACATCACGCCGCAAGTGGCGCGCATTGATGCGCACACCCTGCGTCGCGAAGGGCCGAGTCGCCTGTGCTATGCCGGTAGCGTATTGCATGCTCAGCCGCGGGCCTTGTCATCCTCGCGCAGCCCGATTCAACTGGGCGCCGAGTTGTACGGCGATGCCAGCCCGAGCAGCGACGTGGAAGTCATCAGCCTGATGCTGGCCATGTTGCAACTGGCCGATGTGCCGGATGTACACATGGACCTCGGTCATGTGGGGATCTATCGCGGCCTGGCCCGCGCCGCCGGTTTGTCCGGTGAAGTCGAGCAGCAGTTGTTCGATGCGTTGCAACGTAAAGCCATCGACGAGGTCATTACCTTGACCGAAGGCTTGCCTGCCGATCTGTCGGGCATGCTGCGAGCGTTGGTCGACCTGTGTGGCGGTCGTGAAGTATTGAGCGCTGCCCGCGAGCGTCTGGCGGCTGCGCCGGCGCCGGTGTTGGCGGCGCTGGATGATTTGCTGGCGATTGCCGAGCGTCTTTCCGTGCGATTCCCGGAGTTGCCGCTGTATTTCGACCTCGGTGAGTTGCGCGGTTATCACTACCACACCGGTGTAGTGTTCGCGGTGTTCGTGCCGGGTGTTGGCCAGTCCATTGCCCAGGGTGGTCGTTACGACGACATCGGCGCCGATTTCGGTCGCGCGCGTCCGGCCACCGGATTTTCCACCGATTTAAAAACCCTGGTGACCCTGGGGCGTGCTGAGATCAAGTTACCGTCTGGCGGTATCTGGATGCCTGACAGTACGGATGCGGCACTCTGGCAGCAGGTTTGCCAGTTGCGCAGTGAGGGTCAGCGTGTCGTTCAGGCATTGCCTGGGCAACCTTTGGCCGCCGCCCGTGAAGCGGACTGCGACCGGCAATTGATTCAGCAGAACGGGCTTTGGCAAGTATTGCCGCTGGCTTCTTGAGTTTTCCTGCCGGCTCGCCGCCGGCACCAAGTTTGCGCGAATGAGGACAAGTGTTATGGGTAAGAATGTCGTAGTCCTGGGCACCCAATGGGGTGATGAGGGCAAAGGCAAGATCGTTGATCTGCTGACCGAACATGCTGCCGCCGTAGTGCGCTACCAGGGTGGCCACAACGCTGGTCACACGCTGGTGATCGACGGCGAGAAAACCGTCTTGCACCTGATCCCGTCGGGCGTGCTGCGCGAAGGCGTTCAGTGCCTGATCGGCAACGGCGTGGTGGTTGCACCCGATGCTCTGCTGCGGGAAATCATCAAGCTGGAAGAGAAAGGCGTACCGGTGCGTGAGCGCCTGCGTATCAGCCCGTCCTGCCCGCTGATCCTGTCCTATCACGTCGCGCTGGACCAGGCCCGTGAAAAGGCTCGTGGCGAGCTGAAGATCGGTACTACCGGTCGCGGCATCGGCCCGGCGTACGAAGACAAGGTTGCACGTCGTGGCCTGCGCATCGGTGACCTGTTCCACCGTGAGCGTTTCGCCGCCAAGCTGGGCGAGTTGCTGGATTACCACAACTTCGTGCTGGTCAATTACTACAAAGAGCCGGCCATCGACTTCCAGAAAACTCTTGATGAGTGCATGGAATACGCCGAGCTGCTCAAGCCGATGATGCTCGACGTCACCGCTGAGCTGCACGAGCTGCGTCGCGCTGGCAAAGACATCATGTTCGAAGGCGCCCAGGGCTCCTTGCTGGACATCGACCACGGTACTTACCCGTACGTCACCAGCTCCAACACCACCGCAGGCGGCATCGCCACTGGTTCCGGTTTTGGCCCGATGTACCTGGATTACATCCTGGGCATCACCAAGGCCTATACCACTCGCGTCGGTTCGGGTCCTTTCCCGACTGAGCTGTTCGACGACGTGGGTGCATTCCTGGCCAAGCGTGGTCACGAGTTCGGTGCTACCACTGGCCGTGCCCGTCGTTGCGGCTGGTTCGATGCCGTCATCCTGCGCCGCGCCATCGACGTCAACAGCATCTCGGGCCTGTGCCTGACCAAGCTGGACGTGCTGGACGGCCTGGAAACCATCAACATCTGTGTTGGCTACAAGAACCAGGATGGTGCAGTGATCGACGCACCGACTGATGCCGACAGCTACATCGGCCTGGAGCCGGTGTACGAAGAGATGCCGGGCTGGACCGAATCCACCGTTGGTGCCAAGACGCTGGAAGAGCTGCCGCAAGCTGCTCGCAACTACATCAAACGCGTTGAAGAGTTGGTCGGTGCGCCGATTGACATTATTTCGACGGGCCCGGACCGCAACGAAACCATCGTTCTGCGTCACCCGTTCGCTTAATAAGTCGTTGATGTAAAACACAAAGGGCCCCTTATGGGGCCCTTTGTCGTTTATGCCTCTCGGACGGCATGACCTTTGCGTGTGATCCTCATTAATAGCATCGCTTCTGGCGTGCCATCAATTTAATGGCGTCAATGCAGAGGGATATCAAGTGTCGGCTGTTCTCTCACTGTTACAAAGCCGTCTACTGCGGCCTGTGTTCGTTACTCTTGGTATCGCCCTTTTGGTGCAGGTGCTGGTGGCTGTGGCTCTGACTCGGAGCACGGTGACTGCGCTTGAAGCTGATTTGGGTGTGCGTCTGGGTGCCGACAGTCAAAAACTTTCTGGCGAGCTTGAGCAGGCCGGGCGTGAAGTCACGTCGAGCCTGGACAACCTTTCCACCAGTACGCGTCAGCGACTCACCGCCGGCCTGTCTTCGCGACTCAAGGACGAGCAGGTGCAATTGCGGGCGACGCTGGAAAAGGATCTGAAAGATTCGGCCAACGACATGGCGCAATTGCTGGCCTCGGTCGCACCTCGGGCGATGTGGGACAGCGACGTTCCGACCCTGTCTGAATTCGCCCGCCGCGCGCAGCGCAACCCCAACGTGTTGTTCGTGGTTTACGACGACGCCACGGGCCAGCACCTGACGCGCTACCTCAATCGGGAAAATCCGATCAACAAGGCGTTGCTGGAGAAAGGCCAGGGCGAGCGTGCGCTGGACAAGGTGCTGGATGCGGCGAAGAACGATCCGTCGGTCTACTACCTCGAAGCCTCGATCAACCCCAACGGCGTGGAAATCGGCAAGGTCTTGATGGGTGTTTCCACGGCGTCGGTGGAAACCGACCTGGCCGCCCTGGACAAGCGCTTCGCGGCGCTGATCGCCAGTAGCGATCAGCTGGTCGGCGACAGCCTCAAGGGCGCGGCGGCGGACAGTGCCACGGCGATGCGCGCACGCCTGACGTCCGCGCAGTCGACCGCATCTGAAATGAAAGCCAACACCACCAGCACAGTGCAGGAAGCGGCGGCGACGTTGCGCTGGCGCATCGGCATGGGCCTGGCGTTGGTCGGTTGCGGCGTGCTGCTGTTGCTGGCGGTGGTGCTGGGGCGTCGAGTGGTCAATCGCTTGAAGATGCTGATCAGCGCCATGGATGATCTGGCGGCAGGCGAGGGCGACCTGACCAAGCGTGTGCAAATCAGCAGCAAGGATGAAATCGGCGACATGGCCTCGGCGGTCAATCGCTTCGTCGACAAGTTGCAGCCGATCGTGCGCGAAGCGGGCGATGTGGCTCAGCGCACCGGTGTCGAAATTGGCGCCATGACCCTGCGCAATGCCGGTGCCGATAAAGCGGCCGGCATGCAGCGCGATGAAGTGGCCGAGAGCCTGCGTGCGTTGTCGCAGATGGCGGATGAAGCCCAGTCTGAAAGCCATGCGATGCAGGCAGCCTTGCAGCAAGTGGTGGACATTCGTTCGGCCACGGATGAAAACACCCGGACGTCGGCGAAGGTCGGCAGCCTGATCGAGGCATTGGCCGGTCAGGTCGATACCGGGGCGAAAGTCATTGAGCGGCTGGCGCAGCAGAGTGAGCAGATTGAAGTGGTGCTGACGGTGATCCACGGGATCGCCGAGCAGACCAACTTGCTGGCGCTGAACGCCGCCATCGAAGCGGCGCGAGCGGGTGAGACCGGTCGTGGCTTTGCGGTGGTGGCGGACGAAGTGCGGGCGCTGGCGAGCAAGACCCAGAGCTCTACAGGCGACATCCAGGCGCACATCGTGGCCTTGCAGCAAGGGGCGCGTGAAGCGGTGGCCGCGATTGGCCAGGCCGGGCGTCAAGCCAGTGAAGGTTTGCTGGTGCTGCGTGACAGTGCGCGGTTGCAGCAATCGGTGCAGGCGTCGGTCGAGCAAGTGCATGCGGCGATTGGTCTGGCGACTCAGGCAGCGGCGCATCAGGCGCAAGGTGCGCAGGCTGTGCGGGGTCGGGTCGAGACCATTCACGCTCAGGCTGAGAAAGCCGCACAGGCGGTGGTGGAAACCACCGCCAGCGGCAAAGTGCTGGATGGCTTGGCGGCGCAGTTGAAGGCGAGCCTGGGGCAGTTCAGGGCTTAGTGTGTTTTAGGGTTGGCGCCATCGCGGGCAAGCCCGCTCCCACAGTGATTCTGTTGCGCACAAATTGTGTATTTACAGAAGAAAAATGTGGGAGCGGGCTTGCCCGCGATGGCTATCTCAACGGCTCAAATACATCCGCGTCGTCAGCAAATAGACCGGTAATCCCGACACCAAAATCAACAACGCCGCATAAGGCGCCGCCGCCGCAAACTCCACGTTCGCAGTATGCGCCCACACTTCAGTAGCCAGCGTATTAAGCCCGGTCGGACTCAGCAGCAGCGTCGCCGTCAGCTCCTTCATTGCATCCAGAAAGACCAACGCAAACGCCGCGCCCAAAGCCGGAAAAATGATCGGCAGCGTCACTCGGCAAAACGCGCTGAATGACGACGCCCCCAGCGTGCGAGCTGCCTCTTCCAATTGTGGTGCGGCTTTGTTCAGGGCCGTACGAATCGGTGCCTGAGCCAGCGGCAGGAACAGCAGCGCATAAGCAATCAGCAGCAACGCCGAAGTCTGATACAGCGCCGGCACATAGTGCAGGGCGAAGTACACCAGCGTCAGTGCGATCACCAGCCCTGGCAGTGCATGCAGCAGATACGGCAAGCGTTCGGCCCAGATTGCCAGTTGACCTTTATGGCGCACTACCAGCAGCCCGACCGGCACCGCCAGTACCAGGCACACTGCTGCGCCACCGAGGGAAAGTGCCAGCGACGACAATAACGCTTCGCTGATCGCCGCCACGGGGAATGCGGCAGAGGATCCCACTGCCAGCCAGTACACCAACATGCCCAGCGGAATACCGCTGCCGATGACCGCCAGCGCCAGGCAATAAACCTGGCCAAGCGCCGACCAAGACCCCAGCCGAACCTGCTCCGCGCGTCGAGCAGCGCCCTGGCCGGTGCGCACATGCCGGCCCTTGCCGCGAACCCGTAATTCGAGCCACAACAGCATCAGGCACAGCGCCAGCAACACCGCAGAAAGCATTGCTGCATTGGCGTTACTGAATTCCAGTTCGAACTGCTGATAGATCGCTGTCGTGAAGGTTTGCAGGCCGATGATGGACAGCGCGCCGAACTCCACCAGCATGTGCAAAGCGATCAGCAGCGAGCCGGCCAGTAAAGACGGCCACAGCAGCGGCAAGGTGATTTTGAAAAACACACCCCAGCGATTCTGTCCAAGGGTCCGGGCGGATTCCTCAAGCGAAGGATCGAGATTGCGCAGTGTTGCCGCGACCGGCAGAAAAATCAGCGGGTACTTGGACAGGGTCATCACCAGGATCGCCCCGCCCAAGCCTTCGAAGTGAGCGCTCAGTGAGACCCAGGTGAAACTGCTGACAAACGCCGGTACGGCGAACGGCAAGCACAGAATCACGCCCCACAGTCGGCGCCCCGGTAGGTTGCTGCGTTCCAGCAACCAGGCCAGCGACAGCCCGATCACGCCGCAGGCAACGGTTACACCGACCATCAGTGCCAGCGTATTGCGCAGCAGCCCAAACACGTACGGCCGCCAAAGCAGGTGCAGCGCCTCGGCCCAGCCGGCCTGCCAGGTTTTGAGTCCGACATAAGCCAGCGGCAACAGGCTGAGTACGACCAACAGCAACACCGGTAGCAGCAGCCAGATCGATGGCCGCTTGGGCCGTGGCACGTAACCCCCGCTGTCGGCGGGGGCGGATAGCGATGCGCACATCAGTTCAAGCCAACGTCACGTTCCAGGTCCAGGGCTTCTTCGGCGTTGCCAAGGTCGGCTGGGGTGACTTTTGGCGCTTGCAGTTCGCTGAACGGCTTGAGGCCGCGATCCGATGCCATGCCTTTGTGCAGCGGGTATTCAGCGGTGGTCTGGGTGATCACGCGCTGACCTTCTTCGCTGGCCATGTAGGCAAGGAGTTGCTGGGCTTCTTTTGGATGTTTGGTCGATTTCAGCACGGCAGCGCTGGAAACGGTGATCAGTCCGCCGACGTCGCCGCCGGTGAAGTAATGCAATTTCGAATCGAGCTGGCCTTTTTCGCGCTGCAGGGCGAACCAGTAGTAGTTGTTCACCAGAACGGTGGCGATTTCGCCGTTTTCCACGGCTTTGAGGGCGACCATGTTGTTGCTGTAGGTCTTGCCGAACGCGCGCAGGCCGGTCAGCCATTCTTCGGCGGCATCCATACCGTGCACTTTGATGATTGCCACGGCCTGTTCCTGGAACGCGCCACTGCTCGGCACGAAGCCGACCTTGCCTTGCCATTTCGGATCGGAGAACTCCATCACCGACTTGGGCAGGTCTTTTTCGTCGATCAGTTTAGGGTTGAAGGCAACCACGCGGACCCGGGCGGTGATGCCGATCCAGGTGCCGTTGCCGGCGACGTAGTCTTTGGGCAGGACGGCAAGGGTGGCGGCATCGGTTTGCGCCAACAGGCCTTGTTCGCCAAGCTTGTTCAGCGGAGGCGATTCTTCGGTGTAGATCACATCGGCGGGGGAGCGATCGCCTTCTTCGACGACCTGGCTGGCCAGCTGGTTGCTGCTGCCTTTGCGCACGTTGACGTGAATGCCGGTCTTGGCTTCGAAGGCTTTGGCGACGGCATCGCCAACTTCTTTGTGTTGACCGTTATAGAGTGTCAGCGAAACTGGATCAGCAGCCTGGGTGAGGGGAGTGGCGAGGGCCAGGCTGAGCAGGGTGAAGGTCAGGCCGCGGCGCAGGGTATTTCGAAACATCATTCGCAGGGTTCCTCACTGTCGCATTGCAAAAACTTGCAACAATGATAAACGATATTGCTTCTCAAGTACGCCTTGCCGGGCTGTCAAGGCGTTGTTAGAGCGGTGCGCTATAACTTTTCAACGCCCGGAAACGCAAAAACCCGCTTTAGCGGGTTTTTGTGCAATTCCAGATCGACTCTGAAATTTGAATTGGTGCCCAGAAGAAGACTCGAACTTCCACGACCTTGCGGTCACCAGCACCTGAAGCTGGCGTGTCTACCAATTTCACCATCTGGGCATGATCTTCAGCGTTGCCGCTGTTGATGTGGCGCACTATACGGAGAGCGTTTTGATCTGTAAACCCCTGATTTAGATTTAATAAATCAGATGTTTAGAATGCAAAAAACCCGCTTTCGCGGGTTTTTGTGCGAGCCTTGAAATTGATCTAATCTCAAGCTCGAAATTGGTGCCCAGAAGAAGACTCGAACTTCCACGACCTTGCGGTCACCAGCACCTGAAGCTGGCGTGTCTACCAATTTCACCATCTGGGCAGTATCGGCAGCGCTAGTGCGTCGTCGATGGCGCGCACTATACGGAGCGTCTTTTTAACTGTAAACCCCTGGAATTAAAAAAACCTGAAAAATGTTACCAGTGGCATTCAAATCATCATTGGGTTGTCGATAAAGTGCTTTAGATGGGCTGTCACAGCCTGAAATTTCCCGTTTCATTACGCCTATGCCAAACTAACCCGCATATAGACAAGGTGAAAACTCTCTAATGGCCGATTGGCAGTCCCTCGATCCCGAGGCCGCTCGTGAAGCGGAAAAATATGACAACCCTATTCCTAGCCGCGAACTGATCCTTCAGCACCTTGCTGATCGGGGTTCGCCTGCTAACCGCGAGCAGCTGGTCGAAGAGTTTGGTCTGACCACAGAAGACCAGATCGAAGCCCTGCGTCGCCGCCTGCGCGCCATGGAGCGCGATGCTCAACTCATCTATACCCGTCGCGGCACGTACGCGCCGGTGGACAAGCTCGACCTGATCCTTGGCCGCATCAGCGGTCACCGTGACGGCTTCGGCTTCCTGGTCCCGGACGACGGCAGTGATGACCTGTTCATGAGCCCGGCGCAAATGCGTCTGGTGTTCGACGGCGACCGCGCCCTGGCCCGCGTCTCCGGTCTCGACCGTCGCGGTCGCCGTGAAGGCATGATCGTCGAAGTGGTGTCCCGTGCCCACGAGAGCATCGTCGGTCGCTACTTCGAAGAGGGCGGTATCGGTTTCGTTGTGGCGGATAACCCGAAGATCCAGCAAGAAGTGCTGGTCACTCCGGGCCGTAACGCCAATGCGCAGATCGGTCAGTTCGTCGAAGTGAAGATCACTCACTGGCCGACGCCACGCTTCCAGCCGCAAGGCGACGTGGTTGAAGTCGTGGGCAACTACATGGCACCGGGCATGGAAATCGACATCGCCCTGCGCACTTACGATATTCCTCACGTCTGGCCTGAGGCGGTGCTCAAAGAAGCCGCCAAGCTCAAGCCGGAAGTCGAAGAGAAAGACAAAGAGAAGCGCATCGACTTGCGTCATCTGCCGTTCGTGACCATCGACGGTGAAGATGCTCGCGACTTCGATGACGCGGTTTACTGCGAAGCCAAGCCGGGCAAGCTGCGCCTGTTCTCCGGTGGCTGGAAGTTGTACGTGGCGATTGCCGACGTCTCCAGCTACGTGAAAATCGGTTCGGCCCTGGACAATGAATCCCAGGTTCGCGGCAACTCGGTGTATTTCCCCGAGCGCGTCGTGCCGATGCTGCCTGAGCAGCTGTCCAACGGTCTGTGCTCGCTGAACCCGCACGTCGATCGCCTGGCCATGGTTTGCGAGATGACCATCTCCAAGTCCGGCGAGATGACCGACTACTGCTTCTACGAAGCGGTGATTCACTCCCACGCCCGCCTGACCTATAACAAAGTCAGCGCGATGCTGGAAACGCCGAAACTCACCGAAGCGCGTCAGCTTCGTGGCGAGTACACCGACGTCCTGCCGCACCTCAAGCAGCTTTACGCACTGTACAAAGTGCTGTTGGCCGCTCGTCACGTGCGTGGCGCGATCGATTTCGAAACCCAGGAAACCCGGATTATCTTCGGGACCGAGCGCAAGATTGCCGAAATCCGTCCGACCGTTCGCAACGATGCGCACAAGCTGATCGAGGAATGCATGCTGGCGGCCAACGTGGCCACCGCCGAATTCCTGAAAAAACACGAAATCCCTGCGCTGTATCGCGTCCACGACGGTCCGCCACCGGAGCGTCTGGAAAAACTGCGCGCCTTCCTTGGCGAGCTCGGCCTGTCCCTGCACAAAGGCAAGGACGGCCCGTCGCCGAAGGATTACCAGGCTTTGCTGGCAAGCATCAAGGATCGTCCGGATTTCCATCTGATCCAGACCGTCATGCTGCGTTCGTTGAGCCAGGCGGTGTACAGCGCCGATAACCAGGGCCACTTCGGCCTGAATTATGAAGCCTATACCCACTTCACCTCGCCGATCCGCCGCTACCCGGACTTGCTCACGCACCGGGCGATCCGCAGCGTTATCCATTCGAAGCAGGACACGCCGCACGTTCGCCGTGCCGGCGCGATGACCATTCCGAAAGCGCGCATTTATCCGTACGACGAAGCAGCGCTGGAGCAGCTCGGCGAGCAATGCTCGATGAGCGAGCGCCGTGCCGACGAAGCGACCCGCGACGTTGTGAACTGGCTCAAGTGCGAGTTCATGAAAGATCGTGTTGGCGAGTCGTTCCCGGGTGTGATCACCGCCGTGACCGGTTTTGGCCTGTTCGTCGAGCTGACCGACATCTACGTCGAAGGCCTGGTGCATGTCACCGCGCTGCCGGGTGATTACTACCACTTCGATCCTGTGCACCACCGCCTCGCCGGTGAGCGTACCGGTCGCAGCTTCCGCCTTGGCGATACCGTTGAAGTGCGCGTCATGCGGGTTGACCTCGACGAGCGCAAGATCGACTTCGAGATGGCTGAAAAAACCATCAGCGCGCCGATCGGCCGCAAGAAGCGCGGTACTGAAAAGAGTGAGCCAGCCGCCAAGACTGCTGCTAAAACCGCTGCAGAGCCGGCTCCGGAGAAAACCGGTCGTCGTCCTGCGAAGGAAAAGGCTGTCGAGGCGTATCGCCCGAGCGATGCTGCGGCAAAAAATGCCGAACTGCGTAAAAGCCGTGAACTGAAACAGGCGTTGCTGTCTGAAGCGAAAAGCGGCGGTAAAGCGGCGTCTGGGGGAAAGACCGGACGGTCGGCGCCTGACAAGGCTTCCGGCAGCAAACCGAGCAAACACCGTAAAGGCCCGCCGAAAGCGGGTTCAGCCCCAGCCAAAAGCGGCGGGGCGCGTAAACCTAAGGCCAAGTCATGAGTCAGTTGGAAAAAATCTACGGCGTGCATGCGGTAGAAGCATTGCTGCGTCACCACCCGAAACGCGTCAAGCAGATCTGGCTGGCTGAAGGCCGCAGTGATCCGCGTGTGCAGACCCTGATTCAACTGGCGGCGGAAAATCGCGTAGCGGTCGGCAACGCCGAGCGCCGTGAACTGGATGCCTGGGTTGAAGGCGTGCACCAGGGCGTGGTGGCGGACGTGAGTCCGAGCCAGGTCTGGGGCGAAGCGATGCTCGATGAGCTGCTCGATCGCACCGAAGGCGCGCCACTGCTGTTGGTGCTCGACGGTGTGACCGATCCGCACAACCTTGGCGCTTGCCTGCGTTCTGCCGATGCGGCCGGCGCTCTGGCGGTGATCGTTCCGAAAGACAAGTCGGCCACGCTGACCCCGACGGTGCGAAAAGTCGCCTGCGGTGCGGCGGAAGTGATTCCGTTGGTTGCCGTGACTAACCTGGCGCGCACCCTGGAAAAGCTCAAGCAGCGCGGCTTGTGGGTTGTGGGTACGGCGGGCGAGGCTGAGCAAAGTCTGTATCAGCAAGACATGACCGGCCCGACCATCCTGATCATGGGGGCGGAAGGCAGCGGCATGCGTCGCCTGACTCGCGATCTTTGCGACTACCTGGTGCACTTGCCGATGACTGGCAGCGTCAGCAGTCTCAACGTATCCGTGGCGACTGGCGTTTGCCTGTTCGAAGCGCAACGCCAGCGTAGCGTGAAAGCAGCCGGGACCACCAAAAAGTCCTAAGTCTGTGGTAATCCCTGTGGGAGCGGGCTTGCTCGCGATAGCGGCGTAACATTCTGCATTAATGTTGGATGTTGCGGCCCAATCGCGAGCGGGCTCGCTCCCACAGTGGTTTGTGCCGAGGCGAAATAGGCGGTTGAACGAACTGTTCAAATAATCACCAATTGCCTTGCACCTCTCCTGTCCCTTCTCTACAATTGCGCCCCTTGCTGTGACGGCAGGCACGCATGTGTCTATCGCAAGCAAGTCCATTAGTGTCATTCACTCCTTGTCTGACCGCTTTTGAGCGGCAGGCTACAACCCGTAAGGAGCATTCATGCGTCATTACGAAATCATCTTTTTGGTCCACCCGGATCAAAGCGAGCAAGTCGGCGGCATGGTTGAGCGTTACACCAAGCTGATCGAAGAAGACGGCGGCAAAATCCACCGTCTGGAAGATTGGGGCCGTCGTCAACTGGCCTACGCAATCAACAATGTTCACAAGGCTCACTACGTGATGCTGAACGTTGAATGCACTGGCAAGGCCCTGGCCGAGCTGGAAGACAACTTCCGCTACAACGATGCAGTGATCCGTAACCTGGTCATCCGTCGCGAAGAAGCCGTTACCGGCCAATCCGAGATGCTCAAGGCTGAAGAAAACCGCAGTGAGCGCCGTGAGCGTCGCGACCGTCCTGAGCACGAAGGCGCTGAAAGCGCTGATAGTGATGACAGCGACAACAGCGATAACGCTGACGAGTAATCCACGGACCTTTTAAGGAGCCTATCAAATGGCACGTTTCTTCCGTCGTCGTAAATTCTGCCGCTTCACCGCTGAAGACGTGAAAGAGATCGATTACAAAGATCTCAACACTCTGAAAGCTTATGTATCCGAGACCGGCAAAATCGTTCCAAGCCGCATCACCGGTACCAAAGCACGTTATCAGCGTCAGCTGGCCACCGCTATCAAGCGCGCCCGCTTCCTGGCCCTGCTGGCCTACACCGACAGCCACGGCCGCTGAGACCGGGCAGTCGACACGTAGCAAAGGATTGAAAGCATGCGTGCCTTAGCTGAGTTCATCATGCGCGGCCGTATGCAGGCCACTCTCGTAGTGGCCGGATGCGCAACATTGCCGTTGTTGTATTGGTTGGGTGCTGCCGCTGGATGCCTCGTGCTCTTGCGGCGCGGATTGAAGGACGCCATTGGCGTACTTGCTCTGGGATTGCTGCCGGCATTGGTCTGGTGGCTTTACTCCGACGACCCACGGGCACTTCTGGTGCTGCTGGGGTCTTCGAGTCTTGCGTTGGTTTTGCGCGCAAGCGAGTCCTGGGTCCGCGTGCTGCTGGTCAGCGTAGCAGTGGGAACGGTGTTTTCGGTGGTGCTGGGGGCGGCTTTTGCGCCCCAGATCGAGATGCTGGCGCAGGCCTTGATAAAGGTCATGCCGTCGCTACTCGGTGATGTCTACCAGAAGTTGTCGGTAGACGAGCAAGCGCATTTTGCGTCCCTGATTGCACCGGTCCTGACCGGCTTGATTGCGGCCTTGTTGCAAATCGTCAGTGTGCTGAGCCTGATTGTCGGGCGCTACTGGCAGGCGTTGTTGTACAACCCGGGTGGTTTTGGTCGCGAGTTTCGCGCCATCCGATTCCCGCTGGGACCGGCGATTGCAATGCTGGTGTTGATGCTTCTGGGGCCGAACATCGGTCCGCAGATGGCGATGTTGACACCGTTGTGCAGTGTTCCGCTGGTGTTCGCCGGGCTGGCCCTGATTCACGGGCTGGTGGCGAAGAAGCGACTGGCCAGGTTCTGGCTGGTGGGGTTGTACGTCACGCTGTTGCTGTTCATGCAGCTGATCTATCCGTTGCTGGTGGTCTTGGCCATCGTCGACAGCCTGATTGATTTTCGCGGTCGTTCGGCGCCGAAAGACGCCGATAGCGCGAACGGTGAAGGTTAAAAGTTAAGAGGATTTTCACATGCAACTGATCCTTCTGGAAAAAGTCACCAACCTGGGCAACCTGGGTGACAAAGTAAACGTCAAGGCTGGTTACGGTCGTAACTACCTGCTGCCTTACGGCAAAGCTACCGCTGCGACCGCTGCCAACCTGGCTGCGTTCGAAGAGCGTCGCGCTGAGCTGGAAAAAGCTGCAGCAGACCGTAAGATTTCGGCTGAAAGCCGTGCCGCCCAACTGGCTGAGCTGGAAGTGACTATCACTGCCACCGCTGGTGACGAAGGCAAGCTGTTCGGTTCGATCGGTACTCACGACATCGCTGATGCACTGACCGCCTCTGGCGTTGAAGTTGCAAAAAGCGAAGTTCGTCTGCCGAACGGCACCATCCGCAACGTAGGCGAATTCGACGTAGCCGTGCACCTGCACGCCGAAGTTGAAGCCACCGTACGCGTTGTCGTGGTAGCAGCTTAAGCAGCACTTGTCGGCTGGCACCCTCGGGTGCTTGCCGGTAACATCGGGCACGATCCTGTTTACAGGTCGTGCCCTTTGTCTTTCTGCAGTTCCTGATTTACACAACTATTCAAGTGGCCATGAACGATATCTCCGCACCCGAGCAATACGATCTGCAAACCGCTGCCCTGAAGGTGCCGCCGCATTCCATCGAGGCCGAACAGGCCGTGCTCGGTGGTCTGATGCTGGACAACAACGCCTGGGAACGCGTGCTGGATCAGGTTTCGGATGGCGATTTCTATCGACATGACCACCGTTTGATCTTCCGGGCGATCGCCAAACTGGCCGATCAGAACTCGCCGATCGACGTCGTGACCCTTGCCGAGCAATTGGACAAGGAGGGTCAGACCTCGCAAGTCGGTGGTCTCGGTTACCTGGGTGAGTTGGCGAAAAACACGCCGTCCGTCGCCAACATCAAGGCCTATGCGCAGATCGTTCGTGCGCGAGCGACCTTGCGGCAACTGATCGGCATTGCCAGCGAGATTGCCGACAGCGCCTTCAACCCTGAAGGCCGCACGGCTGAAGAGATTCTCGATGAAGCCGAACGGCAGATCTTCCAGATTGCCGAGGCCCGGCCAAAAACCGGCGGCCCGGTGAGCGTGAATGACCTGCTGACCAAGGCTATCGACCGCATCGACACCTTGTTCAACACCGACAACGCCATTACCGGCCTGTCCACCGGTTACACCGACCTCGACGAGATGACCAGCGGCCTGCAGCCGTCCGACCTGATCATCGTCGCCGGCCGTCCGTCCATGGGTAAAACCACCTTTGCGATGAACCTGGTGGAAAACGCCGTGTTGCGCAGCGACAAGTGCGTCCTGGTTTACTCGCTTGAGATGCCAGGCGAATCGCTGATCATGCGTATGTTGTCGTCGCTTGGCCGTATCGACCAGACCAAGGTCAGGGCCGGTCGCCTGGACGATGACGATTGGCCGCGCCTGACCTCGGCGGTCAATCTGCTCAACGATCGCAAACTGTTCATCGACGATACAGCGGGTATCAGCCCCTCGGAGATGCGCGCGCGGACCCGGCGTCTGGTGCGTGAACACGGCGACATCGCCCTGATCATGATCGACTACCTGCAATTGATGCAGATTCCAGGTTCCGGTGGCGACAACCGGACCAACGAGATTTCCGAGATTTCCCGGTCCTTGAAAGCCCTGGCCAAGGAATTCAATTGCCCGGTGGTGGCGCTGTCCCAGCTCAACCGCTCCCTGGAGCAACGACCGAACAAACGCCCGATCAACTCCGACCTCCGGGAATCCGGAGCGATCGAGCAGGATGCTGACGTGATCATGTTCGTATACCGGGACGAGGTGTATCACCCGGAAACCGAGCACAAGGGCATTGCTGAAATCATCATCGGTAAACAGCGGAACGGACCAATCGGTACGTCACGGCTGGCGTTCATCGGCAAGTACACCCGTTTCGAAAACCTGGCGCCGGGCAGCTATAACTTCGACGACGAATAATCTCCGTCGTCTGGTCAGGCCTCATCGCGAGCAGGCTCACTCCCACCTTGGAATGCATTCCCCTGTGGGAGTGAGCCTGCTCGCGATGGGGTCGCCGCTATTTCCGACCATAGCCGTCGGAATTGGTTATTTTTTGTGCTATATTCCGCGCCCGCGATTTTTCATCTCAACACCGGTCATCGTCATGCAAACAGCCAAGCCGTTATTTGACTATCCCAAGTACTGGGCCGAATGTTTCGGTCCCGCGCCATTCCTGCCGATGAGCAGGGAGGAGATGGATCAGCTTGGCTGGGATTCATGCGACATCATCATAGTCACCGGTGATGCGTACGTTGACCATCCGTCGTTCGGCATGGCGATCATCGGCCGGCTGCTGGAGTCGCAAGGCTTTCGCGTCGGGATCATTGCCCAGCCAGACTGGCAGTCCAAAGACGACTTCATGAAGCTCGGCGAGCCGAACCTGTTCTTCGGCGTCGCGGCCGGCAACATGGACTCGATGATCAACCGCTACACCGCCGACAAGAAAATCCGTTCCGACGACGCCTACACCCCCGGTGGCCTGGCGGGCAAGCGTCCGGACCGCGCGAGCCTGGTTTACAGCCAGCGCTGCAAGGAAGCCTACAAGAACGTGCCGATCGTTCTCGGTGGCATCGAAGCCTCCCTGCGCCGCATCGCCCACTACGATTACTGGCAGGACCGGGTGCGCAACTCGATCCTGATCGACGCCTGCGCCGACATCCTGCTGTACGGCAACGCCGAACGCGCGATCGTCGAAGTCGCCCAGCGTCTGTCTTACGGTCACAAGATCGAAGACATCACCGACGTGCGCGGCACCGCGTTCATTCGTCGCGATACGCCCAAAGACTGGTACGAAGTCGATTCCACGCGCATCGACCGTCCGGGCAAGGTCGACAAGATCATCAACCCGTACGTCAACACCCAGGATACCCAAGCCTGCGCCATCGAGCAGGAAAAGGGACCGGTTGAAGACCCGAGCGAAGCCAAGGTCGTGCAGATCCTGGCCAGCCCGAAGATGACTCGCGACAAGACCGTGATCCGTCTGCCATCCGTTGAAAAAGTCCGTGGCGACGCGGTGCTTTATGCTCACGCCAACCGCGTGCTTCACCTGGAAACCAACCCGGGCAACGCTCGCGCGCTGGTGCAAAAGCACGGCGATGTCGACGTCTGGTTCAACCCGCCGCCGATTCCGATGACCACCGAAGAAATGGACTACGTGTTCGGCATGCCTTATGCCCGCGTTCCACATCCGGCGTATGGCAAGGAAAAAATCCCGGCCTACGACATGATCCGTTTCTCGGTGAACATCATGCGTGGCTGCTTCGGCGGCTGCACCTTCTGCTCGATCACCGAGCACGAAGGCCGGATCATCCAGAACCGCTCCGAAGAGTCGATCATTCGCGAAATCGAAGAGATCCGCGACAAGGTCCCAGGCTTTACCGGCGTCATTTCCGACCTCGGCGGCCCGACCGCGAACATGTACCGCATCGCCTGCAAGAGCCCGGAAATCGAATCCGCGTGCCGCAAGCCATCGTGCGTGTTCCCGGGCATCTGCCCGAACTTGAACACCGATCACTCGTCGCTGATCCAGCTGTATCGCAGCGCCCGTGCCCTGCCGGGTGTGAAGAAGATCCTGATCGCTTCCGGCTTGCGCTACGACCTCGCGGTCGAGTCGCCGGAATACGTCAAGGAGCTGGTGACCCATCACGTCGGTGGTTACCTGAAGATCGCCCCGGAACACACCGAGGAAGGTCCGCTCAACCAGATGATGAAACCGGGCATCGGCAGCTATGATAAGTTCAAGCGCATGTTCGAGAAGTACTCCAAGGAAGCCGGGAAAGAGCAGTACCTGATTCCGTACTTCATCGCTGCCCACCCGGGCACCACCGACGAAGACATGATGAACCTGGCCCTGTGGCTCAAGGGCAACGGTTTCCGTGCCGACCAGGTGCAGGCGTTCTACCCGTCGCCGATGGCCACCGCCACCGCGATGTACCACTCGGGCAAGAACCCGCTGCGCAAGGTGACGTACAAGAGCGACGCGGTAACCATCGTCAAGAGCGAAGAGCAGCGTCGTTTGCACAAGGCGTTCTTGCGCTACCACGATCCGAAAGGCTGGCCGATGCTGCGTGAAGCGCTGACCCGTATGGGCCGCGCCGACTTGATCGGGCCGGGCAAGAATCAGTTGATTCCGTTGCATCAGCCGGCGACCGACAGCTACCAGAGTGCCCGTCGCAAGAACTCGACGCCGGCTGGCAGCCACAAAGTGGCCGGGGAAAAGACGACCAAGATCCTGACCCAGCACACCGGCCTGCCACCACGCGCCAGCGATGGCGGCAACCCGTGGGACAAGCGTGAACAGGCCAAGGCTGCGGCGTTCGCCCGCAACCAGCAGGCAGCCAAGGAGCGCAAGGACGCGGCCAAAGGCAAAGGGCCCAAGCCCGCACGTAAGCCGGTCGTACCGCGCTAAGCCTCGCTTGAGCTGAGCAAAACGCCAACCTGATCGTTCCCACGCTCTGCGTGGGAATGCCTCAAGGGACGCTCCGCGTCCAGTGACGCGGAGCGTCACGGGCTGCATTCCCACGCGGGAGCGTGGGAACGATCAAGCCTCTCTTCGCAACATTTTCGTGCAACTGCGCCCAACCAATTTCTCGCATCGCCCGATTTTGGTGCTGTACTGCCTCAAGCAACGGAAGAAAGCGCCAGCGCCACGGGATGGCATAAGTCTTGCGCGCTTTCCAATACGCTTAAGGCTCGCAGGAGGCACGCCGTGTCGATTCATGTCGCATTGCACCACGTCACGCATTACCGCTACGACCGCGCCGTCGAGCTCGGTCCGCAGATCGTTCGCCTGCGCCCGGCCGCCCACAGTCGCACGCGGATTCTCTCCTATGCGCTGAAAGTTTCGCCCGAGCAGCACTTCATCAACTGGCAGCAGGACCCCCAGGGCAATTACCTGGCGCGATTGGTGTTCCCGGAAAAAACCTCCGAGCTGCGGATCGAAGTCGATCTGCTGGCGGAGATGGCGGTGTTCAATCCCTTCGATTTCTTCCTCGAGCCCTACGCGGAAAAGATTCCTTTCACTTACGCCGCGGATGAGCGCAAGGAACTGGCGCCCTATCTGGAAACCTTGCCCCTGACGCCGAAGTTCAAGGCTTATCTGGACGGCATCGACCGCACGCCGCTGCCGAGCGTGGATTTCCTCGTGGCGCTCAACCAGCGCTTGAGCGAAGACATCGGCTACCTGATCCGCATGGAGCCGGGTGTGCAAACGCCAGAGCACACCCTTGAGCACGCCTCGGGCTCGTGCCGCGACTCGGCGTGGTTGCTGGTGCAACTGCTGCGAAACCTCGGCCTGGCGGCTCGATTCGTCTCCGGTTACCTGATCCAGTTGACGGCCGACGTCAAAAGCCTCGACGGCCCCTCTGGCACCGAAGTGGATTTCACCGACCTGCACGCCTGGTGCGAGGTCTATTTGCCCGGTGCCGGCTGGATCGGCCTGGACGCGACCTCAGGGCTGTTTGCCGGGGAAGGACACATTCCGTTGGCGTGCAGTCCCGATCCGGGCTCTGCGGCACCGATCAGTGGCTTGGTGGAGCCGTGCGAGTGTGAGTTCACCCACGAAATGTCCGTGGAGCGGATCTGGGAAGCGCCGCGGGTCACAAAGCCCTATACCGAAGACCAGTGGCTGGCGATCCAGGCGCTGGGCCGGCAGATCGATGCTGACCTGCTCGAAGGCGATGTGCGCCTGACCATGGGCGGCGAGCCGACTTTCGTGTCCATCGATGACCCGGACGGCGCCGAATGGAACACCGCAGCGCTGGGGCCGGACAAGCGACGCCTGTCCGCCGAGCTGTTCCAGCGCATGCGCAAGCATTACGCGCCCCAAGGCCTGGTGCATTTCGGTCAGGGCAAATGGTACCCCGGCGAACAATTGCCGCGCTGGTCGCTGAACTGCTACTGGCGCCGCGATGGCGTGCCGATCTGGCACAACAGCGCCTTGATCGCCGATGAGCAGGAAGACTACGGTGCCGATGGCGAACTGGCCGGGCGTTTTCTGGCGAGTGTCGCCGAACGCCTGAAAATTCCCACGCGCTTCGTCTTTCCAGCCTACGAAGACAATTTCTATTACCTCTGGCGCGAAGGCACTTTGCCGATGAACGTCAGCGCCGAAGACTCACGTCTGGAAGAGCCGTTGGAGCGTGCGCGCCTGCGCAAAGTCTTCAGCCAAGGCCTGGACAAAGTCATCGGTCAGGTCTTGCCGCTGGCGCGTACCGCCAAGGGTGATCAGTGGCAAAGCGGTCGCTGGTATCTGCGCGACGAACATTGCCGGCTGGTGCCGGGGGATTCGCCGTTGGGCTATCGCTTGCCGCTGGGCTCGCAGCCTTGGGTGAAGGCGGCGGAGTACCCGTTCATTCATCCCGCCGATCCTAACCAGGAATTTGCGACACTGCCGGACACGACGCAGTTGAGCAGCCCCGGCGTGCCGGCCGACGCGGTAGAGCGGGCGCCGAAGGTTGATGAGTCCGCCGACTGGCTCACCCGCACCGCGTTCTGCGCCGAGGCCCGGGAAGGGCGGTTGTACCTGTTCATGCCGCCTCTGGAACGGGTCGAAGACTATCTGGAGCTGGTCAGCGCCATCGAGGCCACGGCTCAGGAACTGCATTGCCCAGTGTTGCTGGAGGGCTATGAGCCGCCGAGCGATCCGCGCCTGAGCAACTTCCGTATTACCCCCGATCCAGGCGTAATCGAGGTCAACGTGCAACCGTCCGCCACGTGGGACGAGTTGGTCGAGCGCACCGAGTTTCTGTACGAAGAAGCGCGCCAGACCCGATTGACCACCGAGAAATTCATGATCGACGGGCGACACACCGGCACCGGCGGCGGTAACCATTTTGTGCTGGGTGGCGCTACGCCGGCGGACTCACCGTTTCTGCGCCGTCCGGATCTGCTGCGCAGCCTGATCAGCTATTGGCACAACCACCCGTCGCTGTCCTACCTGTTTTCCGGATTGTTCATCGGCCCGACGTCCCAGGCGCCGCGTGTCGATGAAGCGCGCAACGATGCGTTGTACGAGTTGGAAATCGCCTTCGCCCAGATGCCCGAACCGGGCGAGGCGTGTGCGCCGTGGCTGGTCGACCGGTTGCTGCGCAACTTGCTGATCGACGTGACCGGCAACACGCACCGCGCCGAGTTCTGCATCGACAAGCTCTATTCGCCGGATGGCGCCACGGGGCGGCTTGGACTGCTCGAATTGCGCGCGTTTGAAATGCCGCCGCATGCGCGCATGAGTCTGGCTCAGCAGTTGTTGCTGCGGGCGCTGGTCGCGCGGTTCTGGCGTGAGCCTTATGCGCCGCCGAAGCTGGCGCGCTGGGGCACCGAGCTGCATGACCGGTTCCTGTTGCCACACTTTATCGAGCAAGATTTCGCTGATGTGATCGTCGACCTCAATGCTGCCGGTTATCCAGTGCGGGCGGAGTGGTTTGCGGCGCATCTGGAATTTCGCTTTCCCAAGGTCGGCGATTACGCGGTCAGTGGCATTGAGCTTGAAGTGCGCCAGGCGCTGGAGCCTTGGCATGTGCTGGGCGAGGAGGGCGCGGTCGGCGGCACGGTGCGTTACGTGGATTCGTCGCTGGAACGCTTGCAGGTCAAACTCACCGGCCTTGCGCCGCAGCGTTACATGCTGACCTGCAACGGTGTCCCGGTGCCCTTGCAGCCTACCGGGCGGATTGGTGAATTCGTCGCCGGCGTGCGTTTTCGCGCGTGGCAACCGGCCAACTGCCTGCAACCCACCATCCCGGTTCACGCACCGTTGGTGTTCGACCTGCTCGACACCTGGATGCAACGTTCGCTGGGTGGTTGTCAGTACCACGTCGCCCATCCGGGCGGGCGCAACTACGACAGCCTGCCGGTGAACGCCAATGAGGCCGAAAGCCGGCGGATGGCGCGGTTTTTCCGTATCGGGCACACGCCCGGGAAGCTGCCTGTACCGATCCTGGAAATAAACGACGAGTTGCCGATGACGCTTGATTTACGACGCTTCTAAACCGTACGCGACGCCCGGATTTTTCGTCTATCCGGGTGTCATGAGCCTGCGTTAGTCTGACCGTTCTTCGCTGTCTGCCGAGCTTTCCATGCCTGACCTGCTTGACCGCTACCCGCTGACGGCGGGCACTTATCACGAACTGCTCGACGACAGCGGCGCGGTGCGCCCGCACTGGCGTCGTCTGTTCGACCAATTGCAACGCAGCACGCCAACGCAATTGGTGCAGCGTCAGGCGCTGTTGACCCGGCAGATCCAGGAAAACGGCGTGACCTACAACGTCTACGCCGACCCCAAGGGCGCTGACCGACCGTGGGAGCTTGACCTGCTGCCCCATGTGATTGCCGCTGATGAGTGGGCACGGTTGTCGGCCGGGATCGCCCAGCGCGCACGCTTGCTCAATGCTGTGCTGGCGGACCTCTATGGTCCGCAACGGCTGATCGCCGAAGGCCTGCTGCCGGCGGAACTGGTATTCGGCCACAACAACTTCCTCTGGCCTTGCCAGGGCATTGCGCCGCCCGACGGGACCTTTCTGCATCTGTACGCAGTGGATCTGGCGCGCACGCCTGATGGCCGCTGGTGGGTCACGGCAGATCGCACTCAAGCGCCATCCGGTGCCGGTTATGCGCTGGAAAACCGCACCATCGTGTCTCGGGCGTTTCCCGAGTTGTATCGCGATTTGAAGGTGCAGCATCTGGCCGGGTTCTTCCGCACGCTTCAGGAAACCCTTGCCCGCCAGGCGCCAAGCGATGATGAGGCGCCGCTGATCGTGCTGCTGACGCCGGGGCGTTTCAACGAAAGCTATTTCGAACATCTCTATTTGGCGCGTCAGCTCGGTTATCCCCTGGTTGAGGGTGGCGACCTCACGGTGCGCGATGCCACGGTCTACTTGAAAACCCTGAGCGGCCTGCGTCGGGTTCACGCGATCATGCGTCGGCTCGACGATGATTTTTGCGATCCGCTGGAGTTGCGCACCGACTCGGCGCTTGGCGTGCCGGGCCTGCTCGAAGCAGTGCGGCAAGGGCGCGTGCTGGTGGCCAATGCTCTCGGCAGCGGTGTGCTGGAGTCGCCGGGGTTGCTGGGCTTTTTGCCGCGGATCAATCAGTTCCTGTTCGGCGAAGAACTGATCTTGCCGTCCATCGCGACGTGGTGGTGTGGTGAAGCGCCGGTGCTGGCTCAAGCCCTGGAAAAACTGCCCGAGCTGTTGATCAAGCCGGCCTTTCCGTCGCAAAGCTTCGCTCCGGTATTTGGCCGGGATTTGAGTGAAAAACAGCGCCAGGCGTTGGCAGAGCGCATGCAGGCGCGGCCTTATGCCTATGTTGCGCAAGAATTGGCGCAATTGTCTCAGGCGCCTATCTGGCAGGCCGAGGACGGTCAGCTGCAACCACGCGCCATCGGCATGCGCATGTATGCCGTGGCCAGCCGCGACGGCTACCGGGTATTGCCGGGTGGTTTGACTCGGGTTGCCGCAGACGCAGACGCCGAAGTGGTGTCGATGCAACGCGGCGGCGCGAGCAAGGATACGTGGGTGCTGGGGGATCGTCCGCCGAGCGGCGAACAATGGAAAACCCAGCGCACGATCGGTGTGCATGATCTGGTACGGCGTGATCCCTATCTGCCGTCGCGGGTGGTGGAAAACCTTTTCTGGTTCGGCCGCTATTGCGAACGTTGTGATGACAGCGCCCGACTGCTGCGGATCATGCTTGCGCGCTATGTCGATGGGGACGACCCGCAGGCGCTGGAGGCGGCAGTCGATCTCGGCGAGCGCCTGAATCTGTTGCCGGAAGAGGGCGCGTTGCCCGAGCGGTTGTTGGCCGCGTTGCTCGGCGACGACTGGCCGTTCAGCCTGCGCTCCAACCTGCAACGTTTGCAGTGGGCGGCATCGCAGGTGCGAGGCAAACTCTCACGGGAAAACTGGCAGGCGCTGGTGGAGTTGCAGCGCGAAGCCATGGAGCTGGAAACCGAAGATCCGGATTTCGGTGAGTTGCTGGATTTCCTCAACCGCCTGGTGATGTCCCTCGCGGCATTGTCCGGTTTCGCCCTGGATGACATGACGCGAGACGAAGGCTGGCGCTTTTTGATGACTGGCCGGCGGATCGAACGACTGCAGTTTCTCAGTGGCAGCCTGGCGGCGTTTCTGCGCGGTGCCGGCACGTTTGATCAAGCCGGGCTGGAATGGCTGTTGGAACTGGGCAACAGCAGCATCACTTACCGCTCGCGGTATCTGGCCATAGCGCAGTTGATTCCGGTGCTCGACCTGTTGCTGCTCGATGAGCAAAACCCGCACGCGGTGCTGTTCCAGTTGAAACTGGTGACCCGCACGCTCAAGCGTTTGAACGATGACTTTGGCGCGCCGCGTGAAGCCGGGCTGCCGCAATTGGTCGAACGGCTGGCGCAGTTCGACCTGGGCTGCCTGGAGAACTCGTTGTTCGGCGAAGCCAGCGTTCGCGCCGCCATCAATGGCCTGGCCGACTTGCTGCAACAGATCGCCGATGCCAGCGGGCAAGTGTCGGATCGCTTGGCGTTGCGCCATTTCGCCCACGTCGATGATGTCAGCCAGCGCACGGTGTCCGTCTGATGAGCGCCCATTACCAGATTTTCCACGACACCCATTATCACTACGACAGCCCGGTATCACTGGCCCAGCAACTGGCGCACCTGTGGCCGCGGGCCTGTGCGTGGCAACGTTGCTCCGAGCGACAGTTGCAGATCAGCCCCGACCCGACCTCGCGCCGCGATGAGCTGGATGTGTTCGGCAATCCGCTGACCCGGTTGGCATTCGAGAGGCCGCACGATGAATTGCTGGTCAACGCGAGTCTCACGGTCGAGGTATTGGCCCGGCCGACGCTGGACTTCAATCAATCCCCAGCGTGGGAAGAAACCCGCAACGCACTGAGCTATAGCGGCCAGCCACTGTCGCCTGAGTTGCTGGAAGCGTGCCGTTACCGGTTCGAATCGCCCTACGTGCATTTGAAAAGCAACTTTGTCGACTTTTCGCACAGTTGCTTCCCGGCGGGTCAGCCTTTGTTGTTGGGCGTCCAGGCATTGATGGAAAAAATCTTCAGCGAATTCACCTTCGACGCCGAAGCCACTCAAGTGGCGACACCGCTTGTGGAAGTGCTGGAGCGACGGCGCGGGGTTTGCCAGGACTTTGCTCACCTGATGCTCGCGTGTGTGCGCTCCCGTGGGTTGGCGGCGCGTTACATCAGCGGCTACCTGCTGACCCAGCCACCGCCGGGCCAGCCGCGACTGATCGGCGCTGACGCGTCGCATGCCTGGGTGTCGGTGTTTTGCCCGGTGCTGGGCTGGGTCGATTTCGATCCGACCAACAACGTGCAGCCGGCACTGGAACACATCACCCTGGCTTGGGGACGGGATTTTTCCGATGTCTCGCCACTACGTGGGGTGATTCTGGGCGGCGGGAATCATGATCCGGAAGTGCGCGTCACCGTGATGCCACTGGATTAACGCAGCTCCCCTGTAGGAGTGAGCCTGCTCGCGATAGCGGTGTGTCAGAAAAATAAATGTTGAATGTGCCACCGCTATCGCGAGCAGGCTCACTCCTACAGGGGGCTGTGTGCGTTCTTTGGATGGGGTATTTCAGAGGGGACTGTGAGGGTCAGCAAAGTGACTGCTGACCCTGGACACAGATCCGGTGGGCCTGATCAGATCATCGGGCCCTGAGGGTCTCAGGCGTCGGGCGCCTGATCTTTCGGTGCTTCAGTTTCGTCTGTAGCCACTTCGCCTTCTGCATCCGGGTTCAGTGCTGCTGCTTCTTCTTCAGCTGTAGCTTTCTTGCGCTGAAGCTTTTCCTCTTTCTTCTGCTCCTTTGCCAAGTCTCTCTGACGTTTGGCGAAGGAATAATTAGGTTTAGCCATGGGCGATCCTCTGGGGTCGAAGGTGAGGTTGAGCGGCGCATATTCTGCCCTGTATCGGCACCAAGCCGTTAGCTGGGTTTTTGCTCGGCCCATTTTGGCGGGATCGAGGGTTGCCAGGCATCCAGTGCGTCGAGCAGGGTTTGCGGCGATTCGCTCACTTGCAGCATGTCACGGTGTGGTTCGCGAACGAAGCCTTCACCGACGATATGATCAAGAAAACCCGTCAACTTGCTGTAGAAACCGTTCACTTCCAGCAGGCCGAGCGGTTTGCCGTGGTAACCGAGTTGGCCCCATGTCCAGACTTCGAACAGTTCTTCCAGGGTGCCAAGGCCTCCGGGCAGGGCGATAAACGCGTCGCTGAGCTCGGCCATCCGCGCCTTGCGCGCATGCATGCCGTCGACCACTTCAAGACGGGTCAGGCCGCTGTGGCCGATTTCCTTGTCCTTGAGACTTTGCGGAATGATGCCGATGACTTCACCGCCGGCTGCCAGCGCAGCATCGGCGACGATCCCCATCAGCCCGACGGCGCCGCCGCCATAGACCAGGGTCAGCTTGCGCGCGGCCAATGCCTGCCCGAGGGCGACAGCCGCTTCACGATAAGCCGGGTGGGTGCCGGTGCTGGCACCGCAAAATACACAAACGGACGCTAAAGACATGCCTTACTCCATGGTCAGGATGGCCACAGAGTAAAGGCAGGCAAGCCGCGTTCCAAGGGCTAAACTTCGCGTTCAGGTGTTTCAAAGGTGCCGCTTGCGCCACAGGCATAGGCGGCGAGCAAACTGCACAAAAAGCTGTTGATGGACATGACAGACGCTCCGGGTGAGTGATGACGACCTGATGATAGGGCCGACCTAGACGTCTGGCTGGTAGATTGTTTCGATAGGTGTCATAGCCCGAAAGTTGTATACAATTTTTGATTCAGGTCATAGGAACTTGCGAAGTTTTCAGGCAGTCTTCTGTCCATTCGCACTTCTGTTAACCCTGCCTTGGAGATTCACCATGTTTGCCAAACTTGTTGCGGTATCCCTGCTGACACTGGCCAGCAGTCAATTGATGGCTGCTGAATGCAAGGTCACTGTCGACTCGACTGATCAGATGTCCTATGACACCAAGGAAATCAGCATCGACAAGAGTTGCAAGACCTTCACCGTGGACCTGAAGCACTCGGGCAGCCTGCCGAAAAACGTCATGGGCCATAACTGGGTGCTGAGCAAAACAGCTGATATGCAACCGATTGCTACCGACGGATTGTCAGCCGGTATCGACAAAAACTACTTGAAAGAAGGTGATGCGCGCATCATCGCTCACACAAAAGTCATTGGTGCCGGCGAGACGGATTCAGTGACCTTCGACGTATCGAAACTGGCTGCTGGCGAAACCTATGGTTTCTTCTGCTCCTTCCCAGGCCACATCTCGATGATGAAAGGCACTGTTACCCTGAAGTAATTGAATTGAACGAATAAAAAAAGCGTCCGCTTGGGACGCTTTTTTTGTGCCTGGCATTTGACCGGCTCATCGTTCATCGCGGGTCAGGCGTCACCCATCAAGGCGCGAACGGCATCATGCGCTTGTGATGGGTTTTGTTGTACGTATCGCAAATGATCTTGAACGCTTCCTCACGCACCGGCTTGCCGTGCAGGAACGCATCGATCTCGGCGTAGGTGACGCCATGGGAGGCTTCATCCGGCTTGCCTGGCGACAAATCTTCAAGATCGGCCGTCGGGACTTTTTCCACCAGCGACTCGGGGGCGCCGAAGTGGCGGGCGATGGCACGTACCTGGTTTTTCACCAGGCCACTGAGCGGTGCGAGGTCGCAGGCGCCGTCACCGAATTTGGTGAAGAACCCCATCACGGCTTCCGCCGCGTGGTCGGTGCCAATGACCAGCCCGTGGGCCGCGCCGGCGATGGTGTATTGAGCGACCATGCGCATCCGCGCCTTGGTGTTGCCCAGCACGAAGTCCACGGAGACGGCGTGTTTGCCTTCAAACGCCGCGACTTCACTGGCCAGGGATTTGACTGCCGGGCCAATGTTCACCGTGTGACGTTCGTCCGGGGCGATGAAGTCCACCGAAGCCTGAGCGTCGTGTTCATCGAACTGAGTCTCGTACGGCAAGCGTACGGCGATGAATTTGTAACTTTTATCACCGGTTTTTTCGCGTAATTCGCGCATGGCGCGCTGGGCCAGCAGGCCGGCGGTCAGCGAATCGACACCACCACTGATGCCCAACACCAGCGTCTTGAGCCCGGAATTGACCAGGCAATCCTGGATGAAGCGAATGCGCCGGGCGATTTCCGCCTCGAGGGCGGCATGGTCGGCGAACGGTGGTTGAACCTTGAGCTGCTCAGCAATCTCACGCTGTACGGCTTGCATGAATTCACTCCTTGCTAGATGGACTGGATGTGCTGGAAAGGGCGGCAGGTACTTGGAAAACATGTCGCAAGTAGGCGACGAAATTCGGGTCTTTGCAGTGAGTCTTGCCCGGCTCATCGGAAATCTTGGCCACGGGCTGATCGTTGCAGGCGGCCATTTTAAGCACGATGCTCATCGGTTCAACACCCGGAATGTCGCACGTCAGGTTAGTCCCGATACCAAAACTGACATTGATCCGACCACGCAGCGCTCGAAATATTTCCAGCGACTTTTGCAGCGTCAGACTGTCGGAGAACGTCAGGGTCTTGCTCATCGGGTCGATGCCCAGCTTTTGATAGTGGGCGATCGCTTTTTCTGCCCAGATCACCGGATCCCCAGAGTCATGGCGCAGGCCGTCGAAGAGCTTGGCAAAGAACAGGTCGAAGTCGTTGAGGAAGGCATCCATGGTGATGCAGTCGGTCAGGGCGATCCCCAGCAGACCCCGATACTCGCGCACCCAGCAATCGAGGGCGGCGATCTGGCTGTCGATCAGCCGTGGCCCAAGTTGCTGGTGGGCCATGATCCACTCGTGGGCCATCGTGCCCAGCGGCTTCATGTCCAGCTCTCGTGCCAGGTGCACGTTGCTGGTGCCGACGAAGCGCCCGGGGAAATCGTGCTTGAGCACGTTCACCACTTCTTCCTGCACACGGAACGAAAAGCGCCGGCGTGTGCCGAAATCGGCGACCTGAAGTTCGGATAATTCGTCACTGCTGGCGTTGGCGGTCAGCCAGTCGAATTTGCGATAAAGCTGCTCGCGCACCTGTTCCATCGCCACTTGCGGGTAGCGATAGCGGTTGCGCACTTCGCTGACGATCGCCAGCAGCGGTACTTCGAACAGGATCACATGCAGCCACGGTCCGCGTAGACGGATAAAAAGCTCGCCGTTTTCAATGCCGGTGTGGACGTAGCGCAGGTTGAAGCGAAACAGCCCGAGAAAGCGCAGAAAATCCGGCTTCATGAAGCTGATTCGCTCCATGAAGCTCAATTGATCGGCGCTCAGGCTCAACTCGGCCAGGCGTTCGATCTGGACCCGGATTTCCGCCAGGTAGGGACGCAAATCCTCACTGTTGCGGCAACGGAACTCCCATTCGACGTCTACGTTCGGGTAGTTGTGCAGCACCGCCTGCATCATCGTCAGTTTGTAGAAGTCGGTGTCGAGCAGGTTCTGCACGATGCGATCGCCAAACACGCTCTCGCTCATAACTGGGGTTCTCCAGGCTGGCCGTGGCCCGTGGCCACGACGTTTCAGCGGCTTCAATGAATGGGGCTAGTGGCGCATAACAGGGGTGGAGATTGCCAGTTTTTTTTGTGTTCATGATGGATTAATCAATTGTTGCCAGCTGCTGCCAAAGCAACGTCAGTGTTTAATCAATTCTCATGTGTTGCCTCAAGGGCTGCCTGGATGACGAGCGCCAGGCTCTCCCAACTTTTTACATAGCCATCCAAGTGGCGGTGACGAGGAACAAGACCTGTTTCAATGGCCTTAATCATCGCGGCTTTGATCATTTCATGAGTCGCTGATCTTGCCATGATCTAGAGTCCTTTGAATGTTATTTGATCCAGTGCATCGACACCGTCCTGGAGCAATAAATAGGCTGGAAGTATCAAGCGGAAAAAATCAGCATCAGTGGTATGTTTGACGGTTACCGAAGTCAGCGCCTCTAAGAGGCTGGTGGCTGCGCGAATTCTGAAACAGGCGTCTTCAAATAACAAATGAGGTGCGGCATGCGAGTCTATATAAAAAGTTGGGCTGTTTGATGCGTTGGCTTTAAGAGGATGAAAGCGATTCACGGACGAGCTCCTTGAGCGCGCTTGGGTTGTTTGGGCGCGATCAGTTGTTATTTTTAGGGGGGATGACGTTGCCTGGCATTGCTTGACTGCTGAACCACCGCAACAATGCAATGGATCAGCGTTTATTCGAAATCTATGTGAGCTTGGCTTTAGCCGGGGCCCGAACCGCACATACGGGACTCGTCGGCGGGAGGGGAGTTGGAACCGCAGGCCAGGCCATCAAATCGATATCCAGATCGCGAAACTTGCTGGAGTTAAAAACGGGCGTTCGGGTGCCGGCGCGACGTTGTTCATCGTAGTCGTCCAGAACTCGCATGCAAACTTTGAATAGTAATGCCATCGCTATCAGGTTGACCAAGGCCAAAAGTGTCATGGTGATGTCGGCAAACGCGAGCACCGTGGAAAGGTCTTCAATCGCGCCCCAAAAAACCAGCATCAATACCAAGAGGCGGTACGCGATTAATGATTTGCGAGGGGCAGCAATGATGAATCGCAAGCTGTTTTCACCCAGGTAGTAGTTGTAGAGCATTGCCGTGAACACAAACAGCGCAAGTACCACGCTGATAAACATCCGGCCCCAATCACCGACCACCTCAGCCAGCGAGTTTTGAGCCAGCGTAATGCCGTCGCCTTCAAAGCCGGGAGTGTAAAAACCTGAAAGCAAAATGATCAACGCAGTGCAGGTGCAAATAACGATGGTATCGATGAAGACACTAAATGCCTGCACCACACCTTGAGCTATCGGGTGGGCGACTTTTGCCGCGCAGGCAACGTTAGGTGCACTGCCCAATCCTGCTTCATTGGAAAAAACTCCGCGCCTCACTCCCATGATGATCGCACTGCCGACGAGCCCGCCAAATGCCTGATCCAGTCCAAATGCACTTTTGACGATGCTGATCAGTGCACCGGGGACCTGATCAATTTGTAACACGATGACGTAAAGCGTCACGCCGACATAGGCGATGACTTTAAGGGGAACCAATAGATCGGCAACTGCAGCGATTCGCTTTATACCTCCCATGAACACTGTGCCCAGCAACAACGACAGCGCGAGTCCGGACCATGACGTCGATAATCCAAATGCATCGTTGAGAGAATGCGATACGGCATGCGATTCAAGGCCATTGATAGCAAACCCGAAGGTCACCAAAAGCAGAAGCGCAGCAATTATTCCGAGCCAACGTTTGCCCAGACCATGCTGGATATACCAGGACGGTCCCCCGCGATACTGACCATTCTCATCGCAGCGCTTGTACAGTTGGCCCAGTGTGCATTCGAAAAAGCTGCTCGACATTCCCAGTAGAGCGGTCATCCACATCCAGAACACTGCACCGGGTCCGCCCATGCTCACGGCAATTCCGACGCCTACGATATTGCCGGTTCCGACCCGTCCGGCGAGGCTGAGCGTCAATGCCTGAAACGAGCTTAAGTGGCGGTTACCGGTAGTCGAGCTGTCACGTAATACAGAAATCATGTGTGCAAAGTAGCGAAGCTGTACGAATCGCGAGCGGATGGTGAAGTAGGTTCCTAGTCCGAGAACTAAAGGTATCAAAACCCTTCCAGAGAGAAAGTCATTGATGACGTCAAGCATTCAAAGCTCCTTGCTATTTTAAGACTGCCAGCGAATCGACGGTGTACAGAAACCTGAATTATTCAGGTTCAGTAATATCAGGTCATCTATAACTTTCCGCAATTTCGCTAGTTGCTTAAATGTGATGCGAGTAGCTGCTATGGTTGCGCCTTCTGATGCTGTTGTGATGGGTTAATATGCGTGATTTTCTACCCGCTAACTTAAAACTGCTGTGTAGTCACTACCGATCTGTCGCGGAAGTCTGTAGGAAACTTCGGATTAATCGTGGGCAATTTAATAAATATCTCTGTGGGAGTAGTGTCCCTACTGCTTTTAACCTAAAGCGTATTTGTGATTTTTTCGGTGTGGAAGAATTTGAGATAGGGCTGCCGACAGATCAATTCATCAATCTCATTGGTGGCAAGACCGCACGAGCAACCGCTTCTCGCGAGGTGTCGGCGCCGGAACGAATTCTTGATCACCTTCGGCAACAGTCTTCATTGCAAATAAAAGCGTACACGGGCTACTACTATGAGTATTACCATGCGATGACGGAGCCGGGTTTTATTATTTGTGCACTGGTGCATATCCATGAGGATGGCGAGCACTTCGTCTATGAACGCAATGAGCGTTTACAAATTGTCGGCGCGCAAGAAGAGTTTGAGCAGTATCGGTATGTAGGGCTTGCCTACTATTTGCAGGATCGATTGTTTCTCATCGATTACGAGTCGCTGACGTCCAACGAAATCAGCCAAACCATCCTTATTCCAAGCTTTAAAAGCTGTATTACCCGGCTTAATGGCTTGAAAATCGGCGTTTCCGCTGCGGACCATCGGACACCCGCGTGTTCGCGAGTTGTTTGGGAGTATCTCGGTCAGGAGATTCGGACTGATGCGTATCGAAAAGTCAGGTTATATAGCCTGGATGATCCCTTCATTGATGATGATCTGCGCGCACGCCTTGCCCAAACCAGCGTTGTCGACGGCCTCTTTGTTATTTCGTGAAGCTGGGATGATTCTGATAAATCTTAATGCAGCCCCCCGGTTAAAGGGGGGGCGCGGATGGGCTCAGTGCTGCGATGCGTCCGGGCTATCAATCTGCTCCAGCATCCACTTCACGAAGTCCCGAACCTTGGGCACTTCCGCCGAATGCTCCGGGTACGCCAGGTAATAGGCATCGGTGCTGGGCATTGCGTGCTGCCAGGGTATGACCAGTTTGCCATCGGCCAATTCCTCTTCCACCAGAAACCTCGGCAACAGCGCGACGCCGCAGCCGACTTGCGCGGCGCGGATGCACATGTAGAAGGTTTCGAAGCGTGGGCCGTGGTAGCTGTGTTCGGTGTGGTAGCCCTGACTGTCGAACCAGTCGTGCCAGGCCTGGGGCCGGGAGGCGTTTTGCAGCAGGACCAGGTCGGTGAGCTGCGTGGGATCGGTGAACGGCGTATCTGGCATGCTGCCCGGCGCGCAGACCGGCACCAGCTCTTCGCCGAAGAGCTTCAGGCATTCGGTGCCGGGGCGTGAGCCCTGGCCGAAGTAGAACGCAAGGTCGCTGCGACCTTGCAACAAGTCGTCGGCCTCCTGTTCGCTGCACAGGTCCAGATGGATCGAAGGATGACGCAGGCGCCAGCCTTTCAAGCGCGGCACCAGCCAGCGCGCGCCGAAGGTCGGCGGCGTCGAGACGCGCAAGACTTCGGTTTCGCCGCCGTAGGAACGCAGGTAATGGGTCGACATCTCGACCTGAGTGAGGATTTTTCGCACCTCCACCAGGTACAAATCACCAGCGGGCGTCATTTGCAGGCGTCGGCGCACCCGACGGAACAGCAAGTGCTGCAGCAGCTCTTCAAGTTGCGCCACCTGTTTGCTGACAGCGCTTTGGGTCAGGTTCAGCTCTTCGGCGGCCCGGGTGAAGCTCAAATGCCGGGTGACGGCCTCGAAACACTGGAGGGCAGTGATCGACGGCAGGTAGCGTTTATTCAGCATGGACGGTCCTTTTTCTTGTTTCTTTTACTACCAGCAAATTCAAAGCATGAATAAACGGAATGATATCTCTCTTAAAGGTCGTTTGTTGGGTAACCTCGGGCGAGCTAAAACTACAGGTCTGATCAGTCGTGAAATTACGGCTGCACGTTTTCTGTTTTTTGCTTGAGGAGTGACCCATGGTTGCCGCATTGCTTGATCGTCTTGGTGTGAACCCGGCCCTGTACCAGAACGGCAAAGTGCCGGTGCATTCGCCGATCGATGGCAGCCAGATCGCCGCCGTGAACTGGGAAGGTGCTGCCGAAGTGGAGCAGCACATCAGTCGTGCAGATCATGCGTTCGAATTGTGGCGCAAGGTCCCGGCCCCGCGCCGTGGCGAACTGGTGCGTCAACTGGGCGATATCCTGCGTGAATACAAGGCTGACCTTGGCGAGCTGGTGTCCTGGGAAGCGGGCAAGATCACTCAGGAAGGCCTGGGCGAAGTTCAGGAAATGATCGACATCTGCGACTTCGCGGTCGGTCTGTCCCGTCAGTTGTACGGCTTGACCATCGCCTCCGAGCGTCCTGGCCACCACATGCGCGAAACCTGGCACCCGCTGGGCGTCGTCGGCGTGATCAGCGCCTTCAACTTCCCGGTCGCCGTGTGGGCCTGGAACACCACGCTGGCGCTGGTGTGCGGCAACCCGGTGATCTGGAAACCGTCGGAGAAAACCCCGCTGACCGCGCTGGCCTGCCAGGCACTGTTCGACCGCGTACTGAAGAACTTCAGCGACGCTCCGCCACACTTGAGCCAAGTGATCATCGGCGGTCACGATGCCGGCGAAGCCTTGGTCGATGACCCGCGTGTCGCGCTGATCAGCGCCACCGGCAGCACCCGCATGGGCCGTGAAGTGGCGCCGAAAATCGCCGCACGTTTCGCCCGCAGCATCCTCGAACTGGGTGGCAACAACGCAATGATCCTCGGCCCAAGCGCCGACCTGGACATGGCCGTTCGCGCCATCCTGTTCAGCGCCGTCGGCACCGCCGGTCAACGTTGCACCACGCTGCGTCGCCTGATCGCTCACGAATCGGTGAAGGAAGAAATCGTCACCCGCCTGAAAGCCGCGTACTCCAAAGTGCGCATCGGCCATCCGCTGGAAGGCAATCTGATCGGCCCGCTGATCGACAAAAACAGTTTCGAAAACATGCAGGACGCGCTGGAGCAGGCCTTGAGCGAAGGCGGCCGGGTGTTCGGCGGTAAACGCCAACTGGAAGATAAATTCCCGAACGCTTACTACGTCTCGCCGGCCATCGTTGAAATGCCGGAACAGAGCGATGTGGTCTGCCACGAAACGTTCGCGCCGATTCTGTACGTGATCGGCTACAAGGATTTCGACGAAGCCCTGCGCCTGAACAACGCCGTACCGCAAGGCCTGTCCTCGTGCATCTTCACCACTGACGTGCGTGAAGCCGAGCAGTTCATGTCGGCGGTGGGCAGCGACTGCGGCATCGCCAACGTCAACATCGGCCCGAGCGGCGCGGAAATCGGTGGCGCATTTGGTGGAGAGAAAGAAACAGGCGGTGGTCGTGAATCGGGCTCCGATGCATGGCGCGGCTACATGCGCCGCCAGACTAACACCGTGAACTACTCGCTGGAGTTGCCGTTGGCTCAGGGCATTACGTTTGACTAAGTATTGAGTCAAACGGTGATTCCTGTGGGAGCGAGCCTGCTCGCGATAGCGGTTTGTCAGTCACATGGATGTTGGATGTGACGACGCTATCGCGAGCAGGCTCGCTCCCACACTTGAATGGTGTGTTGGTTAGGTTTCTGTTGGAGTCTGGCAATGCCGTTACGCGAAGAGTGTCTGTGGGAAAAACTGACGCCGCAAAGGCCTGACAATGCGGCGCTCAAGGGCGAAGTTAAGGTCGATGTCTGCGTCATCGGCGCCGGTTTCACCGGTCTGTCGGCGGCGGTGCATTTGCTGGAACAAGGCAAGACAGTGTGTGTGCTGGAAGCCCATCGCGCCGGTCATGGCGGTTCGGGTCGCAATGTCGGGCTGGTCAACGCCGGTATGTGGATTCCACCGGACGAGATCGAAGCCGGGTTCGGCGAAGCGGTCGGCAGTCAGCTCAACCGCATGCTTGGGGCGGCACCTTCCCTGGTGTTCAGCCTTGTCGACAAATACAACATCGATTGCCAGTTACGCCGAGAAGGCACGCTGCACATGGCGCATAACGCCCGTGGCGAAGCCGATCTGCGCAGTCGTGAACAACAATGGAAACGTCGTGGTGCCCCGGTCGAACTGCTGACCGGGCAAGCCTGTGAGCAAGCGACGGGAACCAAAAAAATTGCTGCGGCGCTGCTTGATCGGCGTGCGGGCACGATCAACCCGATGGCATATACGACCGGACTGGCCAAAGCGGCCATCGGCCTCGGCGGCCAGCTGTTCGATCATTCTGCAGTCACCCGGCTCGAACGTCAGGGTCAGCGCTGGTCGGTGCAAACTGCGCAGGGTTCGGTGCTCGCCGAGCAAGTGGTCATCGCCTCCAACGCCTACACCGAGGGCGACTGGACCGAGCTTCGACGTAATTTCTTCCCCGGTTATTACTACCAAGTGGCCTCGGTCCCGCTGACCGAAGAGGCTGCGCAGCAGATTCTGCCCGGCGGCCAGGGTTCCTGGGACACTCGGCAGGTCCTCAGCAGTATCCGTCGTGATAAGGACGGTCGATTGCTGTTGGGTAGCCTGGGTAATGGCAATCAGAAACCGACCTGGTTCCTCAAGGCCTGGGCCGACCGGGTTCAGCAGCACTACTTTCCGTACCTCAAACCTGTGGAGTGGGAGTGCACGTGGACCGGTTGCATTGCATTTACCCCTGATCACTTGATGCGTTTGTTCGAACCGGCGCCCGGTTTAGTGGCAGTCACTGGCTATAACGGTCGGGGTGTGACGACGGGGACGGTGGTCGGTAAGGCATTTGCCGACTATCTGTGTAACGGAAATCCTCAGGCGCTGCCGATTCCTTTCGCCCCCATGCAGCCGTTGGCAGGGGTGGGTTTGCGCAGCTGTTTGTACGAAGCCGGGTTCTCGCTGTATCACGCAGGCCAGTGCTTGCGGATCGTTATTTGATTGTTGAAATTTGTTGCTGAAAGCGGCGCTTTTTCGCGCAGCGACTAGCCTGTAAAAGGTGCGGGTTGTAGCAGTCCCGCACCAGCAGTGTGCACTTCGGTGACGCACGTTGTTACAGGCTGGTTGCACGTCGTTTGACGCCGCGGTTGCAATGATGGCGCGCACGGGTTGCGCCGTTAAAAATAAATGGTTTCACCTTCCGCGGTTTAGACGGTTGCACGCCCAATGAAAATGGGATCGAAACAGTCGAAATAACAATAAAGCAGCGACTTTTCTCAGAATAAAAAACCGATGGCACGGCCCTTGCTCTGAGCATTCAGTGAAGTCGCAGTGCCAACTAAAAAAAACCTTGGAGCACCACCTCATGTCCCAGACGTTTTACAAGAAAGGCTTTCTGGCCCTCGCAGTGGCAACTGCTTTGGGTGTTTCTGCGTTTGCACAGGCTGATGTGAAAATCGGTGTGGCGGGTCCGATGACAGGTGCCAACGCGGCATTTGGCGAGCAGTACATGAAGGGTGCACAGGCTGCAGCCGACGCAGTGAACGCGGCGGGCGGCGTCAACGGGGAAAAAATCGTACTGGTGAAGGGCGATGACGCCTGCGAACCGAAACAGGCTGTGACGGTCGCCAAGGACCTGACCAACCAGAAAGTCGCCGGCGTAGTCGGTCACTTCTGCTCCTCGTCGACCATCCCGGCCTCCGAGATCTACGACGAAGCGGGCATCATCGCAATCACCCCAGGTTCTACCAACCCACAAGTGACCGAACGCGGCCTGAGCGCCATGTTCCGTATGTGCGGGCGTGACGACCAGCAAGGCATCGTCGCTGGCGACTACATCGTCGACGTGCTCAAGGGCAAGAAAGTCGCCGTACTGCACGACAAGGACACCTACGGCCAAGGCCTGGCAGACGCCACCAAGGCTCAGTTGATCAAGCGCGGCGTAACGCCGGTGCTGTATGAAGGCCTGACCCGTGGCGAGAAAGACTTCAGCGCCGTGGTCACCAAGATCCGTGCGGCCGGTGCCGACGTGGTCTACTTCGGCGGCTTGCACCCAGAAGCCGGTCCACTGGTTAAACAACTGCGTACCGAAGGCCTCAAAGACGTGAAATTCATGTCCGATGACGGCATCGTGACCGACGAACTGGTGACCACCGCTGGCGGCCCGCAATACGTCGACGGCGTGCTGATGACCTTCGGCGCCGACCCGCGCCTGCTGCCAGACAGCAAGACGGTGGTGGACGACTTCCGCAAAAAAGGCACCGAGCCTGAAGGCTACACCCTGTATGCCTACGCTTCTGTCCAGACCCTGGCCGCAGCTTTCAATGGTGCTAAATCCAACAAGGGTGAAGACGCTGCCAAATGGCTGAAAGCACACCCGGTCAAAACCGTCATGGGCGAGAAGACCTGGGACAGCAAGGGCGACCTGAAAGTCTCCGACTACGTGGTTTACCAGTGGGACAAGGACGGCAAATACCACCAGCTGGAAAAACAGAAGTGATATGAGCTGATGCCCGGCGCCTTGTGCGCCGGGCAATCAAAGAACATGTCCGTGCAGTACCTGTCTTTTCTCGTAGAGCTGCACACAACCGTGTTGCGTCGGCGGCTGAACCCCGGTCCGTAGCAACCCGCTTCTGTGCAGTCTCTCAAATGCGTGAGATTGCGTTATGGATGGTATTTTCCTGCAGCAACTGGTCAACGGCCTGACCCTCGGGTCGGTCTATGGCCTGATCGCCATCGGCTACACAATGGTCTATGGCATCATCGGCATGATCAACTTCGCCCATGGCGAGGTTTACATGATCTCTGCGTACCTCGCGGCGATCAGTCTGGCTCTGCTGGCATACTTCGGTATTGAATCCTTCCCTCTGCTGATGCTCGGCACACTGGTCTTCACCATCGTCGTCACGGCGGTGTATGGCTGGGTCATCGAGCGTGTCGCCTACAAACCGCTGCGTAACTCCACACGACTGGCACCGCTGATCAGCGCCATCGGTATTTCCCTGATTCTGCAAAACTATGCACAGATCGCCCAGGGCGCCCGCCAACAAGGCGTGCCAACACTGTTGACCGGTGCATGGCGAGTTGAAGTCGGGACCGGCTTCGTCCAGCTCACCTACACCAAGATCTTCATCCTGGTCGCTGCGTTCGTCGGTATGGGCCTGCTGACCTATGTCATCAAGTACACCAAGCTCGGCCGCATGTGCCGCGCGACCCAACAAGACCGCAAGATGGCCTCGATCCTGGGGATCAACACCGATCGCGTGATTTCCTACGTGTTCATCATCGGTGCAGCGATGGCGGCCCTGGCCGGCGTACTGATCACCATGAACTACGGCACGTTCGACTTCTACGCAGGCTTCGTCATCGGGATCAAGGCGTTCACCGCGGCGGTACTCGGCGGGATCGGCTCGCTGCCTGGCGCGATGCTCGGCGGGATCATCCTCGGGATTTCCGAGTCGCTGTTCTCGGGCCTGGTGAACTCGGACTACAAAGACGTGTTCAGCTTCTCGCTGCTCGTTCTCGTTCTGGTCTTTCGGCCTCAAGGCCTGCTCGGCCGTCCTCTTGTGTCGAAGGTGTAAGCGATGTCTTCAACCACTAAAAAAACCATTGATATCAAAAGAAGCCTGGTTGACGCGATTCTTGCCGGCCTTGTAGCGCTCATTGTGTTCGGTCCGATTGTCGGCGTGGTCCTCGACGGCTACGGCTTCAACCTGGAACCGAAGCGAGTGGCGTGGATTGTCGCCATAGTCATGGCGGGCCGCTTTGCCCTGAGCCTGTTCCTGCAAACGCCCAAGGGCCTGAGAATCCTTGAAGGCTTTGAAACCACCGGCTCCGGGGTTCATGTACTGCCACCTGATTACAAATCCCGTTTGCGCTGGGTCGTGCCGCTGGTGATTTTGATCGCCGTGGTGTTCCCGTTTTTCTCCAACTCTTACTTGCTGGGCGTGGTCATCCTCGGGCTGATCTATGTGCTGTTGGGCCTGGGCCTGAACATCGTGGTCGGCCTGGCCGGCCTGCTCGACCTCGGTTACGTGGCGTTCTATGCCATCGGTGCCTATGGACTGGCGCTCGGTTACCAATACCTCGGCCTGGGCTTCTGGACGGTGCTGCCACTGGCGGCCATCACGGCGGGGCTGGCTGGCTGCATCCTTGGCTTCCCGGTGCTGCGACTGCACGGTGACTACCTGGCGATCGTGACCCTGGGCTTCGGTGAAATCATCCGGCTGATCCTCAACAACTGGCTCTCCCTGACGGGCGGTCCGAACGGCATGCCGGCACCGCTGCCGACGTTCTTCGGCCTTGAGTTCGGCAAACGAGCGAAGGATGGTGGCATACCATTTCATGAGTTCTTCGGCATCGCCTACAACCCTGATGTGAAGTACTACTTCATCTATGCGGTGTTGTTCCTGGTCGTGCTGGCTGTGCTGTACATCAAGCATCGCTTGACCCGCATGCCGGTCGGTCGCGCCTGGGAAGCTTTGCGTGAAGACGAAATCGCTTGCCGCTCGATGGGCCTGAACCACGTACTGGTCAAGCTCTCGGCGTTCACCATCGGGGCATCGACCGCCGGTTTGGCCGGTGTGTTCTTCGCCACCTATCAAGGCTTCGTCAACCCGACCTCGTTCACCTTCTTCGAATCCGCCCTGATCCTCGCCATCGTGGTACTTGGCGGCATGGGTTCGACCATTGGCGTGGTGATTGCGGCATTCGTGCTGACCGTTGCCCCGGAACTGCTGCGTGGCTTCGCGGAATATCGCGTGTTGCTGTTCGGCGTGCTGATGGTGTTGATGATGATCTGGCGACCGCGCGGCCTGATTCGGATCAGCCGTACCGGTGTGACCCCGCGTAAAGGAGTAGCGCCATGAGCGAAGTCGTACTCTCGGTCGAGAAGCTGATGATGCACTTCGGCGGCATCAAGGCGTTGAGTGATGTCAGCCTGAAAGTCCACCGCAACTCGATCTTTGCCCTGATCGGCCCCAACGGTGCCGGCAAAACCACGGTGTTCAACTGCCTGACGGGGTTCTACAAGGCCTCCGGCGGCAAGATCGAACTTAATGTGCGTGGTGAACGGACCAACGTCATCCAGTTGCTGGGCGAGTCGTTCAAGCCGATCGATTTCGTTTCGCCGAAATCTTTCGCCACCCGCCTGTTCTACAAAATGTTCGGCGGCACCCACCTGGTCAACCGCGCCGGTCTGGCGCGGACTTTCCAGAACATTCGCCTGTTCAAGGAAATGTCGGTGCTGGAAAACCTGCTGGTGGCCCAACACATGTGGGTCAACCGCAACATGCTGTCCGGCATCCTCAACACCAAGGCCTATCGCAAGGCCGAAAGCGATGCGCTGGACCATGCCTTCTACTGGCTGGAAGTGGTCGACCTGGTGGATTGCGCCAACCGTCTGGCCGGTGAACTGTCCTACGGGCAACAACGCCGTCTGGAAATCGCCCGGGCCATGTGCACCCGGCCGCAGATCATCTGCCTCGACGAACCGGCTGCCGGTCTCAACCCTCAGGAAACCGAAGCGCTGAGCGCGATGATCCGTCTGCTGCGCGACGAGCACGATCTGACCGTGGTGCTGATCGAACACGACATGGGCATGGTAATGAGCATTTCCGACCACATCGTGGTGCTGGACCACGGCATCGTCATCGCCGAGGGCGGGCCTGATGCGATCCGTAATGATCCGAAAGTGATTGCGGCCTACCTGGGCGCGGATGAAGAGGAAGTGGTGTTATGAGTCAACCGATCCTCGAACTCAAGGACCTGGACGTGTTCTACGGGCCGATCCAGGCCCTGAAGAATGTCTCGCTGCACATCAATGAAGGTGAAACCGTCAGCCTGATCGGCTCCAACGGTGCCGGTAAATCGACCCTGCTGATGTCGATCTTCGGCCAGCCCCGGGCGGCTGACGGGCAGATCATCTATCAGGGTGTGGATATCACGCACAAGTCGTCCCACTACATCGCGTCCAACGGCATTGCACAATCGCCTGAAGGCCGACGTGTTTTCCCCGACATGACGGTCGAGGAAAACCTGCTGATGGGCACCATCCCGATTGGCGACAAGTACGCCAAGGAAGACATGCAACGCATGTTCAAGTTGTTTCCGCGACTCGAAGAGCGGCGCAACCAACGTGCAATGACCATGTCTGGCGGCGAGCAGCAAATGCTCGCCATCGCTCGTGCGTTGATGAGCCGGCCGAAACTGCTGTTGCTCGACGAGCCGAGCTTGGGGCTGGCGCCGATTGTGGTGAAACAGATCTTCGCGACATTGCGGGAGCTGGCCAAAACCGGCATGACCATCTTCTTGGTCGAGCAGAACGCCAACCACGCGCTCAAGCTGTCGGACCGCGCGTACGTGATGGTCAACGGCGAGATCCGCATCACGGGCACCGGCAAGGAGCTGCTGGTGAACGAGGAGGTACGTAACGCTTATCTCGGCGGCCATTGATTCTGCGCTGAAATATCCACAGCCCCGACGAGCAATCGCCGGGGCTTTTTTTATCTCTGGCAAACAACACGAATACCTGTGGGAGTGAGCTTTCCGGAAATTGTGGAAAACAATATTCACAAGCTCTCAAAGCGCGACATAAAGCCGCTGCAAATAGTTGTTTTGTCAGGGTTTTGACTTGTCCCCGTTTGCTGTGGAGCTGGCTGTGAATAACGTGGGAGTAGCTGTCTGGAAGCCTTTGAATCCGTGGCTTGCAGCGATGTGGTTGTTTTTTGATCAGGCGTTTTTACTGGAGTCTGACTCGGCTTTGTCAACCTTTTTATTGGCCGCGTAAATGGCTCGGAAACAGCGCGAGAGGCCTGTGGATAAGTCTGTGGTTAAACTCTGGAAAGACTCGGCTGAGGGCCGTAGTTACTGGCTTGGCGCCATCGTCGCTTTTACCGCCAATCGTGCAAATTGCCTTGGGGCTACACAGCAGAGCGTTCAGGGTCAAGCAAAAAAATTTCCAAATAGCCCGCAAAGCCTTGTGGATAGCGGCTTCCAGCTTTTCGACTTGCCCCCGGAAACTGTGGACCGGCCTGTGGATAACGTGCGCGTACATGGCTGCAAGCCACGGCGGACAAGGCGTAGCCATGATTGGTTGTTTTTCATACAACAATACGAAGGTTGCCCGTAGAAGCCGGGCCGGGCATGCTGCCAGCTGATTTTCTATTCCAATGGCTGCCGATCAGCCGATGCAAGGAGAACACGATGTCCAACACCCTGTTTATTACCGGCGCGACCTCCGGTTTTGGTGAAGCCTGTGCCCGTCGTTTTGCCGAGGCGGGTTGGAAACTCGTGCTGACAGGTCGTCGCGAAGAACGCCTCAATGCACTGTGCGCCGAATTGTCGAAGCAGACCGAAGTGCATGGCCTGGTGCTCGACGTGCGTGATCGCAAGGCGATGGAGGAGGCGATTGCCAACCTGCCGCCATCCTTTGCCAAGCTGCGCGGGCTGATCAACAACGCCGGCCTGGCGCTGGGTGTTGATCCGGCGCCCAAGTGCGACCTCGACGATTGGGACACCATGGTCGACACCAACATCAAAGGCCTGATGTACAGCACTCGTCTGCTGTTGCCGCGCCTGATCGCCCACGGTCGCGGCGCTGGTATCGTCAACCTTGGTTCCATCGCCGGTAACTACCCGTACCCGGGCAGCCACGTGTATGGCGCGAGCAAGGCGTTCGTAAAACAGTTCTCTTTGAACCTGCGCTGCGACTTGCAGGGCACTGGCGTGCGGGTCAGCAATATTGAGCCGGGCCTGTGCGAAAGCGAGTTCTCGCTGGTGCGTTTTGCCGGTGACCAGGAGCGTTACAACGCGACCTACGCCGGTGCCGAGCCGATCCAGCCGCAGGACATCGCCGAGACCATTTTCTGGGTGCTCAATGCACCGGCGCACATCAACATCAATAGCCTGGAATTGATGCCGGTAAGCCAGACGTGGGCTGGTTTTTCGATTGAGCGTAATGCCAAGTCTTAAGACCGCGTAACGGCCTTCGCGGGCAAGCCCGCTCCCACAGGTTCAGCGCAATCCCTGTGGGAGCGAGCTTGCTCGCGATGGCGATCGGTCAGTCAACCGAGATAGTCAACCAGCCCTTGATAGCAGGTCGCCAAGTGATAAGGCGTGGTCGATGGCATGTCCTTGCGACTCACATCGCCATTCTCATCCCGACACTCATGCCAGCCGGCCGAATGCAAAAAGCGCTGCTGCAACGCCTTTAACTGGCGCAGCACCGAGGCTTCGCTGTTCGGGCGCAAGGTCAGCGCGCGCAGGTATTCAGCCTGGGCCCAGATGCGTTGGGTCGCATCCTTCGCGTAGCCGTCCAGATCAAGCATGGCCACAACCGCACCCGTCTGTGGATCAACGCCCTGTTGTTCGGTGAGCGCAAACGCACGGTCCAGCGAGGTGTGCAGTCTGGAGCCGCGCAGCAACGGCGAAGACTCCAGCAGGAAATACCATTCGAACTGATGCCCCGGTTCAAACCAGTTATCCACAGCGCCCAGCGGTTTCTCCATCAACACACACTGTTGCGGGTCGATGAAGCGCTTGTGCATGGCTGTGCATAACTCGACGAGCGCCCGCTGCGCGGCGATGTCCTCACGCACCGACAGGGTCGCGAGGAAGGCTTCAGCCAAGTGCATCAGTGGATTTTGCAGAGGGCCGGACGCAAGCGACGACCAGTCACGGTCGAGGGTGGCTTCGTACAGGCCGTCGCCTGTCGCGAAGCGCTGGCCGATGACTTCCAGTGCCGCGTTGAGCACCGACTCCACCAGTGGCTCGCGCACCTTGGCCCAGTAGTGGGCGCAGGCGAACAGGATGAAAGCGTGGGTATAGAGGTCTTTGCGCAGATCCAGCGGCGCACCTTGGGGATCGATGCTGTAGAACCAGCCACCGTGTTCGGCGTCATGGAAATGCTGTTGCAAGGAGCGGAACAGCGCTGCGGCGTGCGCTTCGGCGGCCGGCACCTCGCCGATCAGGCTGGAAAAAAGGTACAGCTGTCGCGCGCAGGCCATGGCCCGATAGCGTTGGGGAGGCAGCGGTTGATGCCCGGCATCCAGCGCTTCATAGGGCAGCGCCATGTCCGCATTCCAGCCAGGGCCTTGCCAGAGCGGCACGATCACTTCCTGGAAATGCTGTTGCACAGAAGCAAACAGAGCGGTCAATTCAGGCGCGGAGGCGGAGCGGGAAACAGGCGGCATTGGCTGGCGTCGTCACGGCAGGGTTAATTGCGCGACATGTTAGCAGGCCTGAGGGATGCGGTGTCTGTCAGGCCGCCATCGCGGGCAAGCGCGCTCCCACATTGGACCGCTGTACGCAGGACAATTGTGGGAGCGGGCTTGCCCGCGATGGGGCTTGTTCAGGCGCTAGAGAATCAGCCCGCCAGCAACCAGACCCCGGTCGCCGCCGAAGCCGCGCCCGCCAATCGAACCAGCGGAGCCGCCGCTTGCGGCAACACACGCACCACTGCGTAACCCGCGGCATGCAATGCCGCCGTCGCAGCCACAAACCCTGCGGCATAGGCCCAAGGGCTCGACATCTCCGGCAGTTCCAGGCCATGGGCCACACCGTGGAACAGCGCAAACAATGCTGTCGCCGCCACCGCCACACTCAATGGCGGACGCACCGCCAACGCGACCGCCAGGCCCAGCGCCAGCACCGACGCCGCAATCGCGCTTTCCAGCGCCGGCAGGTTGAGCCCTTCAAACCCGAGCAAGCCGCCCATCAGCATAGTGCCGACGAATGTGCAGGGCAGCGCCCAGCGCGCCGCGCCTTTTTGCTGCGCCGCCCACAGACCGACGGCAACCATTGCCAGCAAGTGATCGAGGCCGCCGATCGGATGGCTGATGCCCGCGATCAAACCGTTATCACCATGGCCTGGGTGGGCGAAGGCGATGGCTGGGGTCAGCAGCAGGGCGAGGGCGCCCAGAATACGTTTGAGTGTCATGAATAAGCTTCCTTGTTGATAAGTTGCGATCAGGCTGCGGTCAGCAAACCCTGGCGTTCGATGAACGCAATGATTTCTTCCAGGCCGAGGCCGGTCTTCTGGTTGCTGAAAACAAACGGCTTGCCGTTGCGCATGCGCTTGGTGTCGCTGTCCATCATCTCAAGCGAGGCGCCCACCAACGGCGCGAGGTCGACTTTGTTGATGACCAGCAAATCGGATTTGCAGATGCCGGGGCCGCCCTTGCGCGGCAACTTGTCGCCGGCCGAGACGTCGATCACGTAGATGGTCAGGTCGGACAGTTCAGGGCTGAAGGTGGCCGAGAGGTTGTCGCCACCGGACTCGACCAGAATCAGGTCCAGCCCCGGGAAGCGACGGTTCAGTTGATCCACGGCCTCAAGGTTGATCGAGGCGTCCTCGCGGATTGCGGTGTGCGGGCAGCCACCGGTTTCCACGCCGATGATGCGTTCTGGCGCCAGGGCTTCGTTGCGCACCAGAAAATCGGCGTCTTCGCGGGTATAGATGTCGTTGGTGACGACGGCGAGGTTGTAGCGCTCGCGCAGGGCCAGGCACAGCGCCAGAGTCAGGGCTGTTTTACCGGAGCCGACCGGGCCGCCGATGCCGACACGCAGGGGTTGTGTGTTCATGTGGTTCTCCAAATTGAAAGGCCCTAGGACCGGAACAGACGGCTGTACTGGCGCTCATGGGCCATGCATGCCAGGGACAGGCCGAAAGCGGCGCCGCCGTAGTGTTCGGGATTGATTCGGGTAGCGTCTTGTTGGGCTTGTTGCAGCAATGGCAGCAATTCACTGGTCAGGCGTTGCGCGGCTTGCTGGCCCAGCGGCAGGGTTTTCATCAACACCGCCAGTTGGTTTTCCAGCCAGCTCCAGAGCCACGCCGCCAAGGCGTCTTGCGGACTGATGTTCCAAGCGCGAGCGGCCAGCGCCCAGCCGAGGGCCAGGTGAGGCTCGGGACGTTGTTCGAGAAAGGCGCGGGCCGGGCCATCAAGTTCTGGCAACCCGTTGAGCAACTGCTGCAGGGAATAGCCCATTTGCCGACTTTCCTGATGCAGTTCACGGGTTTCCCGGCTGGCGCGATGTTCTTCGCAGCGTTGCAGCAACTCGCCCCAGTTTTCTTCCGCGGCGGCGGTGCAATGGGCAAGCAGCAGCGGCGCTTCGAAGCGGGCGAGGTTGAGCAGCAGTTGATCGCTGATCCAGCGACGTGCGCTGGCCGCATCGTTCACCCGACCGTTATCCACCGCCATTTCCAGGCCTTGGGAATAGCTGTAGCCGCCAATCGGCAGCTGCGGGCTGGCCAGACGCAGCAGCGCCCAGGCTGGGTTCATGAACGTACGCCGAACTGGTGCAGTTTCGGCGGGTAGTTGAAGTCTTCGTCGCCATGGCGGGAATGGTGATGGCCGCCGCCATAGGCGCCGTGTTCCGGCTGGAACGGGGCTTCGATGTTCTCGACCTTGGCCTCGAGTTGTTCGAGCATGGCTTTGAGCACGTAATCGTCGAGCAGTCGCAACCAGCCATCGCCTACTTGCAAGGCCACATGGCGATTGCCCAGGTGATAGGCCGCGCGAGTCAATTCGAAGGCATTGGCGCAAGTGACGTGCAGCAGTTGTTCGGGGCGGGCGCAGACGCGCACGACGCGCCCGTCTTCGGCTTGCAGGCATTCACCGTCATACAGCGGTGGCTGACCGCGCTCCAAAAACAACCCGACGTCTTCGCCTTCGGCACTGAAACAGCGCAAACGGCTTTTGCTCCGGGCTTCGAAGTTCAGGTGCAACTCGGCGGCCCAGACGGGTTGAGGGTCGATTCTGCGATGAATCACCAGCATCGGAAGGCTTCCAGCAATGGACAATGCTCAGGCTAGAGCAAGGGGCTTGCCAATCGGGCGATACGTAGGAAATACCTGTCGGAGCGTAGCGGGTGTTTCAGGATGTTGCAGAATTGTGAGCCAGAACGGTGCGAGGATTTTTTGGCGGCACCAAATTGATGCCTTGTGGGGTTTTTGTGGGGGCGAGCCTGTTCCCAAAGGTCTACTCGGTGCTGCCGAGGCCTTGCCAATGTTTGAGGCCGATGAAGATGAAGCGCAACTGCTGAGTGATTTTCGCCTGTGGCGTCAGGTGTTCCGGCAACGCCTCGGCCGGCGGATCGATGATGTCCGGCAGGGTTGCAAACACACTTTTAACAATCAGATCCGCCATGACACTGAGGCCGGCGATGTCCAGGTGCTGCAGTTTTGGCATCAAGGACAGGTCTGCGGCCAGGTCGGAGCTGATGTCTTCGCGCAAACGTCCAATGGCCTGACGCACCGGTAGTGAGCCACCGTATTGTTCGCGGGCCAGAAACAGGAACTGCGATCGATTGGCCGAGACCACGTCGAGGAAGATTCGTACCGAAGCGTCGATGATGCCGCCCATGACGAATTCGTTATGGCGCACCAGGCGAATGGTTTCACGGAAGGTCTGGCCGACTTCGCTCACCAGCACCAGGCCCAGTTCGTCCATATCGGCGAAATGCCGGTAGAAACCGGTGGGCACGATCCCGGCGGTTTTCGCCACTTCGCGCAGGCTCAGGCTGCCGAATCCGCGGCCACATTCCATCAGGTGACGGGCAGCGTCCATCAAGGCGTTGCGGGTTTGTTGTTTCTGTTCGGCGCGGGGCAGCATCGCAAAGGTGTTTTCTGGACAGGACAGCGACGCACTCTAGCAAATCGGCTTCGGTGGCGTCGAACGACTATCGGGGGCAACTATCAGAGGATCAGGCGGGGAAACGCTGCTTCTGTAAAAGTCAAAAGCCCAATCCGGTGATTGGGCTTTTTTTCAGGGCCGCCATGGGCTTAGCTCAAAGCGCTGTTGCGTTCGATTACACGGTCACCACCACCTTCGGCGAGAGTTTGGCCTTGTGGGGTGCGATCGGAACCGTCGGCAGCCAGGGTTTGGCCTTGTGGAGTGCGATCGGAACCGTCAGCAGCCAGGGTTTGGCCTTGTGGAGTGCGATCGGAACCGTCGGCAGCCAGGGTTTGGCCTTGTGGAGTGCGATCGGAACCGTCAGCAGCCAGGGTTTGACCTTGTGGCGTGCGATCGGAGCCGTCAGCAGCCAGGGTTTGACCTTGTGGCGTGCGATCGGAACCGTCAGCAGCCAGGGTTTGGCCTTGTGGAGTGCGATCAGAACCGTCTTGAGTGATCAGGCCTTTTTCTTTCAGGCGATCGTTACCGCCTTCAGCCAGGGTCTGACCTTGTGGAGTGCGCTCGGAACCATCGGCAGCGACGGTTTGGCTGAATACTGAGTAGCTGGTTTTGGCTTGTGGAGTAGCTTGGTCAGCCGCTGGTAGGGCAAAAGCGGTGCTGGCTAGCAGTGAAAGGGAAAGGCTAAGCAGTAATTGGCGTTTCATGATGGGTTGCTCCTTGGGAGGGCGATAAAGTGGGTACGAGTGCAATGCTACTCTCGATAAGTCGATATAAAAGTTCATAAACGCAATGGTAATAATCAACGGAATTGATTGTTCCACTGGGGCGCTCTAGAACGGGCGTTTCCGACGACCGTTTTTGCACTGAGGTGGGTATTTTCGACTCACCCGTGCCGCACGAAAGTGCGGGGCGGTAACGCTGGATTCGGGCGCAGTCTCTCCCTGGCCGATTATTTGAGGATTAATCGTCTTTTCTGTTAAACCTGCGGGCCGTTTTTCAGTCGTAGATTCCATGGCAGGCCGGTTCTGGCCTAACGTTTCACCTATGCGTCGCAGTCAGGGCGCTCAGTCGTATCAGGAGCCCTGTGCAATGACGCGCACTCGTAAAATAGTTGCCTGGACCTTCGCCAGCCTGGTTGTGTTGCTGGCGGTACTGGTTCTGATCATCGTGTTCTTCGATTGGAACCGCATCAAACCGCCCCTTAATGCCAAAGTCTCCGAAGAGCTGCATCGTCCGTTCGCCATCAACGGCAACCTGGCGGTGGTCTGGCGGCGTGAGCTCGACGAGAGTGGTTGGCGGTCTTGGGTGCCTTGGCCGCATGTGGTGGCCGAAGACCTGAGCCTGGGTAACCCCGACTGGTCGAAGAAACCGCAGATGGTCACGCTCAAACGCGTCGAACTGCGCATTTCGCCCCTGGCACTGCTGGCGCAGCGGGTGGTGATCCCGCGCATTGACCTGACCGAACCCAACGCGGACCTGCAGCGTCTAGCCGACGGACGTGCCAACTGGACGTTCAAGTTCGACCCCAAAGACCCGAACGCCGCACCTTCAAACTGGATGGTGGACATCGGTGCCATCGGTTTCGACAAAGGTCACGTCACCCTCGACGACCAAAATCTCAAGACTCAGCTCGACCTGATCATTGATCCGCTGGGCAAACCCATTCCGTTCAGCGATATCGTCGGCGACAAAGCCGCGAAAGCCGCGCTGGAAAAGGGTGCTGCGCCGCAGGACTACGCGTTTGCCCTCAAGGTCAAAGGCCAGTACCACGACCAGAAACTCGCGGGCGAAGGCAAGATCGGCGGATTGCTGGCGCTGCAAGACACCGCCAGGCCGTTCCCCCTTCAGGCCCAGGTAAAAATTGCCGACACCAGCATCGAACTGGCCGGCACGCTGACCGACCCCCTGAACCTCGGTGCCCTGGACCTGCGCCTCAAACTGGCCGGTGCCAGCCTGGGCACGCTCTACCCGCTGATCGGCGTAACCCTGCCGGCTACGCCGCCGTACGAGACCGACGGGCATTTGATTGCCAAGCTGCATGACGCGGGTGGCGCGGTGTTCCGTTATGAAGAGTTCAACGGCAAGATCGGTGGCAGCGACATTCATGGCAGCCTGGCCTATGTCGCCAGCCAGCCGCGACCCAAGCTCAGTGGCTCGTTGCTGTCCAATCAACTGCTGTTCGCCGACCTTGCGCCGCTGATCGGCGCCGATTCCAACGCCAAGCAAAAAGCCCGGGGTGGCGAAAGCAAGCAGCCGGCGGACAAGGTGTTGCCAGTCGAAGAGTTCAAGACCGAGCGTTGGCGCGACATGGACGCCGACGTCGAATTCACCGGCAAGCGCATCGTCCACAGCGAAAAGCTGCCGTTCAACGATCTCTACACCCACTTGGTGCTCACCGACGGTGTCCTCAGCCTCGAACCCCTGCGTTTCGGCGTGGCGGGAGGCACCCTTGACGCGCAGATTCGCCTTAATGGCCGCACCGATCCCTTGGAAGGCCGGGCCAAACTCACCGCGCGCAAGTTCAAGCTCAAGCAGCTGTTCCCCACCTTCGAGCCGATGAAAACCAGCTTCGGTGAACTCAATGGCGATGCCGACATCACCGGTCGTGGCAATTCGGTGGCCAAGCTGCTGGGCAGCGCCAACGGCAACCTGAAGATGCTGATCAACGATGGCGCCATCAGCCGTGAGCTGATGGAACTGGCGGGGCTCAACGTCGGCAACTACGTGGTGGGCAAGATCTTTGGCGACAAGGAAGTGAAGATCAATTGCGCGGCGTCCGACTTCGACATCAAGAGCGGGTTGGCGACCACGCGGTTGTTTGTGTTCGATACCGAGAACGCGATCATCTATATCGACGGCACGGCGAACATGGCCACAGAGCAACTGGACCTGATCATTACCCCGGAATCCAAGGGCTGGCGATTGATTTCACTGCGCTCGCCGCTGTATGTGCGGGGCAAGTTCATCAAGCCCGATGCCGGTGTGAAGGCGGTGCCGCTGATGTTGCGCGGGGCGGGGATGGTGGCGCTGGGCGTGATTGCGGCACCGGCGGCCGGGTTGTTGGCGTTGGTGGCGCCCAGTGGCGGCGAGCCGAACCAGTGCGCGCCGTTGCTGGAGCAGATGAAGGCGGGCAAGGCGCCTGTGACCGTTAAGCCGACCAAGTAACTATTCGGTGTCTGTCATGACGCCATCGCGAGCAGCCTCGCTCCCACAATTGAACTGTGTTTACAGAACCAATGTGGGAGCGAGCCTGCTCGCGATGGCGATCTGACAGGCGCTACAGATCTTTCAGTATGTCGGCCATGTCATCGGCATGCTCTTCTTCCTGAGCCAGGATGTCTTCGAAGATGCGCCGGGTGGTCGGGTCTTTTTCGCCAATGTACTGAATGATCTCGCGGTAGCTGTCGATGGCGATGCGTTCGGCCACCAAATCCTCGTACACCATTTCCTTGAGTGAATTGCCGGCCACGTATTGCGCGTGGGAGTTTTTCGACAACAGGTCAGGGTTGAACTCAGGCTCGCCACCCAGTTGCACGATGCGTTCGGCCAGGCGGTCGGCGTGCTCGGCTTCCTGCGTGGCGTGCTCGAGGAACTCATCGGCGGCAACGTGGGCTTTCAGGCCGTTGGCCATGAAGTAGTGGCGCTTGTAGCGCAACACGCAGACCAGTTCGGTGGCCAGCGATTCATTGAGCAGGCGCAGGACTTCTTCGCGGTCGGCGCTGTAGCTTTCGGTCACTGCGCCATTCTCGACGTTCTTGCGGGCACGTTCGCGAAGCGTGGTTACATCAGACAAATGCATGTCGCTCATCTCGTTCTCCTGGAGGCTAATCAGGTTTGCGTCACCGTCTAGAGAAGTGATCGCTACGTAGGTGTGAGTGACAGGCGCTGAGAAAAGTTTTATGCAGTTTGGCAATCGCAAGCCGTGACCGAGACGATCACGCCAGTGCCAGCCTGGCCATGCGCGAGTTGCCAGTGAGCATTGCCTATCCGATCTGGACCGCTATCGGCTCACTGGGCACGGTGTTTCTGGGTTGTGCGCTGCTGGGCGAAAGCCTCACGGCGCTCAAGCTGGTGTCGGTGAGGCTGATCGTGGCGGGCGTGATGGGGCTGAAGTGAGGCGGGATGTCATAGACTGGTCGTCGAGTTGTCATCTCCGGTGACGATGCTTGGCTGACGTCTTGCATCGCGCCTTGCCTTATCTCTCCGATCACAAGGACGTTCGCCCATGTCGCAAGGTTCCGCCACGCGCTACCCGTTGGTGTTGGTCCCGGGGATGCTCGGATTCATCCGCCTGGTGTTCTATCCGTATTGGTACGGGATCATTTCGGCATTGCGCCGGGGCGGGGCGACGGTGTTTGCGGTGCAGGTCTCGCCGCTCAATTCCAGCGAGGTGCGTGGCGAGCAGTTGCTGGCGCGGATCGAGGAGATCCTGCGCGAGACCGGGGCTAAAAAGGTCAACCTGATCGGTCATAGCCAAGGCTCGCTGACCGCGCGTTACGCGGCGGCCAAACGCCCGGATCGCGTGGCCTCCGTGACCTCGGTGGCCGGGCCGAATCATGGCTCCGAGCTTGCCGATTACCTGGAAAAACACTACCCGGAAACCAGCCTCAGGGGGCGCGTGCTCAGCGTCTTGCTGCACTGGGTCGGTGCATTGATGAGCCTGCTGGATACCGGTTATCGCGGGCCGAAACTGCCTGTGGATATCCCGGCTTCGCATCAGGCACTGACCAGCAAGGGCGTGGCGCTGTTCAACCAGCGTTATCCACAGGGCCTGCCTGAAACCTGGGGCGGGCAGGGGCCGGAGGAGGTCAACGGCGTGCGCTATTACTCGTGGTCGGGGACGTTGCAACCAGGCAAGACCGATCGCGGCGGTAACCTGTTCGACGGCACAAATCGCAGTTGTCGATTGTTTGCCAGAACTTTTGTGCGCGAAACCGGGCATTGCGACGGGATGGTCGGGCGTTACAGCTCGCACTTGGGGACGGTGATTGGTGATGAGTATCCGCTGGATCACTTCGACATCGTCAACCAGTCGCTGGGACTGGTGGGCAAAGGGGCTGATCCGGTGCGGTTGTTTGTCGAGCACGCGGCCCGGCTGAAAGCGGCGGGGGTCTAGACCGAGTCATCGTTCATCGCGAGCAGGCTCGCTCCCACAGTTGAGCGCATTCCCTGTGGGAGCGGGCTTGCCCGCGATGGCGTCAGGTCAGGCAACGCAAATCTTGCGGCCTAACACGGTGGTCCAACGCTCCGACAGTATCACCCCACCCAACGTCAACACCCCGCCCACCAAGTGATACAGCGCCAGTTGCTCATGCAGCACCAGCGCCGCAATCAGCGCGGTGATCAACGGCAGCAGATTGAAAAACAGCGTGGTCCGGCTTGGCCCCAGGCGCACTACGGCCTGCATCCAGGCCAATGGCGCGATCATCGAGGCCAGCAGGCAGGCGTAGAGCACCAGCGGAATGTTCTGCAGTGTCAGGCCGGTCTTCGGTGAAACAATAAACAACGGAAACAACACCACCACCGCCACCAGCACTTGCAAATACAGCAATACCAGCGGCGGCAGGCGCAGCTGCCATTTTTTCAGCAGCGTGCTGTAGATCGCGTAGGCCAGGGTGGCGATCAGCATCATTGCATCGCCCAGGTTTATCCCGTGTTCGAGCAATACGCCGAGGCTGCCGGACGACACCACTACCAGCACGCCGGCAAACGACAACACCGCGCCGGCCAGCGCACCCGCTGTCAGGCGCTGGCCAAGGCTGACAATTGCCATGGCCAGCGACATCAACGGCATCAGCGACAGGATGATCCCCATGTTGGTGGCCGACGTCAGGCTCGCGGCGAAGTACGCCAGGCTCTGATAGACCGCCATGCCAAGCACGCCAAGGATGAAGATCTTGCCCAGGTTCGGCCGAATCAACGGCCAATGGGCGATCACCGGCTTGAGCATGAACGGCGTGAACAGCAACCCGGCCAGCAGCCAGCGATAGAAACCGATCTCGGCGGGGAAGATCGCCCCGGCCGACATTTTGGTGATTACGGTATTGCCGGCCCAGATGAAAATGGCCAGCAGGGGATAAGCGTATTGCATCAGAGAAAACCAGAGCGTTAATGAGGGGCAATTATCCCTTGTCTGGATGCAAGCCTATACTTCGATCCAGACAACCTGCCCCTGATGACGGACAGCATGAACAGTAAACACATCGACCTGCTGGATTTCAGCGAATTGCCGGCGCCGGTCTATTTTCGCTACGCCGATTTCGATGCGCACCGTTTTGCCTCGGCGCACCGGCATCCGTGGGGCACGCTGGAGTATTCGGCCCACGGCGTGTTGCACATGGAAATCGGCGGCAGTCGTTTCATGTCGCCGCCGCAATACGCAGTGTGGGTGCCGCCACAGACCGAGCACAGTTTCTACAGCAACCAGCCGATCAACTATCGCGCCGTCTGCCTGGATCCGCTGTTGTGTCACGATCTGCCGCCACAGGCCTGCACCCTGGCGATCAGCGACATTCTCAAGGCGATCCTCAAGGACTTCGCCGCCCGCGACGTGAAGGTTCCGGAGCGCGAGGCGGACAAACGCCTGGCCCAGGTGCTGGTGGATCAGCTGCAGCAGGCGCCCATCCACGAGTGTTATTTGCCCTACGCCAGCAGCTCGGGATTGCTCGGGATACTCGAAGCCTTGCAGGCCGAGCCTGGCGATAACCGACCCTTGGCAGACTGGGCGGCGCTCATTCATGTCAGCGAGCGCACCCTGGCGCGGCAATGTGTTCGCGAACTGGGCATGAGTTTTGGCGAGTGGCGGCAACGATTACGTTTTCTGGCGGCCATCGAAGCGCTGGACAGTCAACGCAGCATTCAGGAGATCGCCTTCGACATGGGCTACAGCACCGGCTCGGCGTTTATCGCCATGTTTCAGCGTCAGGCCGGCTGCACACCTGAGCAGTATCGACGCAGCCACCTTGAAAGCAGGAAGGTGTAACAGGGGTTGTCTACACTCCTGAATGAGGCCGCACCCCTCGGTGCGGCAACAAGGAGAAAACTCCATGAAGATGTTGCGTGTCCCTTTGTTGATGATCGGTTTACTGCTCTGCGCCCAAGGCTTCGCCGCCACTGAACAACAGAACAAGATGACCACCTGCAACGCCGACGCCACCGCGAAAAGCCTCAAGGGCGATGAACGCAAAGCCTTCATGAGCACCTGCCTCAAAGCCGCGCCGGCCGCCAACGACGCCAAAACCCTTACACCTCAGCAAGAGAAGATGAAAACCTGTAATGCCGATGCCACCACCAAAGCGCTGAAGGGTGATGCGCGCAAGGCGTTCATGAGTGACTGCCTGAAGAAAAAATAATCATTGGCTGGAAGATGCAGGGTTGTCAGGGCCCCATCGCGAGCAGGCTCGCTCCCACATTGGTTCGGTGAACACAGATCCACTGTGGGAGCGAGCCTGCTCGCGATGGGTGCGGCATGGGCTTTGTAAAAAAATCCGCTGAGCTCCCGACCAAGGTCGATCCACACAATCCCTAGTGCTGGCACCGGAACGCTGGCAGACTGCCAATCCTTTTTATGCCGTTCGTTTTGAGGCTGTATGCCAACGTTTTCTCAACGTCACGTCTTGCTGCTGATCAGCTGGGTCATCATCTTCGGTGGCTTGTTGCTGGTGATCCCGCTGCGATTGCTGCCCAGCCTGCTGGCCGGGTTGTTGGTGTTCGAACTGGTCAACATGCTCACCCCGCAACTGCAGCGACTGATCGAAGGTCGGCGTGCGCGCTGGCTGGCGGTGGCGTTGCTGGGGACTTTAGTGGTCAGTGTGCTGGCGCTGATCTTTGCCGGTGCCATCAGCTTTCTGCTGCACGAGGCGGAAAACCCCGGCGCTTCCCTCGATAAATTCATGCACGTGGTCGACCGTGCGCGGGGGCAACTGCCACCGTTCATCGATGCCTATCTGCCGGCCAGCGCCGCCGAATTCCGCGTGGCCATTGGCGAGTGGATGAGCAAGCACCTGAGCGAGTTGCAATTGGTGGGCAAGGACGCCGCGCACATGTTTGTGACGTTGCTGATCGGCATGGTGCTGGGCGCGATCATCGCCTTGCAGCGCGCGCCGGACGTGACCAAGCGCAAACCACTGGCTGCCGCGCTGTTCGATCGCTTGCATCTGGTGGTCCAGGCGTTTCGTAATATCGTGTTTGCCCAGATCAAGATTTCCCTGCTCAACACCTTTTTTACCGCGATCTTCCTGGTGGTGGTCTTGCCCCTGTTCGGGATCAAGTTGCCCCTGACCAAAACCCTGATCGTGCTGACCTTCCTGCTGGGCTTGCTGCCGGTCATTGGCAACCTGATGTCAAACACGCTGATCACCATCGTCGGCTTGTCGCTGTCGATCTGGGTCGCCGTGGCGGCATTGGGTTATCTGATTTTTATCCACAAGCTCGAATACTTCCTCAACGCGCGCATCGTCGGCGGGCAGATCAGTGCCAAGTCGTGGGAGTTGCTGCTGGCGATGCTGGTGTTCGAGGCGGCGTTCGGTCTGCCGGGGGTGGTGGCGGGACCGATTTATTACGCGTATCTGAAGAGCGAATTAAGGCAGATCGGGATGGTTTGATAGATCCCCGATCGTTCCCACGCTCTGCGTGGGAATGCATCCCGTGACGCTCCGCGTCACAGTTTCAACACAGCGGACGCAGAGCGTCCATGGCGGCATTCCCACGCAGAGCGTGGGAACGATCTTTACAGGGTTTTGGATCAGTCCATCGTGCCGTAGCGCTTCATGGCCTCAATCGCCAGGCCACTGCCGATACTGCCAAAGATGTTCCCTTCCACATGCTGTGCATTCGGCAACATCGCCGACACGCTGTTACGCAGCGCCGGAATCCCGCTTGAACCGCCGGTGAAGAACACCGTATCGACCTGATCGACGCGCACATTGGCATCGTTCAGCAGTTGGGTGACGCTGTTGCGCACGCGCTCCAGCAGGTTGTCGATGGCCGATTCGAACAGCGCCCGGCTCAGTTCAACGCTCAACCCCGGCTCGATGCGGTCCAGCGGCACATGGCGGCTGTCGGCGTGGGTCAGCTGGATCTTGGTTTCTTCCACTTCCATGGCCAACCAGTGACCGGCGCGCTGGTCGATCAGCTTGAACAGGCGGTCGATGCCGCCGGTGTCTTCGATGTCGTAACGCATGCTGCCCAGGGCCAGGGTCGACTTCTGCGAGTACACCGAGTTGATGGTGTGCCAGGTCGCCAGGTTCATGTGGTGGCTGGTGGGCATGTAGGCGCCGCTCTTCATGCGGCTGCCGTAGCCGAACAGCGGCATCAGCCCTTGCAGGCTCAACTGCTTGTCGAAATCGGTCCCGCCGATGTGCACGCCGCCGGTGGCCAGGATGTCGTCGTGGCGGTTGTCGTGGTTGCGGCGCTCTGGCGAGAGGCGCACCAGCGAGAAGTCGGACGTACCACCGCCGATGTCGACGATCAGCACCAACTCTTCTTTTTCGATGGTCGACTCGTAGTCGAACGCCGCCGCAATCGGTTCGTACTGGAACGACACATCCTTGAAGCCGATGGCGCGAGCCACGTCCACCAGGGTGTTCTCGGCTTCCTGGTCGGCCATTTCATCGTCATCGACGAAAAACACCGGGCGACCGAGCACCACTTCCTCGAACTCCCGACCGGCGGCGGTCTCGGCGCGCTTCTTCAACTGGCCGATGAACAGCCCCAGCAGGTCCTTGAACGGCATCGCCGTCCCCAGGACGCTGGTGTCGTGCTTGATCAGCTTGGAGCCGAGCAGGCTCTTGAGCGAGCGCATCAGCCGGCCTTCGTAGCCTTCCAGGTACTCGTGCAGAGCCAGCCGGCCGTACACCGGGCGGCGTTCTTCCATATTGAAGAAGACCACCGAGGGCAGGGTGATCTTGTCGTCCTCCAGCGCGATCAGCGTTTCCATGCCGGGGCGCAGCCAGCCGACGGTGGAGTTGGACGTGCCGAAGTCGATACCACAGGCACGGGCTGGAGATGCGTTTTTCATGTCTTTCGAGTTCCGGTTAAAAAACGGCCGCGCAGTGTATGCCAGTGCGGCGAATATTCGAAGGCCGACTATCCGCTAAATCTCGGCTATTAGCGCCTTGAAAGACTATCCTTTGCCCCAAACTTGTCTGCATTGGCCCTGGCAGCCACCGGACGGTCAAAAGAACCCCCGACTGCTGCCGATAAACTTCTGATGCGCTGCCCGGTCACAACCTTGAGATCGGTCAAGCTGGCGGCTGGTAATGAGCGCATGCTGACAGTGGTAGCGCGATTTCGATAACGGATGGTGATTCCCTCGATGGACTTCAAAGACTATTACAAGATTCTCGGTGTGGAGCCGACGGCTGACGATAAGGCGATCAAGGCCGCCTATCGCAAGCTCGCACGCAAATATCACCCGGACGTCAGCAAGGAAAAGGATGCCGAGGCGAAGTTCAAGGACGCCTCGGAGGCTTATGAAGCGCTGAAAAGCGCCGACAAGCGTGCCGAATATGACGACTTGCGCAAATACGGCCAGCACGGCCAACCGTTCCAGGGCCCGCCAGGCTGGCAGGGGCGTGGCGGTTTTGGCGGTGGTCAGGACACGGGCGATTTCTCGGACTTCTTCAGTTCGATCTTTGGCAACCGTGGCGGCGGTGGTTTTGGTGGTGCACAGCCGGGCCGAAGCGCCGGGCGTCGAGGGCAAGACGTGGAAATGGAATTACCGATTTTCCTGGAAGAATCCCTCTCGACCGAGTCGAAGAAGGTCACTTTCCAGGTGCCGCAGTACAATGCCGCAGGTCAACATGTCAGCAATACCAGCAAAAGCCTGAACGTGAAGATCCCGGCAGGCGTGGCCGACGGCGAGCGTATCCGCCTCAAGGGCCAGGGCGCGCCGGGCATCGGTGGCGGGGCCAATGGCGACTTGTTCCTGATCATTCGTTTTGCGCCACATCCGAAATTCGATGTGGAGGGCGAAAACCTGATTATCACGTTGCCGCTGGCACCGTGGGAATTGGCATTGGGCGCTGAAGTGGCCGTGCCGACCCTGACGGGCAAGATCAACCTCAAGGTCCCGGCCGGTAGCCAGAATGGTCAGCGCATGCGTGCCAAGGGGCACGGCTTGCTGAACAAGGCCGGTCATCGAGGTTATCTGTTCGTGCAGCTCAAGGCTGTCATGCCCAAAACCTCGAACGACGAGGTCAAGGCGCTGTGGGAAGAGTTGGCGAAAAAAGCCGCTTTCAACCCAAGAGAAAACTTCTGATCCAAGAGACGGAGTAGCCCATCATGAGCAACCCCCTGATCGTTCAACTGGACATGGCAGAATTCTGTGAGGCGACCGAGCTGTCGGACGTCTACGTGATCGAAATCGTCGAACACGGCATCCTCGAACCTCAGGGCAAGCAGCCCAAGGATTGGCGTTTCACCGATTATGAACTGGTGCTGGCCAAGCGTGCCGCCAAGCTGCGGCGCGATCTGGAACTGGAATGGGAAGGCGTCGCCCTGGCGCTGGACCTGCTTGACGAGGTCCAGCAACTGCGGGCCGAGAACCGCATGCTCAGGCAGCGGCTGGGGCGGTTGGTGGTTGAGTAGGTGTTCTGATGTTTTTGCGTTGCCTGTTCGGGCGCTATCGCGAGCAGGCTCGCTCCCACCGTTAACCGGGTTCCTTCAGACGCAATACGGTCGAATGTGGGAGCGAGCGTGCTCGCGAAGAACGATCACTCGGTCTGTCAGTATTAAACCTTGCGTGGCAACACCACGGTAAACAGCGTGCCATCGGCCTGATTCGAACTGACGTCGATGGTCCCGCCGTGCGCATCGACCACTTCCTTGACGATAAACAATCCCAGGCCAAGGCTGGTCGTCGGTTGCCCGAGGTCTTCGCTGGCGCTGCGCACTAATGGATCGAAGAGGGTGGGGATAGCATCGTCGGGAATCGGCACACCAAAGTTATGCACAGTCAGGCGCACCGAGTCCGGCTCGCCGGTGACGGTGACGGTCACATCACGTTTGTTCAAGCCATGCTGCAACGCATTGCCGATCAGGTTCTGTAACAGCTGATCGAGTCGCCCGGCATCCCAGACGCCATGGGTATCGCCGACTACCTTCACTATTGGATCGCATTCCGGGTTACCGGCGCATGCCTCGGCAATCGCCGCATGCGCGGCATCGGCCAGGTCCATGGGCTTGGGCTCGATCGGCAGGCTCTTGCCCAACCGGCTGCGGACCAACTCCAGCAAATCGCTGACCATCACTGCCATGTGCCGCGCGCCACGCTTGATATTGATTGCGCACGTCAGCGCATCACCTTCAAGCGTCGCTTTGCGCAGCAGCAACTCGGTGGACATGCTCACGGCCTGCAACGGCGCGCGCAGGTCATGACCGAGTATCGCCAGGAACAGATCGCGCGAGTGATTGACCTGTTCGGCATACGCTGCGGTGGACTCTGCCAGTGCCTCATCAATCGCTTCGTTGAAACGGATCATGTCTTGCAAGTAAGCCAGGTCCGGCACTTCCAGGCTGCTGACCCACATCCGAATCACACAGGCGCGCAAATGGCGGAATTCGCTGGTCATCTGCACCAGGTCGAACCCCACGGTATGACGCAACTCGCCATGACTTGCACCTGCTTCATCCAGGCTCGGGGTTTTTTCCGGGCCTTCGCCCTTGGCCTTCGCCAGTTGTTCGCTGGCGGTTTGCGCGGTGGTCATGTCCCGTGCCGCCGCCAGCAGAATCGCCTTGGCGTGGTCGCGCAAGGCAATGCGGTCCATGTTAATGGCGGCCGGAGTGATCGTTTTAGCGAACTGTTCCCATTCATCAACGATACGATCTACGTGCTGCCTGATGAATTCGGATAAGCGCATGACCGTTACCTGGCTGAAAAGTCTTGGCATCTTATCTCCTTTACCCACGGGTAAAAACTACCGCTGGCAAGCCGGATCATGTTTGCCCATTCCCTGGGTGGTATTTAGTTATTTTTCAGGTCCTGAAGTTGGGTGTTGTTATTGGTTTTGGGACTGTTTCCAAGCAGTTATTTAAACTTTTGTTTTTGCCGTCATTGAATAAGCTGGACGCTCTATTGAACGCATAGGGATACATGCGTAATGAATGAATTATCAGAAGGATCTGTGTCGGGTATTTCTGCGGATAATCCGGCAGGCGGCAATAGGTATTTGAATTACCTGGCAGCCAGTGTTCCAGCGCTTATAAAAAGCCCCTCCCTGTCAAAACGTGTAGCGAAGGCAACACGGGCGGCTGATTTCCCTGAGTGGTATGTCAAGGCAAGCGCTATCGACCGTCAGTACCTCAAGGAACTCGGCAACGAACGTTGGCGGTTGCAAGACAGTCTGGATGACACGCTGGGTGATCTGAAAAAGGACATCAATGAGTTCGCAGAACCGTTGCTCATTCAAGCCCTGCAAGAAAAGCTGAGCCTGGAACTGGATGTGCGGACCACGACGATTCGGCTTTACGTGCCAGCCCTGCTGGGGTTTGGCATCGACACCAATGCCAGCCGACTCAGGGAGTCAACCCTGCTGGAGGCCGCGCTGCACAACTTCGAGGACGCTGAAACCCGTGCCGGCGCCTTTCGCGACGGCTCCGGTATTTTCATCACCGATGCCGAAGGTGAGCTGCAACGTCATTCGTTGACCATCGAAAGTTTTGCGAGCCTTTGCCGGGAGCTGGACGTCGGTGCGCAGTACCAGCGGCACATCACTGGCTTGTTGAATCCTGCCCGGGCCGAGGCGAAGGCGTCCCTCGAACGACACTTCATCGGCACCGAAAAGGCCGCGTTCAATGAGTCAGCACTGAATGCGTATTTAAAAGGCGATGTCAGCGCTTATGGCTACGGCAAACTAAAACAACTGCGCGATGAGCAGACAAACATCCTGATGGGGCGTCGCCCTTTACAGTCCCATCGATTGACGCTGATGGGCGTAAAGTTAAGCGGTATTGTGCTGTTCAGTGCGGTGGCTGATCCCACGCAGATAAAAAAATTTTACGACGGTCTGACTCCTGACTATCAGCAAGCGCTGATGGAGTGGTCCCGGCAATTGGCAGTTTTGCCCGACCAGCTGTTTGATCAGTTCAAGCTGCTCAAGGCTTTTTTTGCCAACGGCCCCAGCGGCGTTGCCGAAGAAATGCTGCGCAGAGACGATATCTACAAGCAAAACCGGCTTGAAGGCACCCTGATTGCCTACGTGCCCGATGATCCTGATCACCCTTTGAAAGAGTACGACTCCTTCACCGATTTCATGAAGGAGCTGACAAGCCAGCTGCGCTCCTCGGACTACCAACAGTTCTTCAGCCGCTTCGTGCCGCAAAAAGACAAAGGACAGTTTTTTACTCGCGTCAAAGAGCGCTTTAGCACCTTCACCTGGCAACAACGCGAACCGTTGAGCATGGGGCCGTGGTGGCGAGAGACGGCGGTGGAAAATCCCGATGCTGAACCGGTCACCAACGTGATTGACGGTTTGCTCTGGCCTGCGCTCGGCCGATGGCGGTGCGATAAGGCCATCGCGGATTCGCGGCACATTGCCGTTCCCACTGGCGATGAAGATGCCAACGCCCGTTGGGCACGATTGAGCAGCTACGTGAGCATCGGCTGGAACGTATTCAACTTCGGCGCGATGCTGGTGCCGGGTCTGGGAGAGGCGATGCTGGGCGTCATGGTCGGGCAAATGGTCCTCGAAACCATGGAGGGCATCGAAGACTGGAGCAAGGGCGACAAGGACGAAGCGGCGGCATTGTTGACCGGTGTCCTGATCAATGCGGCCCAGCTGGCCATCATGGGAGCAGGACATGTGTTGCCGACGGGCGCAGCGGCGGCGATCAAGCCTTCGGCATTTGTCGACCAGCTAAAACCGGTGGTGCTCGCTGACGGCAAGACTCGCCTCTGGAACCCGGACTTGAGCCCGTATGAGCATCAAGTCAGTTTGAGTTCCGACTCGACGCCCAACGAGCGAGGCCTTCACGCGCACGGCGATAAGGAGTTGCTGCCGCGCGACGGCAAATACTTCGCGGTGCAGGACGATCCACTGACCGGCCAGCCAAGGATGCAGCATCCGGACCGGCCCACAGCTTACCAGCCAAAGCTTGACCACGATGGCGCCGGTACCTGGCACACCGAACTCGACCGCCCTGTCGAGTGGACTTCGGCCGAGCTCATGCGTGGGCTGGGGACGAAGTCAGAAGCGTTCGATGATGCAATGCTTGAACGCATCCGTATCGCCAGTGGTATCGAAGAAGATGTGTTGCGTCGGCTGCATGTGGAAAACGAAGCGCCGCCCGCATTGCTGGTCGACACCCTCAACCGGTTCAAGGCGTGGGCGGAAACGGGGAAGCTGCCTGAGAACGACCAGTCAAACATTGCCGACGCCAGGACGCTTCAGGACACCTTTGCGCAATTGCCTGCCAACATGGCAGAGGAGCTACTGAGCGCCGCTGATCCGGCTGATTTGCGAGTGCTGGCCGAGCAAAAGCGTATTGGCTTGCACCTCAGGCAACAGGCGCGCGCCGCCTCGCTGGAGGTGCGTCTGGCGCGTGCCTATGAAGGACTGTTCCTTGATTCACTGCAGGCGCCGGATACGGAAAAACTGGCACTGCATAGCCTGGAAAGCTTGCCGAACTGGCCGCAAGAGGTGCGCATCGAAATTCGCGAGCATTCTTTCACTGGCCGTCTGCGCGACAGCATTGGCCCAGAAGAAGCGGATGTACGCAAAGTCCTGGTCAGCACGGAGAACGGTTATGAAGCGCGGGATGCCGAGGACAACCATCTGCACGGCGCCGATGACCTGTTTTCTTCGGTATTGCATGCCCTGCCTGACGCTGAACGCAAAGCACTGGGTTTTGAAATCAATCAAGGCTCGGCACTCAAGCACACCGTTCAAAATGCACCGTTGGCGCGTGACCAGCTGCGTCCGATACTGGCGGACAGCCCACTGCGCAAGCCGGCCTATGATCCCGAGACGATGAAGCTGTTCGGTGGAATGCCTCTTCCTAAAGGTATTCGACGGCTCACCGGACGCCTGACGTTGCAGGAACGCGTCAGGAGCGTGCGGCCGGGCTGGACGGAGGAGCAAGCCCAGGCTTATCTGGACGGTGCCGGCGACGAGGCTGACCCGGAGCTGCGGGCCAGCGCGCTGGAAGCGGAATTCAACCGCCTCAATACCAACTTCCAGCGCTGGCTGAATTCGCCGACCGAAGCGTACAGGTTCAGCCCTGCCGGCGTTGCCGAATGGCAGTCCAGAAACTCACTTTACAAGGCCATTCGGCAGTGCTGGCAGCAAACCGCTCCCAGGGATGTGGACTCTTTCGAGAATCTGCAGGGGACGGTGCTTGACCTCAGGAATATGCCCTTGGGGCGGCACTTGGGGACCATGCCTCCTCTGGACGCCAATTTTCAGCACGTGACCTGCCTGAACTTGCTGGGCACTGAAATGACCGACGCTCACGTCGCCTTTCTTGATCATTTCCCCAAACTCCGTTCGCTCAACCTCACCGGCAACCGGCTCACGCATTTTCCCAGTGCCGTGGGGCGAATGATTGGGCTGACCGAGTTGTACCTCGCCAATAACCGGATTGTGCTGGATATGCAGGGCGCTACGTATTTGAGATGGCTTACCCGCCTTCAAAGTCTGGATCTTCAGGGGAACCCGCTGGGTCGAGTGCCGGATATCGGCGGTATGCGCCTGCTGCATACGGTGATGCTGGGTGAGACTGGCATTGATACCTGGCCGGACGGATTGTTTTCTCAACCCCGGTTCCGACATTTTTACTTGAACCTGCAACGCAATGAACTGAGGGTCATCCCTCGGGTGACGCCCGGCTCTGTCGGAGCGGAGCTGGTGGCGCGGACGGTGTTGAGTCGGGACCGGCAGTGGATGTCGGCCGATACTCTGAACACGCTCAGAGACCACATCAGGTCCGTCGGCCTGGACCCCGATCGCCCGTATCCGCCTCGTGGTGTGCGCGACAGCCTTGATTGGGAGGCAGGCCTGACGCGGCGAGATTGGGTCGCCAAACAGGCGATATGGAACAGTGTCGAGGACGAATTCGGTTCGGTGCCTTTTTTCAATAAGATCAGGAAGCTCACTGAGTCCAGCCATTTCCAAAACGACAACGCATTCAGAGTGGACATGACGAGCAAGGTCTGGCGAATGCTCGAAGCGATGTCCAAGGACAGTGAGTTGCGGCGCAACCTTTTTGTCATGGGCAGGGACGAGGCTACCAACTGTGTGGATGCCGGGGCCCAGTTGTTCAATTCAATGGGTGTGGAGGTGCTGATCCACGAAGCTTATGAGCTGAGGAGTCCAAGCCTCGTGGAGGCTGAACTGGTGCAGCTTGCCAGAGGCAAATCCCGTCTGGATGAGTTGAGCCGGATTGCCCACCAAGTGGTCGCCAAACGACTGGCGGGCGGTGAACGATTCATGGTGGTCGATGCCAATGGCGATTTTTCGGGGACCATCGATGAGGTCCAGGTACATCTGGGCTACATGACGGACCTGGCCGAGCGACTGGATCTGCCCTGGCAATCCCGTGATCTGCAGTTCCGCACGCACACGGGCGTCACGTCTGAGATGATCGAAGATGCCTATCGGCGGGTACTGGATCTGGAGGCCGGCGATTTGCTGCGTGATTCAATCAGTGAACAGCCGTTCTGGACGTCTTACATCCAGGGCTCGAATCGTCGCGCGTTCAAGGTGTTCAGGCGTCGAATCGATGCGACGACGGAGTTTTTCATGGCGCTTGATAAGCGCGCGACCGAACAGGATCTTTCGCTTGAGGCAAAGGCCGGCCTGAAAGAGGAACTGAGGGTGCTCGCCGCAGAGCTGGGCAAACCGGACAGCGAGATTGGCCCGGGGCAAGTCATGAGCAATGAGGCCTATGCTGCCGAGTTGAACTTGATCGATACCGAGATGAAAACGCTGCTGAAGACCCTGACCCAACAGGCGATGGATCGGGCGAAGCTGTAAAGGGTGGAGGTACCCTTTACGGTTGAACCGAGCAACTGATTGACCTGAAAATACAGCCGTCCCGGCACGAAGATTGATGCCCTTCGTGCCGGTTTTTTTATGCCTGACTGGAAATCAAAACAGAAAATACCGCTGGGCCATCGGCAACACATCCGCCGGCTCGCACCAGAGCAAGACACCGTCAGCCTTGACCTGATACGTCTGCGGGTCGACGTCGATCTTCGGCAGGTAATCGTTGTGAATCAGATCGCTTTTCTGCACCTCGCGACAGCCTTTGACCACCGCGATTTTCTTTTTCAGACCCAACGCTTCGGGCAATCCCGCCGCCTGCGCCGCCTGACTGATAAAGGTCAGGCTGGTGGCGTGCAGTGAGCCGCCGTAGCTGGCGAACATCGGGCGGTAGTGCACCGGTTGCGGCGTCGGGATCGAGGCGTTGGCATCGCCCATCAGGCTGGCCGCAATGGCACCGCCCTTGAGGATCAGTGTCGGTTTGACCCCGAAGAACGCCGGCCGCCAGAGCACCAGATCGGCCCATTTACCCACTTCGATCGAGCCCACTTCGTGGCTGATGCCGTGGGTGATCGCCGGGTTGATGGTGTATTTGGCGATGTAGCGTTTAGCGCGGAAGTTGTCGTTGCCTTCGCCATCTCCCGGCAGCGCGCCGCGCTGTTTTTTCATCTTGTCGGCGGTCTGCCAGGTGCGGGTGATGACCTCGCCGACGCGGCCCATGGCCTGACTGTCAGAGCTGATCATCGAGAACGCGCCGAGGTCGTGGAGGATGTCTTCGGCGGCGATGGTTTCGCGGCGGATGCGGCTTTCAGCGAAGGCCACGTCTTCGGCAATGCTCGGGTCAAGGTGGTGACAGACCATCAGCATGTCGAGATGCTCGTCGATGGTGTTGCGGGTGAACGGCCGGGTCGGGTTGGTCGAACTCGGCAACACGTTGGCAAAGCCACAGGCCTTGATGATGTCCGGCGCGTGACCGCCGCCCGCACCTTCGGTGTGGTAGGTGTGAATCGTGCGGCCCTTGAAAGCGGCGAGGGTGGTTTCGACAAAACCGGATTCGTTGAGGGTGTCGGTGTGGATGGCAACCTGGACGTCGTATTGGTCGGCCACTGTCAGGCAGTTGTCGATGCTCGCGGGCGTGGTGCCCCAGTCTTCGTGCAACTTCAGGCCGATGGCGCCGGCCTTGACCTGTTCGATCAGCGGTTCCGGCAGGCTCGCATTGCCCTTGCCGGTGAAACCGATGTTCATCGGGAACGCGTCGGCGGCCTGGAGCATGCGCGCCAGGTGCCACGGCCCGGAAGTGCAGGTGGTGGCGTTGGTGCCGGTGGCGGGGCCGGTGCCGCCGCCGATCATGGTGGTGACGCCGCTCATCAGGGCTTCTTCGATCTGCTGCGGGCAGATGAAATGGATGTGCGTGTCGATGCCGCCGGCGGTGAGGATCATGCCTTCACCGGCGATCACTTCGGTGCTGGCGCCGATGGCGATGGTCACGTCCGGCTGTACGTCCGGATTGCCGGCCTTGCCGATCCCGGCGATGCGCCCGTCCTTGAGGCCGACGTCAGCTTTGACGATGCCCCAGTGATCGACGATCAGCGCGTTGGTGATCACCGTATCGACGACTTCGGCCGCCAGTAACTGGCTTTGACCCTGACCATCACGGATGACTTTTCCGCCACCGAATTTCACTTCTTCGCCGTAAGTGGTGAAGTCTTTTTCCACTTCGATCCACAGCTCGGTATCGGCCAGGCGGACCTTGTCACCGACGGTGGGGCCGAACATGTCGGCGTAGGCCTGACGGGAAATTTTCATTGGGATTCCTTGCACAAATTGATCGTTCCCACGCTCTGCGTGGGAATGCCGCCATGGACGCTCTGCGTCCGCCGTTATGTGACGCGGAGCGTCACGGGATGCATTCCCACGGGGACCGTGGGAACGATCAGTCAGTCGAGATCGCCCATGATCCTGCCGGCAAACCCGAACACCCGGCGATGCCCGGCCAGGTCGACCAGCTCGACCTCGCGGCTCTGCCCCGGTTCGAAGCGCACGGCGGTGCCGGCGGGGATGTTCAGGCGCATGCCGCGGCTGGCGGCGCGGTCGAAAGTCAGGGCGTCGTTGGTTTCGAAAAAGTGGTAATGCGAACCGACCTGGATCGGCCGGTCACCGCTGTTGGCCACTTTCAGACTGACAGTGCGTCGGCCCACGTTAAGCTCGATGTCGCCGGGCTGGATCTGGTATTCACCGGGAATCATCAATGGGCTCCTTGGAGAATTTTGTAGTAGAGGGCGGTTGGTTTGTACCGGCCGCTCGGGTCGCAGGCGTAGTCGGGGATTTCACCCGCCTTGGTGTAGCCCAGGGCTTTGTAGAAGTCTTCGGCGGGGGAGCCGGCCTCGGTGTCGAGGTAAAGCATGCCGCGCTTGTGCTGAAGGGCTGCCTGTTCCAGTGCATTCATCAACTGTTGGCCCAGACCCCGGCGACGCGCGTGTTCACGCACCAGCAGTTTCTGCACTTCGGCACGGTTCAGGCCGTTGGCTTTCTGGCACAAGGTCAGTTGCACGCTGGCCTGGACCTGTTCGTCCTTGACCACCACCCACAACAGCACGTTGCCTTTGTTCAGGTTGTCCTGAACCTCATCGAAATAGGCGCGTGCCTGGGTGGCGTCCAGATTGGCCATGAACCCGACGCTGGCGCCGTAACCGACGGCGTCGAGCAGCAGGTCAATCAATCCCTGACGATAGTGCGCAAAGCTTTCAACATTGACGCGTCGCAGTTGGGCGGGGTTCATCGGGCGTTACTCCTTGCTGGCAGTCGGTGGCTCCGCGCCAGGATTGAGGGTCAGTTGCATGAAAGTCAGGTCCAGCCAGCGGCCAAACTTGGTGCCCACCTGGGGCATCTGACCGGTGATCACGAATCCGGCCCGTTCATGTAGACGAATAGAAGCGGCGTTGCCGCTTTCGATGGCGGCCACCATCACGTGCTTGTCGCAGCCTTTGGCGCGCTCGATCAGTACGTCCATCAGTCGCGGACCCAGGCCGTTGCCCCGTTGGTCGCTGCGCACGTAGACCGAATGCTCGACGGTGTGGCGGAAACCGTCGAACGGCCGCCAGTCACCAAATGAAGCGTAGCCCAGCACACTGTTATCGCCGTCGACGATCACCAGAATCGGATAACCCTGGGATTGGCGCGCACTGAACCAGGCCTGACGGTTGCCCAGGTCTACCGCCTGTTCGTTCCAGATCGCCGTGGTGTTGAGCACGGCGTCGTTGTAGATGTCGCGGATTCCCGGCAGGTCGGCATGCACTGCGTCACGGATGAGGTAGGTCATGGCTCGGCCTCAGGCGATGGGTTGGTGGACGGTGACCAGTTTGGTGCCGTCGGGGAACGTCGCTTCGACCTGGATCTCCGGGATCATTTCCGGGATGCCTTCCATCACTTGATCGCGGTTCAGCAGGGTGGTGCCAAAGTGCATCAGCTCGGCCACGGTCCGGCCATCGCGGGCGCCTTCGAGCAGCGCGGCGGAAATGTAGGCCATGGCCTCCGGGTAATTGAGTTTCACGCCGCGCGCCAGACGCCGCTCGGCCACGAGGCCAGCGGTGAAGATCAGCAGCTTGTCTTTTTCACGTGGGGTCAGGTCCATCGTTGGAATCCATCTGGGCAGATAAAAAAGTATTCGGATCTGTAAATACAAACCCCCTGTGGGATTGCATTTCAGGTGCTCCATATTCTTGGCGGGACGGCTTCTCGGCCTAACAGCGCAGGCCGCAGCAATCGCCACAAATCAATAAGCCAACCCCGTGCCAACAGCGCTTCACTGGCCAGGCACCGGGCAACCAATAGCCCCGGCAACTGCGTCAGGTCACCGCGCACTTCATTGGGCAGCGAGCGGCACGTCTCCAGCAACTCGCTATCGACTTCGCCCGTCACCAGCAGCGTGGCAAAAACCGGTTGCCCGTCCAGGCCAATCGGCGAGTCGAGCAAACCATCATTCCCGACAATGCGCTGGCGTTCGTGCCAGAGCAACTGGCCGTCGCGGCGGATATTCAATTGCGCCTGGAAATGCCCGAGGTCGAAGCGCTCACCACTGGCCGGGCGACCCAGCGCCACCACGTCCCAGTAGAACAGTCGGGCATCGCCCTCAAGGTTGATCGAGGTGCTGAGTTCGGCCTGGGCGTCGCTGAAAATGATCGTCTCCTGGGGCAGCCATTCCAGTGTCGCACCGGTCGCGACGTGCAAATCCAGCTGCTGATAAGCGGGCCCTGCAGCGCGATACCACTTGGCGGCACCGGGGCTGGTGATTTGTGCCCAGGCGTCAGCGCCGACGCTGGCGCTGATGTCCAGTCGATCACCCCCGGCAATCCCGCCCGGCGGGTGAACGATGATGTGCTGGCACACCTCGGGCCCTTCGGCGTACAGGTGCTTTTGCACCCGCAACGGGCCTTGGTGCCGGCGCTGGACCGGGCGCGTGCTCTCGCCGAAGCGGGCATAACCCAGCTCCAGCTCGGCGTGCCAACTCGGGGTAAACAGGGCCGGCTCTGTGGTCAGGGGCAGTAAAGGTAAATTCATGATTTCTAATAATCGTCAGGACGCTACAGACTAGATCGTAACCAGGCCGCGCACACCTTCGGCTTCCATATTTTCACCGCGACCCTGTTGCACGATCTCGCCCCGGGACATCACCAGGTACTGATCGGCCAGTTCGGCGGCGAAGTCGTAAAACTGTTCCACCAGCAAAATCGCCATGTCGCCACGGGCCGCGAGCTTCTTGATCACCGCGCCGATCTCCTTGATCACCGACGGCTGAATGCCTTCGGTGGGCTCGTCGAGGATCAGCAAGCGCGGACGACTGGCCAAGGCTCGACCAATCGCCAGTTGCTGCTGTTGGCCGCCGGACAAGTCGCCGCCACGGCGTTGCTTCATTTGCAGCAGCACCGGGAACAGCTCGTAGATGAATGCCGGGACTTCCTTGGCTTCGCTGCCGGGGAAACGCGATAGGCCCATCAACAGGTTTTCTTCCACGGTCAGCCGCCCGAAGATTTCCCGTCCCTGAGGCACGTAGGCGATTCCGGCGTGAACCCGCTGGTGCGGCTTGAACGTGGTGATCGGTTTGCCTTCCCAGTTCACCGCGCCTTCTTTGGCCGGCAGCAAACCCATCAGGCATTTGAGCAGCGTGGTTTTACCCACCCCGTTGCGCCCGAGCAGGCAGGTGACTTCACCGACCTTCACCTCAAACGTCAGGCCGCGCAGGATGTGGCTTCCGCCGTAGTATTGGTGCAGCTTGTCGACGTGCAGCATGTTCAACGTTCTCCCTCAGTGATCGTTCCCACGCTCTGCGTGGGAATGCCGCCATGGACGCTCCGCGTCCGCCGTTATGTGACGCAGAGCGTCACGGGATGCATTCCCACGCAGAGCGTGGGAACGATCAATTCTCAGCGGCCGAGGTAAACCTCAATAACACGCTCATCGGCCTGCACCTGTTCCAGTGACCCTTCGGCCAGCACGCTGCCCTGGTGCAACACGGTGACGTGGTCGGCAATCGAGCCGACGAAGCCCATGTCGTGTTCCACCACCATCAGCGAATGCTTGCCGGCGAGGCTTTTGAACAGCTCGGCGGTGAACTCGGTTTCGGCGTCGGTCATGCCCGCCACCGGTTCATCGAGCAGCAACAATTGCGGGTCTTGCATGAGCAGCATGCCGATTTCCAGAAACTGCTTCTGACCGTGGGACAACAACCCCGCCGGGCGATTGACCGAGGCGCTCAGGCGAATGGTTTCCAGCACCTCAGTGATGCGATCTTTCTGCTCACCGCTCAAACGGGCCCGCAGGCTGGCCCACACCGACTTGTCGGTTTTCTGCGCCAGCTCCAGGTTTTCAAAAACGCTCAACGCTTCGAACACCGTCGGTTTCTGAAACTTGCGACCGATGCCGGCCTGGGCGATTTGCACTTCGCTCATCTGCGTCAGGTCCAGGGTTTCACCGAACCAGGCCTTGCCGTGACTGGGGCGCGTCTTGCCGGTGATCACGTCCATCAGGGTGGTCTTGCCGGCGCCGTTGGGGCCGATGATGCAGCGCAACTCGCCGACTCCGATGTACAGGTTCAGATTGTTCAGTGCGCGGAAGCCATCGAAGCTCACGCTGATGTCTTCCAGGGTCAGGATCGTGCCGTGGCGCGTATCCAGGCCAGGACCGACACGTTGCCCTAGACCGATGACGTCGCGGCTGCTTCCGGCGTCCCGGTTGGGTTCCAGCGGCGGGAAAAACGCCGGTTCGAGCATGAATTCAGCCGTCGCAGTCACTCTCATTGTTCACCCCTTTTTTTCAGCAGGCCGATCACGCCTTTGGGCAGGTACAAGGTCACGATGATGAACAGCGCCCCGAGGAAGAACAGCCAGTACTCCGGGAACGCCACGGTGAACCAGCTCTTCATCCCGTTGACCACGCCGGCGCCAAGCAACGGACCGATCAGCGTGCCGCGGCCACCCAGCGCGACCCAGACTGCGGCTTCAATCGAGTTGGTCGGTGACATTTCACTTGGGTTGATGATCCCGACTTGCGGCACATACAGCGCGCCAGCCAAGCCGCACAACACCGCGCTCAACACCCAGACAAACAGCTTGAACCCGCGCGGATCGTAGCCGCAGAACATCAGGCGGTTTTCGGCATCGCGCAGCGCCGTCAACACCCGGCCAAACTTGCTCTGCGCCAGTCGCCAGCCGATGAACAGGCTCGCCACCAGCAACGCCACCGTGGCGAAAAACAACACGGCGCGGGTGCCCGGTTCAGTGATGCCGAAACCGAGTATGGTGCGGAAATTGGTGAAGCCGTTGTTGCCGCCGAAGCCGGTTTCGTTGCGAAAAAACAGGAGCATTCCGGCGAAGGTCAGGGCCTGGGTCATGATCGAGAAATACACGCCCTTGATCCGCGAGCGGAAGGCGAAGAAGCCGAACACCAGTGCCAGCAACCCAGGCGCCAACACCACCAGGCACATCGACCAGAGAAAGCTGCTGGTGCCGGTCCAGTACCACGGCAATTCGGTCCACGACAGGAACGTCATGAACGCCGGCAAGCCATCGCCCGAGGCTTGGCGCATCAAGTACATGCCCATCGCGTAGCCGCCGAGAGCGAAGAACAGGCCGTGACCGAGCGACAACAGGCCGGCGTAACCCCAGACCAGATCCAGTGCCAGGGCGACGATGGCGTAGCAAAGGATTTTGCCCACCAGCGTCAATGTGTAGGCCGAGACGTGAAACACGCTGATGGGCGATAGCAGCGACATCAGCGGCAACGCCAACAGCAAGACAAGGATCACCGCGCCAACGGCAATCGTGACTTTCGGGCCGGCCTTTTGTGTGGCCGTGAGCAACAGGGGCTGGTTCATCAGTCGATCACCCGTCCTTTCAATGCGAAGAGGCCTTGCGGACGCTTCTGGATAAACAGAATGATCAGCGCGAGGATCAGGATCTTGCCCAGCACCGCACCAATCTGCGGCTCAAGGATTTTGTTGGCGATGCCCAGGCCGAAGGCCGCCAGGACGCTGCCGGCCAACTGACCGACGCCGCCGAGCACCACCACCAGGAACGAGTCGATGATGTAGCTCTGGCCGAGGTCCGGGCCGACGTTGCCGATCTGGCTCAGCGCCACGCCACCAAGGCCGGCAATGCCCGAGCCGAGGCCAAAGGCGAGCATGTCCACGCGCCCCGTTGGCACACCGCAGCACGCGGCCATGTTGCGGTTCTGGGTGACGGCGCGCACGTTCAGGCCTAGTCGCGTCTTGTTCAGCAACAGCCAGGTCAGCACCACCACAAACAGGGCGAAGGCGATGATCACGATGCGGTTGTAGGGCAGCACAAGGTTGGGCAGCACTTGAATCCCGCCGGAGAGCCAGGCCGGGTTCGCGACCTCTACGTTCTGTGCGCCGAACACCAATCGCACAAGCTGAATCAGCATCAGGCTGATGCCCCAGGTCGCCAACAGGGTTTCCAGCGGACGGCCGTAGAGGTGACGAATCACCGTGCGCTCCAGCGCCATGCCGATGGCGGCGGTGACGAAAAACGCCACCGGCAAGGCGATCAGCGGATAGAACTCGATGGCTTGCGGAGCGAAGCGCTGAAACATCAACTGCACCACATAGGTCGAGTACGCGCCGAGCATCAGCATCTCGCCGTGGGCCATATTGATCACGCCGAGCAGGCCGAAGGTGATCGCCAGGCCCAATGCCGCGAGCAGCAAAATCGAACCCAATGACATGCCGCTGAACGCCTGTCCGAGCAGCTCGCCGATCAGCAGTTTGCGTTTGACTTGCGCGAGGCTGGTTTCGGCCGCCGTGCGCACACTGGCGTCGGCTTCGACACCCGGTTCGAGCAGGCTTTCGAGGCGGGTGCGCGCCTGCGGGTCGCCGGTTTCGCCGAGCAAGCGCACGGCGGCGAGGCGCACGGCCGGGTCAGTGTCCACCAGTTGCAGATTGGCCAGGGCCAGGCTCAGGGCGGCGTGAACGCTTTCGTCTTTTTCGCCGGCCAGTTGCCGGTCGAGGAATGTCAGTTGCGCCGGTTTCGCGCTTTTCTGCAATTGCTGCGCGGCGGCCAGACGGGTTTTTGGGTCAGCGGCGAGCAGTTGATGGCTGGCCAGTGCGGTGTCGATCAGACCTCGCAGGCGATTGTTCAGGCGCAGGGTTTTGGCTTGGCCGTCGACGGTCAATTCGCCTTGTTGCAGGGCATTGATCAATTCGATACGGGCCGGCTCGGGTTGCGCAGCCCAGGCTTCCAGCAGTTTGGCTTGCTGCACGGGATTGGCAGCGACGAAGTCTTCGGCGTCGCTGGCCTGTACGGCCATCGGCAGCAATAGTGTGATCGCGAGGAGAAAACGGTAAAGGGCAGTGGGCATGTCATTGGCCTTGCGCGGACAATGTGGGAGCGGGCTTGCTCGCGAATGCGGTGTGTCGGGCGACTCAGATGTTGAATGTGAGTCAGCATTCGCGAGCAAGCCCGCTCCCACAGGGATTTGTGTAGTCCCGAGTGGAGTGCTCGGGACCCGACATCCAGTGGCTTAGTTGCTCTTCACCGCATAATCCGGCTTCTTGTCGTTGCCCGAGATGAACGGGCTCCACGGCTGGGCGCGGATCGGTCCTTCGGTCTGCCAGACCACGTTGAACTGACCGTCGGCCTGGATTTCGCCGATCATCACCGGCTTGTGCAGGTGGTGGTTGGTCTTGTCCATGGTCAGCGTGTAACCCGATGGCGCGGCGAACGTCTGGCCCGCCAGGGCTTCGCGGACTTTGTCGACATCGGTGGACTTGGCTTTCTCAGCCGCCTGCGCCCACATGTGGATGCCGACGTAGGTGGCTTCCATCGGGTCGTTGGTCACCGCTTTGTCGGCGCCCGGCAGGTTGTGTTTCTTGGAGTAGGCTTTCCAGTCGGCGACGAATTTCTTGTTCGCCGGGTTCTCGACCGACTCAAAGTAGTTCCACGCCGCGAGGTTGCCGACCAGGGGCTTGGTGTCGATGCCGCGCAGTTCTTCTTCGCCGACCGAGAAGGCCACGACCGGAACGTCGGTGGCTTTCAAGCCCTGGTTGGCCAGCTCTTTATAGAACGGCACGTTGGAGTCGCCGTTGACCGTGGAGATGACCGCTGTCTTGCCACCCGCCGAGAATTTTTTGATGTTGGCCACGATGGTTTGATAATCGCTGTGGCCGAACGGGGTGTAGACCTCTTCGATGTCCTTGTCCGCTACGCCTTTGGAGTGCAGGAACGAGCGCAAAATCTTGTTGGTGGTGCGCGGGTAGACGTAGTCGGTGCCCAGCAGGAAGTAACGCTTGGCGCTGCCGCCTTCTTCGCTCATCAGGTATTCCACGGCCGGGATCGCCTGCTGGTTCGGCGCGGCGCCGGTGTAGAACACGTTCGGCGACATTTCTTCGCCTTCGTATTGAACCGGGTAGAACAGCAAGCCGTTGAGTTCTTCGAACACCGGCAACACCGATTTACGCGACACGGACGTCCAGCAGCCGAAGACAACGGCGACCTTGTCCTGAGTCAGCAACTGACGGCCCTTTTCCGCGAACAACGGCCAGTTCGACGCCGGGTCCACAACCACCGGTTCGAGCATCTTGCCGTTCACGCCACCCTTGGCGTTGATCTCGTCGATGGTCATCAACGCCATGTCTTTGAGCGAGGTTTCGGAGATCGCCATGGTCCCGGACAACGAATGCAAAATACCAACCTTGATGGTCTCGGCTGCCTGGACAGTCCAGGTCAAGCCCATCGCGGCAATGCTTGCCGAGAGTGTGAATGCCTTGATCAAGCTACGACGCTTCATTGTGCGATCTCCATGAACATTAGAAATTTTTCTTGGTTGGCAGATGCGGACTACTGAAGGGTGTTTTGCAAGGGCTGTGCCTAGTCGGGTGCAGGCAAGGAAACGTCGTAATAGAGCGGTTGCACGCGCATGCGGCGCACCAGGAAGGGACGTGTATGAGGCATTGGTGCGGTGGCCTGCGCCAGAACAGGGCGCAGGATCCGTGGACGACGATAAACCCCTGTGGGAGCGAGCTTGCTCGCGATAGCGGTGGGTCAGTCACGCAAGTGTTGAATGTGCCGCCGTCATCGCAGGCAAGCCAGCTCCCACATGGGTTGCGGTGTATTCAGGTGGGAACGACGTTATCCACCGCGCGGTTCACGGCCAACTCCGCGAGCATGATGATCTGCTGGATCGCCAGCGCCTTATGGCGTTGCGGGCCGATCAGGTCGGTGGCGAAATCGCTGGCCATGACACTGGCGGAGGCCAGGGACTCACAGGCATGGACCAACAGGCTTTCGGTGTCGTTGTCGGGGGCGATCATGAACATGGTGCTGGGGCGGCGGGGTTTTTCTGCGTAGCGGGTCGCGGGATCGAGGTAGTAGTCGAGGGCGCGGTTGATGGCTTTGCGGTCTCGGCGCAAGTCGTCGTGTGGTGTTTCGGATTCGGGCGTGGTGGTGTCGATGGGTGGATCGGGTACGAGTTTCTTATTCATGTGATTGCCTTGGTTTCAAGTTGGAGCCACCAATTGCCGTTTCTCACGCGGCGAAGAGGGAGGCAGCTATGTGCAGGGTGAGAAACCGGGAAACACAAGAAACCGGCCGGACCGAAGTCCGCCCACACACAGCCGCCATAACGCATTTGCAGGCAGCGGATAAGCTGACGGCAATTATGCTGATACGAGTACTGCATGGCTAATATTTCCCGGGTTCTCACACCCGATCACTGATGTGCAGTGACAGCCCCAGACTAGACAGCCCACGTCCGACGAACAACCTGAAAAAGTCGTGGGAAACGTCCGGTAATTTTGCGTTCGCATAAACACATCTAGACAACCCCAGAATCACAATCCCCCTGTGGGAGCGGGCTTGCTCGCGAAAGCGGTGTGTCAGTCACATTGATGTTGGCTATGCCGCCGCCTTCGCGAGCAAGCCCGCTCCCACAGTAGATTTGTGGTGAATGCGGAACCTGTGAACGACGATAAACCCTTGTAGGAGTGAGCCTGCTCGCGATAGCGGAATGTCAGGCAAAGTGATGCTGAATGTGCCGCCGCTTTCGCGAGCAAGCCCGCTCCCACAGGACTTGTGGTTTTCTGAGGGATCAGCGGCGGCGCATCAGGCCGATGAAGAACAAGCCGCCGATGGCCGCAGTGGCGACGCCGATGGGCAGGTCTTCCGGGGCGATCAGGGTGCGGGCGGCGACATCGACCCAGACGAGGAAAATGCTGCCCGTCAATACGCACACCGGCAGCAATCGCCGATGCTCCGCGCCGACCAAACGACGCGCAATGTGCGGCACCATCAGCCCGACAAACCCGATGGACCCACTGATCGACACCAGAACGCCGGTCATCAACGAAGCAATCAAGAACACCCGCAGCCGCACGGTGCGAGCATTCAACCCGAGGGTCACGGCGGTCTGTTCACCGGCCATCAAGGCATTCAGCGGTCGGGCCATGCCGAGCAACAATACAAGCCCGAGCAAGACGCTGGCGGCAGGCACGGCGAGCAATTCCCAGCGCGCTAATCCAAGTCCGCCGAGCATCCAGAACATCACCGCCGAACTCGCCCGGTGATCGCCGAGAAACAACAGCAAATTGGCGATCGCCATCATCACGAACGATACCGCCACGCCGCACAACAACAGGCGATCACTGTCCAGGCGACCGTTGCGGTTGGCAATCATCAGCACGATCAACATGCTCGACAACGCGCCGATAAATGCCGCGATCGGCAAGGTCAGCAACCCGATGATTTCACCCACATGCAGCACCACGATCACCGCGCCGAGGGTGGCGCCAGAGGTGACGCCGAGCAGGTGCGGATCGGCCAGCGGATTGCGCGTCACCGCTTGCAGCACCGCGCCGATCAACGCCAGCCCGGCGCCCACCAGCGCACCGAGCAACATGCGCGGCACGCGGATCAGCCACACGATGTGCTCCTGTCCGGCGGTCCAGTTCACCTCGCCTGCGCCGAACACTTTTTGCAGCAGAATCCGCCACACCACGTCCACCGGCACCCGCGCCGGACCGAAGCCCAGCGAGACCACGCACGACACCAGCAACAGGCTGCCGAGGGCTATCAACAACAAGGCGTAGCGACGATTGATCATTCGCCGTGGAATCCCTTGGCCAGGGTTTCAACCGCCAGCACGTTGTCGATGCCCGGAGTGGCCTGCACGTACGGAATCACGATGAAGCGCTGGTTCTTGATGGCGTCCACCGATTGCAGCGCCTTGTTGTTCAGCAGGAATTGTTCCTTCTGTTCAGCGGTGACTTCGCCGTAGTCAACGATCACGATCACCTGCGGATTGCGCTCGACGACAGTCTCCCAATTGACCCGGGTCCAGCTCGACTCGACGTCATCCAGAATATTGCGCCCGCCCGCCACATCGATCAGGGCTTGGGGCATGCCGAGGCGGCCGGAGGTCATGGCGCGATCTTCGCCGCTGTCATAAAGAAAGACGCGGGGCTTGTCCGCCGGCAGGTCTTTGCGCACCTCGGCGACTTGCGCCTGCATTTGCGCGATCAAGGCGTTGGCGCGGTCCTGCACGTCGAAGATCTCGCCGAGGTTGCGCAGGTCGTTGTAGGTGTCTTGCAGCGTGGCGGCCGGGCGCTTCATCACGAAGGCGCAGGACTCGGTCAACTCATAGACGTTGATGCCCAGCGGCTGCAAGGTCTGCGGCGTGAGGTCACCGCCCACGCGCATGCCGTAATCCCATCCGGCAAAGAAGAAATCGACGTTGGCGTCGAGCAGGGTTTCCACCGACGGGTACTTCGCCGCAAGCTCCGGCAAACCGTCGAGGATGGTCTGCATCTCGGGCGTCACTGATTTCCAGCCGGTCACACCGCTGTAGCCGGCCATGCTCGGTTTGAGGCCGAGAGCGAGCATCATCTGCGTCATGTTGATGTCGTGGCTGAGCGCGTGTTGAGGCGCGTGCTTGAAGGTCACTTCGCGGTTGCAGCTTTGGATCGTCAACGGGTATTTCGTGGCCTCGGCCGATGCCTGGGCACTGCCCAGCAACAGGGCGACGCAAAGCAGGGAACGCAAAGTCATGGTTGGGTTATCCAGGTGATTCGTGGGTAGCCGTGCAAGGGGTGTTCATCGATCAGCGCTTGCACGCCGAAGACATTGCGCAACAGCGGGGCGGTCAGGACTTCTTTTGGTGTGCCGCTGGCGACGATGCGACCGTGATTGATGACGTAGAGTCGATCACAGAAAGCGGCGGCAAGATTGAGGTCGTGGATGCTGGCCAGGGTGCCGATCTTCAAGCGTTTGACTAGCTGTAGAAGCTCAAGTTGATAGCGCGGGTCGAGGTGGTTGGTCGGCTCGTCGAGAATCAGCAATTGCGGTTGTTGAGCCAAGGCGCGGGCGAGGATCACACGCTGTTTTTCGCCGCCGGAGAGGGTGGCGAAGGCGTGGCCTTCGAAACCACTGAGACCGACGGATTCCAATGCCTGGGTCGCCAGATTTCGGTCTTCTATCGTGTCGCCGTCGAACAGGCCTTTGTGCGGTGTGCGGCCCATGGCGACCACCTCGTCGACAGTCAGGCCGAAGGCGTCAGGAAATTCTTGCAAGACCACGGCGATGCGTTGTGCACACCAGCGTGAGGATTGCTTCCAGACGTTCTGATGATCGAGCAGGACCTCGCCGCTCTCGGGTTTGCTGAAGCGATAAGCGCAACGCAGCAGGCTGGTCTTGCCGCTGCCGTTGGGGCCGATCAACCCGACAAACTCCCCGGCGGCCACGTGCAACGAGGCGTCACGCAGCTGGAACTGGTGATGACAATGGCCATGACCCAGAGGTGTCCAGGCGAGGTTCGTGAGGTTCAGCGAGGTCATGCGTTTGCTCTGAGGTATTGGGTGATGGCTGATGCCTGTTTGGGGATCGTTCCCACGCTCCGCGTGGGAATGCCTCAATGGACGCTCCGCGTCCGCTTTGGGACGCAGAGCGTCCCGGGCTGCATTCCCACGCAGAGCGTGGGAACGATCATGACTGCGAGATAAGCGCGGAAAGTCTACAGGCCTCTCTAATCCGCGCATCTCGCTTGTTTCACGATGAAGGTGAGGCCGATTCAGTTTGCCGGGTGAAGCGCGACAACAGCACGCGATCCAATACCCAAACCACCACCAAAGAGGCGCCCACCAACGGAAATGCCACCGCCAATGCAAACATGATCACCATGGCGGTTTTCCATTTCGGCAGGTCGTGACGCAGCGGCGGCACACCGAATTTGCCCTGTGGCCGACGCTTCCACCAGATCACCACGCCACTGACCGCACTGAGCAAAATCATCAGGCAGATCAGCAGCACGATGATCTGGTTGAACGCACCGAACATCTTGCCTTCGTGCAGCATCACGCCGATTTCCGTGGCGCGGGCGACAGTGCCGTATTGCTCGTAGCGCACATCGGCGAGGACATTGCCGGTGTACTGATCGACATGCAGCGTGGCGTCGTTGCGCGGGTCGTCGGCGAACACCGCGATGGTGAACACGCCGGTTGCCGTGGTCGGCAACGTGATGCTGTAGCCCGGCTCGACCTGGCGTTGCACGGCGATGTTCTGCACGTCTTGCAGGCTGACGGTCGGTGCTGCGGGACCGGCTGGCGCAGCGCCGTGGGTCATGTGCTCGGCGTGGTCGCCGGACATCGGCATCGGCGTGTTTTCCATGGCCCAGGGCACGGTCTGGCGCGTGGCGGTATTCAGGCTGCGAGCCTCGACATCGGACTTGGGCATGTCATTCCACATCGCGTCCGGGAACACGTTCCACACACCCGCGTATTGCTTGCCCCAGAACCCGGTCCAGGTCATGCCGCTGAGCAGCATCACCAGCAAAAACGCCGCGCCCCAGAACCCGGTGACGGCGTGCAGATCGCGCCACAGCACGCGCCCGCGACTGCTCAAGCGCGGCCACAAAATGCCGGCGGCTTGTCCGCGCGGCCACCACAGGAATACGCCGGACACCACCAGCACCACGGCCCAGCCAGCGGCCAGTTCGACCAGTCGATCACCGACCGTGCCGATCATCAATTCACCGTGAATCGCCCGTGCAACGGCTTGCAGGTTTTTCTTCGCATCTTGCTCGCCGAGGATGTCGCTGTGGTACGGATCGACGAACACATTGAGTTCGCTGCCGTTATTGAGGACGACAAATTGCGCGCTGCGCTCGGCGTTGACCGGCGGCAGGTACTGTTTGATCGTGGCCTGTGGATAAGCGTCTTTGACCCGTTTGAGCAGCTCGTCGGCCGAGACGCTGTGATGCCCGGCGGGAACGTTCATCAAGCTGCCGTACATCAACGGATCGAGTTGCGGCTTGAACAGATAAATGACGCCGGTCAGGGCCAGCATCACCATGAATGGCGCGACGAACAGACCGGCATAGAAATGCCAGCGCCAGGCCAGGTTGTAGAAATTCACTTTGGGCTGTTTCATCTCATGTGCTCCGCTTTGGCATGGATCTTTTAGTTGTTTGTTTCGAGCAGGCTCGTTCCCACCTCGACGGTGGTGAACCTGCCCGCGATGCTTTTAGAAACTCATGTCCACCTTGGTCCAGAGCGTTCGCCCCGGTTCCTTGATGGCCTGCGGGTCATTGGCCGGGTAGCCAAAACCGGCATTGCCGGCCAGGTTCAAGTGCTCGGCGTAGGCCTTGCCGAAGAGGTTGTCGACGCCCGTGCTGACCCTCCAGTGCTTGTCGATCCGGTACGCGCCGTTGAGCGAAAACACGCCAAACCCCGGGGTTTTGCCGAAGTCCTTGCCCACCACGTTGCCCTTGTTCTGGTCGATGCGGTTTTGCGCTGCGACCACCCGCCACAAGGCTCCGGCGCTCCAGTTGTCCTCGCTGTAGGTCAGGCCGAAACGCGCATCCAGTGGCGGCATTTGCGGCAGCGGGTTGCCGTCGCTGTTGTTCTTGCCCCAGGCATAGGCCAGCGTTGCGTCAGTCTTCCAGTTGGTGGTCAGTTGATAAGCCGCGCCGAGTTCACCGCCCATGATTCGAGCGTTGATGTTCTCGGCTTGCGAGGTGGTGCCCATTGGCGTCGGGGTGTAGTTGAACAGGATGTAATCGCGCACTTGCCCGACGTAGCCCGAGGCCCACGTTTCGAGGTCTTCGGTCTTGTATTGCAGGCCGAAGTCGAGCTGGGTGGTCTTTTCCGGCTTGATCGAATCGAAGGCATTCACCGAACCGGCGGGGCCGGACTGGGGTGAAAACAGCTCCCAGTAATCCGGGAAACGTTGGGTGTGACCGAGGCCTGCGTACAGCGTGGTGGGGCTGTCGGCCAGGTCGTGTTCATAACGCACGAAACCGCTCGGCAGGGTGTCGGCGCGGGTTTCGTCGGCGGTCGGGTTGGGGCGCGTCATCATTCCCGAGCCTGTGGTCTGCCGATAATCCTTGGCCGAGGCGCGGTCCAGGCGTGCGCCGCTGATCAGTCGATCACGCTCGGCGGCGTACCAGGTCAGTTCGCTGAACACGCCGTAGTTATGGAAATCGGCATCCTCGGTGTACGGCAGGTCCTTGTAGACGTCGATGCCCATGGCGCTGCGCTGGCGATGCTCGCTGGTCTGCGCGTCGATACCGCTGATCAACTGCACATCGGCCCAGCGCCAGGTGGCCTTGATCCGCGCGCCGAGGGTGCGGCGGTCGACGTTGGACGCCATCGGGCCGCTCATCATTCCGGTGCCGGACGGCGTGCGCAGGGTGTAGTTGTCCATCACATGGTCGGCGTAGTTGTAGTAGATCTGCGCTTCGACCTTGTCCAGCACGTCACCAATGTTCGACTTCTCGAAGCGCAGTCCGAGGCTCTCGCGCTTGAATTGCGAGCCGTCCATGCCACGCCCGGCGTAACGCGCTTCACCGTCGCCCTTGCCGGCGGTCAGTTCCAACAGGGTGTCGGCGTCGGGCGTCCAGCCGAGCGCGACATCACCGTTCCACTTTTCATAACGTGACGGCACGGTGTCGTTGTTGCCGTCCCGGTAGTCGTCGGCGTGCGCGGTGTTGCCGATCACCCGCACGTAACCGAGCGGCCCGCCGGCAGCGGCGTCCACTACTTTGTCAAAACGGCCGTTGGAACCGGCCAACACGCTGGCGTTCACCCGGGTGCCGAGTTCGCCGAAGTGTTCCGGTTCCCGGTCGAAGAGGATGGTCCCGGCTGATGCGCCAGGTCCCCAAAGCACGGTTTGCGGTCCCTTGATGACGGTGAGCGTGTCGTAGGTTTGCGGCGAGATGTAGGAGGTTGGCGCGTCCATCCGCCCTGGGCAGGCCCCGAGCAACTGGCTGCCATTGGTGAGGATGTTCAATCGCGAGCCGAACATGCCGCGCAGCACCGGATCGCCGTTGGTGCCGCCGTTGCGCACCAGGGCAAAGCCGGGGATGGTTTTCAGGTAGTCGGCACCGTCGCTGGCCGGCACGGGTTGGCGCGGGTCCTTGGGGTTGGTGACGATGGTCAGCGGAGAACTCGGCGCAATGGCAGTGATGACCGTCGGGCTCAGTTCTTCACTGTGGCTCGCGTGTTCATCAGCGTGCACCATCGGTGTCAGCAGGGCACCGCAAAGGACGGCGGTGGCGTGCCTGAAACGAATGCTCGATTCGTTCGGGGCAAAAAAAGCTTGGGCAGGGCTCAAGCGTGTGTCAGCAGAAAACCTGGACATGACAATTTCCATCGAACAGTCGTAAACGACACGGCCGGCAGCCTGAAGCTGTCTTCGAAACCGTGTGCAATCAGAGGTGGGTGTTTACGCGACGATGGGCGGGGCGCGGGTGCGAGCGCCGGGGAAGAAGGTTTGCCGGGCATGGCCCAAGCGAGGGGACGGGGCGGTGTAGGTGGTGGCTGTTGGCGTATCGAAGGCGACGAAGGACTGGCCGCCGGTCAGCGCAGGGCAATTGAACAGCAAACTGCAATAGCCACATTTTTCCCAGAGCGCGTGATGCGAGGCGGTGGGAGGGCAATGCTCGGCGGCGGGTTGCGCGCCGTGGTCGGCGTGTTCCATCGCCGACATGTCCATGCTCATGTCCATCGACATGCTCATGGTCATCGAGGACGCGCGTTGATCCATCGGCATCGACTGGGAAATCAGCGGGCCGATAAAGATCATCAACATGGCGAACAAGCTGATCCAGCTGCCGCGCGTCAGCCCCGGAGACTGACGACGGTGTGTGGATCGCCTGGCGCTAGACGGGCGCATGGCGTTTTCTGCTCAGTCGATTACTGGGCGTGAGCGTGCATCTGCATCTCTTCTGGCGGCTTTTTCTGCACCGCGACGTCGACCGTCACGTCCCCGGCTTTTTCGAAGTGCATCGTCAGCGGGAACCGTTTGCCGTCGCTCAGCAGGCTGCGGTCTTTGAGGTTCACCAGCATCACGTGATAGGCCATCGGCGCAAACATGACGGTGCCACCGGCAGGAATGTCGACGCTTGGCACCTGTTGCATTTTCATCAGGTCGTTTTGCATGACGTGCTCGTGCAGCTGGGCTTCGCCTGCAATCGGCGAATCGACGCTCAGCAGGCGGTCAGCCGTCTTGCCTTTGTTGTCGATCACGAAGTACGCCGCAACGGTCGGGGCATTGGGTGGCAATTCTTGCGACCACGGGTGCGCGATCTCCAATTCTCCCGCTTTGTATTCATGGGCATTGGCAAAGCAGGCAGGCAGCAGCAATGCGGCCAGAACGATGAGTTTGTTCAACATGGCAGTTCTCCAGAGCGATTCAAAACGCAGGTCAATTGCGAGAAGGAATCACACCAGAGGGGAAGCGCGGGGGTTGAGACTGGGCCATTGCTGACGCGGAGTGGGGGTGTCGAGCGAGGCGGCGGGCAGGCTTCGATTGGCCTCGAAACGCGTGTAATACAGCTGTGGCGTGTGCCCCGGCAATGCCACCAACGGCGCAGAACCCGAACAACACCAGCAATGCTGCATGTTGGAATGATCGTCGTTCTGCGGCGCTTTTTGTTCGATGTCGCCCAGGGAAATCGCCACCATTTTGGTGCCGCTGGACGTACAGAAACTGCCCCACAACAACTGCTCGGCGGGTGATTTCGCCGACTGCGCCATGGCTCCTGTCATCGGCATGGCGAGCATGTTGAACAGCACTGCGAAGCAGGCGATCCAGGCAATTGCAAGCCGTTGTCGGGACATGGAAGACATTCCGTTGGGTGGGAGATCAGGCGCGGCTATTTAGCCTGATCAGGGCCGATAAGTAAAAAAGCGGCGTGCGGTGTGGTGTCGCAGCGCGATCACCGCGTCGTGGCATGCAAGCGCAGGCCCAGTGCTTTCATAACCTTCATGATAGTCGCGAATTCTGGATTGCCAGTGCTTCCCAATGCTTTGTACAAACTTTCACGACCCAGGCCTGCATCGCGGGCAATCTGGGTCATGCCCTTTGCTCTCGCTATGTCATTAAGGGCGGCGCGTATGAGTACTCCGTCGCCAGCATCCTCTTCAAAACAGGCGTCCAGGTAGGCGGCCATTTCTTCGGGTGTTTTGAGAAATTCGGCGGCATCGAAACGGGTGAATTGTTCGGTCATGATTTACTCCTCATTTCCGATATTTTGCGCCATTTGAATTGCGCGTTTGATGTCTCGTTTTTGAGTGGACTTGTCACCACCCACCAACAGCAGATAAACCACCTCCCCTCGGCGGGTAAAGTACATCCTGTAGCCTGGACCGCAGTGCACTCGCATTTCATAAACAGCCCCGCCTACCGGTTCGCAGTCACCGAAGTTTCCATGCTCGGCAGCTCGGAGCCTTGCGATGATCCGAGCTTTACCAGTGGTGTCTCTCAGTAAATCAAGCCAGTCGGCAAAAGTGTGGGATTGCTCGAAGTCAATCATGTTTGATCGTATTCCGTGGGATACAAGTTGGCAAGCCACACTTTACTCGGGCCGAATTTAGTCTTCCCTTAGAATTCAAAGGTGGGTCTGCTTATTAGGATCAGAGGCACGGACTATAAGATTGAAGCCATGGAGCGGATAGCCGGATACGTCCGAGAGTTTTGCCAGCAAATTCGCAAAGAGATGGATGTCTCAGGAATCGTCTGACACGTGCAGTACATTCAGCACTTCAGTCACCGACCTAAACTCCCGATCCACCCCCGGCAACACCGGCCGCTGCAACACTATCACCGGCACCCCGCGTTCCCGCGCCACTTCCAGTTTCGGCTCCGTCGCGGTGCTGCCGCTGTTCTTGCTGATCAGCACATCAATCTGCCGGCGTTCAAACAGCTCCCGTTCGTCTTCGATCAGAAACGGGCCGCGTGCGCCGATGACTTCGCAGCGTTCGTTGCCGGGGTAAACGTCCAGGGCGCGCAAGGTCCAGAATTGCTCCAGGGGGATTTCGTGCAAGTGCTGCAACGGTTCGCGGCCGAGGGTGAACAGCGGTCGATGGAAGGGTTTCAAGGCTTCGATCAGCTCGGGCCAATCGCGGACGTCTCGCCAGTCATCGCCGACCTGTGGCTGCCAGGCGGGACGTCGTAACGCCCAGCAAGGAATGCCCGACAACTGTGCGGCGGTCACGGCGTTCTGGCTGATTTGTGCGGCGTAGGGATGGGTGGCGTCCAGCAGCAGATCGATTCCTTCCTCGCGAATGAACTGCGTCAGGCCTTCGGCGCCGCCATAACCGCCGACGCGCACCTGGCAGGTCAAGTCCGTTGGCACCCGTCCGACACCGGCCAGGCTGTAGATGTGCTGCGGCCCCAGGGTCCGGGCGATGGCCAGGGCTTCGGTGACGCCGCCGAGCAACAACATGCGCCTCATTGAAAAGCTCCCGCATGGCCGACAATCCCGCCCTGGCGATCGATGGCAAAGACTTCAACCTGGACCTGCGCCGGCACCACGCTGCGGGCAAACTCCAGCGCGTGCTGGCACACCGCGTCACCGAGGGCGATGCCCGCCGCGCTGGCCATCGCCAAGGCTTGCTGGCTGGTGTTGGCCTCGCGAATCCCTTGCTGCAATGCCTCGTCGGCGCCAATCGCGGCGGCCCATTCGGCCAGTTGCGGCAGGTCGATGCTCGAATGTCGGCTGTGCAAATCCATATGCCCGGCCGCCAATTTGCTGATCTTGCCGAAGCCGCCACACAGGCTGAGTTTATCCACCGGGACTTTGCGCAGGTGCTTGAGGACGGCGCCGACAAAGTCGCCCATTTCGATCAGGGCGATTTCCGGCAAGTCGTAGACCCGGCGCATGGTGTCTTCGCTGGCGTTACCGGTGCACGCGGCGATGTGCAGGTAGCCATTGGTCTTGGCGACGTCGATGCCTTGATGGATCGAGGCGATGTAGGCCGCGCAGGAAAACGGCCGGACAATGCCGCTGGTGCCAAGAATAGACAGCCCGCCGAGAATCCCCAGTCGCGGGTTCATGGTTTTCAGGGCCAGCGCTTCGCCGTCCTCAACGTTGACGGTGACCTCGAAGCCGCCGGTGTAGCCAAGTTCTGCAGCCAAAGACGTCAGATGATCGGTCATCATCTTGCGCGGCACTGGGTTGATCGCCGGCTCGCCGACGCCCAGCACCAGGCCCGGTCGGGTGACAGTGCCGACGCCACGCCCGGCTTTGAATTGAATGCCGGGCTCGGGGCTCAGTCGCACCTGGGAATACAACAGCGCGCCGTGGGTCACGTCGGGGTCATCGCCCGCGTCCTTGATCGTCCCGGCTTCGGCACCGTTATCGATCAGGCGACAGAACTCCAGGCGCATCTGCACCTGCTTGCCCTTGGGCAAAATGATCTCTACGGCGTCAGCGCTCACCCCGGTCAGCAACAAGCGAGCCGCCGCCAGGCTGGTGGCCGTGGCGCAGCTGCCGGTGGTCAGGCCACTGCGCAGAGGGGCAGGTTGCTCGGCGGTTTCGTCACGCATCGAAAGGCTTCGTCACATCCAGCAGGGTAATCGGCAACGCCTGTCGCCACGTGTCGAAGTCCCCCAGCGGCTGGGCCTGAGCGACGTGGATGCGGGTCAGTTCGCCGCCATGGCGTTCACGCCAGGCCATCAGGGTCACTTCGCTTTGCAGCGTGACCGCGTTGGCGATCAGCCGGCCACCGGGTTTGAGTTGCGCCCAACAGGTGTCGAGCACGCCCTCGCGGGTGACGCCGCCGCCGATGAAGATCGCATCCGGACGTTCGAGCCCTGCCAGCGCCAGCGGCGCACTGCCGCGAATCAATTGCAGGCCAGGGACGCCAAGGGCGTCGCGGTTGTGTTCGATCAATAATTGCCGGCCTTCATCGGCTTCGATGGCCAGTGCCCGGCAGGTCGGGTGGGCGCGCATCCATTCGATGCCGATCGAGCCGCTGCCGGCGCCGACATCCCACAGCAGTTCGCCGGGCACCGGTGCGAGGCGTGCCAGGGTGATGGCGCGCACGTCGCGCTTGGTCAATTGACCGTCGTGCCGGAAAGCCGAGTCGGGCAGGCCGGCCAGTCGCGACAGGCGCTGCATCTCTGGATCGGCGATGCACTCGATGGCGATCAGGTTCAGATCGGCGACCGATGGATCGTTCCAGTCATTGGCGACGCCATCGATACGTCGTTCGTCAGCACCGCCCAGATGTTCCAGCACACTGAGACGGCTCGGGCCGAAACCGCGCTCACGCAGCAGCGCTGCGACAGTGGCCGGGCTCTGTGCGTCATTGCTCAGCACCAGCAACCGTACGCCGCTGAACAACTGTGCGTTGAGTGCGGCGACCGGGCGAGCCACCACCGAAAGCGTCACGACGTCCTGCAATGGCCAGCCCATTCGCGCCGCCGCCAGCGAGCAGGAGGACGGTGCGGGCAAGACCTGCATTTCGTCGCTGGGCAGTTGCCGGGCGAGGCTGGCGCCGACACCGAAGAACATCGGATCGCCGCTGGCCAAGACACAGACCGGTTCCCCGCGCTGCGCCAGGACAGGGTCAAGGGAGAATGGACTGGGCCACAACTGCCGCGCACCGCGAATGCACACGGGCAGCAAATCCAGCTGCCGCTGCCCGCCAATGATCCGCGAAGCGCGCAGCAGGGCATGCCGGGCGTTTCTGCCCAGGCCCTTGAAGCCGTCTTCACCGATTCCCACTACTGTCAGCCACGGTGACATCTGCCGTCCTCAAAAAAAGTCCTCAAACGGACTGTTCCGACGGGCAGGCTTTTCATGCCGTCGAACAAAGCAGGCATAATACCGCGCCTTCGCCCGCGAAGCGCCTTTCCCACACAGCCGGTCGCCCCCTTGAACGAACGTCCGATGTCCACAGCCTTACGCCCCTCGGCCTGCCCGGGGTTGCTGCGTATCGTCCAGGCATTGGATGGCGGCATTTGCCGGATCAAATTGAATGGCGGCTCGATCAGTGCGGCGCAGGCCGACGCGGTGGCAGAGGCCGCCGAGCGCTTTGCCGGCGGCGTGATCGAGGCAACCAACCGCGCCAACCTGCAGATTCGCGGGATCGGCAGCGAACACCGTGCATTGATCGACAGCCTGATGGCCACCGGACTGGGCCCAAGCAGCGCTGGCGGCGACGATGTGCGCAACCTGATGCTCAGCCCGAGCGCCGGCATCGATCAGCAGATGCTGTTCGACACGCGTCCGCTGGCCGGGCAGATCCTTGCCACGCTGCAAAACCATGCACGCTTTCACGACCTCAGCGCCAAATTCGCCGTGCAACTCGACGGCGGTGAAGGTCTGGCGATGCTCGAACATCCCCATGATCTGTGGTTGTCCGCCACCGAGCGCAACGGCGAGCGCGTCTTCGCCTTCGGCTTGGCGGGATGCCCGGCGGACCTGCCGGCGGGCGCGGTGTCGCTGGAGCAGGGCCACGCGTTGGTGGTCGCGGTGCTGGAGCTGTTTCTGGAGTGTGCGCGCCCCGAGCAGACCCGCATGCGGCACTTGCTCGGCGAATGCTCGCTCGACCTGTTTCTCGCCCGCCTGGCCGAGCGCGTGCCATTGAAGTCCATCGAGGGCTGGCAGCGCACAGTCAGCTCAAATGTCTTGCACATCGGCGCGCATCCGCAGCGTGATGCCGGGCATGTCTATATAGGCGCGGTGCCGCCGTTGGGCCGCCTCAATCCCTCGATGCTCAGGGGCGCAGCGCAACTGGCGCGAGAGCGCGGCGACGGCAGTCTGCGTTTCACACCTTGGCAAAGTCTGTTGTTACCCGGTGTCCCCGTCGATGAGGCGGCGCACGTTATCCACAGCCTCGAACAGCTCGGCCTGCGCTGCTCGGCCGATGATGCCCTGACGCATTTGATTGCCTGCACCGGCTCGACCGGCTGCGCCAAAGGCCTGGCCGACACCAAGGGCGATGCCCGGCAGTTGGCGGCGTTGCTGCAAGGCCATGGCAAGACCCCGGATGTGCATGTGTCCGGTTGCCCGCGTTCCTGCGCGGCGGCGCACAGTGCGCCGATCACCTTGCTGGCGGTTTCACCCGGTCACTACGACCTCTATTTTCGCGATGCAGCGCAGCCGGGTTTCGGCGCGCTGCACGCACGCAACCTTACTATTGAAGCGGTCGCGGCCTTGCTCGACGACCGCTCACGGAGCCCCCTAGATGCTTGATTACATCCGCGACGGTCAGGAGATCTATCGCAACTCCTTCGCGATCATTCGTGCCGAGGCCAACCTTGAGCGCATTCCGGCCGACCTGGAAAAACTCGCGGTGCGGGTGATCCACGCGTGCGGCATGGTCGATGCGATCGACGGTCTGCAATTTTCTGACGGCGCGGGCAAGGCCGGGCGTGATGCGCTGGCCGCTGGCGCACCGATTCTGTGTGATGCGCGGATGGTGTCTGAAGGTGTGACCCGCACGCGCTTACCCGCGAACAATCAAGTCATCTGCACCCTGCGCGACGACAGTGTTCCGCAGCTGGCCCTTGAGCTGGGCAACACCCGCTCCGCCGCTGCGCTGGAGCTGTGGCGTCCGCACCTGGAAGGCAGTGTGGTGGTGATCGGCAACGCGCCAACGGCGCTGTTTTATCTGTTGGAAATGCTCGACGCCGGTGCACCAAAACCGGCGCTGATTCTTGGCTTTCCGGTGGGCTTCGTCGGCGCAGCCGAATCGAAAGCAGCGCTGGCGGCGGACAGTCGCGGCGTGCCGTTTGTCATCATGAAGGGCCGGCTGGGTGGCAGTGCCATGGCCGCCGCCGCCGTTAATGCCCTCGCCACGGAGATCGAATGATGCAGCAGCCTGGACGCTTGATCGGCCTGGGCGTCGGCCCCGGTGACCCGGAACTGATTACCGTCAAAGCCCTGCGCCTGTTACGCGAATCACCCGTGGTGGCGTACTTCGTTGCCAAGGGCAAAAAGGGCAACGCCTTCGGCATCATCGAAGCGCATTTGCAGGACGCGCAAACGCTGTTGCCACTGGTGTATCCGGTGACCACCGAAGCGTTGCCGGCGCCGCTGTCGTACGAGCAAGTGATCAGCGATTTTTACGATGCGGCGGGCGAAGAACTCGCCGCGCACCTGGACGCTGGCCGAGACGTGGCGGTGATCTGCGAAGGCGATCCGTTCTTCTATGGCTCCTACATGTACCTGCACGATCGTCTGGCCGAGCGTTATGAGGCCGAAGTGGTGCCGGGTGTCTGCTCGATGCTTGGTGGCGCTTCTGTCCTGGGCGCGCCGCTGGTGTATCGCAATCAGAGCCTGTCAGTGCTGTCCGGCGTGCTGCCTCACGATGATCTCAAACGTCGTCTGGCGGATGCCGATGCGGCGGTGATCATGAAGCTGGGGCGCAACTTTCCCAAGGTCCGCCAGGTGCTCGAAGAACTCGGCCTGGCGCAGCGTGCGCTGTACGTCGAGCGCGCGACCATGGCCAATCAGAAAATCGTGCCGCTGGATCAGGTCGAACCAATGTCCTCGCCGTACTTCTCATTGATCATCGTTCCCGGCGAAAGGTGGCAAGGCTGATGTCCCGTCCAGTTCCGGCCATTGTCATTCTGGGCAATGGCAGCCTTGCCACTGCGCGCAAGATTGCGCAGGTGTACCCCGGCGCATTGATCCATGGCCTGGCCGAGCGGGTTGAAGGCGCCGACCGCGTTTATCACGAGTTTGGCGCGACCTTGCGTGAGTTCTATCAACAGGACATCCCGATCATTGCCTTGTGCGCGGCCGGCATCGTCATCCGCACCCTGGCACCGTTGCTGCTGGAAAAAGGCGCCGAGCCGCCGGTTCTGGCCGTGGCCGAAGACGGTAGCGCGGTAGTGCCGCTGCTGGGCGGTCTGGGTGGAGTGAACGTCATGGCGCGGGAAATCGCCGCCGGGCTCGACGTCTCTGCGGCCATCACCACCAGCGGCGAATTGCGCTTCGGTACGTGCCTGCTCAATCCACCGAGCGGTTACACGCTGGGCGATCTGGAGCTGGGCAAACGCTTTGTCTCGGACCTGTTGGCGGGCCAACCCGTGCGCATCGAAGGCGCTGCGCCCTGGCTGGCGCAAGCGCAGTTGCCGGAAGATCCCGAGGCCGCGTTGTCGATCCACATCGGCAGTGCCGAGCGCGTGCCAGCGGCCAATGAATTGATGATCTACCCGCGCAGCGTGCTGGTGGCTGTGAGTGGCGAAATCACGCAGGTGCCGAGCGCCATTCGCACGGCGCTGCGGCAGGCGAACATCGCCGTGCAATCGTTGGCGTGCCTGCTCGCCAGCGAGCAGCAGATGGCCAACCCGGCGTTGCGTGAGGCAGCACTTGAGTTGGGCGTGCCGCTGCGTTTTGCCTCGGTTGGCGGCGACGCCAACGTACTGGCCCGTCACGCGCTGCCGGACGCCGCCATCGTTTCGCAGGGCAACGGCCTGGCGATTGCGCTGGCCAGCCAGCCGCTGGACGTAGCGCAGATCGGTCGTGCGCGCGGGCGTCTCGCGGTGATCGGTCTGGGCCCGGGTGCCGCCGAGCTGATGGTGCCGGCGGTCAAGGCTGAACTGGCGCGCGCCAACGATGTGCTCGGTTACGAAACCTACGTGCGCATGGCCGGTCCGTTTCGTGATGATCAGGTGCTGCATTGCACCGACAATCGCGAGGAAATGCAGCGCGCTCGCCATGCTTTCGAACTGGCCGCTCAAGGGCGCTCGGTGGTGGTCGTATCGTCGGGTGATCCCGGCGTGTTTGCCATGGCCGCCGCTGTGCTTGAAGCGTTGCATGAATCGAGCGAGCCGAGTTGGCACAGCGTTGATCTGGAAATCCTTCCGGGCGTCTCTGCGTCGCTGGCGACGGCGGCCCAGGCCGGTGCGCCGTTGGGGCATGACTTCTGCGTCATGTCGCTGTCGGACAACCTCAAGCCATGGGCAATCATCGAAAAACGCCTGGACCTGGCGTCTCAGGCCGATTTGGCGCTGGCGTTCTATAACCCGATATCCCGTTCCCGCCCGTGGCAATTGGGCCGTGCGCTGGAGATTGTCGCGCAGCACCGCACCGCTGAAACGCCGGTGGTATTGGGGCGGGACATCGGCCGTCCGGGGCAGACCCTGCGTGTAATCACGTTGGGGCAGCTGACCCCGGATCAAGTGGACATGCGCACCATGGTGCTGATCGGTTCCTCGACAACCAGCACCTTCCCTCGTGCCGAGGGTGGCCAGTGGGTGTATACGCCACGCTGGTACGGCGACAAGCCAGCTGGTTAAGCCATCGCGGCCAGCCCGGCTGGCCGCAACTTCTCTTTCAGTGCGTAGGATTTTTCACCGCGCCTCCCTGGAAACTCGCTCGCAAACCCGTCGTACATCGCCATAACGCGGCTGGAAAATGCCCAAATCCGTTCAGGACTCTTCGTTACTTTGACCGTCATGTTGTGAAACAACCGACACAGCCCATGCTGTTTGCGGCCATGCGCCAGTCGTTAATAAACATGTCAGGTAAAGATCAAAAGTTACACTTATATATCGGGATTAAGTGTAATTAATTAATGAGTTCGCGAGTTGGTTGAAGTTGTTGTGGTCGTCGTTTAGTGTTTTTCGAAGTTGGCACTGATTGAGCGGTTTGCAAGTTACGCTGGTTAAGTACAGTCGCTTGCTTTATTAATCATTGTTCTCTTTTTCGACTTGTTTCAATCATTCACGATGGGTCGCGCTCCGATTACATATCGAGGCATTGCGCTGCGCCGCCCACTGTTTCTTATCCAGCGTTCTCAACGATGACAGGATGTGATGCGTTATGAATATCGATAACCGGGTGGCGGACGGGTTCAAGGAGTTTGCCGCTTTGTTTCAACGTGCTGAACTTGAAACGGCACTCAAAGACTTCAAGGGAACGCCCGAATACGAGGCGATCGTGCGGTATTACCTTGCGTGTACCCGTGTCTTGGCCCCCGAGCGACAACGTGAGCCGGTCGCGTTGCTCAAGGAAGCCCTGGCGTACTTGCAGACACCGCAAGGGCGACGTCGTCGAGCCTCTAAGCTGGAACACCCACCTCAGCCGAAAGGGACACAGGCACCGGACCTGATGGAGATCCACGACAGGGTTGAAGCCTTTCAGGACCGCTTGAACAGCCACGTCATGCTCCTTCAATCGATACCCGTCGACGTACCGAAGACTCTGCACTTTGTCTGGCTGGGGGGCGGTCTGGGGGCTATTCAGCGCGACTACATCAATGTCTGGAAGCAGGTGCTGGCGCATCGGGGTTATACATTGAAACTCTGGTATGACAGTGACGCGCTGCTCGCCCACGAAACCAACCGGATCATTATCCAGGCGGCGAAAGCGCACGCCATGACCCAAGGAGGAGACACGCTCGATAACCCCGGAGAACTGGAGCGACGCTACGAAGAACGGGCGATCGTGCTCAAGACGCAGATGTTTGAGCATATCAACGAGGTGGTAAAAAAAGGCGGAAGCGCCGACGACGCGAGAGTTGATCTTCTCGTGCGCGCTTATGCTCAGGATGAAGTGGCGCTCAAGGCGTTGCGCGATAAAAACCTGCGCAGCGTCGCCCTCGAGGGGCTGGAACGACGGGATGTAAAAACAGAACAGTCTTCGTTTCAAGTGAACGATATTTATCAGCGTGAAATCCGACTACGGGGAAACCTGGCAGCGGCCTCTGATGTGGTGCGGGTCGAAGTGTTATTTGCCGAAGGCGGTATTTATTCCGATGTCGATAATCTGCCGCCACTGGCCGACTCCGTTGGCACAGTGGATGTCAGTCACTTCGATCCCAATGCGCGGTTGGGCGTTGTGCAGTTGCTGCTCAATCACAACCCGCAGTGGATGCCGGGCCGTGAGGCAAACAAGTACGCAAGTTTTCTGGAGAGAATTCCTCTGCAACATCGCGAAACCCTTGAGCGTTTTGCCAAGAACACACCCGCGTTGACCGATGTTTTTCTTCTGCCACAAGACCAACGTGTCCGACTCGATGGTCTGCGCGCTGTCATCGACTCCAACAGCCTCAGCAATGCATGGTTGATGGCGCACGCGAAGTCGCAAATGCTGGGTGCCGTGCTCAAGCGCTTCAGGATCAACTACGACGTTCTCGACGCAGTGACGCAGCGGGCCGTCCAGGACGGCGTCCCTTTGTCCGATGTTCAGGCGCTGAGCAAGATAGCGAAGGAAGTTGCGCAGCAAACCTTCGGCCCCTTGGACAGGTTGCCCGAGCTTGAAGAAATGGCTGCCGAATTCTTGATGCGGGGCGTCGTCGGCTATTTTGGTGATGGCCTGCTGCCGGGCAGTGACGGCACCATCTATCTCACAGGACCCGCAGCGGTACGCCACGCAATGGCTGATGCCTTGCAGATGCCTTACACCACTGAACTTGTTGAGCAATGGAACGCAGAGGCGATACTCGCCGATAGCGTCAACCGCTTTACCGAAGAGGAGCTGGACCACTCCTGGAAAGAGGCCGAGGGCAATGCTCACCGATGGCTCGCCGAGGAAAAAAAACGCTGGAAGGCAGGGGCGTTCAAGGCGCGCTACGCCGGTGATCTGACGCAGCTGCTTGACTATCAACGCATTGATTTCGAGGAAGGCTGGCCGGTTATCGAAGGTCGCCACGTGCTGATCACCGATGTGTTGCAACGCCTGGCTGATCATCTCGGCAAGCCGTTCCTTCAAGCCATGCGTGAACGCCATACCGGCAGCGTGACGTTTGATCAGTGGGTGTCCCTGAGCTTCGATGACCGGCAACTGATCATCGCGCAGCCGGCCAGTGTGCGGCCGCCGGCTTCGCTCCCCGACCCCGACACGCGAGACCTGGCGGTGGGTGAATTGCTCAACCGGATCGCCAGGGAATCGCTGCCCATCGGCCAGGTGAATCCGTTGCAACGCCTGATGCTGGGGGCATTGTCGGGGGCCACGATGCTGGATAACCGAAGCTTCGACGCCGTCAGTGCAAAGCTGGAAAACCTCGCCAACACGGTGGCAGAGCTGGGGCCGTCCCTCGCTTACTCGGCGATAGAGCATGCATTGTTCAACGTCCACAGCCCCGCTTTCGAAGACGGATTGAGCAGTGGTTCCGAGCATTCGCCGAGCTTCGCCGAAACGGCCACTCAACTCAGGCAGCGGGCGCTTGCGCAGGACCTGACGCTGTATCAATGGGGCCAATCTGTTGCCCGGATTCAGCAAGTGGCGAAGCTTGAATACCGGACCCGGATTGTCGAACGCGCGGAGGAGGTGCTGGGCAGTTTCGACGAGGGCTATTTCAAACTGGTGCCGCAGGACTTGTTGCTCGAAGGAACCGGCGACCGCGTGGCTGGACGTTGCCTGCCTCTGGCCTTGAGCATGGCCGGTGCGATCACCAAGGGCGGTCAGGCGGCCAACACGTTGCGTGAGCGGTTTTATCTGGGCGTCATCGCCGCCAGGGACAGCGATTCCAAAACCTTCCTGAGCATGCTCGAGGAGCTTCGCGGCGTTCAGCTCAGCGAGATCGGCATGACGTTGCCTCGCGCCGATCTGGCGGGTGTCGTGGCACGACTGGAGGCGCAACCCTTAACCTGCACCTTGATGCTCAACACTGACAGTCATGCCATGTTGGTCGCCAAAACAATCAACGCCGGGCAGAGCACCTGGCATTTTTTCGATCCGAATTTTGGTGTCTTCGAATTCGATCAAGCGGACTCGTTCAGCAAGGCGCTGACCGCGTTTTTCATCCAGCACGAAATGGCCAGGAACTACGCGGCGTCCTTCGTCGGGGGGCGCCCGCAGTTTGACCTGATCGCACTCGATGGCGACGCACTGAACCGGCAGGTGTTCCGCTCCGGCCTGCCGCTTTCCACTCTGTTTGAGCCCGGGCCGCTGCCGGAGCAGATGACACCCCCGCTGCGGCAACGGTTGGCCAGCGGTCGCGGCCAATCCCTGGTGAACAACGCCACGCTGGGCCGTTCGTTGCTGGAGCTTGATGCGCAGGGGTGGGGAGAGCAGATTGCGCAGGCGACCCGCCAGTTACAGGCGCAGCATCAACTGTCACCGGATACCGTACCGTTGTTTGAAACGCTGCACGTCACGCCGACCGGCGAGTACACGCTGAGCCTGGTCAATCCCAAAGCCGGACAGGCCATGATGTCTGTCACCAGCGGCGATCATCGATTCATCGGGATCAAGCAATACCTGTCCCGGGTCTTCGAAACCCTGGGCGGCCGCCAGCCCGTCAATGAGGTCGATCCCACGGAGGCCGGCAGCGTCCACACCCTCAACGCCGGTTTTACCGTACAAGCCTTGATGAACGCGTTGCGTCATCACGAAAAGGCCGCCAGCGAAGAGAACAATGCCCTGACCACGGCCATTCGCCTGCATGCCTATGTGAATCATGCCCAGTTGGTGCATGGCAATGTGGTGGATGTGGTGGGCGTCATCCAACTGGTCCGGCAGGCGCTGAACGACGAGAAGGTGATTGCTCGCACCAGTGCTCCGCTGGTGCGCGGGGCGCTGGGGCATATCGGTAATGAAGGCGTGGGGACCGTGCTGGGGTTGGTGAATGTCGGGTTCGATATCTATCAGTTGAACCACGCGGCCAATGACATTGAAAAGGCGCAGTTTGGCAGTCAGTTGGCCTTCGATTCTGCCAGCGCGGCGCTGGCTGCCGCGGGCATTGGTGCCGCCCTGGTCGGGGCCGGCACGGCTGCCGCGGTGTTGGGTGGCGCGAGTGTCATTCTGGGCGGTCTGGCCGTGGGGGTTGCCGCGCTGGCCGAAGGGTTTGCCGCCATTGCAGAAGAAGCCAAACAGGTTGGACAGTTTTTTGGCCGCCTCGAAAGTGCTTATCGGCAGGGCGGGTATCACCTGGATGAAGCCTCCAATACCTGGATCGCTCATCCACTGCCGGGTTTCGCCGAGCTGGACCTGCGCGCATCGATCGTGCGCTTCGACAGCCCGAGATTATTCCCGTTACATGACCACCTGGGTGTCCCGGATTTCGATGTCGATTATGAGCGCGGCATCAATATCCGTCAGGGTCTTGGACTGCCCGACACGGCTGCGTTCAAGCCACTGGCCGGCCAGACGATCGTGCTGCCCTGCACGCCCAAAACCTGGTACGGCTACGATTACACGTTGTTGCCCTTTGCCACGACCCGCCATGACGCCGGGTTCGATACGGCGCGTCGGCTGGAGCAGAAAGACAGCGACGGTCGATTGCAGTTTCTGTTCTCGTTTTATTCGTTTCCCGGCGAATACGTGATCAGTCGGCTGAACCCTGTCTACAAACCCACCGTATTCAACGTCCGCCTCGACCGCATCGAACGCTCGTTGGTGGTGCCCGTGCTGCCCAAGGTGTGGCACGACCTGATTACCTACCGTATCGAAGGTGCCGGCAGCCAGTGCTCGGTCCTGCTCAACCCCGGCGTCAGCCTGGAGCTCGATGCGCCGGGTAATGGCGTCATGCGCTGGGTGATTGAGGCCCGCTGGCTTAGCGAAGAGGCGATCCAGATAACACGCGCCGATCAATTCTCGGCCGGCATGGTTGGCGTCAAGCTGACGGGGACCGCCCGGCGCGAGGTGCTGTTCAATCTGGCAGGCAACAAAGTCCTGCGTCTGGACCAGAACACCCTGCAATTAGTGCTGGTCGAAGAAGCGGCCGGCGTCACGCTTGGCGAGCAGGCATTGCTCGATCACTTCAAGACGCTGGCTCAAGCGCACAGGCTGGCGATGCCTTACACCCCGGTCCACGGGTTTGTCGTTCCCTTCGAAAAGCCGGACGAGCCCAGGACCGTCGTGGCCTTTTACGACGTGGCTCAGGATCGTTTCCTGTACATCCGTAACCACGACGTGTTGCTGGCCGACGAGGTCATGCTGGGAGCCGTCGTGCAGGGCTGCGCCTACTTTTATCATCCCCAGGGGTATGAAATCTGGCAGGTCGACGCGACCACCGGCACGCTCATCCAGCGCTATCGCTTATGGGTGACCAATGCCGACACCCAGATCACCGGCGTTACTCTCCTGGCCAGCGGTGCCATTCAGATCGTCCAGAAGGTGTCGCGCCAGGACGGCGCTCATGATGAGCTCGTCTTCCTGGTTCATGAGCAGAGGGCGTTGCTGTGCTCCATCACCCGTAACCTCGACCCAGCGTTAGCGACATTATTGGCGGGAGACACGCTGGCTGACTGGACGCCGATCCTGGGCGACTTTGTGCCGCCCAAGGCCAGCCATACAGTCGATTGGCAGTTTGCGGCGTTGATCTCTGTCTGCTGGCTGATTGAGGCCGATGTGCGGGATCTGGTGTGGGTTCGCGACAGGGATCGCAGGATCATTCGCGCACCTGCCCGTGGGCACCGCGCACGAGGGTGGCCGGATTCGATCAAGACGCTGGACGACCTGGTGCTGATTGGCCCGGCCGGCGCCGATGCCGATGTGATGGTCACTTTTGATAAGACCCACCGCACCCTGGTGCGCCAGCAATGGTCAGTGGCAGGCGATCGCGGGCAATGGGTCAACACGCACATCGCGCCAACGGGGTTGAAGGAGGTGATTGCCCTTGATTCGGGTTATGTCGCCCTCACCGATGCCGGGCTTTTTTACAATCTGAGCGAACAGGGGCATCTGCAATTTGGCGGGCTGGCCGACGCCTGGTTCCTGGATCGGCCGCAGTGGTGGTCGGCACTGCCCGGCATTGCGACGCAGTACCCGGTCTCAAGCTTTGCCTTGCTGGGTTTGATCAGCACCCCAGGCGATACGAAGCTGTGCGCCTGGTACGTGGGCGATCGGCTCCTGCTCTCGAGCCTTGGCCATGGAAAACCGGTGCGCTTGCTCAATGTCTCCCCGGATGGACAGGCCGTCTGGTTGTTTGATCTTTCAACGGGCGGCGTGTATCGGCAGGACTTCACCGACGTCGCGGTTCTGGATAAGGCTTTCGCCGAGGGTTCGCGACAGGTGTCCGCGACGGCAGTGCCGGCACCGCAGCGGGAGTGGGATTCGTGGCGCTTTGCCGAGGTCACGGTCGACGGTGCAGGCCTTCGGGCAACAACCCCTGAAGGCATCCAGCTGGCGTTGGATTACCGGGAGCCGGCATTGATTACCGGCGTCGACGGTCATTGGGTTGCCAGCCATGACGGTGACTTGAGCGAGGCCTTGCTGGCGCTCGCTAACGAGCATCGATGCGCACCTTTTCTAACCGTTGCAGCGCCCGACAGTCACCAATGGTTTGTGGTTAAAACCGGGCGATTGATCCGCGTCGCGAATACCGACATAAGGTTCGCCTACGAGCTGATCGGCACTCAGAAGCAAACCAGCGTGCTGCTGCATGAACGGCCAGAAGGGCGCCTGAGCACCTATCCGCAAAAGGTCCATGCCGGGCCGCTCGACTATGTCCAGCGAACAGCCGAAGTGCAGGTGATCGACGCTCCGGCGAGGAGTCAGGACCTGCTGCCATTGCTCGCCGATGATGTCAGCATCCTGGTCCTCAAGATGGGACAAGGCGCCGTCACGAGCCGGCTCACCCTCGCGATCTGGTTGAAACTTGAATCGGTGATTGTCGATTGCCGCTATGCACTGGGCCAGCCGCCTTTGATTCCAGGCAAGTTGATCTGGGATATCAAGGTTGCCGATCAGTTATGGGCGAGCCTGGTGGATGAGCACTTGGTGATTGTCGATGCGGACAACGGGCACAGTTTGATATTCCGGGGCGTGCATGGCAGCGACGTGAGCGGGCGTGGCGATGTGTTTCTTTCGATGGAAGGGTATGTGTCGTGCGCTGTTTCGACCTTGGTCGCCGCGCTGGTGGCGCAAAAGGCTCACTCGCAAAGTATCGGTCTTAAACAGCTCTTGTCGTTGAGCCGTGCACCGTCGATGCCGGAGCGTTTAGCGCTGGCTTGAAGGCGCGCAGGTCGGTTTCTCTCGGCCAAGACGCAAAAACGCCCCTTTCGGGGCGTTTTTGTTGATGGAGGACAACAGCGCTTTCTCGCGTTTTATGGCCGCTTCCTCCCATCGGAGGAACGGCAATTGACCGGACCCATCTTGCCCAAGCCGAGGCCGAAGGTTGTAACCAGCGGCCTGTGTGTTCAGGGAACCAGATAACCCTTGACCCCGGTAAAGATGATCTGCGCCGCGAGCGCACAGACAAACAAACCCATCAACCGACTGACGATCTGCAAACCCTGGTCACCGAGAATCCGCTCGATCCGGTTCGACAGGTAAAGCACCACGCCAACCGTAAAACTGGCCAAGGCAATACTGAGAATCGCCGTGAGCTTGTCGTCCCAATGCGGCTGGCTGATGCCCATCACCAGCAAGGCACCGATGGTGCCGGGACCGACCGTGAGGGGGATGGTCAGCGGGACGATCGTCACATCCTGCTGCACATTGTCGGTCTGTACCGCTGACTTGCCTTGGGCCATGCCTAATGCGGAGATGAACAACACGCTGCCGGCTCCGATGCGGAACGCGTCGACGGTGATGCCGAAGACGCTGAAAATCACGCGTCCGAAGAGGTACAGCAAGACGCTGGAGACCAGTGTGGCAACGGCTACTTTCCAGGCCAGGCGCCGTTGTTCCTTGCGCGAATAGCCGCGGGTCAGACTGATGAAGCAGGACAACACGAAGAACGGGCTATAGAGCACCAGCATCTTCAGGTAAACGCTGAATAACACATGGAGCATGATGCAGGCTCACAGTCTGGGAAAGTCGAGGGGGAGTCTATCAGGCGTTACGAGGTCTGTCGGCTCAGGAGGTTTGAGCCGTCGCCCGGTTTTGCTGATCCCGTTCCGCCACCCAGTGCTCAATCAAGTCGCGCAACTGCGACAGCTCGACCGGTTTTGCCATGTGCCCGTCCATGCCGGCCTGGCGCGCGCGCTCTTTGTGCTCGGCGAGAATGTGCGCGGTCAATGCCACCACGGGGGTGCGAACTCGCTGGTTGCCGACCTCCCAGGCACGCAATTGTTGGGTCGCGGAGAACCCGTCGAGGATCGGCATTTCACAGTCCATCAACACCAGGTCATAGCGCTGGGCTTTCATCGCCTGCAAGGCTTCTTCGCCATTGCTGGCGGTATCCGGTTGCAGGTTGAGCTTGCCGAGCATGCCGCGAATCACTTTGGTCGAGATGCTGTTGTCTTCTGCCACCAGGATGCGGAAATCGCTTGGGACCTTGACCGGAAGCATCGGGCCGGTTGGCAAGTGCTGCGACATGGCCTGGCCTTTGTTGCGCTGGTTCAGCTCGTCGGCCAGGGTGGTCTTGAGGGTGTAGCCGGCCACCGGTTTGGCCAGAATGCGTTTGACTCCGGAGTTACGCGCGATGATCTTGCTCGGTGCATTGCTGATGCCGGTGAGCATGATCAGCAGAATATCGTGGTTCAGGCTCGGGTCTTCCTTGATCTTGGCCGCCAGTTGCATACCGGTCATGCCAGGCATGTTCTGGTCGAGCAGAACCACATCGAAGTAGTCGCGCAAGTGCGCTTTGGTGCGCAGTAATGCCAACGCCTCTTTACCCGACGGAACGGCACTGACGTTCAGGCCCCAGGCGCTGCATTGCTGCACCAGCACCTTGCGGCAGGTGTCGTTGTCATCGACCACCAGCACGCGTGCACCTTGCAGCGGACCATCGAGGTCTGAGGTCGGATGCTCGAGTCGATCAGGGTCCAATGGCAGGGTCAGCCACAAGGTGCTGCCCTGGTTGGCGCCGCTCTTGATGCCGAACTCACCCTGCATCAGGCGAATCAACTGACGGGCAATCACCAGCCCCAGATTACCGCCCAGGCTGGTCGCCGAGAGGAAGTGCTTGCTGTGCAGCTCGGCGTGCATCAGGGCATCACGCTCTTCGGGCTCCATCGGCACGCCGCTGTCCTGCACGGCGATGCGCAGGCGCGGTTTGGCGCTGCGGTCATCGAGGGCGACGACGATCAGGATCTCGCCTTCGTCGGTTTTCTTGAGTGCGTTTTCCAGCAGGCTCAGCAAGGTCTGGCGCAGGCGCGTCGGGTCACCGCTGATGACGCGTGGCACTTGTGGCTGGATGAAGCTGATCAGCTCGACGTTCTGCTGTTCGGCCTTGGCGCGGAAGATGCTCAGGCAGTCTTCGATCAGGGCATTGAGGTCGAACTGCACATCGTCCAGTTCGATTTGCCCGGACTCGAGCTTGGAGATGTCGAGAATCTCGTTGATCAGCGTCAGCAGTTCGTTGCCGGCACTGTGGATGGTCTGCACATAGTCGCGCTGTTTGACCGACAGAGGCGTGCCCAGCAGTAACTCGGTCATGCCCAGCACGCCATTCATCGGGGTGCGGATTTCATGGCTGATCTTGGCGAGGAATTCGGCCTTGGCGTTGATCTCGGCATTGCTGGCCGCCAGGTCTCGACTGATGCTGAAGCGATCCTCAGTGATGCTGCGCTGGCGTTCACTCAGGGCAATGCTCATCAGCAGGCCACTGACGCAGATGAACGTGAGCAGCGTGATGATCAGGCCTTGTGGGGCAACCTGTGTCAGCCCCAACAGGGCCGGCAAAATGATCAACGTGCCGATGTTGAACACCACCATCGCCGCAACGAAAAGGCGAGCCGGACGATAGCCTTTTTGCCAGTGATGGGCGCCGACGAACAACATGCTCAGACCGGCGAGCGCCACCAGGGCGTAGGTCATGATATTGAGCGGCAGCGTGTTAACGAATAACAGCAACAAGCCGCAGACCACGATGAACAGGATATCTCCCAGCAACAGCTTGTTCAGCGGATGCGGGCCGAGTGGGGCGAAGAAACGATAGGCAAACATCAGGCCGCAGGGCGCCGTCAGCAGCAAGGCAAGGTAGGCGCCGGGCGTTTGCACGGCATGCCAGTCGGGTAACCAGGGGCCGGCCAGATTCAGTAGCAACAGCAGGCTGAGCATCAGCAGCGCCTCGCATCCGGCGAGCCACACACTGCTGCGTGATCGCGTATACGCGTAGCGCACGAGGTTGTGCAGGATCAGCATCCCGATGCAACCGAACAGCAGGCCGTAAATCAACGTCTGCTTCTGGTTGGCGGCGGTCATGATCGCCGATTGCAGGGTGATGAAGGGCCGCAACTGGTGTTCGGACACGAGTCGCAGGTAGACCTCGAGGGGTTTGTCGCTTTGTGGCAGCGGCAACATGAAGTCGCTGCTGGGCAGGGGACGCTCAGTCTGGGGTTGCGAGGTGCCGGTGTTCAATTGATCGATCAGCGTGTCGCCGTCGAGCACATACAGGTTGAGGTGCGACAGGTCGGGGGCGAACACTCGCAGCAATTGCTCGTGTTTGCCGGGCGCCAGCCTGAAGCGCAGCCACAACGCCCCTCCGGGCTCGGCCGCGGTCAGGCGGTCCAGTTCGGTGGGGCTGAATTGATTGGTGTAGCGAGCGGAACGGATGTCGCTCAGCTGCAGGTCGCCCTGTTCATCAAGCAATACTGCCCAGCCACTGCCTTGCGCGGCGAGCGCCGGCAGCATGCAGAGCAAGGTCAGCAATGTGACAGTGAAACCTATGGCAATCCTGAGCCAGCGCACGGCGAAATCCCTTCGTAGGTTGATGCCAGATTATTACTATGCGCGGCGCCGGAATAGTCCGACAAGGGCCTGAGGCCCTTGCCCGGCTGAATGGATCGATTATTCCTGATTTTCGCCACGCTCGCGGGCAATGGCACGATAGCCAATGTCCTTGCGATAGAAACAGCCTTCCCAATCAATCTTGGCCGCCAGCTTGTAAGCCTGCTGCTGGGCAGCATCGACGCTGGCGCCCATGGCGGTAGCGCAGAGCACCCGACCACCGGCCGTCACCACTTGACCGTCCTTGAGCGCAGTGCCGGCGTGGAAGACTTTGCCTTCCAGAGCGGCGGCGGCTTCCAGACCGTTGATGGCGACGCCTTTAGTGTAGTCGCCCGGGTAACCGCCAGCGGCCAGCACAATCCCGACGCTCGGACGTGGATCCCATTGTGCTTCGACCTTGTCCAGGGCTTGCGCCAGGGCGGCTTCGACCAATAGCACCAGGCTCGACTGCAAGCGCAGCATCACCGGTTGGGTCTCAGGATCACCGAAACGGCAGTTGAACTCGATAACTTTTGGGTTACCAGCCTTGTCGATCATCAAGCCCGCGTACAGGAAACCAGTGTAGACGTTGCCTTCCGCGGCCATGCCGCGCACCGTCGGCCAGATCACCAGGTCCATGACCCGCTGATGAACGTCGGCAGTCACCACCGGGGCAGGGGAGTAAGCACCCATGCCGCCAGTGTTCGGGCCGGTGTCGCCGTCGCCGACGCGTTTGTGGTCCTGGCTGGTGGCCATCGGCAGCACATTCTTGCCGTCGACCATGACGATGAAGCTGGCTTCTTCGCCGTCCAGAAATTCTTCGATCACAACACGCGAACCGGCCTCGCCAAAGGCGTTGCCCGCGAGCATGTCGCGTACGGCGTCTTCGGCTTCGGCCAGGGTCATCGCAACGATGACGCCTTTACCGGCAGCCAGGCCGTCGGCCTTGATCACGATCGGTGCGCCTTTTTCACGCAGATAAGCCAGTGCCGGCTCGATCTCGGTGAAGTTCTGGTAATCGGCGGTCGGGATCTTGTGGCGTGCGAGGAAATCCTTGGTGAACGCTTTCGAACCTTCCAGCTGAGCGGCGCCAGCGGTCGGACCGAAGCAATCCAGGCCACGGGAACGGAACAGATCGACCACGCCTGCGACCAGCGGCACTTCCGGGCCGACGATGGTCAGGGAAACGTTTTTCTCGGCAAAGTCAGCCAGTTGCTCAAGGGCCAGCACGTCGATGGCGACGTTCTCGCACTTGGCTTCAGTGGCCGTACCGGCGTTGCCCGGGGCAACGAACACTTTCTGCACGCGCGGATCCTGAGCCACTTTCCAGGCCAGGGCGTGTTCACGGCCACCGCTGCCAATGATCAAAACATTCATTTCAAAAACCTCGGATGACGCTAATTCTGTTGAGCGCCGCAGGGACGCTTTTCTGTGGGAGCTGGCCTGCCGGCGATGCAAGCAACTCGGTTTATCAGCTAAACCGAGGGGATGCTATCGCTGGCAGGCCAGCTCCCACAGTTGATCGTTGTGCTTAGTGACGGAAGTGGCGCATGCCGGTGAATACCATGGCGATGCCGGCTTCATCAGCCGCTGCAATCACTTCTGCATCACGCATCGAGCCGCCTGGCTGGATCACTGCGGTAATGCCAACCTTGGCCGCGTTGTCCAGACCATCGCGGAATGGGAAGAACGCATCCGATGCCATCACCGAACCGGCGACCTGCAAGCCGGCATGTTCAGCCTTGATCGCAGCGATACGGGCCGAGTTCACGCGGCTCATCTGGCCGGCGCCGACACCGATGGTCTGACGGTTCTTGGCGTAGACGATGGCATTGGATTTGACGTACTTGGCCACTTTCCAGGCGAAGATCAGGTCGTGGATCTCTTGCTCGGTCGGTGCACGCTTGGTCACGACTTTCAGGTCATCGGCGCTGATCATGCCGATGTCGCGGCTCTGTACCAGCAGACCACCGTTGACACGTTTGTAGTCCCACGCAGGGGCGCGGTCAGCCGACCACTCGCCACAGGCCAGCAGGCGCACGTTGGCTTTGGCGGCCACGATGGCGCGGGCTTCTTCGCTGACGGACGGCGCGATGATCACTTCAACGAACTGACGCTCGACGATGGCCTTGGCCGTTTCAGCATCCAGCTCGCGGTTGAACGCGATAATGCCGCCGAACGCCGATTCGGTGTCGGTGGCATAAGCCAGTTCGTAGGCCTGGCGGATGCCGCCTTCGGCGTCCGGGCTCACGGCCACGCCGCACGGGTTGGCGTGCTTGACGATCACGCAGGCCGGCTTGACGAAGCTCTTGACGCATTCCAGCGCGGCGTCGGTGTCGGCCACGTTGTTGTACGACAGCTCTTTGCCTTGCAGTTGGGTCGCGGTGGCGATGCCGACTTCGGCAGGCTTGGCTTCCACGTAGAACGCCGCGCTCTGGTGCGGGTTCTCGCCGTAGCGCATTTCCTGGGCCTTGACGAACTGGCTGTTGAAGGTGCGCGGGAACTCGCTGCGACCTTGGGTGCTGAGGGTTTCAGCGGCCTGGTTCACAGTGCCCATGTAGTTGGCGATCATGCCGTCATAGGCGGCGGTGTGTTCAAAGGCCTTGAGCATCAGGTCGAAACGCTGAGCGTAGGTCAGGCCGCCGGCCTTGAGGTTTTCGAGGACGCTGGCGTAGTCGCTGGCGTTGACCACGATGGCCACGTCTTTATGGTTTTTTGCTGCCGAACGGACCATGGTCGGGCCGCCGATGTCGATGTTTTCGATGGCGGTCGGCAGGTCGCAACCTGGCTTGTTGATGGTGGCTTCGAACGGGTACAGGTTGACCGCTACCAGATCGATCGGCTTGATGCCGTGTTCGTTCATGATGGCGTCGTCAATACCGCGACGACCGAGGATCCCGCCATGGATTTTCGGGTGCAGGGTCTTGACCCGACCGTCCATCATTTCTGCGAAACCGGTGTAATCGGCGACTTCCACTGCGGCAACACCGTTGTCGCGCAGCAGCTTGAACGTTCCGCCGGTGGAGAGGATCTCGACGCCCAGGGCTTCAAGCTCCTTGGCGAATTCAAGGATCCCGGTCTTGTCGGAAACGCTGATCAAGGCGCGGCGGATCGGCAGGCGGGTAGTCTGGTCGGTCATTTCAATTTCCATCAAAAGCAAAGGAGTCAGCAAAAAAGGCGACCGGTTTTACGCGGGCGCCTTTCTGGTTTGATTGAATGCTTACAGCAAATCGTACTGCTTGAGTTTCTTGCGCAGCGTGCCCCGGTTGAGTCCGAGCAGCTCGCTGGCCTTGGTCTGGTTGCCCTTGACGTAGTTCATCACGCACTCGAGCAGGGGAGCCTCGACTTCGGAGAGCACCAGGTTGTACACATCCGTGACGGCAGCGCCCTCAAGGTGGGCGAAATAATTGTGCAGCGCCTTCTCGACACTCCCGCGAAGGGTCTGACCTTCTTCGCTAGGCGTATTGAGGTGCTGTTTCAAATTCACGTTGTCGCTCACGGGTGTTGTTCCACTCACTAAAGTCTCGGTCATCATCGTCATGCGGCCACCCCTTCTCCGTCCCCTGTCAGGCTCTTATAACGTTCGGCGAAGAAGCCCTGAACGTTGGCGCATTGTGCTTCCGTATCTTCCAAACGATTGAAGTGGGCGCGAAACTCCCTGGCGCCCGGCAAGGTTGCGAGATACCAGCCCACATGCTTTCGAGCGATACGGACACCCATGACGTCTCCATAGAAGACGTGCAGTGCAGCCAGATGCTCTAGCAGAATGCGTTCCACCTCGATCAGTTCCAGTGCCGGGAGTTTCTCGCCGGTACGCAGGAAATGATCGATCTCACGAAAAATCCATGGCCGCCCCTGGGCAGCCCGGCCTACCAGCAGGCCATCGGCGCCGGTCGCATCGAGTACGTACCGGGCCTTCTCGGGTGAATCGATATCGCCGTTGGCGAAGACCGGAATCGACACCGCCTGCTTGATCGCGGCAATGGTGTCGTACTCGGCTTCACCGGTGTACAGGTCGGCACGGGTGCGGCCATGGACCGCCAACGCCGTGATGCCTGCCTGCTCGGCGATCTTCGCCACCGTCAAACCATTCTTGTTGTCCCGGTCCCAGCCGGTGCGGATCTTCAAGGTGACCGGCACATCGACCGCAGCCACTACGGCTTGCAGGATCTCGGTGACCAATGCTTCATCCTTCAACAGTGCGGAACCGGCGGCCTTGTTGCAGACCTTCTTCGCCGGACAGCCCATATTGATGTCAATAATCTGTGCGCCCAGTTCGACATTCGCTCGGGCCGCATCCGCAAGCATCTGCGCATCGCCACCGGCGATCTGTACCGAGCGAGGCTCGGGATCACCTTCGTGAATCATGCGCATCCGCGATTTGCGGGTGTTCCACAAACTCATGTCGCTGGTGACCATTTCCGAGACTACAAGTCCTGCGCCCAGTCGCTTGCACAGCTGACGAAAGGGTTGGTCTGTGACGCCCGCCATTGGGGCGAGAATCAAGCCGTTGTGCAATGTATATGGACCGATGCGTACCGCCGACATAGGACTTCCCTGTTGTGGGGCCGGATCATGAGAGTTCGAAAAAGGGTTGGCATGATACCCGCTCTCGATGACTGGATAAAGGCTGAATTGAACAAAATCTGAACAGTAATTCTGTTATCGCCAGCGGTTTGGTATGAGCGGTCAAAGTCAGAAATATGCCGTCAAGCCTGTAACGGTGAACCGTTTCACTCGGGCGAGTGGAAGCTCAGGCTGTAGTTCACCGCTTTGGAGCCTGGATCGAGAATATCCAGTGCGATGTGGATCGGCGTCTGCGGTGGCATCTCCGCCATCCCTTCGAGGTCGCCGTTGAGGTATTCGCCGGGCTTGAAGCGACGGCTGGCGATCAGGTGTCCGTTAAGGTCGGCGAAACGCAGTTCCAGCAGCGGGAATGGCTGAGAGAAGGGCGCACGGTTGTAGATGATCGCATCGACCACCAATGCACCATTGAACTCGGGGTGGCTGCGTACAACCAGGTTGCTGCTCTTGATTTTTGCGATGTCGACCTTGGACGGTACCGTGCAGCCGATTTGCGGACACAGTTGCTGGAACCATGGGCGGTACTGGTCCTGGCGTGCCAGCTCGTCGAAATGGTAGGCGACGTATTGGCCCGCCAGCGCGGCTACGCCGAGCAGGACCAGTACCGACCAGAACAGCCGTCGGCCCCAGGGGGAACGGCGTTTTTGCCAATCCAGTTGCAGCGGATCGTCGCTCAGGTCTTGCAAGGCCTCGGCACGTTCGGTCGATTCGCTGCGCTCGTGTCGCTTGCGCAGGGGGACGATCGGGGGCAGGTCGTCGTCAGTCGCATCGGTTGCCGACAGACGATCATGGTGCAAGGGCATGTCGAGCGGGTCATTCAGGCGCAGTTGTGGCACCTGGGGGTCGTCGTCCAGATCAACCGGTTCCAGCGAGAACGAAGGTTCAGTGCGCGAGTGTTTGCCCGGTTCAGTCCGCGCTTCCTTTTGGTCGGCTTCGACCGCCTGGGCGCGATCGGCGGCCGATTCGCTGAAGAGGCTGTCGGACCACGGAACGTCGTGTTCGGCGTTATCCCGGCGAGCGCTCAGGCTGTCTTCGCGGTGCCGGCCAAATTCGGTGGTCGGCTGGATTTCCCGCTGTTCGAGCCGGGCAAGTTCTTCGTCCAGGTCCAGGCTGTCCAGATCCAGCTCGGCGGCGGACCATTGCTTTTGGCTGATGGCGCGCTGTGCCGGCGGTTCGACGATGGCCGGGGCGACCGGTTTGAGCGCTTCCTTGCCGGCCCGCTGGTCAAGCAGCTGCTTGGCGGCGTTGAACACCTGCAGGCACGAGCCGCAACGAACCACTCCACGGGCCACGCTCAATTGAGCGTGGCTCACGCGGAAACTGGTTTGGCAATGCGGGCACTGAGTGACGAAGCTGTCGGTCATGCGGCGATCCGGTTTAGGCAGGCGCTCATTCTAGCGCCGACGGCCAGTGATGCGCACCCAGCCATCGCGATTGGCGATCGGGTCCAGATCGAAGTCCTGGGCGTAGGCTTTGGCAACGTCTTCACCTTGCTCGGCGAGGATGCCTGACAGTGCCAGGCGGCCGCCAGGCTTGACCAGGCGGGACAGCTGCGGCGCCAGGGAAACCAGCGGGCCAGCCAGAATGTTGGCGACCAGCACATCGGCCTGAACCTGGGGCAGATCTTCTGGCAGATACAAAGGGAAAAGCGCTTCGGCAATATTGTTGCGCCCGGCGTTGTCGCGGGAAGCTTCCAGTGCCTGGACGTCGATGTCGGTGCCGACGGCTTGCTTGGCGCCCAGCAAGAGCGCGGCAATCGCCAGGATCCCCGAGCCGCAGCCGAAGTCGAGCACGTTGCAGTCCTTGAGGTCCTGCCCGTCGAGCCATTCCAGGCACAATGCGGTGGTCGGGTGGGTGCCGGTGCCGAATGCCAGGCCCGGATCCAGCAGCAGGTTCACGGCGTCCGGTTCCGGCGCGGCGTGCCAGCTCGGCACGATCCACAGGCGCTGGCCGAAACGCATCGGCTGGAAACCATCCATCCAGCTGCGTTCCCAGTCCTGGTCTTCGATGACTTCGCTGTGGTGCTCGGGCAGCGGGCTGCCGGTCAGCAATTCAAGATGGGCCAGTACGGAGGCGGCTTCGGTGCCGCCTTCGAACAGTGCCAGCAGGTGCGTGTGCGACCACAGCGGCGTGGTGTTGAGTTCCGGTTCGAAGATCGGCTGATCTTCGGCATCCATGAAGGTCACCGACACGGCGCCCACTTCAAGGAACGCGTCTTCGTAGGTTTCGGCTTGTTCTGGGCTGATGGCGAGACGGACTTGCAGCCAAGGCATGGCGGGCACCTTTGAAAAATATTGATTGCAGCCTAGCGGGCTGCGAGAAGCGCGCAAGTTTACGCGAGCGCGGGGCATTTGTGGGAGTCGCCTGTGCTCACCGCACAGTTCTGATGAGCGCCATACCCTGTGGGAGCGAGCTTGCTCGCGATGAGGGCCTCACATCCGGTATCTATGTCGACTGACATGCCGTCATCGCGAGCAAGCTCGCTCCCGCAGGGGAGGTGTGATGCTCGGATGAAATACCCAGAAACAACAAAGCCGCCCGAGGGCGGCTTTGTTGATGGGGTCGAAGCTTAGTGCTTCTCGCCTGCTAGCTTGTGCTCGAGGTAGTGAATGTTCACGCCCCCTTTGCAGAAGCCTTCATCACGGACCAGGTCGCGGTGCAGCGGGATGTTGGTCTTGATCCCGTCGACAACGATTTCGTCCAGCGCATTGCGCATGCGCGCCATGGCTTCTTCACGGGTTGCGCCGTAGGTGATCAGCTTGCCGATCAACGAATCGTAGTTCGGCGGAACGGCATAACCGCTGTACAGGTGCGAATCGACGCGAACGCCGTTGCCGCCTGGTGCGTGGAAATGCTTGACCGTGCCTGGGCTTGGCATGAAGGTTTTCGGGTCTTCGGCGTTGATCCGGCATTCCAGCGCATGACCGCGGATGACCACGTCTTCCTGGGTGTACGACAACTTGTTGCCAGCGGCGATGCTGAGCATCTCCTTGACGATGTCGATGCCAGTGACCATTTCCGAAACCGGGTGCTCTACTTGGACACGAGTGTTCATCTCGATGAAGTAGAAGTGGCCGTTTTCGTAAAGGAACTCGAAGGTGCCGGCGCCACGGTAGCCGATGTCGATGCACGCCTTGACGCAGCGAGCGAGGACTTCAGCGCGTGCTTTTTCGTCGATGCCCGGTGCCGGTGCTTCTTCGAGTACCTTCTGGTGACGACGTTGCAGCGAGCAATCGCGGTCGCCCAGATGGATGGCGTGACCCTGGCCATCGGAAAGCACCTGGACTTCCACGTGACGTGGGTTGGTCAGGAATTTTTCCAGATAGACCATCGGGTTGCCGAACGCCGCGCCTGCTTCGGAGCGGGTCAGTTTCGCCGAGGAGATCAGGTCTTCTTCTTTATGCACGACGCGCATGCCGCGACCACCGCCGCCGCCAGCGGCCTTGATGATCACCGGGTAACCGACTTCGCGACCGATGCGCAGAGCGGTTTCTTCGTCTTCAGGCAGTGGGCCGTCGGAACCCGGAACGGTTGGAACGCCTGCAGCGATCATGGCGTGCTTGGCCGATACCTTGTCGCCCATCAGGCGAATGGTGTCGGCTTTGGGGCCAATGAAAGCAAAGCCGGAGTTCTCGACCTGTTCAGCGAAATCAGCGTTTTCCGCAAGGAAACCGTAGCCTGGGTGAATGGCGGTAGCGCCAGTCACTTCAGCAGCGGCGATGATTGCCGGAATGTGCAGGTAAGAGTGCGCGGCCGAGGCCGGACCGATGCAGACGGATTCGTCCGCCAGGCCCAGGTGCATCAGCTCTTTGTCGGCCTTGGAGTAAACGGCGACAGTCTTGATGCCCATCTCTTTGCAGGCACGCAGGATCCGCAGGGCAATCTCACCGCGGTTGGCGATCAGAACTTTTTCCAACTTCGCAGTCATCAAAGTTTCTCCGCGGTTCAAACGATGGTGAACAGCGGTTGGTCGTACTCAACCGGCTGGCCGTCTTCGACGAGGATGGATTCGATCACACCGCTGGTTTCAGCTTCGATGTGGTTCATCATCTTCATGGCTTCGACGATGCACAGGGTGTCGCCTTTCTTCACGGTCTGGCCGACTTCAACGAAGGACGGCGACGATGGCGAAGACTTGCGATAGAACGTACCGACCATTGGCGAACGGGCAACGGCGCCGTTCAGCGCGGGGGCGGCAGGAGCAGCAGGAGCGGCTGCGGCAACCGGGGCGGCAGCGACAGGCGCTGGAGCCGGAGCGTGCATTGGAGCGGGTGCGTAGTACTGCTGAGCCGGGGTTTTGCTATGACGGCTGATGCGTACAGACTCTTCGCCTTCCTTGATCTCGAGCTCGTCGATGCCGGATTCTTCCAGCAGTTCGATCAGTTTCTTAACTTTACGGATATCCATGAATCATCAACTCCCAAGGGTCGGTCAGGGGCGTTACGCTTGTTGTTCAAGCTGTTGCCGGTCTTTCAAGCTGTTCTAGGGCAGCCTCCAGGGCCAGTCGATAACCGCTGGCGCCAAGGCCGCAGATCACTCCCACCGCTACGTCGGAGAAGTAAGAGTGATGGCGGAAAGGTTCGCGTTTGTGCACGTTAGACAAATGCACTTCGATGAATGGGATGCTCACCGCCAGCAGCGCGTCACGTAATGCGACACTTGTGTGCGTAAAAGCTGCTGGATTGATCAGAATGAAATCCACACCTTCGCTGCGAGCGGCGTGGATGCGGTCGATCAATTCATATTCGGCGTTGCTTTGCAGATGCAGTAAATGGTGACCGGCTTCACGGGCGCGGCGTTCCAGGTCCTGGTTGATCTGCGCCAGTGTCGTAGCGCCATAGGTGCCCGGTTCACGGGTGCCGAGCAAGTTCAGGTTGGGGCCATGCAAAACCAATAAGGTCGCCATCTGCTGATCCTTGTTATCTGTGTGCAGTTGTCAGAACCCGGCGACTATGCCGCAAAGCCTTTGTGACTGTCCAGTTCTATGCAATAGCCAGCACGATGGCCGATGTTTGCGCGAAATATGTGACCGAGTGATTAAATCCGGTCATTTGCTTTGGCAACGCGTTCGGCGAAGTCCTTTGCGCCGATCTCGCCAATCACCCGCACATCGGTGCGTTCGACACCGTCCTTGCCGAAAAACATCAGCGCCGGAGGACCGAACAATTTGTAGCGATCGAGCAGGGTACGTTGCTCGGCGTTGCTGGCGGTGATGTCGAAGCGGATCAGTCGATAGCCCTTGAGGCGTTCGACGACATTGGCGTCGTTGAGCACTTCGTGTTCGATGACTTTGCAGCTGATGCACCAGTCGGCGTACCAGTCCAGCAGCAGCGGGGTGGCTGTGGATCGGGCGTCGGCGAGAACACGATCAAGCTCGGCCGGGGTCGTGACGGTTTGCCAGACTCCGGTGCCTTGCGGTTGCGGGATGCCGGCAATGACGTGCGGCTGGCCAATCGGATTGAACGGGTCCGTCTGGCCGCTGAACGCCCCGTACCAACAGGCCAGCGCGTAAAACAGCAGGAACATCCCCAGTAACTGTCCGAGGCGTTTTCGCGGCGGTTTGTAGACGAACTCCAGCGCGCCCATGAACAACCCGACGCCCCCGGCCAGCAAACCGATCAGCAACAAGGTGATCTGTCCCGGCAATACGCGACTGAGCAGCCCGATCGCCAGGCCCAGCAGCAACACGCCGATCGCATTTTTCACTTGGATCAGCCACGGCCCGCTTTTGGGCAGCCAGGCCGCGCCTCCGGTGGCCACGAGCAACAGGGGCGCGCCCATGCCAAGGCCAAGCATGAACAGTTTCAAGCCGCCGCCGAGAGCATCTCCGCTGGCGCTGATATACAGCAGCGCGCCGGCCAGCGGCGCCGACACGCAAGGCGAGACCAGCAGGCTCGACACCACGCCCAACACCGCCGCGCCCCACAGCGAGCCGCCTTCGGTGCGACCGGCGATACGATCCAGCCGGCTGCTGATGGCGTGTGGCAACTTGAGTTCGAACACACCGAACATCGCCAGGGCAAACACGGCAAAAAACATCGCGAACGGTACCAGCACCCAGGCCGATTGCAGGCGCGCCTGAAGGTTGAGTTGCGCGCCGAACATTCCCATCAACGCACCCAGCAAGGCGAAGCAGGCCGCCATTGGCAACACGTAAGCCAGAGACAGGTTGAAACCGCGCAAGCCACCGACCTGACCGCGAAGCACGACGCCGGAAAGGATCGGCAGCATGGGCAGCACGCACGGGGTGAAGGTCAGCCCCAAGCCTGCGAGAAAGAACAATGCGAGTTCGCGCCAGTTCCAGATGTGCGCGACCGTCGGGGCGCCGATGCCATCAATGCTGAGGCGCTCGGTTTCGGGTGGATAGCACAGGCCTTTATCGGCGCAGCCCTGATAAGTCACCGCCAGCGTGAAGGCTCGTTGGTCGGTGCGCGGCAGCTCTACGTCGAGAATTCCGTGGTAGACCTCGACATCGCCGAAGTACTCATCGTGTTTCTGTTCGCCCTTGGGCAGTTGCGCCGCGCCGAGGCCGACATCGGCAGGGTCGGCGCGAAATTGAAAACGATGGTGGTAGAGGTAGTAGCCCTCTGTCGCGACGAAACGCAGCTTGATCGATTGCGGTGTGCTGTCTACCAGGCTCAGCTGAAACGCCTCGCGCACCGGCAGGAAGTCGGCACTGTTGTTGATCGAGCCCAAGGTGGTACTGGGCCGACTCTCCAGCAACCCGGCGGCGGTGGCCGGCAGGGCGATCATTAAAAGCAGCAGGCAGAGCAAACGGCGCATGACAATCTCGCGTATCGAAAGTGAGGGCATGATAGCGGACAGTCGCAGGGCGTGCAGGCTGGGAGCTTTACCTTGATCGTTCCCACGCTCTGCGTGGGAATGCCTCAATGGACGCTCTGCGTCCGCTTTTTGGGACGCGGAGCGTCCCGGGCTGCATTTCCACGCAGAGCGTGGGAACGATCATGCGGCGATCCTTTAGACGCGGAAGGCCTGGACGGCGGTGTGAAGTCGTCCACCCAACACCAACAAATTCTCCCCTTGCACGCGCCCCTCGCCGATGCGCAGCAAGTTATCCCCACCCAATTGGTGAATCCGCTCACTGTGATCGCGTATCTCACTCACGGCGCCGCTCTGCTGGGCGGTGACATCGGCGATGCGCACGGCGGTGTCGGAAATGGTCTGGATCGCGCCGACGATTTTATCCAGTGCGCCGTCGGCCGCCTGGGCCTGATTGGCCGTGGCTTCGGCGTGTTCGACCTGAGCGCGCATGCCCTCTACCGATTGCCGTGCGGCGGTTTGCAGGCCAGCGATCAAGGTCTGGATCTCGGCCGTGGCGCCCGCGGTGCGTTGTGCCAGTGAGCGAACCTCTTCTGCAACTACCGCAAATCCGCGGCCCATTTCCCCGGCGCGGGCCGCTTCGATGGCGGCGTTCAGGGCCAGCAGGTTGGTCTGGTCGGCAATCGAGCGAATCACTGTGAGTACGCCGCCGATGGTCGCTGACTCTTCGGCCAGGTGTTCAATCATCTGTGCGTTGCCCTGCACTTCGCCTACCAGCGCATGCAGCCCGGTGAGGCTCAGGCCGATGACTTTTTGTCCATGCTCGACCGCCAGTCCGGCATGACGGCTGGCGTCGGCTGCTTGGCTGGCGTCGCCGGCGACCTGTTGAATCGTCGCTTCCAGTTCACCGAGGGAATCGCGGATTAGCGCCGTGTCGCCCGCTTGATGCTCGGCGCCGCTGTGCAGGTCATTACTCAGCTCGGCCAGAGTGCGGCTGCTGCCGGCGACCTGTTCGGCGTTCAGGCGAATGGTCCCCACCAAGTCCACCAGATAGGCGCGCAGGCGATTGAGCGACGCTTCAATGTCATGCAGTTCGCGGTTGGTCTTGCCCAGTTGAATGTCTTGGCTGAAGTCGCCTTCGGCCCAGGTCGAGAGCGCCGGCGCCAGGTTGGTCAGTGTCCTGGCCAGTTTGCGTTGCAAGGTGTCGATCAGCAGGGCGATCAGCAAAATCAGGCCGATCATCACGCCCTGCATCAACCGCACTTCACCCTGGATCTGTCCGTGTTGAGCGCGGACCACCGGTTCCAGCCCGGCAATGGCCTGTTGCACGGCGGCAATCTTCAGGTGCGTCGCGGTGCTGAGGTCGGCGCGTTTCTGAATCTGGTCGCGCGTGCGCGAGAGTTCGGCGGGGTAGCGCGTCAGCAGGCTATTGAGTTCCCGTTTCAGGCCAACGCCTGCGTCTTCGGCCACGGTTTTTTCAGTGTTCTCCAGGCCCATCATCGCCGTGAAATCATCACTGCCGGATTCGTTGCTGCTGGCGACACCGAGTAACGGCAACGCACCAAGCAGCTCGGCCTGCGTGCGGATGCTGGCGACTTCGCGCTCGACATCGGCGGCCAACTCGCTGCGGCCGCTGCTGACCAGTTTGTCTCGGGCCAGAGACAGTTTGCTCACATGCTGAGAGGCGGCGAGCAAGGGCGCCATATAAGCCGCGTTACCGCTGGCGTACTGGCCGAGTTGTTCGAGGCTGGCGCCAAGTTCCCGTTCGGCTTGCAACAGCAACGCCTGCGGATCGCCCGCCAGTTTGCCGGCGGCCAGCAGGTCGGTTTTGCTGAATTCTTCCAGGGTCGACAGGCTCGGGCGCAGGGTTTCGGCCAGTGCTGGCGGCAAATCAACGAGTTCCTTTTGCAGGTCGTCGATGGCCTGGCTGGCGCTGCTCAAGCGCAGGGCATCACCGCTGGAGAGGTAATCCTCGATATTGCGCGCCACTTCATTCTGGAATTGCTGGGACAGGCCCAGATAACGTTCCATCAGCAGATAGGGACGTTCCAGGGCTTTTTGCGACCACCAGAGCGTCGCGCCAAGGGCCACGCACACGGCGACTAAAAGGAGGGTATTGAGATTGGTCAGCAGCTTCAGGCGCATCGCGGGTCTACCAACGGCAGAATGGTAAGCGCCTGAAGTTATTGCGTTTCTGTTACAGGGTTATGACTGAATGGGTCCATTCCGATGAAAAAGTGGCACTTTGCTTTGACGTCCGCGCGGCCTGCACGCGGTTGCGTCCACCGTCCTTGGCGCGGTACAGCGCCTCGTCGGCCTGGCTGGCCATCATCAAGCTGTCGGAGTATTCACAGAGCTCAACCACCCCGGCGCTGAACGTGCACCACAAATCCTGGGGTTGGGCCGGGTAGTGAATCTCGGCAAAGCGTTGACGGATTTCATCGAGCACCCGGTGCGCCGATTCGAGATCGGTGTCCGGCATGACGATGGCGAATTCTTCACCGCCGTAACGGCCGATGAAATCGGTCTTGCGCAAGCGCTGCTTCAAGAACAGCGCCAGGCTCTTGATTACCCGGTCGCCCATGGGGTGGCCATGGCTGTCGTTAACGCGTTTGAAGTGGTCGATGTCGAGCATCGCAAAACTCAGCGGCTTGTTTTCGCGACGGGCGCGGAAGCTGCAGTCTTCGAGCAATTGCAGGATGTGCGTGTGGTTATACAAACCGGTCAGGCTGTCGCGGACCATTCGCGCCTTCAAATTGCGCGCCCGGGCCGCGCGGTTGCGCACGGTGGTGATCAGGTGTCGTGGTTTGATCGGCTTGGTCAGGAAGTCGTCGCCACCTTCGCTCATGGCGTCGAGCTGCTTGTCCAGATCATCTTCGGCCGACAGGTAAATGATCGGCACGCTGACGTAGCGGTCGTTGTGACGGATCACCTTGGCCAGTTCGGTTCCTGTGCAGGTCGGCATGTACATGTCGAGGATGATCAGGTCCGGCTGAAAGTCCGCCAGCTCGGCCATCGCCTGGATCGGGTCGATCAACGTGCGCGTGACGATGCCGGCGCTGTTGAGCAGGCGTTCGGTGTGCAACGCCTGGGCGCGGGAGTCGTCGATGATCAGCACTTTATAGGGTTCGTACTGGGCGACGCAGGTCAGGACTTCTATCTTCTCCAGCAGGCTCGAGGCTTCGAGGGTGCCGGTTAGGAATTCCTGGCCGCCGGCGCGCACGGCGGCCAGGCGGGTCGGGGTGTCGGTTTCGTGCAGGCTGAAGAACAGCAGGGGCAAAGGTTCGTCCAGGCCGACCTGGGCTTCGGCGGCCAGCGTCAGGCCGATGCCGGCGCCGCTGAAGTCAACGTCCATGACGATCGCCGCGGGCAAGCGCTCGACCATCGAGGAGCGAAACGCCGACACGCTGTCCAGGGACTGCGCGCTGAGTCCGAAAAATTCAAGTTGCTTGGCCAGACGCTCGGCACGATCGTGATCCTGCAACATCACGTAGATCGGCTTGCGCAGCGGCGGCAGGAAAGTTTGTTCAAGCTGATCGCCGTGACGCAGGCCGGTGCGTGACAGGCGTTGCATCAAGCGATTGAGGTCGGTGATCAGCCCGCTGCTAAGGCGTCCGCGATTGGCGTCGACCGCCTCCAGCGACTGGCCGATGTGGCGCGCCAGTTGAGAGTGTTCCGGTTGTTCGAAACGCTCGGCGAACCGCAGCAGGCGCAGGTTGGCCTCGCTCAGTTCGGACAAATCGGTAGTGGACCACTCGCTGCGTTGCAGGCGCTGCCATATCTCAAGAATCTGACGTGCCTGATGAATTACCCGCTGGGCAAAGTGGTGCTTGAGGCGCTCACGGCTGGGGTCTTCTGGCTCGGTCATATCCTGACTACTAGTTAGGGTGCATGCTGAGATCGACTGGTGGCTCTATGCTAGCACCTCTTTTGAATCCCATGAGTGTTGTGTGTCAATAATCTGCAAAGCGACATCATTCAGTTTCTGACCGACTGGTCGCATAGGCTCAGCGCTGTGCTTCATTTATAGTGGCGCCTGGATCGCCTCGTTGGGTGGCTCGCCGTTTCGCGCAGGATTAATGCGCGGCAAACGAGGCACGATGGCGTAGGGTTGTGGTCGAACCGATGAACTCAAGTGATTGAAAGGATATCGCCATGCTGGACTGGAAGAACCGCGCGGGCAGCGCGCCTGAACGTGCCGCTGAACCGAAATCGGCCACCCGCAGTTACGTCGGCGGCCTGTTGTTCAGCCGGGCGCTGGCCACGCTGATCGGCCTTTACCTGCTCGTGACGATTGGGCTGGGTTGGTATTGGAGCGAGGAGCCTGCGCTGTTTCCGGTTCAACAAAATGCCCAGGCGGCTGCCGAGAAAGAAGGCAAGCAGATGGTCATCGGGTACACCACGGTGGAAACCCTCAAGACCGTCGCCGGCACATTGCTGAATAAACCGGGCGGCTATATTTCCAACGACCGTTTCCCGCCAGGCCTGTGGATGGACAACACCCCGAGCTGGGAATATGGCGTGCTGGTCCAGGTCCGCGACCTGAGCCGTGCAATGCGTAAAGACTTCGCCCGTTCCCAGTCGCAGTCCACCGAAGACGCCGACCTGGCCAAGGCCGAGCCGCGTTTCAACTTCGACAACAAGAGCTGGGTGCTGCCTTCCAGTGAGTCCGAATACCAGGAAGGCATCAATTCCCTGAGCCGTTATCAGGCACGCCTGTCCGATCCGAACCAGAAAAGCGCGCTGTTCTATGCCCGCGCCGACAACCTGAACAACTGGCTGGGCGATGTCGGCACCCGTTTGGGTTCGCTGTCGCAACGTCTGTCGGCCAGCGTCGGTCGGGTCAAGCTCAACACCGCGCTGAAAACCGAAGTCCTGGCCCCGGGCCAGGTGCCGCAGGTCGATGAAGAAATCGTCGAGACCCCGTGGATGCAGATCGACAACGTGTTCTACGAAGCGCGCGGTCAGGCCTGGGCGCTGTCGCACTTGCTGCGCGCCATCGAAGTCGACTTCGCCGATGTACTGGCCAAGAAGAACGCCACGGTCAGCGTGCGCCAGATCATTCGTGAGCTGGAGGCTTCGCAAGAGCCGGTCTGGAGCCCGATGATCCTTAACGGCAGCGGTTTCGGGGTGCTGGCCAACCACTCGCTGGTCATGGCCAATTACATTTCCCGGGCCAACGCTGCCGTGATCGATTTGCGTCAATTGCTCAATCAGGGCTGAGTCATGGTCGATAACGCCAAAGAGGCCGCCCACCGCGCGGCCTCGGATGCCGAACAGATCGCCTGGGTCGACGAGCACGACAACCTGCTCGGCGCCCTGGTCCGTTCCGATTTGCGCGAGCGCGGGCTGATCGGGCGCGGCACCTACATCATGCTGTTCAATTCGGCCGGTGAACTCTGTGTGCATCGCCGAACCCTGAGCAAAGCCATTTATCCGGGGTACTGGGACGTGGCGGCGGGGGGCATGGTGCTCGCCAGTGAAACCTACGCCGAGTCGGCAGCGCGTGAACTTGAAGAAGAACTGGGCGTGAGCGGCGTGGAATTGAGCGCCCATGATCACTTCTTCTTTGAAGACACCGGCAATCGCCTGTGGTGTTCGGCGTTTTCGGCGGTGTGGGACGGCCCGTTGATCCTGCAGCCGGAAGAGGTGCTTGAAGCGCGCTTCATCCCCATTGATCAGGTCATGCTGGAAATCCAGCAAAAGCCCTATTGCCCGGACTCCCTGGCCGCGTTGATGCGCTATCTGCGGGCTCAAGGGAAAGACGTCGCAAAAGAGCTATAAATTGGCGCCGATTGGCTCTTAGCAAGTCGGCTTTTTGCCGTTACACTGCGCGACCTTTTCAAGCTGAACCGGCACTCCTTTACAGGGCTTCCGGTTCAGTAGCGCTGCCCCTGCCTGAGTGGGGCTTCGCGGTCGATAGCCTTGCCCAAGTGCTGCGGCCAGTCTTTGTCCTCCCAAGAGGATTGCCGGTGGCCAAAAAAGCCGCATCCTTCGCCGCCCTTGGTGGCCTGGTATTTTCCACCGACGCAGGTCGTCATTGCCCGGATTGCAGTAAACCGGTGGACGCCTGTATCTGCAAACAGACCGTTATCCCGGCTGGCGACGGCATTGCTCGCGTGCGTCGCGAAAGCAAGGGCCGTGGCGGCAAGACGGTGACCACCATCACCGGCGTGCCGTTGGCCGAAGACGCGCTCAAGGACCTGGCGACCACGTTGAAGAAACGTTGCGGGACCGGCGGGGCGTTGAAAGACGGGATCATTGAAATCCAGGGCGATCATGTCGAGCTACTCTTGGCCGAACTGATCAAGCTTGGTTTCAAGGCGAAGAAGTCCGGCGGCTAGCAGCCTCTGTGAAAACCACCCTCGGCTTGATCCAGCCCTGATCCGATTCAGGACTGGCGTCGCCTACATGGTTTTCACAGAGCCTGTTCTGACCGGTTTCTAAACTCACTGCGGTCAGCGAGGTCTATCCCCTCGTTGACGAACCGTCATTTTCATTCTTTAGAATGCGCCGGCCTGATCCCAGGCGACGCTCTATGACTTCTTTATAGGGGACTTCAATGTCCGTACGACGCACACGCAAAGACGATGGCAGCCAATGGACAGTTGCGGACAGCCGCAGTGTTTACGGGATTCGCCATTGGGGGGCCGGGTATTTCGCGATCAATGACGCCGGTCGCGTCGAAGTTCGTCCGAACGGTCCGACCAGTTCGCCTATCGACCTCTTCGAACAAGTCGACCAGCTGCGCAAAAGCGGCCTGTCCTTGCCGTTGCTGGTGCGCTTCCCCGACATCCTGCAAGACCGCGTTCGTCAGCTGACCGGCGCGTTCGATGCCAACATCGAGCGTCTGGAATACCAGAGCAAGTACACCGCGCTGTACCCGATCAAGGTGAACCAGCAAGAAGCGGTGATCGAAAACATCATCGCCACCCAGAACGTGTCCATCGGCCTGGAAGCCGGCTCCAAGCCTGAGCTGTTGGCCGTGCTGGCCCTGGCGCCGAAGGGCGGCACCATCGTCTGCAACGGTTACAAGGACCGCGAGTTCATCCGTCTGGCGCTGATGGGCCAGAAGCTGGGCCACAACGTGTTCATCGTGATCGAGAAAGAATCCGAAGTCGGCCTGGTGATCGAAGAAGCGGCTTCGCTGAAGGTCAAGCCTCAGGTCGGCCTGCGCGTACGTCTGTCTTCCCTGGCCTCGTCCAAATGGGCGGACACCGGCGGCGAGAAATCCAAATTCGGTCTGTCGGCGGCGCAGCTGCTGTCGGTGGTTGAGCGTTTCCGCGCCGCTGGCCTGGATCAGGGCATTCGCCTGCTGCACTTCCACATGGGCTCGCAGATCGCCAACCTGGCGGACTACCAGCACGGTTTCAAGGAAGCGATTCGTTACTACGGCGAACTGCGCAACCTCGGCCTGCCGGTGGACCACATCGATGTGGGTGGCGGCTTGGGCGTGGACTACGACGGCACGCATTCGCGTAACGCCAGTTCGATCAACTACGACATGGACGATTACGCCGGTGTCGTGGTCGGGATGCTCAAGGAGTTCTGCGACGCGCAGAGCCTGCCGCACCCGAACATCTTCTCTGAAAGCGGCCGCTCGCTGACCGCTCACCACGCGATGCTGGTGGTGCAAGTGACCGACGTCGAGAAGCACAACGATGACGTGCCGCAGATCGACAACAAGGAAGAGCTGCCGGAAACCGTGCAATGGCTGGTTGACCTGCTGGGTCCGACCGACATCGAAATGGTCACCGAAACCTACTGGCGCGCCACGCACTACATGAGCGACATCGCGACCCAGTACGCCGATGGCAAGCTGACCCTGGCTGAAAAAGCCCTGGCCGAGCAATGCTACTTTGCCGTGTGCCGTCGCCTGCACAACTCGTTGAAGGCGCGTCAGCGTTCACACCGTCAGGTGCTCGATGAACTCAACGACAAGCTGGCCGACAAGTACATCTGCAACTTCTCGGTGTTCCAGAGCCTGCCGGACACCTGGGCCATCGGCCAGGTCTTGCCGATCCTGCCGCTGCACCGTCTCGACGAAGAGCCGCTGCGCCGTGCCGTGCTGCAAGACTTGACCTGCGACTCCGACGGCAAGATCAAGCAATACGTCGACGAGCAGAGCATCGAGACCAGCCTGCCGGTTCACGGTTTGAACGAAGGCGAAGATTACCTGCTGGGTATCTTCCTGGTCGGCGCTTACCAGGAAATCCTTGGTGACATGCACAACCTGTTCGGTGACACCGATTCGGTGAACATCTACCAGAACGCTGACGGCAGCGTGTACCACGCCGGTATCGAAACCCACGACACCATCGAAGACATGCTGCGTTACGTGCACTTGTCGCCGGAAGAGCTGATGACCCACTACCGCGACAAGTGCGCCAGTGCCCGCATCACCGCCGCCGAGCGTACCCAGTTCCTCGACGCTTTGCGTCTGGGGCTGACCCGTTCGTCTTACCTGTCTTCCTGAGGTAAGGCTCGCTCTCATCGGATTGTCTGAAAATGTTCCGTGCGCTACGGAAATTTCAGATGACCCGGTGGGACGCTTCCCTGTTTTCTACCGAAATGACTTACATCATTGGTTATCCAAGCGATGTGGTCTTCTTTTCGCGTAGGCCATTTCCTAATTTGTACTTCGGCTCTCTACTCGGTCAACTCTCTCGGAGAGAATCCCCGGCCGCCCCTCCTGTAGAGAATCGCCGATGTTCGATCCAGTCAACGAGCCGTCCTGTCGTCTCGATGTAGAGGGTCTGTCCGACCCCGTTGAGGTCTTGGCCTTTACCGGTAGTGAAGCGATCAGCGAACCTTTCGTGTTCGAGGTGGATCTGCTGATCGATGATCCGACACTGGACCTGGCAGGCCTGCTGTACCGCCCGGCTTTTTTACATTTCGGTCCTCAAGGAAACGGAATCCACGGCCATTTGCTTGAGCTCGTCCAGCCTGGTCAAGGCGTCGGTTCGAGGCTTTGCCGCGTGCGCATGGGACCGAAACTGGCCTGTCTGGGACTGCGCGTCAGCCAACGAATCTTCTGCGATCGCTCAGTGCCGGACATTCTTCGTCAGGTGCTCAGGGAGCATGGCATTACCGGCAACGGTTGCCGTTTCGATTTGAGGGGCGACTACACGCCGCAAGATTTCTGCACGCAGTACCGGGAATCGGACCTGCAGTTTCTCCAGCGTCTTTGCGCCCAGGAGGGGCTTCATTACTGGTTCGCGCATCGCGCAGGGGGGCACTGCCTGGTTTTCGGTGATGATCCGGGCCAGTTTGTTGGCGGTGAAGCCGTCGTCTTCAATGGCGAAGGCGAACGACCGGGTGTGCTCCCGTTCACGCTGCAGGGGCGCGATCATCGGCTGGAGGGCCATACCCACCGGCCAACACTGCGCAGCGGTCAGTGGATGTCGCTGTCCGGCCATCCGATCATTGAATGCAATCGTCGCTGGCTGCTGACCCGCGTCGAGCATCAGGCTTCGGAATCGGGGTATCGAAACCGGATTCATGCGGTGGCGGGGGAGCGTTCTATCCTGGCGACTCATACACTCGGCAAGCCGCGGATGCACAGTCAGCAGCGGGCGTGGGTGGTTGAGATCGATGAGCCGCAACCGGACTCGTCCAGGCCGGTTGCCGTGCAGTTTGACTGGGTTTACCAGGGGGAAGGCGCGGCGCCGAGTCATTGCTGGTTGCCGATGGCGCCGGAGTTGGCAGACGCAGAGGACCTGCCATTGCGCGAAGGGGTGCAGGTGCTCGTGAGTTTTATCGAGGGCGATCCGGACCAGCCGTTGATCACTGGATTCCTTCCTGGACCTGTACCGATCAAAGCATCCAGCGTGCCACCCGCTGCGGCGCCCAATGAGAGCCTGGCGTTCAGCGGTTTGCTGGGACAGTTGCAATCCAGCGAGCCGCTGGCGCTTCTGTGTCTGTTGCCCGCAGGCGGCAGTTTTATTCATTGCACCCAGCCTTTTTGCACCTGCCGACTGGCGACGCAGTCTGGCCAGAGCGGTGCGGCATGATCACCGTCCAGGTAGCTGACTTGACGGCGCAATGGTTATTGCTTGATGTCCCGGGCGAACCACGGGCCGGTGCGGCGCTGCGCCAGCAGTTTGCGCAGGCTCGACAGTTCCTGCTGTTCGATGGCACCGAGTTCCAGCCGTTGCGCGAGTACGGCCCGGTGTTGGTCGATCTTGAACAATGCCCGCTGCTCGCCGGGCTGTGCCACCGTGAGCCTCACGTCTGGAGCGGATTGTTGCTGACCAGCGAGGCGTCGCCGTCGCAGTTGCTCGACCATTTGCGACGCATGCTGACGGTTTCTTTCGGCCTGCATCATCGTGCCTTGTTGAGCTTTTACAACCCGCACACCGCCAGTTACTTTTTCGATGCCTGCGATGCCCAGGAACTGAGTCGCTGGCTCGGCCCGATCAGCCAGTTGCGCTGGTTTGGCGGAACATGGGCGGACCGCGCAATCGGCAGTCAGGGCTGGCAGCAACTGTTCAATCCAGGGCTTGCCGTCAGTGCGCTGGCTATCGAAGAAACCCTGACGCCGCGCCAGCAGGACACCTTGCAAACCTGCATGCTGGAACAACATGCCTGGCATTGGAGCCGATCCACCGGGACTGACTACAACCGCCTCTGGTCGCATGTGCAGGAAGGGCTGGCGCTGGGTTTCAGTGAGCGTGCGGTACTGGATGGCTGGCTATGGCTGCGCTTGCAGTATCCCGACGCGTTGCCTGTGCAGCCGTTGCCGGGAAGCACTCAGCAGGAACGGCTCGATACCCTGCGTAACCTGTGGCAGGACGATTCCTCCGGGCAGTCAGCCCCATGAGGCTTGGGGCCTGGCGCTGGAGGTTTGGCAGGCCGGCCCGATTCAGTGAACGTTGCCGGCGAACCAGCCGTCGTTCCGGCGCAGGTACCAGGCAAACGCGCCGAGGGTCAGGCTGCGCAGCAACATGAACAGCAAAAACGTTATCCACAGCCCATGATTGCCAAAACGGTGGAGCGCCCAGGCAAAGGGCAGCAACAAGAGCACCGTCAGCAGCATGCCGTTGCGCATTTCCCGGGCGCGAGTGGCGCCGATGAACAGGCCATCGAGCAGGTAACTCCAGACGGCAATCAACGGCAGCACGGCGAGGTAGGGCAGGTAGACGAACGCGGTGTCGCGCACGCTCTGGATATCGGTCTGCATCTCGATGAACAGATGCCCGGCCAGCGCGAACAGCACCGCAAACCCCAGGCTCGCCAGCAATGACCAACCACAAGCGACCACCAATGAGCGGCGCAACGCCTCTCGATCACGCGCACCGATGGCATGTCCGCACAGCGCTTCCACGGCATGGGCCAAACCATCGAGCGCGTGGGCGGTCAGCAGCAAACCGTTGAGCAGCAGCGCGTTGGCGGCGACCGTGGCATCACCCAGCCGCGCGCCTTGCACGGTGATCAGGAAAAACACCGATTGCAGCGCCAGGCTACGGATGAAGATGTCGCGATTGACCGCCAGCAGCGGACGCCAACTCTTCCACAGCGCCAGCGCAGCCCAGGCGATATGGCCGGGATAAGCGCGCAGAGCGTGGCGCGTCATGTACAGGCCGATCAAGGCGCCAGTCCATTCGGCAATGACCGAGGCCCTGGCCGCACCGACCACGCCCCATTCCAGTCCGAGAACGAACCACAGGTTCAGCGCGATGTTCACCAGGTTGGTGCTCAGCAAAATCGCCAGCGGTGCCCGGGCGTTCTGGGTGCCGAGAAACCAGCCGACCAGCGCATAACTGGCCAGCGCCGCCGGCAGGCCGAACAATCGGGTGTGGAAGAATTCGCGGGTCAGTTGATCCAGTTCCGCCGAGGGTTGCATGAAGTGCAGCGCGACGCCGCTCAATGGCACACCCAGTGCCCCGAGGAGAATCGACAGGCCCATCGCCAGCAACAAGCCCTGCAACAGGATCTGTCGCAACGCTGCGCCATCCCCTCGACCGGCCGCCTGGGCGGCAAAACCGGTGGAGCCCATGCGCAGAAAACCCATGGCCCAGGCGAGAAAGGTGTACAGGCTGGCACCGACCGCGACGGCCCCCAACTGATGGGCGTGGGGCAGGTGGCCGATGACCGTGCTGTCGACCAGTGCCACCAGCGGTACGGAAATGTTCGACAGAATCATGGGCGCAGCGAGCGCCCAGACCCGGCGATGGGTAGGGCGGTCGCGCCAGTCGGCAATCAGGTTGGACATGCAGGCTCCTTGGGGAGCCAGCATTGTAGCGACAGTTTGTGATGATCGTTCCCATGCTCTGCGTGGGAATGACTCCTGTGACGCTCTGCGTCACGACGTTTGGGACGCGGAGCGTCTCGGGCTGCATTCCCACGCAGAGCGTGGGAACGATCAGTGGCTAGTGGATGATCCAGCTCAGCAACCAGAGCCCCAGCAGCAACCAGATGATCCCCATGATGATCGACGCGTTCATGAACGCCCGAATAGCTGACCACAACAGCATCAACCCCAGAATCAACGCGATGATAGTGATAATCGACGTTTCCATGCCCAAGGCACGGGACAAGCCTTCGACAAAATTGCTGCCGGCATGGCTCAGCAGGTTGAACAAGCCACTGAGGCCATCAACGATAAAGCGGATGACCGAACCGAGTGCCTGACCGAGCCATTCGAAAAAGCTTTCTACCTGCATGTCGTGAACGTCCTGATGTAAGGGGTTGAGGCTTGGGCCATTGATCGCGATGGCGAGTTCCCTGCAAGCATAGTGGTTTTACGGTGCGTGCCGCTTGCCTTCATGCAGCATCCCCCCGAAGCTATACGCCTTCAGGAGAGCCCGATGAACCTTGTTGAACTGACCGAACGCCTGCACGCCATCCGTGACCGCAATGACTGGCGGCAATTTCACAGCCCGAAAAACCTGGCCATGGCCGCGAGCGTGGAAATGTCCGAGCTGGTGGAAATCTTCCAATGGCTGACCGAAGACCAGTCGCGCCAGTTGCCGGCCGACAAACTCGCCCATGCCGGGCAGGAAGTCGGCGACATCGTGCTCTACTTGCTGCTGCTGTGCAGTGAATTGGGGCTGGACATGGATGAAGTGGTGCGTAGCAAACTCGCGGACAGTGAAAGGAGGTTCGGCTCATGAGCGACCGTCATTTCGACCAGTTGGCGACCCGCTTCGCGGAAAAGATCTATGGGGGCGCCAAAGGGGCGATCCGCCTGGCCGTGCTTCAGGCCGACCTGGCGGAAACCTTGCCGGAGCGGCCGTTGCGCGTCCTGGATATCGGCGCCGGTCTGGGGCACATGTCGCTGTGGCTGGCCCAGCGCGGGCATGATGTCACGCTGGCCGAACCCGCCGAACCGATGCTCGAAGGCGCCCGCCAGCGCTTCGCCGAGGCCGGGCAGAGTGCTACGTTCATTCAGGCGCCGTGGCAGGAATTGCTCGGTCAGCTCACCGAACCTTATGACCTGGTACTGTGCCACGCCGTTTTGGAATGGCTCGCCGAACCGCACGCGATCCTGCCGGTGCTGCATCAATTGACGAAGCCGGACGGTTGGCTGTCATTGGCCTTCTACAACCGCGATGCATTGATCTACCGCAACCTGCTCAAGGGTCACTTTCGCAAAATGCGCAAGAACGACATGGCCGGCGAGAAGCAAAGCCTGACCCCGCAGCAGCCCCTTGATCCGCGCGAATTGGCGGAGCAACTTGAGGGGCTGTGGCGGGTCGAAACTCAGAGCGGAGTGCGGGTTTTTCACGACTACATGCCAGTGGAATTCCAGGCCCGCGCCGAACTGGTGGACCTGCTCGAAATGGAGCTGGCTCATCGACGTCACCCAAGCTTTGCCGGGCTTGGACGCTATTTGCACTGGATCTGTCGGCCGGTCTGATCGGAGCTCGAAATGAAAAGTCGTGCAGGGTTACTGGTGATCTGTCTCGGGTTGTCGGCGTGTCAGGGCAGCAACCCTTACGTGGCGACGTCCAACCCGTTGCCACCGGCACCGCCTCAAGCCGCCAACACCTTCGACCGTAGCGCCTACCCGGCAGCGCCGCGTGACTACGGGCGTTACCGCAGCTGGGCCTGGCTCAACGGGCAACTGCCGCCGGGCAGCGTTTGGGCGGACTCAGCCCAGGTTGCTGAAGCGGTCAGCAACGCCCTCGATCAGCGTGGCTTGCGGCCGTTGCACGATAACAGCCGCCCGGCCGACCTGTTTGTCAGTGCCGACCTGCATCTGGAGACGCGCTTGCGCCAAGTGCAGGACGACTATGGCTATTACGGCGGCGGTTACAACCATTACGGCAGCGGTTATGGCCTGTACAACACGGTGCCGATCGTGCGCACTTATCAGGAACAGGTCGTGGTCGTGCGGGTGGATTTGTTCGACGCGAGCACCGGTCAACCGGTGTGGAGTTCAAGCGCTGAAACCGGCAATCGGGGCAGTCAAAGCGAGCATGCCGACGCGATCCGGGAGGCTGTAGAAAAGGCGATGTCGGCGTATCCTCCTAGTTAGCTTCTGTTGTTTGGAAGCGTTTCACAGGTTCATGTCTTCAACCCGGAGAACCATCATGATCCGCCGTTTTGCTTTACTGGCGGTGGCCGCGTTACTCAGCGCCTGCGCCGCCAACCAGGTCAACAGTGACTTCGATGCCAGCCGCGACTTCGCTGCCTATCGCAGCTGGAGCTGGAAAGAGCCCGCTTTGCAATATCGCCCAGATGACCCACGGATCAAGAGCGACCTGACCGAACAGCGCATTCGCGAATCGGTTGCCGACCAACTGGATCAGCGCGGCTTGCGTCCTGCGGCTACCGGCAGCAAGGGTAATCTTGACGTCCAGACTTACCTGATCATCGAGGAACGCCAGCAGCAGGTGAGCACCAACTATGGCGGCGGTTGGGGTAATCCCTGGAATGGCTACTGGGGCGCACCGATGTACAACGAAACCCGTAACATCAGTTACAAGGTGGCGACCATCCAGATCGATCTGCTCGATGGCCAGGACGGAAAACTGGTGTGGCGCGGCAGCGATGAGCAAATGCTCAGCCGCACAACCAACCCCTCTGATCGCAGCAATGCGATACGTGAAACCGTTGGACGCATCCTCGCTAACTATCCACCACGCTAACCACCGAACCCCAAACACCATGCCCCCCCTGTGGGAGCGAGCCTGCTCGCGATGGCGTCGGTCCACTCGACATTAATGTCGACTGACTCACCGCTATCGCGAGCAGGCTCGCTCCCACATTAGTTTTTGCGTGTGAAGTGGCGTCTTGCCAGCAGTCTTGCCGCGCCTTGTCTACACTGCTTTTGACCCAAGGAGGTAGCCCTCGGTTGTGCACCGGCAAAGGAGTGCGCGATGTCTTCCCGACAGCAGTTCTACGGCCCGACCCGACAGCGCGGGGCTATCGGCATGATGGCGGCGCTGACGCTGGGCATGGCCCTGGTGTTTGTGTTGGTGGTGGTCGACAGCGGTCGGTTGTACCTGGAAAAGCGCGACCTGCAGCGCGTGGCGGACATGGCCGCACTTGAAGCCTCGACCCGAGGCGGTGATTGCGCCGCGGGGGCCACGGCCACGGTGTATGCCAACGCCAGCGCCAACCGCAATGGCTTCAGCTTTCCCGGCCCCAACCGCAACCTGCAGGTGGCTTGCGGTGTCTTGACCCTGGACGCCAATAATCTTCGAATCTTTGCCGGCGACCCAAGTAAAAGCGAAGCCATTCGGGTGATCGCGAGCCATGTGGTCCCGCAGAGTTTCGCCGGCGGCATCGGCGCACTGTTCGGTGGCGCGCCACGCGGGGCGACGATCAACCTGTCAGCCACGGCGGTCGCCGCCTTACCGCCACCCCTGGCTTCGCTGACCATTCGCAGTACAGCGCTGAGTGTCGATACCAGCAAGTCGGTCATGCTCAATGCGTTATTCGGTGGGTTGCTCGGCGGTAACCTGAACATCAATGCCGTCGGCTGGAACGGACTGGTGAACACCAACATCAGCCTGCTCGGCTACCTCGACCGGCTGAAAGTCGACCTCAACCTCAGTGCCGCCGGGTATGACCAGGTGCTGGGCAATACGATTGCCGTCAGCCAGTTGATCCAGACCGCCGTCAACGTGCTGGACCCCAGCGGCACACTCGGCGCGACGGCCACCATCGGCAGCCTTCAAGCGCTGAAAGTCGCGGCCGGCGCGACCACCGTTGTACTGGGCAACATGCTGCACATTGAAACCGGCAGCAACGTGACAGCACTGGCGACCAACCTGAAAGTGTTCGACCTGATCGAGGCCGTTGTGCAATTGGCCAACAAGAAAAACGGCCTGGTGGCGACCCTGCCGATCAGCCTTTCGGGGCTGGCGCAAATCACCGCTCGGGTACAAGTCCTGGAGCCGCCCCAACTCTCCGCCATCGGCAATCCGAAACACGCCGCACTCGCGCCTTTGGGGCCCAATCGGATCTATGTGAAAACGGCTCAGGTGCGCACGCTGCTGTCGATCAACCTGCCCATTCTGAGCGCCATCCAACCGTTGCTCGAAGCCGCGGCCGATCTGGCCGGCCCCCTGACCAATACCTTGAAGGCCTTGCTGCATCTTGATCTGGTCGGTGTCATCGATTCACTGACCTGCGCGCTGGGGGCTGACTGTCAGACCCCGTCGATCGTGCCGCTTTCCAATGTCGTGGGCCTCGACGTCGCAGTGGACGTGGCAAGCGCCAACAGTTACGTCACCGCCTACAGCTGCCTTAGTCCGACCAGCAAAACATTGACCACTAATACCAGCACGTCCTTGGTGAATCTGAAAGTCGGCAAGATTGACCCGAACACGACGTTCGGCAGCAACACCGCGCCGCCAGCCGTGGTGGTGCAGCCGCTGAAGGTGATCGATATCGGGGTGAAAACCTGTCGCCGCTTCCTGATCTTTCCCGTCAGTTGCGACCCACGGATTCCCGGCGTCGGCGGCGGGATCGATATCATGGTCGACACCACCGTGGCGCAGAACGCCAATATCCCGCACGTCTATTCCGCGCCACCGGCAACCAGCCTGCCGGAGATCAACCAGCCACCGTTTTACTATTCCTTTTCCACCAGCAATATCGTCAGCAGCCTGTCCGACACGCTGACCAATATCAAGGTCAACATGTATGGCCCGACGGGCAGTCTGGTGAGTGGTCTGGGGACGATTCTCAGCGCCGTCACCAGCGTCCTGGTCGACACTATCAACGGAGTGCTCAGCCCGTTGCTCGATACCTTGATCAATACGCTGCTGGTCAGTCTGGGCATCGACCTGAACAAGGTCGATGTCGGCGCCAACCTCAGTTGTCAATCCGGGCGTGCGTCACTGGTGATCTGATCGCCGTTGGCGATTGGCAGCTCAATGCAGAACCGGGCGCCCTCGACCGTATTTCTCACGCTCAAGCGGCCGCCCATATTTTCGACGATGCCATAGCTCACCGACAGCCCCAGCCCGGTGCCGATGCCCGCCGGTTTGGTGGTGAAGAACGGTTCGAAAATCTTGTCCAGCAACCGTGGATCGATACCGCCGCCGTTGTCTTCGACCCACAATCGCACCGATTGCTTATCCGTTTCGGCGTACAGCGAAATCCACGGTTTGAATTCACGATCGGACTCGCGTTTGCTCAGCAATGCGTCCCGGGCATTGACCATCAGGTTGATCAGCACCTGTTCCAGTTGATCGATATAGCCGCGCACCTGCACCTCAAAATCGGTCTGACTGATCCGCAGCTCGACGCCTTTGCCACGCATGCCTTCGGCCAGCAATGACAGCGTGCCCTGGATCGCCTCGGCCGGATTGAAGGGTTGCTGCTCGATCTCCGAGCGGCGGCCGAACACCCGCATGTGATCCACCACCCGCGCGGCACGCTGGACCTGCGCGTCGATGCGGTTGAGCTTGTCAGTCAGATAATCAAGCTGCACCTCACCGCTGTTCAGGCGCTTGAGCACATTGACGATGGCCATGCGCATCACGTTCAGCGGCTGATTGATTTCATGGGCCAGCCCGGTGGCCATTTCGCCGAGGGTGGCCATTTTCGCGCTTTGCGTGAGTTGTTGCTGGGCGCGCCGGACTTCGGTGTTGTCGCGGCCCACGGCCTGGATCTCGAGCAGGCGCCCCTGCTCATCGAACACCCCGCGATCCGACCAGACCCACCACGCATGTTCCCGTCCCGGTAATTGCAGATTGATTTCCTCGGTGCTGACCGGTGCGTCCGGGCTCAGTCGGCTGAGCCGCTGGAGGAACGCTGCGCGTTGTTCGTCTGACATCCAGCTGCCCAGATCCACCCCCGGCAGTTGCTCAGGCTGACATTCCAGATACCTCGCCAGTGGCCGGTTACCAAAGATCAGGCTCAGGTCCGGGCGATACCGACAGATCATCGCCGGGGAATCCTCCACCAGTATTCGGTAGCGCTCTTCGCTCTGTTTGACCTGCTCGGTGGCGAGGGTCGCTTCAGTGACATCCAGCCACAAGCCAACGGCTTCCACCGGCAGGCCCAGGTCGTTGCGCAGCAGTTTGGCTTCGTCGAGCAGCCAGTGGTAATTGCCGCTGCCGTCGCGCAGTCGATAGCGACTGCGCACCGAGCCTTCGCGCAACAACAGTCGCGTGCGTTCAAAATAGCGGTCGCGGTCCTCGGGATGAACCCGTTCCGTCAGTGCGCCGGCATTGCAATCGGCCAGCTCCAGGCCGAGCAAGGGTTGCAGGCTGGCGCTGAAGAATGTCGGTAGCAGCGCACCTTCGACGTAACGCTGCACATAGATCACCGCCGGCGAACTGGCGATCAGATTGTCCAGTCGGGCATGGGCCGTCGAAGCGTTCTGCTCTTGGATCTTGATGTCGCTGATGTCGAGCATGAAGCCGACCAGTCGGCGGTTGATTCCGGCACCCAGTGCCTGGCCTTGCAAGCGATACCAACGCGGTGCTTGAGTCCCGTCAGGGCAATGCAAGCGCACACACAGAAGCAACGGAGCGACATCGTCCTGCCAGTCTTGCAGACGACTGCGCAGTTCCTCGCGGTCGGCAGGGTGCACGCGATCAAGCCATTCACTCAGCGGCACCCGGGTCGCGGGCAAGCTCAGCGTGTCGGCGAGCGATGGCGCCAATTGCACTTCGGCGCTGGTGCTGAAAACCTCGAGCCATCCGGTGCCGAGTAACGCTTGCAACGAGTCCAGACGTTCCAGTTGCAGGTGATGCCGATGCTCGCGCAACCGTTCCAGCAAGGGGCTGGCGAGGGCGGCGGTGAGTAGCAACCAGTCGCTGTCGTTCAGGTCGGGGGCGCCGCGCTGCGCCGCATAACAACCACACAGCAACCAGGCGACCACGCCGTGCGCATCGTAATACGGCACCGCGAGCCCTTCGGCATGGCCGAAGATATCGTGCAGGCGAGGGTGCTCGCCGAACGTCAGGTGATGCACCGCGGTGCCGCTCAAACTGTCGAGCCCAGTGCCCAGTCGTTGGTTGTTTTTCCAGAGCTGAGGGGCGTCGCAGGCGACGTAATGCTGATGAATTTGCCAGCCCTGTCCCTGCTCATCGAGCAATGCCACCGCGATGCAGGGAATATGAAAGCGCTGAGCCAGACTTTGGAGTTGATCCGCCAATACGTCAGCCAGTCGCGTCAGGCTGCACAGGCGTAGCTGTTCGCTGATTTTGGCCGCGCGCAAATGATTGTGTTCGCGACTGCGTGATTGTCGACGCTCAAGCAACAAGTCGCCGATGTCCAGCAGCTGCAATAGCCAGCCGCTCGCCAATGGCTGGACCCAGCCACGCAAGTGCAGCGGGTGTCCGCTGAGGCTGTAAAAGTCCAGGTCCAGCATTTGTCCTTGCCAGTCCGACGGTGTGCCTTCGACGGCGAGGCTGCTGTGGGGCATGAGGTAATCGAGCAAGGGCGATGCCTGCGCGGCGGGTATTTGCTGAGCCAGGGCATGGCGCAGCGGACCGGTCAGGTGCAGCACCCGACCTTCGGCGTCCAGGTGCAATTGCAGGCCGACAGTTGGCACGTTCGGGGTGTCTGGCGGCGCCAGTGGCAGCGGCGGTTGGCGGTTAAGCAGACGCCCGAAGAGTTTGTCCCCGGAACTCAAAATTGCAGGCTCGAACTGGCGGTGAGGTTGGCCGGCAGGTTGGGCACCGGACCGATTCCCGGCAGCACCAGAAACGGGATCACCCGGTTCAATTTGCTGGTGGGGTAGTTGATGGTGACCTTCAAGACTCCGCCCACATAAGTGGCACTGGCATCGGTGGCGACATTGAAGTTCAGCGCGGCGGGAATCCACGCCAGCTGCCGACTCAACTCCGTGGTAGCAACGGTTCGCACGGCGGTGGCGTAGCCAGGTGTGCTCGGGTCGAGCGCCACGCTGCGACGCACCGCTTCGGCGGTCGACTGATTGAACGATTGCATCAGTAACAGCGGCAGGCTGTAACTCACGATTCCATAAAACACGGCGAAAAAGATCACGAACACCAAGGCAAATTCAATTGCCACGGCGCCTTTTTGCTTGCGGGGGAGGCCTGTTTTCATGCGCGCGTCTACCCTGACTGTCACTGCGTAATATCAGCATAGAATCATTCAGCCATAACGGATGTTTTTTACCGAATGCAGAGCCTTGTCCTACTGACCTGGCTGGCGTTATGCGCCGCCCAGGATGCTCGAGAAAAACACATCGCCAATGGCCTGACCCTGGGGGGTGGCTTACTGGCGCTCGCCTATCTGCTTTGGACTGACACCACTTGGCTGGGCGCCGAGGCGACGCAGGGTGGCTGGGCTTTTTTGCTGGCGCTGGCCTTCACCTTGCCCGGCTATGCGTTGCGACGCCTGGGGGCCGGCGATGTGAAATTAATGACAGCCTTGGGTTTGGCGACAGACGGTAGGGTGCTGCTGGGCGTGTTCATCGGTGCCGGATTGGCCAGCGTCCTTTGGCTGCTGCTCGCGCCAAAAGTCTGGCTTCATATGAGTCAAAGGGTTAGGGATATTCTTCGATATCTAGGGCCGGAATCGTCAAAAAAGCCGCCGTTTGCTCCGTTTGTGCTGGTCGGATTTTTGTTCGCGCTCGCCTGGATTCACTAGTCGCCAGGCGCCGGTACGTCTATGTACAGAGTTGGAAAGTGCGTCTACTTTCAAATCAGTTGTTGTACAGCCTGTTGATGCAAGTACAGGAACGGTCAGCCTTGACCTGACCCCGCAAGGAGTTGCTCGTGAACAAGTTTACATCGGCTGTAAAAATCCTCGTGGTGGACGATCAACCGCTGATTGTCGAAGAGCTCTGTGAGTTTCTTCAAGAGAATGGCTATCGTTGTGTTCCTTGCGAGTCCGGCAGGCAAGCCATCGAGCAGTTTCAGGATGATCTGGAGATTGGTCTGGTGCTCTTTGATTTGCATATGCCTGACAAGAACGGGCTTGAGTTGGTTCAGGCGTTGCAGGTGTTGGCGGGTAAGCATCGTGCGTTCGAAGCGATCATGCTCACGGGGCGTGCGGACAAGCAGGATGTGATCAAGGCGTTGCGCGCTGGCGTGTCTGATTATTATCAGAAGCCGATTGATCTGGATGAGTTGCTCGAAGGTGTTCAGCGTCAGGAGGTGGCGTTGCAGGAGCGGCAGAAGAGTGTGCAGCTGGGGCATTTGAATCAGAAGCTGCAGTATCTGTCGGAGTCTATCGATGATCTGTATCAGGATCTGGATAGGGTTCGCCGGGGTCCGCAGCCGTCGGATTTTTCTGATGGCGATGTCGGGGATCGGGTGCGGCTTCCGGCGGCTTTCCATCAGTTGTCGCCACGGCAGTTGGAGGTGGCGCAGTTGGTGGGTAAGGGGCAGACCAATTATCAGATTGCTTGTGAGTTGGGGATTACGGAGAACACGGTGAAGTTGTATGTGTCGCAGGTTTTGCGGTTGACGCATATGCATAATCGGACGCAGTTGGCGTTGGCGCTTTCGCCTGGTGGGGCTGGGGGGCTTCGGCGGGTTACTGCTTACTGAGGTTTTTGTTGGTTTTTGATGGGGGGTATATCCGTTGCTGCGGTAACGGCGGCTGGCGGTTTCGCCCTTACGGCGAGGCACTTTTTTCAAACGCCAAAAAAGTACCCAAAAAGGCTTGCCCCGGCGTTCGGCCCCTCGCTTAGGCTCGGTGTTCCTTCGCTCCGGCATTCATCTGGGGGCATCGCCTCCGGTCTGCTTCGCGACGACCTCCTCTCGATGTGTACGGCTTCGCCGCACGGCGCTACGCGCCTACCCCCCAGATGAATGCCGGAGCGAAGCCTGCCGAAGGGGCGGGCAGATCAAAAGCCAGATCAAGATCAAGAGCTGCAGGCGAGCTACCGCTCGGCCTGTTGAGTGGTGAAGAGCGGGCGGTAGACATCGGTCCATTGTGGGAGCTGGCCTGTCGGGTCGCCGCATCGCAGCGATGGCGGCCTGCCAGCCGACCAATCTCTTCCTGCTACCCCATGATCGTTCCCTACGCTCCGCGTGGGAATGCAGCCAGGGACGCTCCGCGTTCCATTTTTGTGCTGAGCGATGTGTAAGAAACACAGCCCTTTCCCACGCATTTTTAAGGTTGCCGGGTAGGAAGCCGTGTATCTAACCTCTCGCTGTCGCCATTGTCTGTTCACGCATAATCGCTGCCGGTCAATGCATTATGGCGGCTGTGTGCGGGCGGACTTCGGTCCTGCCGGGTGTCCATACCGGTCTTCTCACCTCGCACATAGCTGCCACCTCTTCGCCGTGCGAGAAGCGGCAAGTGGAGACAGCCGACCATTTTCTTCAAGTTGTACACTCATACCGTGTAGGAGTGGGCTTGCTCCGGGCGGCGTTCCGACGATGGCGACCTGCCGGCCAACCAATCTCATGCAGATGTACACAATTCAACTGTGGGAGCTGGCCTGCCAGCGATGGCGGTCTGTCATTCACCATCAACGTTGGATGACAGACCTCCATCGACGGAACGCCGTCCAGAGCAGGCTCGCCCCCATAGCGACTGTGTGCTGATTCGATGGCGTTGTTTAATGGTGTTTAGCATTCCTTCCTGAGACCTACAGATTCTTGCGCCGTTGCCTACGGCTGCGCCAGAATCCGCCGGCTTGTGTGCTTTGACCCTGGTCTCTATCGTTTCCGCATCGCTGCTAATCAGCGGTCGGACTTCGCGGTCCATTCAACTGAGGCATAATCACTCGCCCGATTTACAGCACTTTCCGGTGTCTGTCATTTCGTGTCATGGCGTCTGTGCGCGGGATACCTTCGGGTATGCCGAGTTGCCTCAGAATCGGTCCGCGAACCCGCGTACAGTCGCCACCCCATTTTGCATCGCGGCAATTTGGACGTGGCTCCAGTTAACTTCTGAGGTGTCACCATGTTCAAAGCAACCCCCAATCCCCCGCAAGCCGACGACGTTTCCCCCTACGATCCCCTCGATCCGAAAAAACTCAACGAAGCCGCCGACCGCGCGCTCGATCACTACCTCAATCCGTCTGTGCTGAAAGCGCCTGTCATCCGTAAGCCCAGCACGATGTTCGTTGTCGCCGCCGATATCGATAACGAAAGCCTATTGGCTCACGCTTGCGAATCCCTGGCGTCGGCGAGTGTTCTGGCGAGTGATTTTGCGACGAATCTGGAGGGGCCGCAGCGGCATACGGCGCTGGCGATCCAGCAGATCATCATGCTGGCCGAGTTGGCGGTGAATCGCGCGCTGGATAATGTGGATGTCCCGCTAGCCACGGTGTAACTGTCAGGCGACGTTTTCGTTCTTCGCGAGCAGGGCCGCGCAATACCTGTGGGAGCGGCCTTGCCCGCGAAGGCGATGGATCAGGCGAATCACCTCCGAAGGTTATCCCCCAGACCCGCTGGACACCGTACCTCCTTCATTCTGGTCAAAAAATTTCGGGATCTCATGCTCATAGCTTTTCAGCCACCGCTGCATGCTCAGCTCGCGTTCGGTCGCGGTTGAGGTTTGTGGTTTCTGCGAGGCGGCCTTGTTGCTGCTTTGCAGTTGCAGCCAGCCTTCGGTTTCCTGTTGTTGCGCCGAGGAGGGGCCGTCGAGGGCGTGGGTGGTGAGGGGCAAGGTCAACAGGGCGAGGTAAACGAAGATCGGTTTCATCGCAATGTTCTCTCTATTGAAGGGGCGCAACCGTCACGGCGGCGACTTGGTTCGTGGCGATCGGGCCTGTCTTGTCCGGGGCCTTGAGTTTTTGCGCGCGCTCTTGGGCTTCGGTGACTTGGGCGGGGCTCAGGCCGAGGCGACTGACCAGTTCGGCGGCGCGGCTCCAGTCGTCCTGGTAGATCAACAGCGTCACCAGATTCAACGCCGCCAGTTGATCGCTCTGTTTGAGTTCCATGGCCGTCAGGAACTCGAAGCGTGCATCTTCGATGCGCCGTTGATTGAGGTAGACCACGCCGAGGTCGTTGCGGATTTTTTCATCGGTGGGCGCCAACTGGGCGGCGCGTTGCAAGTGGGTTTGGGCCTGAGCGTTATCGCCCTTGGCGGCGGCGAGTTGGCCCAGACCTTGTTCGGCTTCGGCGGCCAGGCAGGTGCCGACCAGGCTGCGGTACAACGGCTCGGCTTCACTGCGGCCCAGCAGGCGGTAAACCTTGGCCTTGCGCAGGCGCACGTCGGCCAGGTTGTCGGGCAGACGTTGCAGATTGGCCAGGCTGGCGTGCAGTTTTCCGTCCTTGGCCATGTCGTCGGCGAGGTTCATCGACAGTTGTTCATCAGCGCCCAATTTTCCGCAACTGGCGGTGTGGGTCAGTGCGCTCCAGGGTGCCTGACTATTCGTTGCGCAACCGCCCAGTAACAGCAGGCTCAAACCGGCAATCATTGCTTTCATCATCATCCCTCTATGAACCAATGGCCCGCGCCAGGGCGGTGAACCCGGGGCCGGCCAGCACGATCAACAACGCCGGGAAGAGAAACAGCATCATCACGACGGACATTTTGGCGGACATCTTGGAGATGTATTCCTGCAAGCGCGTAAGGCGCCGGTCATCGAACAATTGCTTGAGCGCCAGCAGGGATTTCATCGCCCCGCCTCCCTGATGAATCAACTGCTGCAGGATCACGCAGGTGTCGGTGAATTCATCGACCGCCAGCAGGTGACTGGCCCTGTTCAGCGCTTCGCCCAGCTCCAGGCCGGAGTCGACACGGGCCAGCACCAAGCGCAGTTCCTGGGTCAGTGTGGGCAGAAGGTTTTTGCCTTCAAGGCTCATGACGCGCAGTGACTGCTCCACCGCCATGCCCGACTCGAACAGGATGCGCAGCAGTGGAATGAAGGTGGAGATCTCGGTGGCCAGTTGTCTTTGTCGACGTTGTGCCGCTGCGGCGAGCAAGCGTTTGGGCATCAAGTAGCCGATGGCGGTGGCAAACAGCGGGGCGATCCAGTGGTTCTCCACGTTGGGGTAGAAAACACTCTGGATCAGCAAGCTGACGGACAGCGCCAGCACCGGGACGCCGACCTGGCACGCGGCAAACAGCGAGCGCCGTCGGGCGCTGCGCCAGCCCAGACGGTTGAGCAGGGTCTGGGTCTCGTTGTCCAGATTGACCGCGCGCTGACCGATAGGGCTGTTGCCAAGCGCCTGCAGCCAGAGACCCACGCGGTGTTTTTCGGCTCGCTTGCCGTCCAGTCGCTGGGCCACCTGGCGCGTGCGCCGGCGTTGTTGCAGCAGGGCGCTGAGCAGCAAAAGAGTGGCTCCCAGAAACAGCAGCGCACTGATCAGCAGGGCGATTTTCATACGCTGCGCAACATACGCCAGAGCGCCAGGCTGCCCACGGCCTGCAAGCCGAACGCGGTGGCGAGCATGATTTGTCCCGAGCTGTCGTGCCACATGGCGAGCAAGTAGGCGGGGTTGGCGGCCAGAAAATAGCCGGCCAGGCCCACTGGCAAGCTACCCAACACCCAGGCGGTCACCCGGGTTTCTCCGGTCATGGCGCTCAGTTGTCGCGCGATCTGCTCGCGCTCGCGGATCATTTTGATCAGGTTCTCCAGCAGTTCGCTGGCGCTGCCGCCGTAGCGGTGATTGACCTTCAGCCCCAAGGCAAACAGGCGCAGTTCGTCTTTCTCATACAGCTCTGCAAAGTCGGTGGCCGCGTCCGGCAGGCTGACGCCCAACTGCACGTTGCGCTGCACGCGGCCCATGGCATTTTTCAACGGGTCCTGGGCGGCATCGATGGCGCCCAGCACGGCATCGGCGAGGTTGCGTCCGGACTTCAGGCTGCGCACGGTGTGATCGAGCATTGGTGGCAGTTGCTCGATCATGCGCTTGAGGCGTCGTTGATAGCGCCAGCTGATGTACAGCCGCAGGACCAGAGGCGGCACCAGCAGTGACACCCCGGCACCGATCCAGCCGGCGCTGGCGAAACCGATCAGAATGACCAAGGCCCAGAGCAGCAGCCAAGTCCCCAGGCGTTCGGTCGGGCGTCCGAGACCGGCGCGCAGAAAAGCCCTTTCCAGGCCGGCCCAGGACGATTTTTCGACGGCCAGTTCAGGCTGCCCCTGAGTCAGGCGTTGCAGAACGCGTTCGGTCCCGGTCTGGCGCAGTCCGCTGAGCAGCAAACGGATCGACAGGCCGAACATCACCAGGCAAACGAGGATAAGCAGCACCGGTTTGAGCATGCCGTGGCCCTTAATAGGGTGAGAGGGGGAGCGCCGACTCGCGACGCAGTTTGTCTCCGGCAGGGTTGACTGCCTCACGCAGAAAACCGAAGCCGGTGCGCCGGTCCAGCCGGAACAGCGTGTTGGTCACGTAGACGTCGTCGCGCACGCCAATCACTTCAACCACTTCGGCGACGCAACGCCGGCCATCAGGCATACGCGTCAACTGGATCACCACGTCCAGCGCCGCGCAGATCATTTGCCGCAGGGTTTTTTCGGCAATCGTGCGACCGGTCAGGCCGACCAGGGTTTCCAGCCTCAGCAGCGCATCCTGGGCATTGTTGGCGTGTACGGTGCTCATCGAACCGTCGTGACCGGTGTTCATCGCCGTGAGCACGTCGACCACTTCGACACCGCGGATTTCACCCAGGATGATCCGGTCCGGGCGCATCCGCAGGGCGTTTCGGATCAAGTCGCTGGACTTCACTTCGCCGTGGCCTTCGGCATTCGGCGGGCGGGTTTCCAGGCGCACGACGTGCGGGTGGCCCAGCTGCAATTCGGCGACGTCCTCGATGGTGACCAGTCGTTCGTGCGGGTTGATCAACTGGCTGAGAATATTCAACAACGTGGTTTTGCCGGTGCCGGTGCCGCCACTGATCAGGATGTTGCAGCGCTTGCCCACGGCTTCCTGGATGAAATCGAAGATCGCCTGATCGATGGTTTGCATCGCCATCAAGTCGGTGCTTTTAAGCATGTCTTTGCGAAATTTCCGGATCGACAAACAGGGGCCGTCGAGGGCGATGGGCGGAATGATTGCATTGACCCGGCTGCCATCGGGCAGGCGTGCATCGACCATCGGCGACGACTCATCAAGCCGCCGGCCCAACGGCGCGAGGATTCGTTGCATGACCCGTTCGACGTGGTGTGCGTCGATGAAACGCAAGTCGCTCTGATACAACACGCCCTCGCGTTCGAGGAACACCCGGTGCGGGCCGTTGACCAGAATCTCGGTCACTGACGGGTCGCGCAGCAGCACTTCCAGCGGTCCGAAGCCGGTGAGTTCATCGACCAGTTCTTCGGCCAGTCGCTCCATTTCATAGCGGGTAATCGCCAGGTGCAGGCGCGCAATGTACTCGGCCACTTTGTCGATGACGAACTGCGACAGTACCTGCCGCGAACCCTCCAGCAGGTTTTTTCCGGACTCTTCAATGGCGTCGATGATGTAGCGGTGCAGGACCTGTTTGAGGCCTTCGTGGTCGCTGTTACCGGTCGGCGTGCGTTGAGTGGCGCCGAACAATTGTTCACCGTTCATTGCGCGCCCCTTAGCCGGTTGAACCAGCCGGTCTTGGGTTTGGACAGGCTTTCGGAGCGTTTGGCCAAGCATTCGCCGAGGGTGCGCAGGCTTTGGGTCAAGGCTTCGCGCGGGGCCAGTTCGAACAGGCTCACGCCCTGGTTTTTTGCGTTGAGCCGCACTTCCGGGCTACAGGCGAGGATGGCGATGACCTCCATGCCGAAGCTTTTGCCGAGGGTGTCGGCGTCCGGTGCGACGTTGCGCAAATAGCGGTCGATCAGCAGCCGGGCGTGGTCCAGCTTCATGCCTTTTTCGCGCCACAGGTTGAGCATCGCAAGATTGCGGCGGCAGTCGAGCACGTTCTGATCGGTGTACCAGAGCAGCTTGTCGCAATGGCTGACAAAGGTGCGCAGCGCTTCGCAGTCGGGTTGCCCGGTGAGGTTGACCACGATGTGCTGGAAGTGTTGGCGCAAGGCGCTCAGCAGCATGTACAGCTCGGCGGCACTGGTGAGCTCCAGCGGTTCATCGTGACCGGCGTAGGCAAGGATGCGCAGGCCGTCGCCGTCGCTGGTGAAGGCACTGTCGATCAGGGTCGAGTCCAGGCGTCGTACATGCCGCAGCGCATCGCCGAAATGATACGAGCTCTCCAGCCCGAGCAGCGCCAGGCTGTCGCCCCTGGGCAAGCCTAAGTCCAGCAGCAAGGTTTGCTGGCCACTCTTCTGCACCACGTGCGCCATGTGGTTGGCGAGCAAGGCACCATCGGCATTGCTTTGCACGCCATACAACACGGTCAGTCCACCCAGATGATTACTCGGCGCCACCGGCGGCAGACGTTTGCCGAGGCGCCGCACCAACCCGGCGACTTCACTGGAACGCGAGCCATAGGCGACGAAGTCCCGGGCCCCGGCGCGCATGGCGTTGAGCACGAGCTGGTTGTCCATGCCGTCGCCCAGCGCAACGATGGCCAGCATCGGCTTGGCTTCCAGCGCACCTTCGATCAAGGTGCTCTGCGCCACCACGTGCTCGCGATCCAGGCCGACGAACACCAGGCTGGCGAACGTCACATCGACCAGTGCAAGCAACTCGTCGAGGCTTCCACCGCCGGCGCTGACGACCTGACCCAAGGGCGCGAGGGCGCCTTGCAGCCATTCAAGGTCGGTGCTGTTACGCGTGATCGCGAGGAAGGTTTGACTCAGGTTCTGGCTCATTGCGATAACCCGCTGCGTTTATCGAAGTTGCCGTTTTCCAGGAAGTACATGCGGTAAAACCCGGGGTCGTAGTTGCGCAGTTGTTCACCGGGCAGCGACGGCAATTGCGCGTTGGCGGCCAGCGGTTGAACCAGGTGAGGGGTGACGATCATCAGCAGCTCGCGCTCTTCACGCTTGATCGAGGAACTGCGAAAAAACGCGCCAATCACCGGGATGTCACCCAGCCCCGGAAACTTGTCGACCTGCGAGGCGTTTTGCGTACTGATCAGCCCGCTGATGACAAAACTCTCGCCATCGGCCAGAGAGATGCTGGTGTCGGTGCGGCGAATGGTGAATGCCGGGACGGTAGTGCCACCGATCGTCACGCCGTTGTTGTAGTCGAGTTCGCTGACTTCCGGCGCCACTTTCAAGGCGATGCGGTCGGTGCTGACGACGGTCGGGGTGAGTGTCAGCCGGATCCCGAATTCCTTGTACTCAATGGAGTAGCTGTTGCTGTTGGCGCTGGGGACCGGAATCGGAATTTCGCCACCGGCCAGGAAGCTCGCACTCTGCCCGCTGATCGCCACCAGGCTCGGCCGTGCCAGGGTGTAGGCGAAGCCGCTGCCTTCCATGGCGTTGATGATCGCGAGGAAATTGCCACCCCCGGCGACGATGTTGAACATGTCATTGGCCAGCGGGATGCTGGGCACGGCAATGCGCGGGTCGATGTTGCGCAATGGCAATACGCGCGGGGTCACGGCGGTGTTGGGCACGGTGCCGGGGGAGCCAAACAGGAAGTTCGAACTTTTACCGAAGATCGACGTGCTGGCTTCTTTGAGTTTGGTCCGGCTGACCTCCACGAATCGGATGTCGGTTTGTACTTGCGAGGGCAGCAAGGGATCTTCGGAGGGCATGGACGACGTGCGGGTCATCGCCGCCGTGGCCCGTCCCTGGACAAACACCATGCTTTGGCGCGGAGCGCTGGCGCAGGCAGTCCAGACCATCAGGCTGGTGGCGCCGGGTGCCATGCCGGTGACCAGGAAAGCCTGGTTGCCGTTGACCCGCACGTCGGCGATTTTCGGATCACCGACCGCCAGGCGTGTGATCGCTACGGGCGACTGCAGCTCCTGTTGCAGCCCTTCACCGACTTCCAGCGTCGCAGGCAACGAGCCCAGCGCGGCGCAATTGCCGGTGGCGGCGAAGGTCATGCTCAACGGCAGTCCGCTCATCAAGGAAACCCAAAGCAGGCCTTGGAACACGGACATGGGCATGGAACGACTGTGCATTGAGATGCATCCTTGCTCGACTCAGGGGGTTTGTTGGGTCACTTCATTACCGCGTATGACTTCCACCCGCGCTTGGCGAGGTGCGGCGCCGCCACCGAAGGTGAGTGGTTTGGGAGGGCTGACGAGGGCCAGCTGATTGAATTGCACGAGGTCTCGATTGGCATTGGCGAGGTTGGCCGGTGAACTGTTTGCGCCCGCCCAATACTGCGCCAGGCGTTTCTCTTCGGCGCTGCGCACGGCGAGGCGCAACACGCCGGCCTGGGCCGCGAGCATCAGGCGACTGAGCAGCGGTTCGGGGACGGCGAGCAACACCGAGCGGGCGCTGGCACGCAGCTGGTCTTGCTTGAGTTGCTCTTCGGTGCTGCGCGGCGGGTTGGCAGGTCGACCATCGTTGGTCAGTCCCAGTTGTTCACCGACACCGAGGACGCGCAAGGCCGGGACCACGACTTGAGCCGACTGCTGGGGGTTGTTGGCGTCTGCGCGCAAAAACAGCAGGACGTCGACGTAGTCGCCCGGGCTGAGTTGACCACCGGCATTGATCACTTCATCTACCGCGACGGCAAGCGCGCGCTCATCGGGGTGGATCATTCGCGCCAGCGCGCTGCCGGCTTCGAAGCTTTCAGCATTGAGCCAAGTGCCTGCCGCCAGTGCACGCCACGGCGTGCGGCCAATCGCTTGATCCAGTCGGGTCAAACTGCCGACCGGGGCCATGCGCAGTTTTTCCAGGGTCACATCGGCGGCCGTGATCTGAACGAACGGCGCCACATCGTGCAGCAAGACCACAACCGGTTGGCGGGTGGGATCGTCTGCGGGCTCCGGTGCGGGCGCGGTTGGCGCGGCAGTGACAACGCCAGGTTGCACGACGGGATCGGGAGAGGGTTGTCGGCTCAGCGTGAGTCCCCAGTAACCGGCAATCAGCGCGCCCACCAGAAACAATCCGGCCAGGCCCATGGTGATTCGGCTGTTCATGACGGCTTCCCCTTCCCTGGTGCTTGATGACCCGTGCCGTTCGACGAGAAATTTTTTGCATTCAGGCTCTAAAAAAATTGAACTATTTCGCTATTGGACGGTAGCGCAGGTAGAGCAAAACGCCATTAGCGCCCAAAAAATATCTAACAAAAGGAAAGGGTTGACGCGCCCGGTGCAGTTTTCCGACGTCCACGGCCTGCGCTTACTACTAAAGTGTTAATGCGTTCTTACAGTTGTTGGTACGAACAATGGCGACAATGCTGGTGCTGGCACAGGGGAATCATGTTGCGACGGTGCAACACCCGCTGCTCTCAAGGAGAAATCGTTATGTCCTTCACGAACATTGTTCAGAAGATCAAGTCCGAAGCGGCCTTCTACTTCAACCTGGCGAAAGACACCGAAGGGGCTTCGGGTATCGAATACGCCATTATCGCGGGCATGGCCGCCGTGGCCCTGGCGGCTTTCATGACACCGATTTCGGGTGCGATTACGCTGATTTTCACCGGTATCAAAAATGTGTTGGTGCCGGCGACGCCATGAACGTTACAGCTTGCCAGCGTGCCTGAGTGGTACTGACGTCAGCGCTTGGTCCATTACAGGAGTTACCCATGAACGCGCACGCGCTGCCACGTCAACAGCTGCTTCTGGTCGATGATGAAGAGGACGCATTGCTGGAATTGGCGGAATTGCTGGAGGGGGAGGGCTTCAATTGTTTCACCGCAACGTCGGTCAAGATCGCCCTGCAGCATTTGACCCGCCATCCTGATATTGCCTTGGTGATCACTGATCTGCGCATGCCGGAGGAAAGCGGCATGTCGCTGATCAGGCGCTTGCGCGAACACACCTCACGGCAACATTTGCCAGTGATCGTCACGTCCGGGCATGCGGACATGGAGGATGTCAGCGATATGTTGCGCCTGCAGGTGCTTGACCTGTTTCGCAAGCCGATTTACCACGTGCGGTTGCTGGAAACGCTGAATAACCTTTTTCCGCAGCCTGAGATGCAACGCCTCGTTCCTTGAGAAGGCGCTGAAAACCCAAAGGTGTATAGACACAATTGACCATGGCATGAGGGCTGAAAAACCGTTCCCACGCGAGCGTGGGAACGAGCGACTCAAGCGATGGGCCGCCAATGCCCCGTCATGTGTTCAAGATCCCCCGCACCCACCAGCTGAAAATCGCCACTGGAGCCAGCCGCGCTGGACCGCAATGTCACTTCGCTGGGCAGTCGCACCGGCTTCTTGAACTGCACCTCGATCTCGACATTGGCGGTGGGCAGATGCTCACTCAACGCGGCCAATGTGCGCGCCTTGTTCCACAGCCCATGGGCGATGGCAGTCGGGAAGCCGAATAGTTTGGCGCTGGCGGCACTCAGGTGAATCGGGTTGTAGTCCCCGGACACTTTTGCGTACTGCCGACCGATGTCTGCCGGGGCTTTCCAGCGCGTCACTTCCATCATTTCCAGGGTCGGGGCCAGAACGTCCTCGACGGGTTCGCCCTCGAGTTTCACGCCCCTGCACAACATTCGGCTTTCAGCCTCCCAAAGGGTCCCCAACTGATCTTCGAGCGAGGTCACCAGGTCGAACGTGGCGCCCTTCGCGTGCGGTTGCAGGTTCTGCACCTGAACACTGGCACGAACACGATGCACGCCGCCCATTGGCCGTAAAACCCGGATGCGGTTGCTCAGGTGAATCAGCCCCAGCAACGGGAATGGAAACTCCTTGGCCGTGAGCAATTGCATCTGCAACGCAAACGCCAGGATGTGCGGGTAGGTCGGCGGCAGCAAACCGTTGTCGGCAAACCCGCAAACCTTGCGATACGCCGCCAGGCGGTTGGGATCGACCTCGACCCAGCAGCGCAAACCGGTCTCGGGCAACGTCGTGCCGGTGATTTTTCGCCGCATCGCCGCCCGCACATACAGCGCAGGCAGGCTCGGTTCGCGATTGAGCGTGTGCCAATCAATGATCATGTCTACGCCCCCAGAACACTTTGTCCACAGACTCGCAACGCTTGCCCGGTGAAAGCGCCGGTGCCCGGTTGCGCGAGCCAGGCCACTGCTTCGGCAACGTCCTGTGGCAGGCCGCCCTGACCAAGCGAACTCATGCGTCGCCCGGCCTCGCGGATGCCGAATGGCAGGTGTGCGGTCATTTGCGTTTCAATGAAGCCGGGCGCAACGGCGTTGATGCTGATGCCGCGTTCGCTCATCAGCGGTGCCCAGGCTTGAGCCAGCCCGATCAGGCCAGCCTTGCTTGCCGCGTAATTGGTTTGCCCGCGATTGCCAGCGATGCCGCTGATCGAGGCCAGCAAAATCAACCGACCGTTGTCATGCAAGGCGCCGCTGTCGAGCAACGCCTTGGTCAGCACTTGCGGTGCGTTGAGGTTGACCGCGAGCACTGCATCCCAGAATTCCGGGGTCATGTTGGCCAGGGTTTTATCGCGGGTGATGCCTGCGTTGTGGACCACCACGTCGACACCGCCGGGTAGTTGTTCGATCAATTGCGCGGCGGCGTCTTCGGCGCAAATGTCCAGGGTGATGCTGCGCCCGCCAAGGCGTGCGGCGAGCGCATCCAGATCGGCTTTGGCCGGTGGCACGTCGAGCAGGATCACTTCGGCACCGTCACGGGCCAGGGTCTCGGCGATGGAGGCGCCAATGCCTCGCGCGGCACCGGTGATCAGCGCCTTGCGCCCGGCCAGTGGGCGAGTCCAGTCCGTCACCTGTGTATCACAGGCCTTCAACCGGATGACCTGGCCGGAGACGAACGCGCTTTTGGGCGAGAGGAAAAACCGCAGCGGCCCTTCCAGTTGATCCTCGGCCCCTTCGCCGACATAGATCAGCTGCAAGGTGCCGCCACTGCGCAACTCCTTGGCCAGCGAACGGCTGAAACCTTCCAGGGCGCGCTGTGCGCTGGCGGCGAACGGGTCGCTCAAGGTCTCTGGCGCACGCCCCAGAATCACCAGATGCGCACTGTTATCGAGGTTTTTCATCAGCGGTTGAAAGAACTCGCGCAGCCGTTTCAGCTGATCGGTGTGCAGCACATCACTCGCATCGAACACCACCGCCTTGATTTTCGGACCGTGGCCGGGAATCCACGCGGTCGCCAGGGACGGCTCGGCACCGTAGGCGTAGATCGCATCGGTCAGGCGATTGGCGAAGGCGCTGACGTTGTCCGCCAACGGGCCGCCGCCGATCAACAGCGCTCCTTCGACAGGCCGCAGCCGGCCTGCTTGCCAGCGTTCCAGGCGTACCGGAGACGGCAGCCCCAAGGCCCCGACCAGACGATGGCCGATGGACGAATTGGCGAAGTCGATATAACGGTCAGACATGGAACGCACTCCGGCAGCTGGGGTTCAAAGTGTGGACCACGAATGGCAATCAGTCGTTCGATCCACGAGATTAGGCCTACGCTTGAACTCAGCAGATTAGTTGGAACACCGGATTTGTGGGAAATGAGATCACTGTGGGAGCGGGCTTGCCCGCGAAGAGGCCAACACATCCAGCATCTAAGTCGGCTGACACACCGCTATCGCGGGCAAGCCCGCTCCCACAGGTTCGGTGTTTACATAAGAATTTTTCAAGGAGCTTTTCATGACTCAGCTGCGCCGCGTCGCGATTATCGGCGGTAACCGTATCCCCTTCGCCCGCTCCAACGGGCCGTACGCCACCGCCAGCAATCAGGCGATGCTCACCGCCGCGCTCGAAGGCCTGATCGAACGCTACAACCTGCATGGCCTGCGCATCGGCGAAGTGGTGGCAGGTGCCGTGCTCAAACTGTCGCGAGACATGAACCTGACGCGCGAGTGCGTGCTCGGCTCACGGTTGTCCCCCAGCACGCCGGCCTATGACATCCAACAGGCGTGCGGCACAGGGCTTGAAGCGGCGTTGCTGGTGGCGAACAAGATTGCCCTGGGCCAGATCGATTGCGGGATTGCCGGTGGTGTCGACACCACTTCGGATGCGCCGATCAGCGTCAGTGAAGGTTTGCGCCGGGTGTTGCTTGAAGCCAACCGGGCCAAAACCACGGGCGACAAACTGAAAACCTTTCTGCAACTGCGTCCCCGGGATTTGATCCCTGAGTTCCCGCGCAACGGAGAACCGCGCACCGGTTTGTCCATGGGCCAGCACTGCGAATTGATGGCGCAGACCTGGAACATCCCACGCGAAGAACAGGATCAACTGGCGCTGGAAAGCCATCGCAATCTGGCCGCGTCCTACACCGAAGGCTGGCATAACGATCTGATGACGCCGTTCCTCGGCCTGACCCGCGACAACAATCTGCGCCCGGACCTGACCCTGGAAAAACTCGCCGCGCTGAAACCGGCCTTCGAGAAAAGCGCCAAGGGCACGCTGACGGCGGGCAACTCCACGCCACTCACCGACGGTGCATCGCTGGTGCTGCTGGGCAGCGAGGAATGGGCGAAGGAACGTGGCTTGCCGATCCTCGCTTACTTGCGCGATGGCGAGACGGCGGCGGTGGATTTCGTCAATGGCGCCGAAGGGCTGTTGATGGCGCCGGTGTACGCAGTGCCGCGTTTGTTGGCGCGCAATGGCCTGACGTTGCAGGACTTCGATTATTACGAAATCCACGAAGCCTTCGCCGCGCAGGTGCTCTGCACGTTGAAGGCCTGGGAAGATCCAGCGTTTTGCAAAACACGCCTCGGCCTCGATGCGCCGCTGGGCTCCATCGACCGCAGCCGACTCAACGTCAAAGGCAGTTCGCTGGCGGCGGGGCATCCGTTTGCCGCGACTGGCGGGCGCATTGTTGCCAACCTGGCGAAGCTGCTGGATGCGGCGGGTAAGGGCCGAGGCTTGATCTCGATCTGCGCCGCCGGTGGTCAAGGTGTGACGGCGATTATCGAGCGCTGACCAGTTGCGCGTTTTGCTGCGCGATGCGTTCACGGTTGAGGTTGGCGTAACGCTCGGCCATCACTGAGCAGACGATCAACTGCAACGGGTGATAGATCATGATCGGCAGCAGAATCAAGCCAAGGCCCGGGTTGGCACCGAAGATCAGCGCTGCCATCGGTGCACCGGCAGCCAGGGATTTCTTGCTGGCGCAGAACACCGCCGCGATCTCATCTGCCGGGCTGAATTTCAGCGCACGGGCGGTGCGGGTGGTCATCCACAGGATGATCGCCAGCAGGATCGCACTGCCGATCAGCGCCGTCAGAATCACTGTGTTGCCTTGCTTTTGCCACATCCCCGAAACCATCGAGTTGCAGAACGCCGCATACACCAGCAGCAGGATCACCAGTTTGTCGGCGACGTTGGTGTAGCGTTTGTGTCGCGCGAAAAACTTGCCGAACAGTGGCCGCACCAATTGGCCGAGTACCAGCGGCAACAGCAACATGGCGCAGAGATCGAGCAGGGTCGAGCCCAAATCGATGCCGCCGGCACCACTGCCGACCACGAAGCTCACCAGCAACGGCGTCAGGAAAATCCCCAGCACACTGGACAGGCTGGCGTTGAGAATCGCCGCCGGCACGTTGCCGCCTGCGCTGCCAGTCAGGGCCACGGACGAGGAAATGGTCGAGGGCAGGGCGCAGAGGTAGAGGAAGCCCAGCATCAGCAGTGATGGAAGGTGCGAGCCCAGCAGTGTGTCGCTCAGCAGCCAGATCAGTGGAAACACCGCAAAGGTGAAACATTGCACCATCACATGCAGCTTCCAGTTCTTCAGGCCGTGACGGATCTGCTCGCTGGACAGGTTGACGCCGTGAAGGAAGAACACCAGGAACACACCGATGTTGATCACGTATTCGGCGTGCATGCCGCCGCCCGTGGCGCCAAAGGTCGGGAAGAAATACGCCAGCAGCGTGGCGATCAGCATGCCGCACAAGAACCAGTCGGTGACCACGCGTTTGAGGTGTTTGAAGGCATGCATAGCAGTCACCGAATACATTTGTAAGAAATGGTGACTTAGCCTAACGTTGGCCCTGACTGCCGTCTTGCGACATAAGGCCAATCAATGCCGACTAACGGACAACTTTCCCTCGAACGGACCATTCCGACGCTCACCGCGCTGCCGCGTCCGCTGTTCGCGCGGGCGGAAAGCCTGAACGCCGGTTCCTGGACACCGCCTCATCGCCATGACTGGGTGCAGTTTTCCTACGCCATCAGTGGCGTTCTTGGCGTGCACACTGCCGAGGGCAGTTTCTTTGCGCCGCCGCAGTGGGGCATCTGGATTCCGGCGGACCTGGAACACCAGGTGGTGACTTCGATGCGTGCCGAGATGCGCAGCCTCTACGTGCGCCGCGAAGATTGTGAGTGGGCGGACGGGCGTTGCCGGGTGCTGGAAGTCACGCCGCTGGCGCGAGAGTTGATCAAGAGCTTTTGTGCGCTGCCAGTGGAATATCCCCAAGGCGATAGCCAAGAAGCGCGGCTGGTGAATGTGCTGCTGGATCAGTTGGCGAGTTTGCCGGAAGTGGGTTTTTCTCTGCCGTTGCCTCGGCACCCGCGACTGCTGGGCTTGTGCAACGAACTGATCGAAAGCCCGGAGCGCAACGTGACGTTGCAGGAATGGGCGGAACGCCTCGGCACTTCGGAAAAGACGCTGATGCGCTTGTTCCAGCGCGAGACCGGGTTGAGTTTTCGCGGGTGGCGCCAGCGGATGCGGCTGCTGTCGTCATTGAGTTTGCTGGAGGAGGGTGACAGCGTGACGAATGCGGCGCTGTCTTGCGGGTACGACTCGACGTCAGCGTTTATTGCGGCGTTCAAGAGTCTGTTCGGGTTTACTCCTGGGGAGCTCTTCAGACAGTAACACCACCTGACCACTGTGGGAGCGAGCTTGCTCGCGATGAGGGCGTGACATTCCACATTGATGTTGGATATGCCACCGCCATCGCGAGCAAGCTCGCTCCCACATGGGGCTGTCAGTGTGCTCGGGAATCAGGTCCGGAAGCGGCGAACCAAGACATCCAGTTCATTCGACAAGCCGGCCAGGCTCTGGGAATCCAGACGCGCCGAGTTGGCCAGTTCAGCCACCAACTGTGCATCGCCATGAATCTGGCTGATGTGCCGGTTGATGTCTTCCGCCACCTGATGCTGTTCCTCTGCCGCCGTGGCGATCTGGGTGTTCATGTCGCGAATCACATCCACCGACTCACGAATCAGCCCGAAACTGCTGCGGGCTTCGCCGATGCGGCTCACCGACTGCTGCGACACTTCCAGGCTCGCATGCATTTGCTGAGTCACCTGGCTGGTGCGTTTGGCCAGGTTGCCCAGCAGCCCATCGATTTCCGCTGTGGAATCGGCTGTGCGCTTGGCCAGGGCGCGAACTTCATCCGCCACCACCGCAAAGCCGCGACCTTGTTCACCGGCCCGCGCCGCTTCGATGGCCGCGTTCAGGGCCAGCAGGTTGGTCTGTTCGGCAATCGAGCGAATGGTCCCCAGGATCGACTGAATGTCGTTGCTGTCGCGTTCCAACTGCTGCATCGACTGCGCCGACTGTTCGATTTCCTGGCTCAAGCGATCAACGCTGGTCACGGCTGCATCGATCTGCTGCTGACCTTCACGAGCCTGACGCTGGCCGCTGTCTGCCGACTCGGCTGCCTGGCTGCAAGAGCGCGCGACTTCGTTGGCCGTGGCGACCATTTCGTGGAACGCCGTGGACACCATGTCCACCGCTTCACGCTGGCGCCCGGCCGCTTCGGCCATGTCACTGGAGACCTGGGTCGAGCTTTTCGAAGTGGCGAGAATCTTGTTCGCCGCGCCACCGATGCTCTGGATCAGGTTGCGGATCGCGGTCAGGAACTGGTTGAACCAGTTGGCCAGTTGCGCGGTTTCGTCGCTGCCACGGATTTCCAGGTTCTTGGTCAGGTCGCCTTCACCTTGGGCGATGCCTTCCAGGCCGCTGGCCACGCTGCGGATCGGCCGCACGATGAGGCTGGCGAAACTGGCGCCGACGATGGCGAAGAACACCGCCAGCACGGCAGCAATGATTGCGATCAGCCAGGTCAGTTGCGTGGCCGAGCTCATCACGTCGTTCTGTTTGATCAGGCCGATAAAGGTCCAGCCCAGTTGCTCCGACGGCCAGACGTTGGCCATGTAGCGCTCGCCGTTCAGCTCGACTTCCACCAGGCCTTTACCGGCTTTGGCCAGTTGCGCATAGCCTTCGCCGAGGCTGCTGAGGGCTTTGAAGTTGTGCTCCGGCTGTTTTGGATCGACCAGCACGGTGCCGGTGTTTTCCAGCAGCATCAGATAGCCGGTTTCACCGAGTTTGATCTGTTTGACGATTTCGGTGAGCTGCTTGAGCGTCACGTCGATACTGACTACACCGCCGTTGGTGCCCAATTTGTTGTCGATGGTGCGCACGGTGCTGACGTAGGTTGCGTCGTCCTGGGCCCAATAATAGGCCTCGGTGCGAAACGGTTTGCCCGGCTTGGCTTGGGCGGCCTTGTACCAGGGGCGTTGGCGCGGATCGTAATTGCTCAGCTTGGCATCGTCCGGCCAGGACACATAACCGCCCGCCGCCGTGCCGAGGATGGCGTAGGCATAGGATGGATGGCTGTTGCCCAGGTCCTGCAGGAGGCCGAAGACTTTTTTGTCCATCTCGCCCTGGGGAATGCTCTCGGCATTGGCGCCCATGTAGGTTTTGAGGCTGTCGTCGGAGTTTTTGATCAGAGGTTGCTTGGCCAGGTAGTCGACGTTCTGGCTGATGCCGTCGAAGAACAGTTGCATGGCGTTGCTGACCTGACGAATTTCACGACCGCTGCCGTCGACGAAATTCTCCTTGGCCTCACTGCGCAAGTTCAGCACGACGAGGGTGGCGACCAGCACCACCGGCAAGCAGGCGATGATTGCAAACGCCCAGGTCAACTTCTGTTTGATGTTCATCCGCGCTCCAGATTTTTCTTGTAGGCCCACGCAGTGCAGAAGACTCGCGGATTTTTGGCAGCCGTAAACGTTTTTGGTCCCCGATCCTGGAGCGCGCCATCGTTTTTGTTGTCGGCACGATTGTCGGACAAATCACTTTGTCTCTGAGGACTTCGGCTGATTGCGGGGGAAATTGAGGCTTAAAAAGAAAAATCCTACGAAGGGTATGAATTAAGGTGTCAGCTTCTGTCGAAAATGCCCTCACAATCCTTTGCCAACAAGTATTGTCAGCTCAGCTATGATCTTTTGCGGCCGATGATGACTGAAGGGGAGGGCGCGATTAATCCGGCACATTGTGTGCATCTCAACGTTCATAGGTCGGCAACCCCTCCCCCGAACGAGTGGATTGCCGTATAACGAATGACTTTCGCGTGTTTGGTAATAAAGGACCCACAATAAAAGCTGATGAAGACTCCAAAACGCATTGAACCCCTGATCGAGGACGGTCTGGTCGACGAGGTGCTGCGCCCACTCATGAGTGGTAAAGAAGCAGCTGTTTATGTGGTGCGCTGCGGTAACGAGCTACGTTGCGCGAAGGTCTACAAGGAGGCGAATAAACGCAGTTTCCGCCAGGCGGCCGAGTATCAGGAAGGCCGCAAGGTACGCAACAGCCGGCAGGCTCGGGCGATGGCCAAGGGCTCCAAGTTCGGCAAGAAAGAAACCGAAGACGCCTGGCAGAACGCCGAAGTGGCGGCATTGTTCCGTCTGGCCGGTGCGGGTGTCCGGGTGCCTCAGCCGTACGACTTCCTTGAAGGCGTGTTGCTGATGGAACTGGTGGCCGACGAGTACGGCGATGCGGCGCCGCGTCTGAACGACGTGGTGCTGGAGCCGGATCAGGCGCGCGAATATCACGCGTTCCTGATCTCGCAGATCGTGCTGATGCTGTGTACCGGTCTGGTGCACGGTGACCTGTCCGAGTTCAACGTGCTGTTGACCCCGACCGGCCCCGTGATCATCGACTTGCCGCAAGCGGTCGACGCGGCGGGCAATAACCACGCGTTCAGCATGCTGGAGCGGGACGTTGGCAACATGGCGTCCTACTTCGGCCGGTTTGCGCCGGAGTTGAAAAAGACCAAGTACGCCAAGGAAATGTGGGCGTTGTTCGAAGCCGGCACCTTGCACCCGGCCAGCGTGTTGACCGGCGAGTTCGACGAACCGGAAGAGCTGGCTGACGTGGGCGGGATCATGCGCGAGATCGAGGCGGCACGCCTGGATGAAGAGCGTAAGCAAGCGATCCGCGCTGCTGACGACGCGCCACCGAGCAAAGCCGAAGAACCGCCTCCGCCGTGGATGCAGTGATCGGTTAACGAAAAACCCGGCTTCGGCCGGGTTTTTTGTAGATGCCTGCCCCGAATCCTCCAAACACTGAAAATTAATGTGGGAGCGAGCCTGCTCGCGATAGCGGACAGTCCGGCGACAATGATGTTGAATATGACGGCCCCATCGCGAGCAGGCTCACTCCTACACTGAATTTGCGGTGTAGCTGTGTATTGAGTTTTCCGCACTTCCCACACTCAAGGATTGAATGTGAACACCTCCACCCGCAATGCCCGACTGATCGTCAGCGCCCGTCTGGTCTCGGACTTCGGCGCCTTCCTCAACATGGTCGCCCTGGCCACTTACGTCTACCTGCTCAGCAACAGCGCCATGAGCGTGGGAATTTTTCTCGCCAGCCGCGTGGGCGGAGGGATTTTCGCCAGCCTCATCGGCACGACGTTCTACCGCCGCTGGGCCGGGCGCTGGCCGCTGATTGCGTTCGACCTGCTGCGTGCCGCACTTCTGGGTTTGCTGCTGGTGCTGCCCGTCACCCAGCAGGCTTTGTTATTACCGTTTATCGCTTTCGGCCTGGGTTTCGGCAATTCCATGTTTGCGATCGGCCTCAACAGCCAATTGCCGCACTTGATCGAAGGCGAGCACCTGCTCAAGACCAACGCCTGGATCACCTCGGCGTCGTCGGCAGCCATGGTCGGCGGAAGTCTGGTGGCGGGGTTGTTGGTGGCCGCGTTTGGCTTTGAAACAGTGTTTGCGTTGAACGTGGTCACTTATTTGCTGGCCGCGGTGTTCATCGTGCCGCTGCGCTTTTCCAGACCTTCTCACAAACCCGCCGACGAGCACGGCGAATGGTCGGCCCTGCGCCAAGGTTTGCGCAGCACACCCGTGGTCGCCGCGATGCTGGCTGTCACCATGGCCGACACCCTTGGCAGCGCCGCGCACAATGTCGGTTTTCCGATCATTTCGAAACTGCTCACCCCCGAATCCGCCAGTACCACGCTGGGTTTGATGCTGGCGGTCTGGGCCAGCGGCAAACTGATCGGCGCGCGAATCGCCAGTCATCTGCAAGGCTCGGACAACGCACATCTGGAGCGACGATTTTTCTTCGGCGTGTTGCTGATGTCCTGCGGTTTCATCCTGATGTTTCAGCAGCAGACGCTCTACGGTTTGCTGTTGTTCTCGTTGCCGGCGGGGTTGGGGGACGGGTTTTCGGAGGTTGGCTTGATGTCGCGTCTGCAACGCGAGCCGGACAACCTGCGCCTGCCGATCTTCAGCGTGTTGACGCTGCTGCAAATGACCGGGTTCGGTGTCGGCATGCTGATCGCCGCGCCATTCTATGCATGGTGGGCGCCGGGGGCCGTGGTGTTGCTGTTCCACGGCATTCCAATCACCACCGTGTTGGTGGTGAAAGGACTGGCGCTCAGGCGCGGGCAGGTTCGGCGCAACAGCCCGACGCCAGCTCCTTGAGGATCGGGCAGTCGGGGCGATGGTCGCCCTGACAGTGCTCGACCAGGTCCTGCAAGGTGTCGCGCAACTGTCCGAGTTCGCGGATCTTCTGGTTCAGTTCGTCGATGTGCTGACGGGCCAGGGCTTTCACGTCGGCACTGGCGCGTTGACGGTCCTGCCAGAGGGTCAGCAGTTTGCCGACCTCTTCAAGTGAAAACCCCAGGTCCCGGGAGCGCTTGATGAACGCCAGCGTGTGCAGGTCGTCATCGCCGTAAACACGGTAGCCGCTGTCGGTGCGATGGGCGGCCTTGAGCAAGCCGATGGACTCGTAATAACGAATCATCTTTGCGCTCAGACCACTGTGGCGGGCTGCTTGGCCGATGTTCATCGATTGTCCTCCAGGTCCTTGGGTTTCCAGGTTTTCAACAGTAACGCATTGCTCACCACGCTGACGCTCGACAACGCCATCGCTGCGCCGGCCAGTACCGGGTTGAGGAAGCCGAACGCCGCCAGCGGAATGCCGATCAGGTTGTAGACAAAGGCCCAGAACAGATTCTGCCGAATCTTCGCGTAGGTCTTGCGGCTGATTTCCAGTGCCGCGGGCACCAGCCGTGGATCGCCGCGCATCAAGGTGATGCCGGCCGCGTGCATCGCCACGTCGGTGCCACCGCCCATGGCGATGCCGATGTCGGCCGCCGCCAGTGCCGGGGCGTCGTTGATGCCGTCACCGACCATCGCCACCACACCGGTTTTTTTCAGTGTGGCCACTGTGGCGGCTTTGTCGGCCGGCAGCACTTCGGCGTGCACATCGGTGATGCCCAAGGCTTGGGCAACCACGTTGGCGCTGCCGCGGTTGTCGCCGGTCAGCAAGTGGCTGCTGATGTGGCGTGCGTTGAGTTGTTGCACCGCTTGCAGGGCGCCGGGCTTGAGGGTGTCGCCGAACGCGAACAGGCCGAGCACTCGAGGTTTGGGACTTTGTTCGATCAGCCAGGACAGTGTCCGGCCTTCGGTTTCCCAGGCCGTTGCCGAGTCCGCCAACGGGCCTGCATTCAAACCGCTTTCTTCCAGCATCCGGCGATTGCCCAGCGCCAGGCGACGACCGTCGAGCGTGCCGGCGATGCCGCGTCCGGTCAGTGATTGGCTGTCACTGACATCGGCCACGCTCAAGTCGCGTTCGGCGCAGGCGTCCAGAACTGCCTTCGCCAATGGATGTTCACTGCCACGTTGCAGGGCGCCGGCCATTTGCAGCAGGGTGGCTTCGTCATCTTCGATAGCGCTTAGGTGAGCGATGCGAGGGGTGCCAGAGGTCAGCGTGCCGGTCTTGTCGAATACCACGGCGCTGACTTCATGGGCGCGTTCGAGGGCTTCGGCGTCCTTGATCAGAATGCCGTAGCGGGCCGCCACACCTGTACCGGCCATGATTGCGGTCGGCGTGGCCAGGCCCAATGCGCAAGGGCAAGCTATGACCAGCACCGCGACGGCGTTGATCAGCGCGGTTTCCATCGGCGCACCGTACAACCACCAGCCGATCAGTGTCGCCAATGCGATCAGCAACACCGTCGGCACAAACACCTGACTGACTTTATCCACCAGTTTTTGAATCGGCGCCTTGGCCGCCTGGGCGTCCTCGACCAGGCGGATGATCCGCGCCAGCACGGTTTCCGCGCCCAAGGCCTGGGTGCGAACCAACAACCGACCTTCACCATTGATCGCGCCCCCCGTGACCTTGTCGCCGGGTTGCTTGGGCACCGGCAGGCTTTCGCCGCTGATCAGCGCTTCGTCGGCGTGGCTCTGGCCTTCGACCACTTCACCGTCCACCGGGAAGCGTTCGCCGGGTTTGACCAGCACCAGGTCATTGAGGCGCAAAGCACTGATGGCGACATCCTGCTCGCGGCCATCGATGACTTGAATCGCTCGTTCCGGGCGCAACGCTTCGAGGGCGCGGATGGCGCTGGCGGTCTGGCGTTTGGCGCGGCTTTCCAGGTATTTGCCCAGCAGCACCAGCGCGATCACCACCGCCGACGCTTCGAAATACAGGTGCGGCATGCGCCCGGCCGCGGTGGCCCATTCATAAAGACTCAAGCCATAACCGGCGCTGGTGCCGAGGGCGACCAGCAAATCCATATTGCCGGCACCGGCGCGCACGGCTTTCCAGGCGGCGATGTAAAAACGCGCGCCGAAAATGAACTGCACCGGTGTGGCCAGCGCAAATTGCACCCAGGCCGGGAGCATCCAGTGCACGCCAAACGGTTGCAGCAGCATTGGCAACACCAGCGGCAAGGCCAGGGCGATGGCCATGATCAATGCCCAACGCTCGCGGTGCAGGCGCTGTTGCTGGTTGTCGGTCTGCGGGTGCTCGACTTCCCAGACGCTGGCGCTATAGCCTGCCTTGGTCACAGCACCGATTAATGTCTGTGGATCGACGTGTCCGAGCAGTTCGAGGTGGGCGCGCTCGTTGGCGAGGTTGACGCTGACACTTTTCACCCCCGGCACCTTGGCCAGCGCCCGCTCGACACGGCCGACGCATGACGCGCAGGTCATGCCGTCGATGCTCAATTCCAGCGTCTGCTGCGGCACGCTGTAACCAGCCCGCTGCACCGCATCCATCAATGCCGGCAGGCTGTCGCTGGGCGCTTGAACACGAGCCTGCTCGGTGGCGAGGTTGACGCTGACGGCGGAGGCGCCGACGACTTTGCTCAAGGCACGCTCGACACGCCCGGCGCAACTGGCACAGGTCATGCCGGCAATCGGCAGATCGAACGTAGTGGATTCGGACATCGGTCGCGCTCCCTGTAGAAGATGTCTACAGGATCAACCTTGCCATGCTGGCAAGGTCAAGCGCCATGTCTCAGATCAAAAGATGATCTTTGATCGTTCCCACGCTTTGCGTGGGAATGCAGCCCGGGACGCTCCGCGTCCCATTTAAAAGCCGAACGCAGAGCGTCCGTTGAGGCATTCCCACGCGGACGGTTCGACGCCTCGACGTGGGAACGATCAGTGACGAACGGTGTGGTGATTAATATTCGAGGGCGGCGGGTTTGAGGTACATCCCTTCCTGCGACATCGCGATCCGGAACTTCAACACATCACCGGCCTTGAGCGTGATGTTCTGCGAGCCCGGTGCGAGCATTCCCGCGTTGCAGCCTGGAGCCTGGCCCGGCAACAGTTTGAGGCGCAGGGACACATTGCCCGGCGGCAGGTTGAACGAGGTACTTTGTTCCTGGAACAGCCGCGCCGACAGTTGATCCTGAATGTACACGCCGATCTCGCAGGCGGTTGCGACTTCCAGGCGCTCGCGGGAAATGATCAGAACCCCGTAGTCCTCCCCGGAGGCTTGAACCGAAGGCGTCGCGGCAAATAGGCTGAGGAAGCCAAACAGGCTGAGAGCTGACCAGCGCATGGCTGAATCTCCTGAGGTCGAGTCATTGATGCACGCAGCTTGGCCGAGCGAGACGCCGATTGCCAGCCCGGCAGCGTTTTACAGAACTTGACCTTGCCATGGTGGCAAGCTCGAGACTGCTCGCAACCTCACTCAAGGAGTCATCCCATGCAACTGTTCAATGTTCAAGGCATGTCCTGCGGCCACTGCGTCAAAGCCATCACCCAGGCGCTGCAAGCCAAGGATCCTGCGGCGAGTGTGCGGGTCGAACTGGCGGCAAAAGAAGTCGGCGTCGAGAGCACCCTGACCGCCGAAGAAGTGATCGCGGCGATCACTGAAGAAGGCTATGAGGCAAAACTCGCCTGAGACCAGAACAAATCCCTGTGGGAGCGAGCCTGCTCGCGATAGCGGTGTGTCATTCAGCATTGATGCCGACTGATACACCGCTATCGCGAGCAGGCTCGCCCACACAGGTTTTGTGCCCCTCCAGTGGTTTTTTAATTGTTAGCGACCTAACGGAATGTTCAAGGCGTCCACGCGCGGCTAGACTGTCGGGCTGCCGACCCCAACTGGATGCCTGATGAACTTCCGTACCATTTTGATTCTTGGCGCCCTGAGCGCTTTCGGTCCGCTGGCGATCGATTTCTACCTGCCGGCGTTCCCGGCGATGGCGCTGGCGTTTGGCACCGATGAGAAACATGTCCAGCTGACGCTGGCCGCGTATTTCCTTGGTTTGTCCATTGGGCAACTGGCTTACGGCCCGGTCGCGGATCGCTTCGGACGACGCCTTCCGCTGCTGACAGGCGTCGGCTTGTTCACCGCCGCTTCCCTGGCCTGTGCCTTCGCGCCGAATCTGGAATGGCTGATCGGTGCGCGGTTCATACAGGCCCTCGGCGGTTGTGCGGGGATGGTGATCTCCCGCGCAGTGGTCAGCGACAAATGCGATGCGGTGGGTTCGGCGAAAGTCTTCTCGCAACTGATGCTGGTGATGGGGCTGGCGCCAATTCTCGCGCCGATGCTGGGCGGGCTGTTGGTCAATACTACCGGCTGGCAGTCTATCTTCCTGGTGCTGACCGGTTTCAGCGCCCTGGCAGGCTTGGCCGTGGCAATCGGTTTGCCGGAAAGTCTGCCGGCCCATGTCCCGCGCCAACCGTTGTCGGGGGCGCTGCGTCAGTACGGTCGGCTATTGTCGGATCCGGTGTATCTGGGCCACGCCCTGACCGGCGGTATCGCCATCGCCGGGATGTTTGCCTACATCGCCGGTTCACCGTTCGTCTTCATCAAGCTCTATGGCGTACCGGCCGAACATTTCGGCTGGCTGTTCGGCACCAACGCGGCGGGTTTCATTCTGGTGGCGCAGGTCAATGCACGGCTGCTGGCCAAACGTGGTCCGGCCTTCCTGTTGGCGCGTACGGTATGGATCTACCTGGGCGCGGGCCTGACATTGCTCGCTGTCAGTGCACTGCACACCGAGCAGTTATGGCCGTTGCTGATCCCATTGTTTATCTGTATCGCCAGCCTCGGTTGCATCCTCCCGAACGCTTCGGCCTGCGCCATGAGCGGCCAGGGCGCTCGTGCCGGCAGTGCGTCAGCCATGCTCGGTTGCCTGCAATTCAGCGTCGCCGCCGGTGCGGCAGCGTTGGTCGGTGTCTTGCACGATGGCAGCGCCGTGCCGATGGCGATGGTCATCAGCCTGTGCGGAATTCTGGTGGTGAGCGCGGCGATGCTCACCCGGCGCTTGCAAAATGCCCGGGCACTGGCGCAAGCCCAGGTCTGAGGAAGGCCTCAGCCAACGGCGCGTTGCTGGCGGTCGGGAATCTGATGAGGCGCGAGCAGGCGCGCTTCGAGGGTGCGGGTGAAGGCGAGTGCTTCGGCTTCGCTGCGAAAGGTCACGGCGTGTTGGTCCAGACGGACCTGCCACTGGGATTTTGCCACTTCTTTTATCAGGATCTTCATTGCTGATCTCTCCTCTCGTAAAAGATGTTGCGTAAAAGATTGCACCACAGAGGAGACGATTGTAGACCCGAATACGATCACTATTATGACGACGGTCAACTGTCGGACTGACGGTGTCGTCTTTTCAGGACGACACGTGAGTCAGTGTGTTTCAGAACCCTTCGAGCACAATCTTGCCCTTGGCTTTGCCGCTCTCCAGCAGCTCATGGGCGCGACGCAGGTTGGCAGCGTTGATCGTGCCGAAATGCTCGCCGACCGTGGTCTTCAGTGTTCCGGCGTCGATCAGCTCGGCCACGCGGTTGAGCAGTTTGTGTTGCTCGATCATGTCGGCGGTTTCGAACAGCGAGCGGGTGTACATGAACTCCCAATGCAACGACAGGCTCTTGCGCTTGAGTTTGGTCACGTCCAGCGCCTTCGGATCATCGATCAGCGCCAGTTTGCCCTGAGGCGCCAGTGCCTCGACCAATTGATCCAGATGCTGATCGGTCTGGGTCAGGCTGGCGACATGGGTCACTTGGTCCACGCCTGCGCGTTTCAGTTCTTCGCTCAGCGGCTTGCTGTGATCGATCACCAGATCAGCCCCCAACTCGCGCACCCAGCTCTGGGTTTGCGCACGGGAAGCGGTGCCGATGACCTTCAGCCCGGTGAGCTGGCTGGCCAGTTGCGTCAGGATTGACCCGACACCGCCCGCCGCACCGACGATCAGCAGGCTCTGGCCTTCATCGGTTTTACCTTCGCGCACTTGCAGGCGTTCGAAGAGCAATTCCCATGCGGTGATGGCGGTCAGCGGCAGCGCGGCAGCTTCGGCGAAACCGAGGGACTTGGGCATATGGCCGACGATTCGCTCGTCCACCACGTGCAGTTCGCTGTTGCCGCCGGCGCGGGCGATGGAGCCGGCGTAATACACGTTGTCGCCAGCCTTGAACAGCGTGACATCGCTGCCGACGGCCTTGACCACGCCGGCCACGTCCCAGCCCAGCACTTTCGCGGCGCCGTCTTCAGGCTGGACGTTCTGACGGACCTTGGTGTCGACCGGGTTGACCGAGATGGCTTTGACTTCGACCAGCAGATCACGTGGTCCGGCAACCGGTGCTGCAAGCTCGATGTCTTGCAGGGCGTTCGCGTCGCTGATCGGCAACGAGGCGTAATAGGCGATGGCTTTCATGCAGGGCTCCTGAACAGTAATAAAAGAAGGGATCAAGCCACGGTGCGCAGGCGCTTGAGTTCGAAGTGCTCGAGAAACTCGCCGGCCTTGGCGCGGAAGTTCTGGATGTGTGCGCTGTCGTCGTGGGCTTGCAGGGCTTCGTCGCTGCTCCAGTGTTCAATCATGTAGAAGGCCAGGGGATTGGCCAGGTCCTGATGCAGATCGTATTGGCCACAACCGGCCTCGGCGCGGGTCGGTTCCAGCAGTGCACGCAGGTGCTGTTCAAGGGCGTCCTGCTGGCCGGCTTTGGCAATGAGGGTGGCAATGGCGGTAAAAGGCTGGGACATGGTCGGGCTCCGGGAGCGGGATGATTTCGATGGGACAGATGATTGGCTATTTCTCTGCAAGATAAAACCCGCTAAAAGAGCAGTCTCTTTCAATATTTTTTTGATAATAAAGGCTGAAAATGCTGCGTTTCGATGATTTGCAGTTGTTCGTGCGTGCCGCTGACTTGGGCAGTCTGTCGGCGGCGGCGCGGGTGATGGACATGTCCGCGGCGGTGGCCAGCGCGGCGCTGAAGCGTATCGAACAACAATTGGGTGCACGTTTGCTTGCCCGCTCAACGCGCAGCTTGCGGTTGACCGCCGAAGGCGAGGGTTTTCTGGAGTACGCCCGTGCGGCCCTGAGCAATCTGGATGAAGGGCGACGCTTGCTGGCCAGCGGTCAGGACCAGGTTAGCGGGGTTTTGCAGTTGTCGGCACCTTCGGATTTTGGCCGCAACTTGTTGCTGCCGTGGCTCGACGAGTTCCAGCGCGAGCATCCCAGGTTGACCGTGCGCCTGTTGCTGGGTGATCGCATCGCTGACTTGTTCCGCCAACCGGTCGATATCGCCCTGCGCTACGGCGAGCCGGAAGACTCAAGTCTGGTGGCATTGCCCATCGCAGCGCAAAACCGCCGAGTGCTGTGTGCCGCTCCGGGTTATCTGGCCAGGCATGGCGAACCGCGCCACCTGGAGCAATTGGCCCAGCATAATTGTTTGTTGTTCATGCTCGGCAGCCGGGTCCATGACCACTGGAGTTTCCACGACGGCAAACGCGAGGTCGGCCTGACGGTCAGCGGTGATCGCTTCAGCGACGATGCGGATGTCGTTCGGCTGTGGGCAATTGCAGGCGCAGGCATCGCCTACAAGTCCTGGCTCGATGTCGCCGCCGATGTGCTCGCCGGACGCTTGAAAGTGCTGATGCCGGAGCTCCTCTGCGAACGCGCACCGCTGAATCTGCTGTGCGCCCATCGCGCACAATTGAGTAAGCCTGTGAACCTTTTGCGCGAAATGCTTGCCAGCCGATGCGCTCATCTGGGCAGTCAATTTCCGGGTATTCCGAGCATCGATCATTAGTCGCAGGCAAATAGCGAAATTTCTGTCAGGAACTATCACCACCCGCGCTTTCCCGAAGGCAGGAACCGTCGGATAACCCGCTTATACTAGCGCCCGCCTCGTGTACGCACGGTCGATCTCGCGATGGCGACAGCCTCACGCTCAATCATCGACCTTCGCCCAGCCTGCAAAGCCGTGGCATGGGTGAGTGGAGCTTTGTCCGGCTGACGGCGATTTTTTGCGTCTTGGCCGACGACACATTACTGGTCAAGATGTCTCTGAGCAGCAGACGAAACGATTCAACAGGGAGTGAATACATGGAACATGCACCTTGCATCAGCCAGATTGCCACGTTGCTGGCTGACCCAAAGCGCAGCGCAATGATGTGGGCTTTGATGGACGGCACGGCGCGCCAATCCGAAGAGCTGGCATTGCTGGCCGGCCTGTCACCGTCTTCGGCCAGTGCACACCTTGGGCGTTTGTCCGCCGGAGGTCTGTTGAAAGTCGAAGTCCGTGGGCGCAAACGCTTTTTCCGCCTGGCCGCACCTGAAGTGGGCGCGGCCATCGAGGCCTTGGCCAGCGCAACGCTGGCCAGTACGCCACGGGAGGTGCCGGACGTTTTCAAGCGCGCCAACCCCGTCGCCAAATCTCAGGCTGCCCCGTCATCACTATTGCGCGCCAGATTGTGCGACGACCATCTGGGCGGCACGCTGGCCGCCGATCTTTATCAACGCCTGCTCGATGCTGGCTGGATCGAGCAGTTCGAACAGCGCGTCATGATCACGCACAAGGGGTCCACGCAACTGGCCGCACGCGGTGTGTTTATCCAGGCGCTGGCCCATCGCAACAGCCGAGTCGCCTGCGCGTGTCCCGACTGGAGCGAAAGACGCCCGCACATGGGCGGTGCGCTCGGCGCGGCGCTGTTGCAGCTGTTCATGCAATCGGGCTGGTTGAGTCTGCCCGGCGATTCGCGGGCATTGCAGATCACCGCCACGGGGCAGCGCGAAATCCATCGTTTCGCCAAGCAAACCGAGCTGGAAGCTGCGCTTTAGAGCCTTTTATGCCCGACGTCTGGTGCCAATGAGCTTGGGCGTCGTTAGCAGTTGTGGACAGGTCGCATTCAGCCATCACCCCAAGGGTCTATCGCGCACACTCGAATTCGGGGATTTTCGGATTGGGGGAATGTGGCATGGACTCACGAGGCTTCAGCGCGGCAGAACGACTGGAACGGCTGCCCATCAGCGGTTACCACCGCATCATTTTCATCATCATCGCGTTGGCGTTTTTCTTCGACTCCATGGATCTGGCGATGATGACCTTCCTGCTTGGCTCGATTAAAACCGAGTTCGGCTTGAGCTCGGCGCAAGCCGGGTTGCTGGCCAGTTCGAGCTTCTTCGGCATGGTGCTAGGCGCTTCGCTGTCCGGCCTGCTGGCCGACCGCTTTGGCCGTAAACCGGTGTTCCAGTGGAGCATCGTGTTGTGGGGCATCGCCAGTTACCTGTGCTCGACGGCACAGAACATCGAAACGCTGACCTTGTTCCGTATCCTGTTGGGGATTGGCATGGGCATGGAGTTTCCCATCGCGCAGTCGATGCTCTCGGAGTTGATTCCGGCCAAGGGGCGTGGGCGTTACATCGCATTGATGGACGGGTTTTGGCCGCTGGGGTTCGTCGCGGCCGGGGTGTTGTCGTATTTCCTGTTGCCGCTGGTTGGCTGGCGGGACATCTTCCTCGTGTTGGCGGTGCCGGCGGTGTTCGTTCTGGCAATCCGTTTTTTCATTCCCGAGTCACCGCGCTGGCTGGAACAGGCCGGGCGGCATGAGGCGGCCGATAAAGTGTTGCTGGGAATTGAGCAGCGAGTCCGGGCATCGCTGGGGCGTTCGGACTTGCCGGAGCCTATTCGCCTGCCACGCGTGGCCAGTACGCCGGGCAACTTCTTTTCCGCCTTGCGCCAGATCTGGTCGCCGCTGTATCGCCAGCGCACGATGATGATCTGGAGCGTGTGGTTCTTTGCCTTGCTGGGGTTTTATGGCCTGACGTCCTGGCTCAGCGCATTGCTGCAGCAGTCGGGTTTTGCCGTGACGCAATCGGTGTATTACACGGTGTTGATTTCCCTGGGCGGGATTCCAGGCTTTCTGATGGCAGCGTGGCTGGTGGAACGTTGGGGGCGTAAACCGGTGTGCGTGGTGACCCTCCTTGGCGGCGGGGTGATGGCGTTTCTTTACGGTCAGAGCGCAGTGTTTGGCGGCAATGTCGGCTTGTTGATTACCTCGGGCCTGTTGATGCAGTTCTTTCTGTTCGGCATGTGGGCGGTGCTTTACACCTACACGCCTGAGTTGTACCCGACGTCGGCCAGGGCGACGGGGTCTGGATTTGCGTCGGCGATTGGTCGCGTGGGTTCGTTACTCGGGCCGCTGGTGACCGGGCTGGTGTTTCCGATCACCGGGCAGGGCGGCGTGTTCGCGTTGGGGGCGATGTGCTTTGCGATTGCGGCGGGGGTGGTTTGGGTGTTCGGGATGGAGACGCGGGGCAAGACGCTTGAAGAACTGACCGAAGCAACGCCTATCTAACTGTGGGAGCGAGCCTGCTCGCGATGGCGGTCTGTCAGTTGATGTAGAGGTTGACTGACACACTGTCATCGCGAGCAGGCTCGCTCCCACATGGGTTATGCGGTGTGGTTTATGGTTTTACCAACCGTGCATCCAGGCTGTTTTGCGCCAATCGCTTGGCCTGATCCTGGGTCATGCCCAAATCGGTGTAGAGCGCATGGAAGTTCTCGGTCACGTACCCGCCGAAGTACGCAGGGTCATCGGAGTTCACCGTGACTTTCACGCCACGCTCAAGCATGTCCAGAATGTTGTGCTGGGACATGTGATCGAACACGCGGAGCTTGGTGTTCGACAACGGGCACACGGTCAGCGGGATCTGCTCGTCGATGATCCGTTGCATCAGACGCTCATCTTCGATGGCGCGCACGCCATGATCGATGCGCTGGATTTTCAGCAGGTCGAGCGCTTCCCAGATGTACTCCGGCGGGCCTTCTTCACCGGCGTGGGCGACGGTCAGGAAACCTTCGTGGCGGGCACGATCGAACACGCGCTGAAACTTGCTCGGCGGGTGACCCATTTCCGAACTGTCCAGACCAACGGCCACAAATGTATCGCGGAACGGCAGCGCCTGGTCGAGGGTTTTCTGTGCTTCGTCTTCGCTCAAGTGACGCAGGAAGCTCAGGATCAAACCGCTGGTGATGCCCAGTTGCTGCTCGCCATCCTTGAGTGCGGCAGCGATGCCGTTGAGCACCACTTCGAAGGGCACGCCACGGTCGGTGTGGGTCTGTGGGTCGAAGAACGGTTCGGTGTGAATCACGTTCTGCGCCTTGCAGCGCAACAGGTACGCCCAGGTCAGGTCGTAGAAATCCTGCGACGTGCGCAAGACATCGGCGCCCTGGTAATACAGGTCGAGAAACTCTTGCAGGTTGTTGAAGGCGTACGCCTTGCGCAGGGTGTCGACATCGCTCCACGGCAGGGCGATCTTGTTGCGTTCGGCCAGGGCGAACAGCAACTCGGGCTCCAGCGAACCCTCCAGGTGCAAGTGCAGTTCTGCCTTGGGCAGGGCGTTCAGCCAGTCGTACATAGTCTTTTCTCATCAGGTGCAGATGACGAGCATTCTACAGATGCTCGTGGAAACAATTAGCAAAACCTGACCAGGCGGTTCACACCGCGTCCTGTTCCCGTCGATAAGCGTAGGTGTCGGCAAAACGCGAGAGCAAGAATTCGGCGCAGGTGGTGGCCGGGTACTTCGCCGGCTGCCCTTCATCCTGACAACCGGGCAGGCATTCAATCGGCGTATCGGGGTGAGGCTCGGCGAAGAACGGCATCGAGTATCGATCGACACCCAACGGGCTGATCACCCGGTGCGGCGTCGACAGGTAACGGTCGTTGCTCCAGCGCGCCATCATGTCGCCGAGATTGACCACGAACGTGCCCTCGATGGGTGGTGCGTCGATCCATTCGCCTTTGACGTTGCGCACCTGCAGTCCACCGGCGGCGTCCTGGTAAAGCAGGGTGATGCAACCGTAATCGGTATGGGCACCTGCACCTTGTTGTTCTTCGCAACTGGCGGTGTGGCGCGGCGGGTAATGAATCATCCGCAGCACGCTGACGGGTTCTTTGAAGCGCGTGTCGAAAAAGTCGCGCTCGATGTTCAGCGCCATCGTCATCGCCCGCAACAGGGTTTGGGCAAGCGCCTGCATGTCGACGTAATGTCGCTCCATCAAAGCTGCCCAACCCGGCAACGACGGATGACGGTTGGGACCGCGCAAGGGTTTTTCGGCGAGGACATCCGGATGATCCGCCGCAAGGTGCAGGCCCATGTCGAAGGTTTCTTTCAGGTCGCTGGGCTTGCTCGGGTCCAGCTGTTCGGTGGCGATGGCGCCATAGCCGCGATGGTGACGGGTCTGGGTGATGTCGATCTTGAGCTTTTCGTCGGTGGGCAGGGCGAAGAAGCGTTGGGCGTGGTCGAGTACCGCGTCGATGCGCGACGGGCTGATCGGGTGGCCCTTGATGTAGAAGAAGCCCCATTCTCGACAGGCGTGGTCGATTTGAGTCGCGATGGCTTGCCAGGCGGTTTGGTCATCGCTGTAGAGCGGGGCGATGTCGATGATGGGAAGACGATTCATGCAATTGTCCTGAGGAATACGCAGTCTGAAAAACACCGCAGTACCCCTGTGGGAGCGAGCTTGCTCGCGATAGCGGACTTTCAGTCAACTTGGATATTGAATGTGACGGCCCCATCGCGAGCAAGCTCGCTCCCACAGGTACAGTGTTGTGGCTGGAGTGGATTACTTGGGAATGTCCGCCTTCATGCCTTCAACGTAGTAGTTCATCGACGCCAGTTCCGCATTGCTGGCCGTCGCACCCGCCGCGATCTTCACAGCGCCGGCCTGATCCTTGATCGGTCCCGTGAACGGACGCAGCGCACCGCTCTTGATGTCGGCGATGAGCTGTTCTGCCTCGGCTTTCACCGGTGCCGGCACCAGGTCGCTGATCGGCAGTTCAACCGTGCCTTCCTGCAACCCGCCCCAGTAATCCTGCGACTTCCACATGTGGTCGAGCACGCTTTGGGTCGCCTGAATGTAATGCGGCCCCCAGTCGTTGACGATCGAGGTCAGCACCGCTTTGGGTCCGAAGTGCGCCATGTCCGAAGCATAGCCAACGGCATACACGCCGCGACGTTCAGCGGCCTGGATCGGTGCCGGGCTGTCAGTGTGCTGGAACACCACGTCCACGCCTTGGTCGATCAGCGCGTTGGCGGCGTCGGCTTCCTTGCCCGGGTCGAACCATGAGTTGACCCACACCACTTTGATCTCGGTGCCCGGGTTGTATTTGTTCAAAGCCAGTTGAATGGCGTTGATGTCACGGATGACTTCAGGGATCGGGAACGAGGCGACGTAGCCGATCTTCTTGGTCCTGGTCATTTTTGCCGCGAGGAAACCGCTGACGTAGCGACCTTCGTACGTGCGAGCCAGATAGGTGCCTAGGTTCTTGTCCTGCTTGTAGCCGGTGGCGTGTTCGAAGGTCACCTTGGGAAATTGCTTCGCCACTTTCAGGGTCGGGTTCATGTAGCCGAAAGAGGTGGTGAAGATCAGGTCGTAGTTGTCCTTGGCCATGTTGCGGATCACCCGCTCGGCGTCCGCACCCTCGGCGACGTTCTCGACGTAGTTGGTGGTGATCTGATTGCCGAACTTTTCGGCCAGCAACTTGCGTCCCTGTTCATGCTGATACGTCCAGCCGTGGTCACCGATCGGGCCGATGTAGACGAAGCCGACTTTCAGCGGGTCGGCGGCACTGGCGGTCAGGCTGGCGCTCAGACCGATGGCCGCGACAACGGCGCCAAGCAGCTTCTTCAACGGACGTTTGTGCATGAATGGAACTCCATGTTGTTGTGAGGTTGGCGGGGGCAATGCAAGTTGCTGACCAACAAGACAACAAATGGACCGAAGACCCGTGATGGCCATCGCGGGCAAGCCCGCTCCCACAAAAAACGGCGCGGTCCTTGTGGGAGCGAGCTTGCTCGCGATGGGGCCCTTGGGGCCGATAAAAGTGCATGGCCGAGCACGGCTGCCATCCACTGGTGCGCTAAGGTGTAACGAAACGTTAGCGCTCCACCGCAGTCAGTAGCTCATCACTCTGCTTTCGCTGCATCGGCAAAAAGGCCCGCAATGCTCACACTCTTCAAGCAAGAAAAGTTTCTCCTGCTGGCGCTGCTCGCTGCCGTCGCTGCTTATCCACTGGAACACTGGATGTTGCACAGTGGCCAGCCGGTTGCACTCGCTGCCGGCCTGGTCCTGATCGGTTTCATCGTCGCCGCCTCCATGCGCGTGGCCCATCACGCCGAACTGCTTGCCGAGAAAGTCGGTGACCCCTACGGCACGATGATCCTGACACTGGCTGCGGTGCTGGTAGAGGTGGTGATCCTGGCGATCATGATGAGCAACGAAGCCTCATCGACCCTGGTGCGTGACACGATTTATTCGGCGGTCATGCTCGACATCAACGGCATCCTCGGCCTTGCCGCGTTGATGGGCGGGATCAAGCACGGCGAGCAGTCTTACAACGACGATTCGGCCCGCAGTTACAGCGTGATGATCCTCACCGCCATGGGCGTCTCGATGGTGGTGCCGGAGTTCATTCCCGAAGCCAACTGGAAGGTGTATTCGGCGTTCACCATCGGTGCAATGATCGTGCTCTATGCCCTGTTCCTGCGCATGCAGGTGGGGCCACACAGTTATTTCTTCAGCTACAGCTACCCGGAAAAACGTCGCAAGAAACTCCCGGAAGAAGCACCTGAACCGGTCAATCTGACGCTGAGTATCGCCACCTTGGTGTTCGGCGTGGTGGTCATCGGCGCGTTGGCCGAGGTGATGTCCAAGACCCTCGACCTGGGCCTGGAAGGAACAGGCGCTCCGCCGGTGATCACGGCGATTCTGGTGGCGGCGATATCGGCAGCCCCGGAAATCCTCACCGCGTTGCGAGCGGCATTGGCCAACCGCATGCAGTCGGTGGTCAACATTGCCATGGGGGCGTCGCTGTCGACGGTGATCCTGACGGTGCCGGTGATGGAAGCCATGGCGCTCTACACCGGTCAGCCGTTCCAGATGGCAATGACCCCGGTGCAGACGGTGATGATCTTCCTCACCTTGATCGTCAGCGCGATCAACCTCAACGATGGCGAAACCAATGCCATCGAAGGGATGACTCACTTTGTGCTGTTTGCAACATTCATCATGTTGTCGCTGTTGGGCCTCTGAAATCACCACAAATCCCTGTGGGAGCGAGCCTGCTCGCGATGACGGAGTGTCAGCCGACCTTGATAGTGTCTGGCACACCGCTATCGCGAGCAGGCTCGCTCCCACAGTTTTTGATGGATGTTGTGTCAGGTGCCGGCGATCAGCTGCCGGGCAGCCTGGCTGTGATCGGCGATCAGACCTTTAAGATCCAGCCCCTCAACCTGCCCGTCAATCACCCGCCACTTGCCACCCACCATCACCCGATCCGCGCGATCCGCACCGCACAGCAGCAACGCCGACACCGGATCATGACTGCCGGAGAAGCGCAGTTCGTCAAGCTTGAACAACGCCAGATCCGCCTGCTTGCCCACCGCCAGTTCGCCGATATCCGTGCGCCCGAGCAAACTCGCCGAGCCCTTGGTCGCCCAGCCCAGAACCCGTTCCGGAGTGATCTTTTCCGCGCCGTAACGCAGCCGCTGAATATAAAGCGCCTGACGGGTTTCGAGCATCATGTTCGAGGCATCGTTGGACGCCGAGCCGTCCACCCCAAGACCCAGCAACGCGCCAGCAGCGGTCAGGTCCAGTGTTGGGCAAATGCCAGAGGCCAGGCGCATGTTCGAGCTCGGGCAATGGCAGATGCCAGTGCCGGCCGCGCCGAGGCGGGCGATTTCGTCCGGGTTGAAGTGGATACCATGAGCCAGCCAGGTGCGCGGGCCGAGCCAGCCGACGCTGTCCAGGTAATCCACGGTGCGCAGGCCGAAGCGTTGCAGGCAAAAGTCTTCTTCGTCGAGGGTTTCGGCCAGGTGAGTGTGCAGGCGAACGTCGAGTTTATTGGCCAGCTCGGCGCTGGCGGACATGATTTCCGGGGTCACCGAAAACGGCGAGCACGGCGCCAGAGCGATCTGGATTTGCGCGCCATCGCCACGCTCGTGGTATTCGGCGATCAGGCGCTGACTGTCGGCGAGAATCACTTCGCCTTCCTGCACGGTTTGCTGCGGTGGCAGGCCGCCGTCCTTTTCGCCCAGGCTCATGGAGCCGCGCGTCAGCATGGCGCGCATGCCCAGCTCGCGGACGCTCTCGACTTGCACGTCGATGGCATTTTCCAGGCCTTGCGGAAACAGGTAGTGGTGGTCGGCGGCGGTGGTGCAGCCAGACAGCAGCAATTCGGCCAGCGCGACTTTGCTGGCAAGGGCGAGTTTTTCAGGGGTCAGACGCGCCCAGACCGGGTACAGGGTTTTCAGCCACGGGAACAATGGCTGATTGACCACCGGCGCCCAGGCGCGGGTCAGGGTTTGATAGAAGTGGTGATGGGTGTTGATCAGCCCCGGCAGGATCACATGCTCGCGAGCATCGAAAACCTGTCCACAAGGCGCGCTAGGTTGCTGGCCGGCAGCGAGCACTTCGACGATCAAACCGTCTTGCAGCACCAGTCCGCCACGGGCATCGAGGCCATTGGCAGTGAAGATTGCGAGGGGATTTTTTAACCAGGTACGGGTCGCAGGCATGGTGGCCGGCTCCTCTGAAAGTGGGGTTCAGGTTAGCCAGCTCAGTGATTACCCTGTCTGCTGATCCAGGGTCGCCGCGGGGACGAGGAGCGAAGTTTACTCAGATTGAGCGCCGCAGATCCAGTGTGGGAGCGAGCTTGCTCGCGATAGCGGACTAATGGTCGACATCGATGTTGAATGTGCGACCGCTATCGCGAGCAAGCTCGCTCCCACAGGGGGCGGCGGTGTTTACCAGGGAATGGTTTCACCCCGGTAATTCACGAAGTGATGCCCGCCCTTGCCGGTGTATGCGTTCACCTGATCAATGAGACCACGGGTGCTGGTTTCCACATCGATGTCGGCGCCTTCACCGCCCATATCCGTCTTCACCCAGCCTGGATGCAACGACAACACGGTGAGTTTCTGCTCGCCCAATTGGGTCACGAAACTGTTGGTCATCGAGTTCAACGCCGCCTTGCTGGCCTTATACAACGCCAGCTCCGGCGCGTCCGGCATGGTCACGCTGCCCAGCACCGAACTCATGAAGGCCAGTACGCCGGTATCCGGGCGAATCTGCCTGACAAAACGCTGTGCCAGATTGATCGGTGCCACGGCGTTGGTGAAGAACAATTGGCCGACCTCGGCCAAGGTCGCACCGCCCGGTGTTTGCACGTCCGGGCCTTTGACTCCGGCATTCACGAACAGCAAATCAAACACTTCGCCCTTGAGCTGTTGGCTCAGCGCGATGACCGCCTGCTGGTCATCCATATCGAGTTTCTCGATCCGCACCTTGCCCAGCGCTTGCAGTGCTTCGGCATTCTGCGGATTGCGCACGGTGGCGGTGACTTGCCAGCCGTCGGCCAGCAGGGTTTTCACCAGACCGAGGCCAAGGCCACGGGAGGCGCCAATGATGAGTGCGGTTTTTGCCGTAGACATGAGGGGCTTCCTTGATCAATGAGGGTCACGGATTTAATGGACAACGCTGGCCGAGCCGTTGCTGCAACTCACTGCGCAGCGCGCCCAGTTCGTCCATTCGGGTTTCAATCAGTTTGAGTTTGTCTTGCAGCAATTGCGTGACGGCACTGTCCGGGTTGGGCGACTGCCACAACGCGGCGACACTGTTAGCGATCTCGCCGAGGGTAAACCCCAGCCGTTGAGCCGTCTTGATATACAGCACCAGTTGCACCATGTCCGCCGGGTAGTCGCGATATCCGTTGGCCGTGCGTTGTGCCGCGATCAACCCGCGTTGCTCGTAAAAGCGCAACGTGTCGCGACTGACGGCGCAGGCCTGGGCTAATTCACCGATGCGCATCATGACGTCTCGAGAGGGGGTTGACCTTGGAGCATACTCCAGGCTTTAGCCTTTTTGCTCCCTGATTTTATGGAGCAAGAAGGATGTGGACTTCAACGCAATATCGCCGGTTGGTGCGGGGTAGCGCCTGGTATGACTTGATCGTGACGGCGGCGTTTGCCACGCCGTGGAGCTTCACCGCATTGCATGGAGTGTTGTCGAGTTTGAGTCAGGCTATCAACCTGCCCGGTGAATTGCCGGCGTTCGAGCCGATGCACATGCTGATGGCCAATCTGTTTGGCTCGATTGTGTGTATCTGGGCGGTGCTGCGCATCCGCGATCCGCAGCAGATTTTTGGTCGGTATGACGCGGTGGGGCGGTTCCTGTTTGCGGCTTGGATGCTCTATGCCTTGGTCCACGGCGCCAGTTATTTGCTGGTGATTTTCCTGGTCTTGGAGTTGGCGTGGGGCTTAGCTCAAGTGTTGCCAGTGCGGGCGTCATCGCGAGCAAGCTCGCTCCCACAGGGGAATACGTTCTAATGTGGGAGTGAGCCTGCTCGCGATGGGGCCAGTGCAGGCAACCGCTAATGCCCGGTCTGCCACGGCTGCCCCAACGACACCGGCGCATACAACCGCGTACGCAGCGCATCCCGCGACAGCAGCACCAACACCACAATGGTCGCGACATAAGGCAGCATCGCCAGCAGGCTCGACGGAATCGCCAGCCCCAATCCCTGCGCCACCAAATGCAGGATGCTGGCGAGTCCGAACAGATACGCCCCCAGCAGCAACCGCCACACCCGCCAACTGGCAAATACCACCAGGGCCAGGGCAATCCAGCCGCGACCGGCACTCATGTTCTCCGCCCACATCGGCGTATACGCCAGGGACAAATACGCCCCGGCCAAACCGGCCATCGCGCCGCCGAACAGCACCGCCAGCGTGCGCACGCCCAACACCGGCAAGCCCATCGCGCTGGCCGCCTCCGGGTTTTCCCCGACGGCTTGAATGATCAATCCGACGCGGCTTTTCACAATCACCCAGGCCACCAGCACGAACAGCGCGAACGACAGGTACACCAGCAGATCCTGGGCAAACAGCATTCGTCCGATCAGCGGAATGGCACTCAAATAAGGAATCGCCACCGGCTCAAAACCGGCCAGTGGTTTACCGACCCACGCCGCGCCGACAAAGGTCGACAGACCGACGCCGAAGATCGTCAACGCCAACCCGGTGGCCACTTGATTGGCGTTGAACACCAGCGCCACCAGCGCAAACAGCGACGACAACAGCATCCCCGCGAGCATGGCCAGCAATACACCGAGCCACAGGTTGCCGCTGTTCAGCGCGACGATAAAACCGATCACCGCGCCAAACAGCATCATGCCTTCCTGGCCGAGGTTGAGGACGCCGCTCTTCTCGCAGATCAACTCTCCAAGGGCCACCAACAGCAACGGCGTACCACAACGAACCATGGCGTAGAAAATATTGCTCAGCAGATCGATATCCATCACAGCGCTCCTGCCTGCACGGCATTGGTGTGCGCACGGCGGGACCAGCGCAGGTTCAAACGGGGTCGGTAGAGAATCAGCACGTCACTGGCCAGCAGGAAAAACAGCATCATCCCCTGGAACAACTGCGTGATCGCCTGTGGCAGGTTCATGCTCATCTGCGCGCTCTCGCCGCCGATGTACAGCAGCGCCATCAACAGGCTGGAAAAAACAATGCCGATGGGATTGAGCCGTCCGAGAAACGCCACGGTGATCGCCGCATAGCCGTAACCGGGCGAGACTTGCGGCACCAGTTGACCGATCGGCCCGGTGACTTCGCACACCCCGGCCAACCCCGCCAACCCGCCACTGATCAGCAGTGCCAACCAGATCAGGCGCTTCTCGCGAAAGCCGACGAAACCTGCCGCACGCTTGTCCAGCCCTAGCACTTTGATCTGGAACCCGACAAAGCTCTTCTGCAGCAACACCCACACCGCCACCAACGCAAGGAGCGCGAAATACACCCCGGCGTGAACCCGGCCGTCCTCGATCAACAGCGGCAGACGACTGGCATCGCCAAACATAGCCGACTCTGGAAAGTTGAAGCCGGCAGGATCTTTCAGCGGCCCATGCACGCAGAACAGCAACAGGTTCAAGGCGATGTAATTGAGCATGATGCTGGTGAGGATTTCATTGGCATTGAATCGCGTGCGCAACCACGCCGTCAGACCGGCCCACGCCGCGCCGGCCAGGGTGCCGACGAACAGGATCAGCACCAGCGCCCAGCGACTTTGCATGTCGATAATGTTCACCGCCAACGCACTGCCGGCCAGCGCACCCAACAACAGCTGGCCTTCGGCGCCGATGTTCCAGATCCGTGCTTGATACGCCACTGCGAGGCCCAGGGCGCAGAGCAGAATCGGCAACGCTTTGACGAGCAACTCAGAGACGCCATACAGGTCGCTGATCGGCGCAATCAGCAGGGTGTGCAGCGTCAACAATGGATCGTGTCCCAGCGCAATAAACAGCAGCGAGCCGCAGCCCAAGGTCAGGACCGCCGCCAGCAACGGCGAGCACCACAGCATCAGGCGCGATTGCTGGCCACGGGGTTCGAGAGAAAGCAGCATGTAAAACTCCGTTAAACCGCAGCGGGTGCGAGGGATTGAGGGGCGTCGAACTGGCCGGCCATCCAGCCGCCGACATCGATCAGGCGTGTGTCGAGCGTGGCTCTGAGTGGCGACAGATGTCCGCTGCACAGGGCGCCGAGGCGGTCGCTGATCTGGAACAGTTCGTCGAGGTCTTCGGAGATCACCAGGATCGCCGCGCCAGCATCGCGCAAGGCAATCAAGGCACGGTGAATGGTGGCGGCAGCACTGACGTCCACGCCCCAGGTCGGGTGCGCGGCCACCAGCAATTTGGGTTGCTGGAGGATTTCCCGGCCAAGGATGAACTTCTGCAAATTGCCGCCAGACAGGCTGCGCGCGGGTGTCTGGCTATCGGGTGTTTTCACCGCGAAACGCCGGATGATCTCTCGCGCCAGAGCTTCGACCTTGCTGCGCTGGATCAACCCGTGGCTGACCAGCCCTTGCCCAAATGCGCTCAGCAGGGCGTTGTCGGCCAGGCTCAAATCGGGCACCGCACCGTGGCCCAGACGCTCGGCAGGCACGAATGCCAGACCGAGCCGACGCCGCGCATCGGGCCGCAAATCGGCAACCGGTTGTCCGCCGAAACGGATCGTCGCGTGGTCATTGCGGGTCAGCCGTTCTTCACCGCTGAGCAAGGCCAGCAATTCATCCTGACCATTGCCTGCCACACCGGCGATTCCGACGATTTCACCGCTGCGCACTTGCAGGTCAATGCCTTTCAGGGAGCAGCCAAACGGGTCCGGGTTGTGCCAGGACAATCCGTTCACGTTCAAAAATGCCTCGCCGCCCGTCACCTTCGGATACTCGGTGATCAGCGCGGCAGCCTCGCCGACCATCAGTTTCGCCAGTTGCTGATCCGAGCACTGCGAAGGCACGCAATGGCCGGCCACCCGTCCGCCGCGCAGCACCGTGGCGCTGTGACACAAGGCACGAACTTCGCCGAGCTTGTGGCTGATAAACAGAATGCTGCAGCCCTCGGCCGCCAGTCGGCGCAGGGTAATGAACAGTTCATCGGCCTCTTGTGGTGTCAGCACCGAGGTTGGCTCATCGAGAATCAACAGGCGGATGTCCTGCATCAGGCAACGGACGATTTCGACTCGCTGCCGTTCGCCGATCGACAGGCTGTGGACAAGTCGCTCCGGCTCCAGCGCCATGCCGTAGCGCCGGGAGACCTCACGAATTCTTGGCACCAGCTGTTTCGGCGTGCCGGCCGCCGCGCCCATCGCCAAGGCAATGTTCTGCGCCACACTGAGGGTTTCGAACAATGAAAAATGCTGGAACACCATGCCGATCCCCAGCCCGCGAGCCTGTGCTGGATTGCGCATGTTCACACGCTGACCTTGCCAGATCATCTCCCCGGAATCGGCATGGGTGACGCCGTAGATGATCTTCATCAATGTGCTTTTCCCCGCGCCGTTTTCGCCCAGCAGTGCATGGATTTCACCGGGGGCGATGCTCAGGTCGATGGCGTCGTTGGCCAGGCATCCGGGGTAACGTTTGCTGATTTTGCACAATTGCAGACGGGGGATTTGATCAGGGGTCGGCACGGGGTTGGGCATGACGGGCTCGGTTCGATGGGCGTTATACCTGTGGATAAAGCAATTTCCTGGCCATTGAGTCAGGAAAACTGAAAATCCACGTCGGTAACGGCTTTGCCGGCGGGGCCTCGCCATATTTCGATCCCGGCTCGGCACCACTTGAGGGCAAAGTGTTTGATCAGGCTCTGATTTTGCCCAGGCACTTTGATCAAAAAACGAGCAACACGCCGTAAGCTATGCCAGATAGGGGGCTGCGCCAGCCATGAACGGGTTATCCACAGGTTGCTCCACAGTATTTGTGCGCAAGCCGAAAGCACGGGCATAAGCACCGCGCGGCTATCTCTAAAGGTGATAAACCACTCTAACTATTTGTTTTTTCGTTAAATTTGTCTTGTTGGTGGCAAATTGGACGAAAAGTGAGCAAACACCGCAAAGCCGCATGACAGAAGGGTTACAGCAGAATGTGCTCAGGTTATCCACAGCCGGGTGCACAGCAGATGTGGGCAAATACATCGACTCGATGAAAGGATGGTGAACGGAGTTGGTGCGATCAGTGCTGCAACAGAATGCGTCCGCGACTCAAATCCGCGAGTTGGGTTTGCAAGAGGTCGATGCGTTCCCTGCCGATTGCCAGTTGCAGTTCCACGCCGTTGGCGGTGAACGTTTCTTCCACCACCAGACCGCCCGATTCTGCGACCCGCAGTTTCACCAGGGCCAACTCGCCAAAGGCGCAGGCACAGTTGACGGGCACTCGACTGATCAACTCAACCTTCGCCGCAGCTTGCAGGCACTTGTTCGCGCCACCGCCGTACGCCCGGGCGAGGCCGCCGGTGCCCAGTTGAATGCCGCCGTACCAGCGGATCACCAGCACCGCGACCTGATCGCAATCCTGCGCTTCGATCGCCGCCAGAATCGGCCGGCCGGCGGTGCCACCGGGTTCGCCATCGTCGTTGCTGCGATATTGGTCGCCCAGTTTCCAGGCCCAGCAGTTGTGCGAGGCATTCAGATCGCTGTGCTGCTCGATGAACGCCTGAGCCTCAGCGGGGCTGGAGATCGGCGCGGCGAAGGTGATGAAGCGGCTTTTGCGAATCTCTTCGCGAAACTCGCAAAAGCCGCTGAGGGTAGAAGGCATAAGTGTCTTAAATGGTTGGCGTCAGGCCGCAGCCCTTGAGGACGATGCGGATCAGGTTGTTGCCGGCGTCTTCCATGTCTTGCTTGGTCAGCTTGGTACGGCCGCTGACACGGCAGATCTGGGTGGCGAAGTCTGCGTAATGCTGGGTGCTGCCCCACAACAGGAAGATCAGGTTGACCGGATCGACCGGGTCCATCTTTCCTGCGTCGATCCACGCCTGGAACACCGCGGCCCGGCCCTGGAACCAGTCGCGATAATCCTGGTTGAAATACTCGGTCAGGCACTCGCCACCGCTGATTACTTCCATCGCAAAAATGCGCGAGGCTTGTGGCTGGCGGCGCGAGAATTCCATTTTGGCGCGGATGTAACGAGTCAGCGCTTGCGCTGGATCGTCCTGGGCGGTGAGGGTGTTGAAGGTGCTGTCCCACAACTGAAGAATGTTGCTCAACACCGCGACGTACAAACCAAGCTTGTTGGTGAAGTAGTAATGCAGGTTTGCCTTGGGCAACCCGGCATTCAAGGCGATGGTGTTCATGCTGGTGCCTTTGAACCCGTGACGGGCGAACTCGTCTTCGGCGGCTTTGATGATGGTCTCTTCGTTCTTCTGACGAATGCGGCTGGCAGGTTTGCCGCCGTGAGCGGGGACTTCAAAGGTCATAGGCACTTCCAGACTGTTGAGTGGGTGCAACCAGTGCGTTGATAGCGCACCCACAGGCTCCAGACAAGTCCCGAGGCAATAAAAGCCCTAGCGTGTTGCCGCCAGACTCTCCAAAAAGCTTTCCAGCACCAGATGGGGGCGCCGGCCCTTGCGAGTGACCGATGCGAGGCTCAAGTCATAAAAGCGTGCCTTGGGTTTAAGGGCACGCAATCGACCTTGTTGCACCCAAAGGCTCGCGTAATGATCCGGCAGGTAACCGATGTAGCGTCCGGTCAGAATCAGGAAGGCCATGCCTTCGCGGTCCGAGGCACTGGCGGTGCAATTGAGTGCCTGGTAATGCGCCTGAATCTCGGCCGGCAAGCGGAACGTCGGGGCGATGGCGTCCTGGCTGTTGAGGCGCTCGTCGTCCAGTTGTTTGTCATCAACGTAAAACAATGGGTGCCCGACCGCGCAATACAGCAGCGAGCGTTCGCTGTAGAGCGGCTGATATTCCAGGCCCGACAGCGCGCTGGCCTGCGGCACGACACCGACATGCAAGCGGCCGTCGAGCACGCCTTGTTCGACTTCGTTGGGCGCGATCATGCGGATCTGAATCTGCACGTCCGGCCCGCGTTCCTTCAATTGCGCCAGCGCGTGGGTGATCCGCATGTGGGGGAGGGTGACCAGGTTATCGGTCAGGCCAATGGTCAACTCGCCGCGCAGATGCTGGTGCAGGCCGTTGACCTCGGTGCGGAAACTTTCCAGCGCACTTAATAGCTGCAACGCCGATTGGTACACCTCGCGACCTTCTTCGGTCAGGGAAAACCCGGCGCGCCCGCGTTGACACAGGCGCAGGCCGAGGCGTTGTTCCAGATCGCTCATTTGCTGGCTGATGGCTGAGCGGCCAATGCCCAGCACCGATTCCGCCGCTGAAAAGCCACCGCATTCCACCACGCTGCGGAAGATGCGCAGCAGTCGGATATCAAAGTCGCTGACTTGGGCCAGTGGATCGGGACGGCGAGTGCTCATGCGTTAATGACTCAAAGTTTAGTAGCGACCAGACTGAACGTTAGAAGAGTTGGATTTCACAGACTTTATCTCCGTGGCAATTTAGCTGCAAGAACGCTTTTCATCTCCACGCCGCTTATCGCCCTGCGAGGTTTTGCCCATGAACTTGCCTGAAAATGCCCCGACTTCCCTGGCCAGCCAGCTCAAGCTCGATGCTCACTGGATGCCCTACACCGCCAACCGCAATTTCCAGCGTGATCCGCGACTGATCGTGGCGGCTGAAGGCAGCTGGCTGACGGACGACAAAGGCCGCAAAGTCTACGATTCGCTGTCCGGTCTGTGGACCTGCGGCGCCGGGCACACCCGCAAGGAAATTCAGGAAGCGGTCGCCAAGCAACTGGGCACCCTCGATTACTCGCCGGGCTTCCAGTACGGTCACCCGCTGTCGTTCCAGCTGGCTGAAAAAATCACAGACCTGACGCCGGGCAATCTCAACCACGTGTTCTTCACCGACTCGGGTTCCGAGTGCGCCGACACTGCGGTGAAGATGGTCCGCGCCTACTGGCGTCTGAAAGGCCAAGCGACCAAGACCAAAATGATCGGCCGTGCCCGTGGTTACCACGGCGTGAACATCGCCGGCACCAGCCTCGGCGGCGTCAACGGCAACCGCAAAATGTTTGGCCAGGCGATGATGGACGTCGATCACCTGCCGCACACCTTGCTGGCGAGTAATGCCTACTCCCGTGGCATGCCGACAGAGGGCGGCATCGCCCTGGCGGATGAACTGCTCAAGCTGATCGAACTGCACGACGCTTCGAACATCGCTGCTGTATTCGTCGAGCCAATGGCCGGGTCCGCTGGCGTGCTGGTTCCGCCACAGGGTTACCTCAAGCGTCTGCGCGAGATCTGCGATCAGCACAACATCCTGCTGGTGTTCGACGAAGTGATCACCGGTTTCGGCCGTACCGGTTCGATGTTCGGCGCAGACAGCTTCGGCGTGACGCCGGACCTGATGTGCATCGCTAAACAAGTCACTAACGGCGCGATCCCGATGGGCGCGGTGATTGCCAGCTCCGAGATCTACCAGACCTTCATGAATCAGGCGACGCCTGAGTACGCAGTCGAATTCCCGCACGGCTACACCTATTCCGCACACCCGGTGGCTTGCGCCGCTGGCCTGGCAGCCCTCGATCTGCTGCAAAAGGAAAACCTGGTGCAGAGCGTGGCCGAAGTCGCACCGCATTTCGAAAATGCGCTGCACGGTCTCAAGGGCTCGAAGAACATCATCGACATTCGTAACTACGGCCTGGCCGGCGCGATCCAGATCGCACCGCGTGATGGCGATGCCATCGTGCGTCCGTTCGAAGCCGGCATGGCGCTTTGGAAAGCCGGGTTCTACGTGCGCTTCGGCGGCGACACCCTGCAGTTCGGCCCAACCTTCAACAGCAAGCCGCAAGACCTGGATCGTCTGTTCGACGCGGTCGGCGAAGTGCTGAACAAGATCGACTGATTTTCCCCTCTATATAAGTACAAAACAGCAGACGCCCTCGACGGGCGTCTGTGGACAACTTTTCAGGAGCCCTGCATGAGCCTTATCCCGCATTTGATCAATGGCGAACTGGTAACCGAAGACGGTCGCACGGCCGACGTGTTCAACCCGTCTACTGGCCAGGCCATCCACAAGCTGCCGTTGGCTAGCCGTGAAACCATTCAGAAAGCCATCGACTCGGCCAAAGCTGCGTTCCCGGCGTGGCGCAATACGCCACCGGCCAAGCGTGCGCAGGTAATGTTCCGCTTCAAGCAATTGCTGGAGCAGAACGAAGCACGTATCGCCCAATTGATCAGCGAAGAGCACGGCAAGACTCTGGAAGACGCTGCCGGTGAACTGAAACGCGGTATCGAGAACGTCGAGTTCGCTTGCGCAGCGCCGGAAATCCTCAAGGGTGAGTACAGCCGCAACGTCGGGCCGAACATTGATGCCTGGTCGGATTTCCAGCCACTGGGTGTGGTTGCCGGTATCACTCCGTTCAACTTCCCGGCGATGGTGCCACTGTGGATGTATCCGCTGGCGATCGTCTGCGGTAACTGCTTCATCCTCAAACCGTCCGAGCGTGATCCAAGCTCGACATTGCTGATCGCTCAATTGTTGCTGGAAGCCGGTCTGCCTAAAGGTGTGCTGAGTGTGGTGCACGGCGATAAGGCTGCGGTTGACGCGCTGATCGAAGCGCCGGAAGTCAAAGCGCTGAGCTTCGTGGGTTCGACGCCGATTGCCGAGTACATCTATGCCGAAGGCACCAAGCGCGGCAAACGCGTCCAGGCACTGGGCGGCGCGAAGAACCATGCGGTGCTGATGCCGGATGCGGATCTGGATAATGCCGTCAGTGCTCTGATGGGCGCTGCGTATGGTTCCTGCGGCGAGCGTTGCATGGCGATCTCGGTGGCCGTGTGTGTTGGCGACCAAGTGGCAGATGCATTGGTGGCCAAACTGACGCCGCAGATCAAGGCGCTGAAGATCGGTGCCGGTACCTCCTGTGGTCTGGACATGGGCCCGCTGGTTTCCGCTCAGGCTCGTGACAAAGTGAGTGGCTATATAGAAGACGGCGTCTCGGCCGGAGCTTCGTTGGTGGTCGATGGCCGTGGCTTGAGCGTAACCGGCCATGAAGATGGTTTCTTCCTGGGCGGCTGCCTGTTCGATAACGTCACGCCAGAGATGCGTATCTATAAAGAAGAGATCTTCGGACCCGTGCTGTGTGTCGTTCGGGTCAATAGCCTGGAAGAGGCCATGCAACTGATCAACGATCACGAGTATGGCAACGGCACCTGCATCTTCACCCGTGACGGTGAAGCGGCGCGGTTGTTCTGTGACGAGATCGAAGTCGGTATGGTTGGCGTCAACGTGCCATTGCCGGTGCCGGTGGCTTATCACAGCTTTGGTGGCTGGAAGCGTTCGCTGTTCGGCGATCTGCATGCGTACGGTCCCGATGGCGTGCGTTTCTATACCCGTCGCAAGGCTATTACCCAGCGCTGGCCGCAGCGGGCGAGCCATGAAGCATCGCAATTCGCATTCCCTAGCTTGTAAGTAGAAAGGGAAAAAGGCCGGCCCCAGGGGCCGGCCTTTGCGTTTCTGGGGCTGTTTGCACCGATATGACAGAATTATGAAAATAGGTGTTGACGGCAGATTCTGGAAGTCTATAATTCGCCCCACTTCCGGCGCAGTCGAAACGGAAAACTCCTTGGTAAACAAAGAGTTACGCAGTTTTCGACAGCGAGTTGCTTCAGGTCATCGAAGCCCAGAAGGAGTCGGTAAGGCAGGTGG
>NZ_CATKQW010000001.1:0-276510 GCF_949767865.1 Pseudomonas sp. IT-P294 | reverse complement strand
TCGAGGCGTCGAACCGTCCGCGTGGGACGCTCCGCGTTCAAGCTCTGGGAAGGGACGCGGAGCGTCCCGGGCTGCATTCCCACGCAGAGCGTGGGAACGATCAGTGACGGGGGTCAAACCACCGGAAAATGAATCCGGAACGCCGCCCCGCCCATCGGCGAATCCCCCAGCGTCAGCTTGGCGCTGTAGCTCTCGATGATGTCCTTGACCACCGCCAGGCCAATGCCCTGACCCGGATGCTGGCGATCCAGCCGCTCCCCGCGTTCAAGAATCCGTGCCCGCTGGTCCGGCGGTACGCCCGGTCCGTCATCTTCAACGCACAACTCAACCCCGCTTAACGTTTCACGCACGCTGATGCGCACTTCGCCAAGGCACAGGCGATAGGCGTTTTCCAGCAGGTTGCCCATCATTTCCAGCAACGCGCCCTGCTCGATCGGCACGTAACACGGGTCCGGCAGATCAAAAGCGACGCGCACGGGTTTGTCGCGGTAGACCTTGTCCAGCGTGTCGCACAGGCTTTGCAGCACCGGCCGCAGGCGCACTTGATGGCGCACCAGACCGCTTTTGCGCAGGCTGGCGCGTTGCAGTTGATAGCTGATCTGCTGGCTCATGCGTTCGATCTGGTTTTGCAGCACCCGCGCCTGATCGCGGTCTTGCGGCCGTTTGGCCATGTCTTCGCTGACGCCTTGCAGCACGGTCAGCGGGGTTTTCAGGCTGTGGGCCAGGTCGTCGAGGGAGTCGCGGTAGCGGCTGCGCTGCTCCCGTTCGCTGTGCAGCAAACGGTTGAGGGAACCGGTCAGGCGCAGCAGTTCGCGTGGGTGTTGTTCGCTGAGGCTTTCGCGGGCGCCGTTTTCGATTTCGTCGAGTTCCTGACTGAGCCGGCGCAAGGCCTGCAACCCCCAGGTCAAACCGATCCATAGCAAGGCGAGCAGCACCAGCAATGCAGCGCCGAAACCGAGGTAGAGGTTTTCGCGCAGGCCTTCGAGGGTCGCTTCGTATTCGCGCACCGGTTGCAGGGCAACGAAGCTGAATGCCGCGTTTTTACCGCCAAGCAGTTTGACTTCAACGTCGTAGACGAAGAACTCCTGACCATTGGCTTCGCGAATGCGCGCAAATTCGCTGCCGAGTCCGTCGTAGCGCGGTTTGTAGTTGAGCATTTCTTCGCGGGTGGCTCTGGAACGCCACACCAGATGCCCTTCACGGTCGTAGATGTAGCCGAGCAAGCGGCTGTCGGTCAGGTTGAAGCGTTCATCGGGCAACTGCACGGGCATTTGCAGGGTGTTGTTTTCCACCCTCGCGGCGGAGATCAGCGTGGTCACGTCCGACGCCAGGCGCTGCTCGATGGAATCCTGTAGCGCGAGGCTGAACGCGCCCTGCATCGCAGGCAGCAACGCCAGCATGAACAACACCGCCAGCAACGTGGCGGCGAGCATCAAACGGACACGAAGGGATCGAATCAAGTGCAGCGCTCATTGAACAGGTAGCCGAGACCACGCACGGTGTCGATCGGTTTGAAACCGGTCGGGCCTTCGAGTTTACGGCGCAGACGGCCGACTAGCACTTCGATGACGTTCGGATCGCGCTCATCGTCGTCCGGGTAGAGTTGTTCCATCAAGCGATCCTTGGCTACCACTTGCTGGTGATGACGCATGAGGTATTCCAGGATCCGGTATTCGTACGCGGTCAGTGCCAGCGGTTGTTCATCGAGGGTGGCCTGTTTGCGATTGAGGTCCAGCAGCAGCGGCCCGGCGACGATGGTCGACTGAGTAAACCCGCTGGAGCGGCGCAGCAGGGCGTTCAAGCGTGCATCGAGTTCCTCGAACTGGAACGGCTTGACCACGTAATCGTCAGCACCGGCGGCGAGGCCTTCGACCTTGTCCTGCCAGTTGCCGCGTGCGGTAAGGATCAGGATCGGGAAGGTATGGCCGCGTGAGCGCAGCTGACGAATCAAATCGAGCCCGCCCATGCCCGGCAAGCCGAGGTCGATCACCGCCAGGTCATGGTTGAACTGCTCGGTCTGGTAAAGCGCCTCTTCAGCATTGGCCACGGACTCGACCACATGGCCACTGTCCGTCAGGCGGGTTTGCAGGTGATGGCGCAACAGCGCTTCATCTTCAACGACCAGCAGTTTCATAACGCGCTCCTAGGCAAATCAACATCTCCAAAGCATGGTTTCGCCAGTCAGGTAAGCCGCGCAATCCTCACCGGGCAAGACAGATCGTAGCTGCCCGGCAGGTTTTCCTGATGCAGTTTAATGCCATTGTGCGAGACCGACACGTTGTCGTTCGGGTGTGGGACTTTTTAATCTTGTCGCTGGTCTGTCCAAGAGTAAGGCTGGCGAAATTGTCGCCGTAGGCAACAGCAGTGGTGCTCACGCCCAAGACGGTGAAGGCCGCAAGCAGCTTTTTAAGCGAGCCATTGGGGCATTTCCTCATGCACCATTAGCTTTTGGACATTGGGCAAGGTTACGCACACCACCCTGAACGCACTCTGAACGCACTCTGAACCTAAGCTGAATCACATCCACCCGATGGTTTTGATGACTTTATTGCAGGAGATCCGACCATGCGTGTTTGCCTCGCCCTTCTATTACTGGCCTTGAGCGGTCTCAGCCAAGCTGCGATCAAGACTCAGGAAATCCCCTATCAGAGCCCTGATGGCACCCAACTGATTGGCTATTACGCTTACGACGACGCGATCAAAGGCCAACGACCTGGCGTGGTGGTGGTGCACGAATGGTGGGGACTCAATGACTACACCAAACGCCGCGCCCGCGACCTGGCCGGCCTGGGCTACAGCGCCTTGGCCATCGACATGTATGGCGATGGCAAGAACACCGAACATCCCAAAGACGCCATGACCTTCATGCAGGCGGCGCTCAAAGACAGTGCCGCCTCCAGTGCGCGCTTTCAGGCCGGGCTCGATTTGCTGAAGAAACAGGCGCAGACCAACCCGAATAAAATCGCCGCCATCGGTTACTGCTTTGGAGGCGGCGTGGTGCTGAATGCGGCGCGCCAAGGCGTGCCATTGGCCGGCGTCGTGAGTTTCCACGGCGCGCTGGCGACCCAGACGCCAGCGACACCGGGAAGCGTGAAAGCGAAAATCCTGGTGGAGCATGGCGCTCTGGACAGCATGGTGACGTCGGACAATGTGGCGGCGTTCAAGTCTGAAATGGACAAGGCCGGGGCTGACTACAAGTTCGTCAGCCTTGAAGGCGCCAAGCACGGGTTCAGTAATCCGGATGCGGATCGCTTGAGCCATGGCGATCACGGCGGGCCGGACATTGGCTACAACAAAGCGGCGGATGAAAAGTCCTGGGCGGACATGCAGGCATTCTTCAAGAAGATTTTTGGCTGATCAGGCAGACCGAGGCGCGGCAATCGCGGGCAAGCCCGCTCCCACACTGGATCTATGTTGCAACACAAATCCATGTGGGAGCGGGCTTGCCCGCGATGGCCGCGCCTCGGTTTGAACCTTTGCACTACCCAGCCCGAGAGCAACCCGGCAAAATGCCCGACATGAATTCCGTCCCCGCCCTACCCGTCTGCTGCACCCCACTCGATGCCCAGTGGCCACTGCCGTTTGTGCTGCCCGATGCCGTGCTGTTGAGCACTCACTTCGATACCGCGCAACTGGCCAGCGATGATTTCCAGCGCAGCGCCATCGAGCCGCCGGCAAGCATTCAACGCTCGGTCGCCAAGCGTCAGGCCGAGTTTCTCGCCGGGCGTGTTTGTGCACGTGCCGCGTTGCAACAGTTGGAAGGGCTGAGTTTCATCCCGGCCATCGGTGATGACCGCGCCCCGGTGTGGCCTGCGCACATCAGCGGCTCCATCACCCACAGCACCGGCCGTGCGGCGGCGATTGTGGCGAAGAAAAGCGATTGGCGCGGTTTGGGGATGGACCTGGAAAACTTGCTCAACCCAGAACGGGCCGAGCGCCTGGCCGGGGAAATCCTTATACCGGCGGAGATGCAGCGCATGGCGGCCGGTGCTCGCGATCAGTTGGCACTGCTGGTGACGCTGACGTTTTCGGTGAAGGAAAGTTTGTTCAAGGCGCTGTATCCGATTGTCCAGCAGCGGTTTTATTTTGAGCACGCTGAAGTGCTGGAGTGGAGCGAGGCTGGCGAGGTGCGGCTGCGCTTGCTGACAGACTTGTCCAGTGAATGGCGCAACGGCACTGAGCTGGACGCGCAGTTTGGGGTGATGGATGGGCAGTTGTTGAGCCTGGTCAGTATCAAGGCCTGAGGATTTTCGGTGCGTGTGCTGGCCTCATCGCGGGCAAGCCCGCTCCCACAGGGTTCTTCGGTACGGCATAGATCCAGTGTGGGAGTGAGCCTGCTCGCGATGAGGCCAGATCAGACAACCTGGATCTCAGCGCCGCTCCTGATTCCTCGGCCAACTCAGGCTGAAACAAGCCCCGCCCAGGCTTTTGCTCTTGCTGATCAACGCCCGCCCGTCATGCCAATGGATGATCCGCCGCACGATCGACAAGCCCAGACCATGCCCACCCGAGGCGCGAGTTCGGCTGTCATCGAGGCGCAGGAATGGCGTGAAGATTTTCTCCCATGCCGATTCCGGCACGCCCGGTCCATCATCTTCGATGTCCACCCGGCAACGCTGCTGCCCGACCTGATAACTGACGGTTACCCGCGACGAAGCATGACGCATGGCGTTGCTCACCAGGTTCTGCATCGCCCGGTGTAGATAGCGCGGCTCGGCTTCAACCCAGGCGTCATCGCAATCGGCCGCCGACAGGCACAAACCACGCTGCACGGTGACATCGGCGCGCAATGGCGCCAGCTCTTCGATCACCTGACTCACCAGCGCATCCAGGTCGATGCGCTGAAAATTCAGCGCCGGCGAGCCCTGCTCCAGCCGCGCGTACGTCAGCATCTCGTCGACCAGTTTGTCGAGGTCCTCGATGTCGTGGTCCATGCCTTCAAGGTATTTCTCCAGCGCCTGCGGCGTGGTGGCCGAGCCAATCATCTCCAGGCCAAAACGCAGGCGCGCCACCGGTGTGCGCAATTCGTGGGACACCGCGCGCACCAGTTCACGCTGGATCGCCAGCAACTGTTGCAAGTGCTCGGCCATGCCGTTGAACGCTGAAGCCAGACGCCCTACCGAATCGGCGCCACGTGCCGGCACTCGGGTTTCCAGGCTGCCTTTGGCGATGCGCGTGGCGGCGGCTTCGAGGCCACGCAAGCGGCGCTCCAGTTGACGCACCAACAGATAGACGATCAAACCGATCAGGCTCAAACCCAGGGCCGCGATCAGCACCAGCCATTCCGGCGGATACGGATTCATCTGATACAGCGGGCCGATCTCCAGCACCCACGGCGTTCCGACCATGCCGGCAAACACCCGGATCGAATCGCCGCCCTTGCCCAGCGCCATCACCGTGTCGCCTTCAGAGATGCGGCGGCTCTGGTCCTCGTCCATGTCCGCCTGGTCGACAGTGACCAGGCGCAGGTCGAAACCAAAGCCCTTGTCTTGTTTCAATTGCGCCAGACGCTTGGGCTGTTCGGCCACCGGTACGCGCACCAGTTCGTCAGCCAACAGATAAATGGTGGCCCGCGCCAGTTGCTCGCTGATCTGCTGGACCTCACCCGTGAGAACAAGCTGTTCCTTGTCGCTGACCAGACGATAAACCTTTGCCGCATGCGGGCCGGTCTGCTCCACCAGCGCCTGGCCGCGCAGCACGCGGGTGCGCTGAGTGAGGTCGAGGTCGGTCTGGGCGAAGGTGTTCAACGCCAATGGAATGCCGAGCAAACGCTCCCACACCAGCAAGGCCCGGTGGCGCTCGGTATCGTTCATCGGTTGCAGGTTGTCGGCCATCAGCGAAAAAGTGCCGTGGGCCAGGCGCTCACGGTATTGCTCGCTGCGCACCTGGTTGAGCAAATGCAACGCCAGCACGCCCAGCACAGCCACCAGGATCAGCGCCGCGCACATGCCGCCGTAGATGCGCAGGAAGATCGAGTTCACGGGGTGCAGGCTTCCGGAACGAACAGATACCCCTTGCTGCGGATGGTTTTGATCAGTCGCGGATGATCCGGGTCGTCGCCGATTTTGGGACGGATGCGCGAGATGCGCACGTCGATGGAGCGGTCCTGACCGTCATAGCCGATGCCGCGCAGCGCGGTGAAGATCTCTTCCCGGGACAGGATTCGGCCCGCGTTGGCCACCAGCAACCACAGCAGGTCGAACTCGGCGCTGGTCAGTTCGATACCGCTGTCATTTAGCCAGGCCTCGCGCAATGCGTTGTCCACCACCAGCGGACCGAACTGCAGGCGCCGTTGTTTTTCCGGGGCCACCTCAGGGGCTTCACTGCGGCGCAACAGTGCCTGGATCCGTGCCAGCAACAGACGCGGACGCACCGGTTTGCACACGTAATCGTCGGCGCCCAGGTCGAGGCCAAGAATTTGATCGGTATCGTCGGTGCGGGCTGTGAGCATCAGGATCGGGCCGTCATATTTGTCGCGCACCTTGCGGCAGATGCTCAGGCCATCTTCGCCCGGCAGCATCAGGTCGAGGATCACCAGGTCCGGCTTCTCGTTGATGATGCGCGCAGCGGCCAGCGCACCATTGCCTTCGATCGAGACGCGCAGGCCGTTGGCTTCCAGGTATTCGCGGGTCAGTTCGGCCAGACGCTGGTCGTCCTCCACAATCAATACCTGCCAGGCTTCTTGCTCCACGGTGACCTCTGCTTGCCAACAACACTTATAAGGAAGGATCCGCCCGTCTTTTTGTAATGATTGGGGAGGATAAGAATGCGTACACACTGGCCGATTGTATAAACGCCGAACGACGAGAACACAAGCCGACAAATGCGTTCGGACAAGCGGATTTTTTGTGATAGGGTTCGCGCCCTTAAAAATCCGAATGACTGTATTCGATCGCTGAAAATCAGTGGAAAACGGTTCGCTCCAGCTAGGTCGCGGCCTACACGCCCGTTCCACGTTTCACACACAATTTACGCACAGGTTTATCCACAGGTAGTACGTTGCAACACCCTCCAAAACGCATTATCTTGTACCTCGGCGCGAAAAAAACCCTACATGTAGGGTTTTAGCTTAAAAGCCCAACCACATTTCAGACCTGAAACTCAAGCGCTTTATTGCGTGTTGCAGGTTGAACCAAGCACGAATTTACAAGCCCAAACCGCGTGCGCGGATGGCACCGTTTTTCCAGGCCTGAACGGTCAGAACGGTACGGGTGTTGCAGTCATAACTGGCACCCCTGAAAGGAATCCGGCTTCGAGCCCAGGCTCGCGACCAAAGACTTCGGCAAGGAAGCGGCATCATTAGCCTTTTTCCTACTGTCTCGAAGTTGTTATACCCGGCACCTCGTCGGTTGTAGTGCTTCAGGACAGAACGGTGGGCACCGTGACGGTGCCCAAACAAACATAGAGAATGTGGAGACAACCCCCCATGCAAACCGACACAACTCGCGAGAACCCGCAGGGCACCTTGCCGCAGGCCGCTGATTCGACTTCGGATCTGTCCGCCACCGCGCCTGGCCAACTGCGCGTGATCAAGCGTAACGGCACTGTCGTTCCTTACACCGATGACAAGATCACCGTCGCGATCACCAAAGCGTTTCTCGCAGTTGAAGGCGGCACCGCTGCCGCCTCGTCGCGAATCCATGACACCGTTGCCCGCCTGACCGAACAAGTCACCGCGACTTTCAAGCGTCGCATGCCATCGGGCGGCACCATCCACATCGAAGAAATCCAGGACCAGGTCGAACTGGCCCTGATGCGTGCCGGCGAGCAGAAAGTGGCTCGCGACTACGTGATCTACCGTGACGGCCGTTCCAAGGAACGCGCTGCCCACGCCCCGGCCGAACAAGCAGTCAACGCTCATCCGTCGATCCGCATCACCCGCGCCGATGGCACCTTTGCTCCGCTGGACATGGGCCGCCTGAACACCATCGTCACCGAAGCGTGCGAAGGCCTGGAAGAGGTCGACGGCGACCTGATCCAGCGCGAAACCCTGAAAAACCTGTACGACGGCGTGGCCCTGACCGACGTCAACACCGCTCTGGTGATGACCGCCCGTACGCTGGTCGAGCGCGAGCCGAACTACTCGTTCGTCACCGCCCGCCTGCTGATGGACACCCTGCGTGCCGAAGGCCTGAGCTTCCTGAACGTTGCCGAAAGCGCGACCCACCACGAAATGGTCGACCTGTACGCCAAGGCCCTGCCTGCCTACATCGCCAAGGGTATCGAGTTCGAATTGCTGAACCCGGTCCTGGCCACCTTTGACCTGGAAAAACTCGGCAAGGCGATCAACCACGAGCGCGATCAGCAGTTCACGTACCTGGGCCTGCAAACCCTGTACGACCGTTACTTCATCCACAAGGACGGTATCCGCTTCGAACTGCCGCAGATTTTCTTCATGCGCGTGGCCATGGGCCTGGCGATCGAAGAGAAGAACAAGGAAGACCGTGCGATCGAGTTCTACAACCTGTTGTCGTCCTTCGACTACATGTCCTCGACCCCGACCCTGTTCAACGCCGGCACCCTGCGACCACAGCTGTCGAGCTGCTACCTGACCACCGTTCCGGATGACCTGTCCGGCATCTACCACGCGATCCACGACAACGCCATGTTGTCCAAATTCGCTGGTGGCCTGGGCAACGACTGGACGCCAGTTCGTGCGCTGGGTTCGTACATCAAAGGCACCAACGGCAAATCCCAGGGCGTTGTACCGTTCCTGAAAGTGGTGAACGACACCGCCGTCGCCGTCAACCAGGGTGGCAAGCGCAAAGGCGCTGTCTGTGCCTACCTGGAAACCTGGCACATGGACATTGAAGAGTTCATCGAGCTGCGCAAGAACACCGGTGATGACCGTCGTCGTACCCATGACATGAACACCGCCAACTGGATCCCTGACCTGTTCATGAAGCGCGTCTTCGATGACGGCAAGTGGACCCTGTTCTCGCCATCCGAAGTGCCAGACCTGCACGACCTGACCGGCAAGGCTTTCGAAGAGCGTTACGAGTACTACGAAGCCCTGACCGAATACCCAGGCAAGGTCAAACTGTTCAAGACCATCCAGGCCAAAGACCTGTGGCGCAAAATGCTGTCCATGCTGTTTGAAACCGGCCACCCATGGCTGACCTTCAAAGACCCGTGCAACCTGCGCAGCCCGCAGCAGCACGTGGGCGTGGTCCACAGCTCGAACCTGTGCACCGAGATCACCTTGAACACCAACAAGGACGAGATCGCCGTTTGCAACCTGGGCTCGATCAACCTGCCGAACCACATCGTCAACGGCAAGCTGGACACCGCCAAGCTGGAACGCACCGTGAACACCGCCGTTCGCATGCTCGATAACGTGATCGACATCAACTACTACTCGGTGCCGCAAGCGAAGAACTCCAACTTCAAGCACCGTCCGGTCGGCCTGGGCATCATGGGCTTCCAGGACGCGCTGTACCTGCAGCACATTCCTTACGGTTCCGACGCTGCCGTCGAGTTCGCCGACAAGTCGATGGAAGCGGTCAGCTACTTCGCGATCCAGGCTTCCTGCGACCTGGCCGACGAGCGCGGCGCCTACGAGACGTTCCAGGGTTCGCTGTGGTCCAAAGGCATCCTGCCGCTGGATTCGCAACAGATCCTGATCGAACAGCGTGGCCAGAAGTACATCGACGTTGACCTGAACGAATCCCTGGACTGGGCACCGGTTCGCGCCCGTGTACAGAAAGGCATTCGTAACTCCAACATCATGGCCATCGCACCGACCGCGACCATCGCCAACATCACTGGCGTATCGCAGTCGATCGAACCGACCTACCAGAACCTCTACGTGAAATCGAACCTGTCGGGCGAATTCACCGTGATCAACCCGTACCTGGTTCGCGACCTGAAGGCTCGCGGTCTGTGGGACGCAGTCATGATCAACGACCTGAAGTACTACGACGGTTCGGTGCAGCAGATCGAGCGCATTCCGCAAGAACTCAAAGAGCTCTACGCGACTGCTTTCGAAGTGGACACCAAGTGGATCGTTGACGCGGCCAGCCGTCGTCAGAAGTGGATCGACCAGGCTCAATCGCTGAACCTGTACATCGCTGGCGCCTCGGGCAAGAAGCTGGACGTGACCTACCGCATGGCTTGGTACCGTGGTCTGAAAACCACTTACTACCTCCGTGCCCTGGCCGCGACCAGCACCGAGAAGTCGACCATCAACACCGGTAAACTGAACGCTGTTTCCAGCGGCGGCAACCACGGTGAAGATTCGGTCCTGGCAGCTCCAGCCGGTCCAGCTCCAGTACCGAAGGCTTGCGCCATCGACGAGCCGGATTGCGAAGCTTGCCAGTAAGCTGAACCGGTGAGCGCTGCAAGGCGCTGACTCGAAAACCCCCGATCAGTCCTCTGGACTGTCGGGGGTTTTCTTTTGCCTCAAGGAAAGTGGCGGCCGGGCTGATGCCTTCGCGGGCAAGCCCGCTCCCAAGGAGGCCGGGGTTACCCTGAGCAATGCGATTAACTGTGGGAGCGGGCTTGCCCGCGAAGAGGCCGGCACAGACAACCAACACCTCGGCACCACCTAAAAAGTCCCGGCCAAAAAAAGCCCCTCTTGCGAGGGGCCATTTGTGCAGCGCTTTCAGCTAACCCGCATCAGGTCATCTGAATGATGGTCTGCATGATGGTGCTCTGGGTGGAGATGGTCTTGGCGTTCGCCTGGTAGTTGCTCTGCGCCTTGATCAGGTTGACCAGTTCGTTGGTCAGGTTGACGTTGGACTCTTCCAGGGAGTTGGACTGGATGGAGCCCAGGGTCCCGGTTTCCGGAGCGTCATAGCCCGGGATACCCGAGGCGTACGTCTCTTTCCAGCTGGTACCGCCAATCGCTTGCAGGCCTTGTTCGTTAGTGAAGCTGGCCAGCGCAACCTGGCCGATGGCCTTGCTCTGGTTGTTGCTGAAGTTGGCGAACAGGGTGCCGGTGCCGTCGATGGTCAGGTTGGTGATCTGGCCAGTGGCGTAACCGTCCTGAGTCGGGATGGAACGGGCGGTGTCAGCGTTGTACTGAGTTGTCTTGGCCAACGAAATGGTTACGCCTGCCGGGTTGGCAGCTGCACCGTTGGCTGTCCAGACGCCATTGGTCACGGTGCCTGGTACCCAGTTGTTCAGCTTCAAGTCAGTGCTGATGACTCCAGGAGGCGTGCTCACCTGAGTCAACTTGCCGCCAGAGTCGAACGTCAGTGTCGAAGCGACCGGGGCAGTGACTTTCGGGTCGCTGCCGGTAGCATCCGGGTTACGACCGTCGACCAGGGTATAAACCTTCCAGGTGTTGCCAGCCGTTTTCACCATGTACTGATCCATGGTGTGCTGGTTGCCCTGGCTGTCATAGATCGGAGTGCTGAACGACTTGGTGTAGGTCGCCGTCAGTGTCGGGTCGAACTTGCCCGCCGGAACGGTATCGTCGATGACCGGAGCCGTCGAGTTCAAGTTGATCGTCGATGCCACGGCCGAAGTGGACTTCGGCGCCAGGTTCGAGGTGTCCAGTTTCAGGTCAGTCAACACGCCGTTGATGATCTTGCCGTTGGCATCCACGCCGTAGCCTTGCAGGCGGGACGTATAATCGGTGTTGGTGATGAAACCGTCCTTGTCGACCTTGAACGTACCGTTACGGGTGTAGGACACCGAACCGTTATTGCTCAAGGCGAAGAAACCCGAACCGTTGATGCCCATGTCCAGCACGTTACCGGTGTTGTTGATGTCACCCTGGGTGAACTGCTGGGACACGTTGGCCAGGCGCACGCCGCTGCCGACCACTTTGCCGCCGCTGCCGAGTTTGGTCGCCGAGTAGACGTCTTCAAATTCGGTGCGGGAGGATTTGAAACCGGTGGTCGCGACGTTGGCGATGTTGTTACCGGTCACGTCCAGTTGTTTGTTGGCTGCATAGAGACCGCTAAGGCCGATATTGAAAGACATATTCCACTCCTTTGTGCCGGGTTAGTCGGCTCTATATACCAATGGTTTGAACTTTGGACAGGGCGACGGGGCCCAGGCCCGCGAGGTTCAGCGTCAGCTCGCCGCCGGTCTGGCTCAGGGTCACGCTGTTGACGGTGGCCGGCAGGTAAACCGCCAGGTCCGTTGCCGTGCCGTTGACCGGTGCGCTGGCCTTGATGGTGTAGGCACCGACCGGAACGGGATTGCCGCTCGAGTCCTTGCCATCCCATGTGAAGCTGGAACTGCCGACTGCACGGGTGCCCAGATCGATGGTTCTGATTGTTTTGCCAGTGCTGTCGGCAACGGTCACGGTGCCGCTGGCGATGGACGACGTCAGGTTGACCGAGCCATTGACGGCCTTGGTCGGATCATCGACCTGGATATTGTTGGTTTGCACGATCACAGAACGGCCGACCAGGGACGACGCCTGCAACGCTTGCGAAGAGCTGTAGTTGCCGGCAATCGAGCTGACCGTGCTGTTGAGCGTGGTGATGCCTTCCAGGCTGCTGAACTGCGCCAACTGGGCGACGAACGCGCTGTTGTCCTGCGGATCCAACGGGTTCTGGTTTTTGAGCTGGGTTACCAGCAATTGCAGGAACGCATCCTTGCCCAACGCTTTGCCGCCCGTCGCGCTGTTGGTCGCGGAGGCAATGCCGCCCGACGTGGAACTGCTGGACTTGACGGAAGAGTTCGCCAGGATGTCATTGACGCTGAGGCTGCTGGTGGAATCGGTAACACTCATCTGAGTCGCCCCTTATCACTGACCGAGGGTCAGGACCTTCTGCATCATGGTTTTGGCGGTGTTCATCATTTCGGCGTTGGTCTGGAACGAACGACTGGCGGAAATCATGTCGGCCATTTCTTCCACGACGTTGACGTTCGGGTAATAGACGTAACCCTTGGCGTCGGCCGCCGGATGGTTCGGCTCGTAACGCGCCTCAAGGTTGCTCTGATCCTCAACCACACCCAGCACTTGTACGCCTTGACCGGCCGCGTCCTGGTTCTGGAACAGCGAATCACTGCCGCCGCTCTGGCCGCCCTGGAACATGGTGGCGAACACCGGGTGACGCGCGCGATAGGTCTGGTCGATGCTCGACGAAACGGTTTCGGCGTTGGCGATGTTCGAAGCCACGGTGTTCAAGCGAGTGGTCTGGGCACTCATGCCGCTACCGGCAATGTTGAAAACACTGGATAGAGACATGAATTACTCTCCGCGCAGGGCTGACATCAGCCCTTTGAATTTGCTGTTGAGCAGGGTGAAGCTGGCCTGGAAGCCGACCGCGTTTTCCGCGTAGTTCGATTGTTCCAGTTGAGCGTCCACGGTGTTCTGGTCGATCGACGGTTGCATCGGGGTGCGATACATCAGCGATTCGTCGCCGTTACCCATGCCTTGTGCTTCGATATGACGGCTGTTGGTCATGTTCAAGGCAAAGGTGCCACCGTTGGTTTTCTCGTTCTGTGCAGCGAGCACTTTGGAGAACTCCAGATCCCGAGCCTTGTAGTTCGGGGTATCGGCGTTGGCAATGTTGTTGGCCAGGACTTCGGCACGCTGGGCGCGAAAGCCCAAGGCTTGTTCGTGGATACCGAGCGCTTTATCGAAGCTGATGCTCATGTCGGGAAACCTTCGGGTGACCTGATTTTCGTAACAGAGACGTAGCAAGCGGCGTGCCAAATCAAAAAAGCCCGTAAACCGGGGCTTTGCGGGGTGGTGGCAAGGCGGCAATGCCAGAAAAGCGGCAACCGGTTTCCGCCGTCTGCCGCTTTTCTGCCGCTTTCCCCTGTCGAGAGAACACCGCCTCCCCCTGTGGGAGCGAGCTTGCTCGCGATGGCGTCGTATCAGTCGACATCTTCGCTGCCTGACCCTCCGCTATCGCGAGCAAGCTCGCTCCCACAAGGTCTAGTGGTGCTTACAGAGAAATCATCAGGCATAAAAAAAAACGGGAGCCCCTGAGGACTCCCGTTTTCATGTGTGCCACCGCCCCATCACTTCGCCTGGTAAATGATCCCCGGGCTGCACTGGACCATCTGGTAGTGATCTGGCAAACCGTTCAGCGCTTCGGAAGCGCCGAGGAACAGATAACCGCCGGGCTTGAGCGTGCTGTGAATGCGCAACAGGATGTCTTTCTTCACCTCGGCGGAAAAGTAGATCAACACGTTGCGGCAGAACACGATATCGAACTTGCCCAGGGCCGCGTAGCTGTCGAGCAGGTTGAAGGAGCGAAACTCCACGCGGCTCTTGATCGGCGCCTTGATGGCCCAGCGTCCCGGCCCCTTGGGGTCGAAATAACGCTGAAGGCGTTCGGGCGACAGGCCACGGCCGATGGCCAGGCTGTCGTACTCGCCGGTCTTGCAGTTGGTCAGCATGGTGCCGGACAAATCAGTGGCAACGATCTGCACACCCATTTTCAACTGGCCCATGTTGACGCGCTCGAACTCATCGATGGACATCGACAGCGAATACGGTTCCTGACCCGACGAGCACGCCGCCGACCAGATCCGCAGACGTTGGCCGGGGGCCGCCTTGATCGCTGCGGGCAGCACCTTGTTCTTCAAGACTTCAAACGGATAGGTGTCACGAAACCACAGGGTTTCGTTGGTGGTCATGGCATCCACCACCATCTCGCGCAAACCACTGCGCGGCTGGGTCTGAATGCGCTGGACCAGTTCACCCAACGACTTGATACCCTGCTGTTCCATCAGTTTGTTGAGACGGCTCGAGACCAGGTACTGCTTGTTTTCACCGAGCAAAATGCCACAGGCTTTTTCCAGGAATACCCGGAACTGTTCGAAATCCAAATTACCCGTAGACAAAGATACCGCCTCTTAAATCGTGTTGAACCGCCAGGGACAAAAGGCCCCTAGCTGATATCTGCTGCTTTGATCCGGTCGACTACCCGGGATGCCAGGTCATCAGGACGGAATTTGGCAAGGAAGTCATCAGCACCGACTTTCTTGACCATCGCCTGGTTGAATACGCCCGACAACGAAGTATGCAGGATGATATGAAGCTTTTGCATGCGCGGGTCGGCGCGGATCTCGGCGGTGAGGGTGTACCCGTCCATTTCCGGCATCTCGATGTCGGAAATCATCATCAGGAACTCTTCTTCCGGCTTCTTGCCCTCGTCGACCAGCTTGCGCAGGTATTCCAGCGCTTGCCGACCGTCGTTCAACGCCACCACTTCGACGCCGACCGTTTGCAGGCAGCGCGTCACTTGCTTGCGCGCCACCGAAGAGTCATCGACCGTCAAGACCCGCAGCGACAACGCTTTGTGCTGGGTTTCGACATCCACCACGCCGACCGAAATCGCTTCCGGTGTTGGCGCCACTTCCGCCAGTACTTTCTCGACGTCGATGATTTCGACTAGCTGATTGTCGACCCGAGTCACAGCGGTCAGGTAATGATCGCGCCCGGTACCCTTGGGAGGCGGATGAATTTCCTCCCAGTTCATGTTGACGATGCGCTCCACCGAGCGCACCAGGAAACCCTGGGTCTTGGTGTTGTACTCCGTGATGATCACAAACGGATTGCTCTGATCCTTAAGCGCGCCGGAGCCGGTTGCCATTGCCAGATCAAGAATCGGAATGGTCGCCCCTCGGATATTTGCTACACCGCACACGACAGGACTGGACTTGGGCATCAGGGTCAGCTTGGGGCATTGCAGCACCTCACGAACCTTGAACACGTTGATCCCATATAGCTGCTGGCCGTCAAGACGGAACAACAACAGCTCAAGGCGATTCTGCCCCACCAGTTGCGTGCGCTGGTTTACCGAATCCATTACACCAGCCATGCACAGAACTCCTACACCAACGCTTAAGTGTGTTGCGACGCCCATTCATTGCTAAACGGCACGGCGCTTGCTTTTTAACTCTTATGAACACAGAACCGACATTTTTCCGACGCCTGACATCAAACTACCGCAAATTGCTTTGTGCGATGTCGGCCGTTTGCCTGTTCAACGCTGGCAGCCCTGCCCTTGCTGACGCGGTTACCTTGCCTGACATGCTTATCGGCGTCACTCAGGGCTTTCTTGAATTCACCGTAGAAGACTATTTGGCTACCAGTCAAACCGAAGGCCGCTACGAAATCGAAGTCAACCGGCTCGATCCACGTATGCATATGCCCATGTGCGACAAGGAATTGACAGCCACTTTGGAGAGCCCGGCGACCCCGATCGGACGGGTCACGGTCAAGGTTCGCTGTGATAGCTCATCGCCTTGGACCGTCTTCGTACCCGCTCAAGTCCGCCTGTTTCGGGACGTTGTCACGACCACTCGGCCGCTCAAGCGCGCCGGCATCATCGAACCCAGCGACGTGATGCTGCGTGAACGCGACATCAGTCTGATCAACCAGGGTTATTTCACCGCGCTGGATCAAGCCATTGGACAAAAACTTACCCGACCAACGGTCGCCGATCAGGTCCTGACACTGGTCCACCTGGAACAGGCGGAAGTCATTAGCAAAGGCGATCAGGTGGTGATTACGGCGCGCAGTGGTACGCTCAGTGTGCGCATGCCCGGCGAAGCGCTGTCCAACGGCGGCTTGCGTGAACAGATTCGAGTGAAAAACCTTAATTCCAACCGGGTCATCAAGGCGCAGGTGATCGCGCCAGGCCAAGTGGAAGTGGCTATGTAGATATCTCTGGCTCTATGGGTGAAGAGATGGCGCGTTGCCCGGCGGTTCCCTAAACTGTGCACCAGGCAGGAAAAGCACTGGCACTTGCACGCTCATTGATAAATGAGCCTAAAGTTTTTGCAGGGAGAGCCGAAAACATGGCAAGCGTCCAAATACCCAGAGGTTTTTTATCATGGTCATCGATTTCAGCCGTTTAAACAGCTCCTCGCCACTTACCGGCAGTACGCGTACCAGCGCCGCGAAGGAAACCGCCGAAGCCGGCAAATCCGCGCCGCTGAATACCCCGGCCGAACAGGCCAGTACCGTCACAAGCGGGGAATCGGTACACCTCAGCAATGAGGCTCAACAGTTGCAGAAGGTCACTGACAAGCTGCGCGATCAGCCTGCCGTCGACAACGCCCGCGTGGCAGAGTTGAAAGCAGCAATCGCCGATGGCAGCTATAAAGTCGACAGCAACCGTGTAGCCAGCAAACTGCTCAACTTCGAAGCCCAGCGCTAGGCCATTGCCTGCGCCAGGCTTTTGGACGCTTAAACCCCAAGGCCAGCCATGCACGATACTAATTTACTGCAACTGATCATCGACGACTTTGCCCCGGCGCAACACTTGCTGGAGTTACTGCAAACCGAGTCCCTCGCTTTGCATGGCCGCGACATGCAACTGCTCGAAGATATTCTCGCGCAGAAACAGGCACTGATCGTTTTGCTTGACCAGCATGGCCGCAAGCGCAGTGAAATCCTCGCCAGCCTCAACCTGCCGCTCGATCGCACGGGGCTTGAGCAGCTCGCCAGCCATTCCAGCATTGGCGAACAGTTGCTGACACAGAGCGATGTACTGACAGACCTCCTGGCTCAGTGCCAGGCTGCGAACGCCAGTAACGGCCAGTCCATTCTGGTCCAGCAGGCCGCCACGGCCAATCAGCTGAAAATCCTCACCGGTGGCGAACCACCCGCGCTTTATGATGCCCGCGGATCCACCGCCAAGCTTGCGAAGCCGCGCCCGCTCAGTCAGGCTTGAGCCTTTGCATCGACACGCCCTATCAAGACACGAAACATGCTGGCAAAATGCTGGCTCGCCGTAGTCATTTTTTGCCTGGAGATTGATTAACCGTGTTCAATACCCAAAGCGCGGAAGACGCCCCGCAGCCACCCAAGGTGCTCACTACACCTCTGGAAATCTCCAGCAACCTGCGCCAGCTTCAGGACAGCCATGACCCGCTGATCATCACGTTCCATGAGCGCACCCAGCGCTTCCAGAGCTATCTGGTGGACATTGATCGCGACAAAAATATGATCGCACTGGATGAAATGATCCCGCGTGACGGAGAACGTTTTCTGCTGGCCGGAGAACCGTTCAAGGTTGAAGGCTTCCACGACGGTGTGCGCATCGCCTGGGAAAGCAATGGCGCGCTGTCCATCGATGAGTCCGGCGATACTCGCTGCTATCGTGGCCCGCTGCCCGCTGAAGTGGTCTATCACCAGCGCCGCAATGCGTTCCGTGCAGCATTGAAACTGGCGCAACTGGTCAGCGTCGAACTGGGCGGTGACAAACTCAAGTCATCCCTGGGTGGCAAGTTGCTGGACATCTCAGCCACCGGCTGCAAGCTGCGTTTTGAAGGCGACATCACCAGCAGCCTGCAACTGGGCCAGGTCTATGACCGCTTCGTCGCCGCCCTGCCCTTCGGCAACATGACCGCCCCCGTCGAACTGCGTTACCTGCACTTCGAAGAGAAGATCTCCACCACCTTCGCCGGTGTTCGCTTTCATAACATGAGTGGACTGGTGCAGCGGCAAGTCGAGCGTTTCGTCTATCAGCTTCAACGCGAAGCACGACGTTTCGACAAAGACGACATGTAATACGACGCTTCAACAAAAAACGGGCAGTCCCTTGCGGTGACTGCCCGTTTTTTTATGCCTTGGCCTATGGCCTGGCCTCGGTAAAACTTTGCTCGCGGCCCGCGTCCGGATCTTCAGGTGGCGGATCCGCCTGCGGTTCCGTTTCCGGTTCAGGCTCCGGCTCAGTGCTGATCGGGCTCTGCATCTGGTCTTGCACCACCTGCTCATCGACACGCGGATCGAGGCACGCCACCAGCGGCGAACTGGACATGCTGTCCGGCATGGCCACGTGATGCAGCGGCGCATCGTCGACCTGATGCAGGTTGGTGACCGCTTTGGGGCGGATGCGCCACACCAGCACCAACGCAAAGAAACTGAAGAAGGCGTAGAGCATGTGGCTGCCAAACAGCTTCATCAGTACACCGGCCACCAACGGCCCGATACTGGCGCCAACGCCGTAGGTCACCAGCAACATCGCGGTCAGGGAGACACGACGATCACCTTCGACATGGTCATTGGAGAACGCCACCGCCAGCGGATACAGGCAGAACATCACCAGCGAACAGAAGAACCCGGCGACAAACAAAATCTCCAGCGGCACCTGCTGCATGATGGCCAGCGGCAACGCCGTCAGGGCCAGCACCACCGCAAAACAGCGGATCAACAACGCCCGGTCATAACGGTCGGACAGCCAGCCCAACGGCCACTGCACCAACAGTCCGGCAAAAATACAGCTACCCATGAACAGACCGACCTGTTCGGTGGACAACCCTTGCTGCGAGGCATACAGCGGTGCCAGACCGTAGAACGAGCCAATGATCAGCCCCGCCCCCAGCACCGTACTCAACGACTGCGGCACGCGCTTGATGAAGAACCGCGGCTCCATTGGCGCCGGATGCAATGGTGCCGGGTGAATCCGGCGTGTCAGCGCCACCGGCACCAGGCACAGCGCGAAGCACAAGGCGACCAGCATCAGCAGCTCAAGGCCCAGCGCCGGGTGCATGACCAGAATCAGCTGACCCAGCACCAGCCCAAGGTAGGAGGCGATCATGTAGCCGCTGAACACCGTGCCACGCTGCGAAGCTTCGGCCTGCTCATTGAGCCAGCTTTCAATGACCATGTACTGGCACATCATGCCCAGGCCAACGATGATCCGCAGGAATATCCAGGCTGGCAGCCAGTCGATCAGGCCGTGGCCGAGCACCGCCGCGCCGACAATCCCGGCGCAGGCCGAATAGGCTCGAATGTGGCCGACCCGGGCAATCAGCCGGTGGCCGATCTTGCCGCCCAGCACCAGGCCAAAATAGTTGGCCGCCATCAACGCACCGACCCACAGGCTGTCGACGTGATCGGCCGCCAGGCGCAAGCCCAGGTACGTACTCAGCAAGCCAGAGCCGATCAACATCATCAGCGAGGCAAAATAAAGCGCTCGAAAAGGTTTCCAGATTTGGCGCATCGGCGTTCCGAGCGGCTCCTTGCAGTGAGAGTCGGGCTATCCGAAAAGATAGACCGTAGACGATGGATCGTCAGGCCTGAGCAGCCAGGACACGGCGCTCCCAGGGCGTAATTTCATCGAAGAAGCTGGTCAACTCCATGGTCTTCGAAGCGACGTAGCCTTCGATGAACTCATTGCCAAACAGTTCCTTCGCCAATTGGCTACGTTTCAGACGTTCAAGAGCGGCATGCAAGGTACACGGCAACGAAAGATTATCCGGCACTTGGAATTCGCCCTGGATCGCCTCGCTCGGCTCCAGTTCGTTTTCAATACCATGCAAACCGGCGGCAAGGCTGGCAGCGATCGCCAGGTACGGATTGGCATCGGCGCCTGGCAGGCGGTTCTCGACCCGACGAGCGGCCGGCGAACTGGCGGGAATGCGCAACCCGGCGGCCCGGTTGTCGTGGGACCAGCAGGCATTATTCGGCGATGCGTAGGGATGGCACAAGCGCTGATAGGAGTTCACGTTCGGCGCAAACAGCGCGGTGAAGTCCGCCATGCAGGCCTGCTGACCGCCGATGAAATGACGGAAGGTAGCGGTCGGCTGCCCGGCCTCGTCGCTGAACACATTACGTCCGCTGCCAATCTCGACGATGCTCTGGTGAATGTGCATCGAACTGCCCGGCGTGTGCGCCAAGGGTTTGGCCATGCAGACTACGGTCAGGCCGTGCTTGAGCGCGACTTCTTTGAGCAGATGCTTGAACAGCAAGGTCTGGTCGGCCAGCAGCAACGGATCACCGTGCAGCAAGTTGATCTCGAACTGGCTGACGCCCATTTCGTGCATGAAGGTGTCGCGCGGCAAGCCCAACGCCGCCATGCAATCGTAGACGTCACTGAAGAATGGCCGCAAACCGTTGTTGGAACTGACGCTGAACGCCGAATGACCGTCTTCGCGTCGACCGTCCAGGCCCAGCGGCGGCTGGAATGGCTGGGTCGCATCGGGATTGGGTGCAAAGACGAAAAACTCCACCTCGGTCGCCACCACCGGTGCCAGGCCCAGGGCCGCGTAACGTGCGATGACCGCCTTGAGTTGGCCACGGGTAGACAGATTCGAATGCTCGCCGGTCAGTTCGTCGGCGTCGCAAATGGCCAATGCCCGCGGTGGATTGCTCCAGGGCAGGCGATGGATCTGCGCCGGATCGGGCACCAGCGCCAGGTCACCGTCATCGCTGCCGTAAAAACGTGCCGGCGGATAGCCGCCCATGATGCATTGCAGCAGCACACCCCGCGCCATCTGCAAACGCCGCCCTTCAAGGAACCCCTCGGCGGTCATTACTTTGCCGCGCGGTACGCCGTTCAAGTCCGGCGTGACACATTCAATCTCGTCAATGCCGGTCAATCGCTGCGCGAGTGAACGCTGGCCATCGGTAGTCATGACGCAATCCCTTGTAGTGGTGCAAGCCGCGAACGGCGACCCGTACAAAATAGGCTCCGCCCGTTCGGAATTTCAAGCAGCGCACACAAAAAGAAACGTCAGGGCAGATAGAGGCTGAACACACCGCCGCCCAACGGGCCGCCGTTGCTGATCCGGGTGCGCCCTTCTACGCCATTGCGCTGATGCAAGGCGGCGATCCGGCCGGCGAAATACAAGCCCAGGCCCGTGCTGCCGCTGCTGTGATTGATGCCCTGCACATAGTCGGCCTGACGCTCGATCATCTCGACGGGATAGCCGTCGCCATCGTCATTGATGGTCAGCATCAACTGACCGGCCTCGTCGCTGACACTGATCAGCAGCGACTGGCGCGCGTAACGAATGGCGTTGTTGATGGTGTTGGCCAGCACCGAGGCAACCAGCTCCCGGTCGAAGAACCCCAAGGGACACAGCGGGTCGACCTCATAGGTCGCGATAATGCCGCGACTGGCGAACACTTCTTGATGGGCGGCCAGCTGCGCTTCGATAAAATCATCCAGCTCATGGTAGGCCGGCTGCAACGGCATCTGATTGACGCCCAGCTTGTACAGCCCCAGCAACTGCACGAGCATGCCGTTGAGGTGAGCGAACTCGAACTCGATGACGCCCTGCTCCGGGCTCTGCCGCTCTGAATCGGGCAAGCGCCCCATCCATTGGCTGTGGGCCTGCATCAGCATGGCCAGCGAATTCTTCATGTCGTGCACGGTGGAGGCAATCACCGTGGAGAAATCCAGTGCAGGGTACTCTTGGCTCATCCGCTGAACGCCTTGATTTTCAGTTTCTGGTAGCGCGGATAACGCGCGTCGGTGTCGGGCATCATCCCGACCTGTTTCAGGCAGGCCCGGCACTCTTCAAGCTCGGGCGAAGGCACGCTGGTGTCCGTGCCGTGTAACAACGACTGCGCCATGTTCAGCGCGATACTGATATTTTTCGGTTGCAGGGCCAGTGCTTTGCGAAACACAGCCCGGGCTTCGACCAGGTTGCCGGTCTTGTACACCTGCACGCCTTGCCGGTTGAGATCGGAAGCCACGTTGCCCGAATTCAGAATCGTCGGGTCATCGGTCAATTTGGCGATCCCTTGCATCACCACGGGATCATCACCGTAGATTTCCGCACAGTTCTTCAACATTGATGCACCGGCACTGGCCTGCCCGAGCATTTGCAGCTGCTTGGCCACCAGCAGCGCCGCTTCGGCGCTCATGAACTGCTCCATGCCGTCCAGGCGCAACATTGCTTGCTCAGTGAGCTTTTCCGCGGTTTCCGCGTCGTTGAGCAGCAGGCTGGTGGCTTTCATCAGCCGCGCACGGATTTGCAGGCCCGGGTCAGACGGGTTCTCCTTGGCCACCTGGCTGAGCGTCGTGTTGATCTCCAGCCGGGTGCGGGTATCCAGGCCTTTCTCGCTGCCTTTGCTGATCAAGGCGTGGGCCAGGCCCAGGTTGCTTTCGGCATCCTTGAAACGTGACTGAGCGCCTTGGGACACGGCCTGGCGATAAGCCTTCGACGCCGTTTCAAAATCTTCGTTGGCCATCGCCAGCTTGCCCAACTGCGCTTGCCGGCGCACCGCCAGCGGCGACAGGCGAATGGCCTCTTCCAGCACTCGCTGTGCACCCTTGTTGTCCCCTTCGGCCACTAGCACGTCGGCCATGCCGTCATACAGCGCCGGCATCATCGGAAACACCTTCAAGGCTTTTTCGTAGACGCCTTTGGCCTGGCTGACCTGACCACGCTTGAACAGCAATTTGCCCAGCCCGGCAAACGCCCAAGGCAAAGGCCGATCAGCGATGATGCCGTCGTAAAGGCGTTCCAGCGCTTCGTTCTGATTCAAGTCACGCAACGCGTCCGCGCGATAACGCAGACACAGCGGCGAATAACGGATGTCCTTCTTGCACAGCTCGATACAGGCGTTAAGCACTTCCATCGGCTTGCCGCGATCAAGTGCTTGCAGAATCGGCTTGAGCAGGTTCTTGCGTTGCTCCAGACGCTCCAGGCGCTGCGCAAGACCCGACCGGTTGAACGGCTTGGTCAGGTAAGCGTCGGGTTCATGCTCCAGCGCACTGAGCACCATCGCCTGGCTGGTTTCGGCGGTGACCATGACAAACACACTTTCATGGCTGATCAGCTTCTCGACCATCAAGTCTTCGAGCACCTGCTGACCGTTTTTCTTTCCATCGCCGAGGTGGAAATCCTGCAGGATAAAATCGTAGGCCTTCTGCGAGCACATGCGCAGTGCCTGTTCACCGGTGTCCGCGGTGTCGACGTCCTTGACCCCTAATTCACGCAACATGGACCTGACGGAACTGCGAAAGTCCGAGAAATCATCGACGATCAGAAAACGCTTTTGGTGATACGACAGCATCGAAGATTTCCAGGCAGTTTAAGGAGAAGACCATGACCGATCGGGTTATCGGCCAGCAGTGCCATTCACTTGAGAACTCGTGCCAGCCAAGCGCCTCTAAATATTTGAAGGCGCTATTGAAAAACGGGATTATCCTGCTTTATTAAAGCCCGTTCAGCCCTATTTGATTTCAACGCCCCTATCGCCGGCTAAGGCAGCAGAAATGACCAGCACTCCCCCAGACTCGGCCAACGCTCCCAAGCGAAAAGCCTTGAGTCCCAGCACCCTGGACTTTCCGGTGGTCGGCATTGGCGCATCGGCGGGAGGACTGCAAGCCATCAAATTGTTTTTCGAGAACATGCCACACGACAACGGCATGGCGTTCGTGATCATTCTTCACCTGTCGCCCGACCACCAGAGCATCGCGGACAGGATCATCCAGGAATCGACCCGGATGCCGGTGCTGCAAGTCACTGAAACGGTGCCGATCGAGAAAAACCACATCTACGTCATTTCCCCGGCTCAACGGCTGACGATGAGCGACGGTGTGCTGGAGGTCAGCAACAACGATCCGAAGGAGGGCCGACACGCCTCCATAGACCTGTTCTTCCGCGACCTGGCCGAAGTGCACCGCGAGCACGCGTTCTGTCTGGTGCTGTCGGGCAGCGGCTCCGATGGTGCGGTCGGTTTGTCGCGCATCAAGGAACACGGCGGGATCACCATGGCGCAGGTGCCGGAAGATGCCCAGTTCGACAGCATGCCCCGCGCCGCCATCGAGACGGGCATGGTTGACCTGGTATTGCCGGTGGTGGAAATGCCGCAGAAGCTGCTGGAGTTGTGGCACAACTCGCAGGAAATCAGCTTGCCCACCGCCAACGACCCGGAACTGCAATCCTTCGCGTCCGTGTCCGAGCGAGACGCGGCGATCGCCGAACAATTGCTGCATGACATCCTGATCCAGTTGCGCACCGGCACCGGTCACGACTTCAAGCATTACAAGCGCGCAACCGTGCTACGGCGTATTGAGCGCCGGATGCAGGTTACGGCCCAACCTGACCTCGCGGCCTATTACCGCTACCTGCAAAACAACCCCGAAGAAACCAAGGCCCTGCTGGGCGACATGCTGATCGGCGTGACCAATTTCTTCCGCGATCGCGAAGCATTCGAGGCCCTGGAACGCGATGTGCTGCCGCAACTGGTTAGCGCGGCCGTGTCGGCGCACCCCGAGAAAGAAGAAATCCGCGTCTGGTCGGCGGGCTGCTCCACGGGCGAGGAAGCCTACAGCCTGGCGATGCTGCTCAGCGACCAGTTGCAACTCGACTCCAGCAAAGCCAGGTTGCAATTGTTTGCCACCGACATCGATGAACGTGCCATCAGCATTGGCCGCGCGGGCCTGTATCCGCAAGCGATCGTGACCGACGTGCCGCCAACGCGACTGCGGCATTATTTCGTCAAGGAAGACGACCACTACCGGATTCGCAAGGAACTGCGCGAAAAAGTCCTGTTTGCCAAACACAGCCTGTTGTCCGATCCGCCCTTCTCGCAAATCGACCTGATCGTTTGCCGAAACCTGTTGATCTATCTGGATCGCGAAGTGCAACGCGAAATTCTGCAGATGTTCCACTTTGCGCTGCGTCCGGGCGGTTTTCTGTTTTTGGGTTCTTCAGAAAGTGCGGACGCGTGCCACGAGCTGTTCGCCCCGGTGGACAAGCGCAACCGGATCTTCCGCGCCAAAACCGGTACCGCCAGCAGCCGTCGTACCCCGACCATGCCGCGTGGTGGTTACATGCGCACCAATGTTTCCCGCGAGACCCCGCAAAACGCGGTGCAGCGCAAGCTGTCCTTCAGTGACATTCACCAGCGCGCCCTGGAACGAACCGCGCCACCGAGCATGATTGTCGATGCCAACGCCGACATCCTGCACATGAGCGAAAGCGCCGGACGCTTCCTGCGCCATGTGGGCGGTGAATTGTCACGCAATCTGCTGACGCTGATCCTTCCCGAGTTGCGCCTGGAAATCCGCACCACGCTGTTCCAGGTCCAACAGAGCGGCCTGGCGGTCAAGTCCCGCGCGGTGCCCATCACGCGCGACAATCGACGCTACAGGATCGACCTGCTGGCGCAGCCTTATAAGGACGACGAGTCGGAAGGCGAATTTGTCCTGGTGATTTTCGAAGAGGCCGAAATCGACCCTTCAGAGCAGGAAGCAACGACCCTGCTGCAAACCGAAAGCCAGGTCCTGTCCAACCTTGAACGCGAACTGCAACGCACCAAATTGCATTTGCAGGACACCATTGAGCAATCGGAAGTCTCCAGCGAAGAGCTCAAGGCTTCCAACGAAGAAATGCAGGCGATCAACGAAGAACTGCGCTCGGCCACCGAAGAGCTGGAAACCAGCAAGGAAGAACTGCAGTCGATCAACGAAGAGTTGTTGACGGTCAACTACGAGCTGAAAACCAAAGTTGAAGAAACCGACAAGATCAATGACTACCTGACCAACCTGATCGCCTCGACCGACATCGCCACGGTGTTTGTCGACCGCAGCATGCGGATCAAATGGTTCACGCCGCGCGCCACGGACATTTTCAGCATGTTGCCGGTGGATACCGGGCGGTCCTTGCTCGATATCACCCATCGCCTGCAATACGACGACCTGGCCAAAGATGCCGCACTGGTCTTCGAATCGTTGAACATGATCGAACGTGAAATCAGCAGCACCGACAATCGCTGGTACATCGCCCGTCTTCTGCCTTACCGCTCCAGCGAAGACCACATCGACGGCACGGTGCTGACTTTCATCGACATCACCAAGCGCCGCGCCGCCGAAGAAGAGTTGCGCCTGGGCGAAGAACGCATGCGCCTGGTGGCTGAAAGCACCCGCGATTACGCGATCATCACCCTCGATGAACAAGGTGTGATCACCAGCTGGAACAAAGGCGCCGAGTTGATTTTTGGCTACAGCAAGGCGGAAGCCGAAGGCGCCCATTACGACTTTATTTTCTCCGAAGAAGACCGCGACTCCGGCACCCCCAACGCCGAGCTGCAGAAGGTCCGCACCCAAGGCCGCAGCGAAGATGAACGCTGGTACGTGCGCAAGGACGGCAGCCGCTTCTATTGCAGCGGTGAGGTGACGCTACTCACCGGCGACAATCTGCGCGGCTATGTGAAAATCGCCCGTGACCTGACCGGCCACAAGCGCCAGCACGAAGAGCAAAGCCAGGCACTGGCCGAGACTCGCAACACCAGCTACCTCAAGGATGAGTTCTTCGCGGTCATGTCCCATGAACTCAAGCATCCCTTGAACCTGATCCAGCTCAACGCCGAGCTTCTGCGCCGGTTGCCGGTGACCAAGTCGGTGGCCCCGGCCGCCAAGGCCGTCAACACGATCTGTGATGCCGTCAACAGCCAGGCGCGGATTATCGATGATCTGTTGGATGTCGCACGGGTGCGTACCGGCAAACTCAAGCTGCAACCGGTCACCGTGGATCTGGTCAGCGTGCTGCGCGACATTCATACGGTCGTCCTCAACGAACAGCACGAAACCACGGTCGAGCTTCATGTGCCTGCGCAGCCTTTAATGGTTCACGCCGACCCGACGCGCCTGGAGCAGATCATCTGGAACCTGGTGAATAACGCACTGAAATTCACCCCGCCAACAGGTCGCGTGCAACTGATCGCCAGCCAGGACGGCGACAAGGTGCGACTGGACGTCAAAGACAACGGCACTGGCATCGCCGTTGAAAACCTCGAGCATGTGTTCGATCTGTTCGGGCAGGCCGAAAAGCAGCACGCTTCACACCACCGTGAGGGACTGGGCATTGGCCTGTCGCTGGTGCGCCAATTGACAGAAGCACAGCATGGTACGGTCGAAGTCAGCTCGCCTGGGCTGGGCGCCGGCTGTACGTTCAGTGTTTGCCTGCCGATGGCCGGCACAGATGGCGAGGCTCACCCCGCCGCGCAGCACGACGAGGCTACCGGCAGGCTGAGCGGTTTAACCATTCTGCTGGTCGATGACTCCGCCGATGTGCTGGAAACCTTGAAGGTGCTGCTGGAAATGGAGGATGCCGAAGTCATCGCGTTCGACCGCCCGGTGGAGGCTCTGGATGCAGCGAAAAGCATGCATTTCGACCTCATCATTTCGGACCTTGGCATGCCGGTCATGAACGGTCACGAACTGATGAGCGCGTTACGCCAGCTACCGCTCGCGAAGGATGTGCCGGCCATTGCGCTGACGGGCTACGGCGCCCACAGCGACATTACAAAATCCCGGCAATCGGGCTTTGACCAGCACGTTGGAAAACCGGTGTCCTACGAGGAGTTGATCGAAACCATCGAGGCACTACGCTCCAAGAGCGTATCGATGGGTAAATGACTCAACACAAATAGGCGCGCTGTACGCTGACGCGCCGATCAATCGCTTGCCTGAGTCGCTCTTTATGGTCCGCCCAGACCCCAGGATCGACTTTGGGCGCGCGCATCAGATCAAGCATCGCCTCCTTGGCCGCCAGGTACTCCGACCAGGCGTCATCGGTGCGGATCTTCAGACGTTCACGCTCGGTCATTTCCATCCGCCGCAGAGCCAGCGTTGTTTCATCGGTGATCACTGGGTCCAACGTCAACTGCACCCGATGCGGCGCCACAAACGCCCGAGTATCGGCCACCAGCTCTCTGGCTCGCCGCGCCCCCCACTTCAACGCTGTGCAGTAAAACTCGCCGACACAGCGGTCATGAAACTCTTCGCAAATCGCCCAGCCACTGTCGGCATAAACCCCGATAAACACCTGAGTGATGCCCGTATGACTCACCCGCGCCTGAACTTCGACCTGGACGCCGTCGCTGAGCACTTCTTCGTGGATGTGGAGCGGTAACCGGGTGTTGGTCCATAGCCAGAACTGTGCGCCTCTGCGTCGCATTGCTTCGCTCCTTGTTTTGTATCTGGAGTAAGGCACAGCAATCAAAGACTTTCCACGTAGATCGTCGGTTTTGAGGACACAAAAAAGCCCTGGCGGAGGAAGGTTTCCGGCAGGGCTTTCTTTTTGCAGCGCGGGGCTGAAATCAATGTGGTGTCCCAGGGCAGGTTCGAACTGCCAACCTTCCCCTTAGGAGGGGGATGCTCTATCCAATTGAGCTACTGAGACACAAGTCGCCCGCGAATAATGCGGCGCGATAGACGGCGTGCATGTTAACGGGCAAGCCTGCTTTTGTCATGTCGTCCTTGGGCTTTTTAAGTGTAGGCAGACGCCCCTCGACACCGTAGCTTTTGTTTACCGTGCAAATTGCATCCTCTCAAAATGCCATCATTGCAATTTGCAATGAACGGTCTTCCCAACATTAAGCTAATTGATTGTTTTTAAAGGATTTAATAGCCGTTAGACTGTTGGCACGCGGGCTGCTTTAGCTGTTCTCAAGAACAACGGAGGTCAGCCTCATGAACAGCGCCCTATTACTCTCGAATGCGATCGCCCTGGCCATTGTGTTGGGATTTCATTTTGCCCCCGAGAACGGTGCTGTTCAGGTTGCCCAACACATGCCCCATTACCTACAGCTGCAAAAAGCCCCGCAATTGGCGGTCATGAGCGATCAGCGCGTCCTTGTCGGTCAAGATGTAAGCCAGCAATACGATCCGCCAGAAACACAGTCTTCCGAACGCTTGGTATTTTGATTTACCCCCTATCAGGAGCACAGCATGTCCAAATCAGCCGCAGGATTTCTGATCCTTGCCTTACTGAGCGGCATTCTTCATCTGTCATTGATTCAGGACGCGGTTGTTACGCTGCCCCTGATTGCCTGCGGCGTTTTTAGCGGGCTGTTCGTGCTGGCGCTGATTGCCGGTCGCAAATTCAAGTTCGATCCGGTTCTGCGCTGACCGTGATCAACTTCAGAAGCTTTTCGACGGTGACGGACAGCTCGCCAGAGTTGTCGAGTCGATGAATTTGCACGTCACCGTCGCAATCGCTTGCGGCAAATAGCGCGTTACGGCGCAATCTCTCTTCAATTTGCACAAGACTCTCGCGATTACGCCGTAACAGTCGCTCGCGCAACACCTCTTCCTTGACCGTCAACAGCACAGGCAGCAGCGTGGGATATCGTTGCAGCGCCTCGGTCAGATGGCCGCGAGATCCGTTGACCAATACCTGCCGACCCTCCTTGAGCCAATGATCGATCTGGACCGGAATACCGTAATCCAGCCCATTGGCGTTCCATGACAACGCGAACTCACCCGCCTGCCGACGTCGCTCGAATGTTTCATGGCTGACGCCGATGGCATCCTCGCCCACGGATTCGGCGGAGCGCGTGATGACCCGTCGTACCACTTCGCAGTCAAGCGACTGAAGGGGTATTCGCGCCGCTTCGATGAGACTGTCCTTGCCTGATCCGGAGGGCCCCATCAAATAAATCAGCCTGCCATCCATCCTGAATAATCCTTCTACGCGCATGCGCCACTAGTAAATCGGCCATTTGCCACTATCCTGTTAAGGTAAGGACCACGGATCGAATCCACATAGCATGCACCTTCAGGCGTTTTTGGACACCACCTGTCGGGCAAAGGACGCGATCAGCGAAATGGCACTGGAGCAAACTTTTCAAACCAGTCCGCATTTCTGATAATTGGTGCTGGCATAACGCCTTTATCCAGTTCAATATTTGTCACAGAATTGACGCCAATGATCTGGCTTCCTTGAGGCATGATGCGAGCCTCTATCAATTCAGGTTGAACATTTGGCCATAGTGCTTGTCCTATTCGACATCCTGCGGCCAATCCCGAGAACCGCTCCCCTGAACTAACCGGTTAAATATATGCGCCCATTGAAACAGGCAATTTATTCCAGCCGTACGGCTGACAAGTTCGTCGTACGTCTGCCAGACGGAATGCGTGAACGCATTGCCGAGGTGGCTCGCAATCATCATCGCAGCATGAACTCCGAAATCATTGCGCGCCTTGAGCAGAGTCTTATTCAGGAAGGCGCACTGGGCGAAGAATTAAGCATGCGTCTGGACAGCCCGGAGCTGTCATTGCACGAACGCGAACTGCTGCAACGTTTCCGCCAGCTCTCCCACCGCCAGCAAAACGCTCTTGTTTCGCTGATTGCGCATGATGCCGAATTGGCCGCAGACGCTTCCTGATTCAACCCGAAAGTTCGAGCCAGCGTTATCGCTGGCTTTTTTTTGCCTGAAATTCGACCACAAAAAACCCGCCGATTGGCGGGTTCTTGATGGGCACTCAACTCACAGCAGGAATATTGTCGCCAGCCCGAGGAAGATGAAGAAGCCGCCGCTGTCGGTCATGGCGGTGATCATCACACTGGCCCCCATCGCAGGATCTCGCCCAAGCCGCGCCAGCGTCATCGGAATCAAAACCCCCGCCAACGCCGCCAGCAAAAGGTTAAGCGTCATGGCGGCAGTCATCACCACCCCCAGGGACCAACTGCCATACAGCAGATAGGCGACGATACCGATCACGCCCCCCCACACCAGCCCATTGATCAAACCGACGGCCAACTCTTTGCGCATCAGGCGCGAGGTGTTGCCGGTGCTCACCTGATCCAGCGCCATGGCGCGAACGATCATGGTGATGGTCTGATTGCCCGAGTTACCGCCGATACCCGCAACGATCGGCATCAATGCCGCCAGCGCCACCAGTTTTTCGATGGAGCCTTCGAACAGACCGATCACCCGGGAGGCGAGAAATGCGGTGATCAAGTTGACCGCCAGCCAGGCCCAGCGGTTGCGCAGGGATTTCCAGACCGAGGCGAAGATGTCTTCTTCTTCGCGCAGACCCGCCATGTTGAGCACTTCGTTTTCGCTCTCTTCACGAATCAGGTCGACCATTTCATCGATGGTCAGACGGCCGATCAACTTGCCGTTCTTGTCGACCACAGGGGCCGAGATCAAGTCGTAACGCTCGAATGCCTGAGCCGCGTCGTAGGCGTCCTCGTCCGGGTGAAAACTCACCGGGTCGCTGGCCATGACTTCCGAAACCTGTTTTTCCGGATCGTTGACCAGCAAACGCTTGATCGGCAGCACGCCCTTGAGCACGCCGTCGTTGTCGACCACAAACAATTTGTCGGTGTGGCTCGGCAATTCCTTGAGACGACGCAAATAACGCAAAACCACTTCGAGACTGACGTCCTCACGGATGGTCACCATCTCGAAGTCCATCAGCGCACCGACTTGCTCCTCGTCATAGGACAACGCGGAGCGCACACGCTCGCGTTGTTGAGTGTCGAGGGTTTCCATCAGCTCGTGGACGACGTCTCGCGGCAGCTCGGAGGCCAGGTCAGCGAGTTCATCGGCGTCCATGTCCTTGGCCGCAGCCAGGAGCTCGTGATCGTCCATGTCGGCGATCAGGGTTTCACGAACCGAGTCGGATACTTCGAGGAGGATGTCGCCGTCGCGATCAGCCTTGACCAGTTGCCAGAGCGTCAGACGGTCGCCCAGCGGCAAGGCTTCAAGGATGTAGGCAACGTCGGCGGAGTGCAGATCATCGAGCTTGCGCTGCAGCTCGACGAGGTTTTGCCGGTGAACCAGGTTCTCGACCCGGTCGTGATGCGGACCTTCCTGGCGATGAGTCAGGTCTTCGACCACGCGCTGGCGCTGCAGCAGCTCAATGACTTGAGCGAGGCGGTCCTGCAAGCTTTCTTGTGTTTTCTTTACTTCAACATCGGACATAGGCGAACTCCACTCCCAGCAGCGGGGCACGCCGGAAGGATCAATCAGTCAATTCATGATTGGAAAAACGGGATACTGAGTAACTACTGGGTAAGTCCATGGAGGTATTCCACAAGCCCCGGCGGGGCTGACGGGCGCAATGATACACCGCCCGGCGGTTTTAAACGTTAAAAAATCGTGGCTGAAACAAGCGGTTGCAAGACAAAGCTGAGTGCAGTCCTGATCTCTCCAACTGCGACGACTCATTCTGAAAAGAAAACACACCACCGTTGAAAAATGCAGCGACTACCCTTTGGCTTGGACCGTCATGGAGGACGCCAAATGCCATCTCATTCACATTATTTTTTGCTGACCATCCAGCTCTGCCTGCCACTCTGTCTGCACGCACAGACAATTCACCGCTGCGAAGCCGATGACGGGCGCATTACGTTCACCACCTTGAGTTGTACTGCCGGAGAAAACCTCTCGCTGCAGGATGTCCGCGCACTCCCTCCAAGCAGCACAGCGGCTGTCATGCCGGGAGCCGACAATCGCGAAAAATCCGACACGAAAGTAAAAAGAAGAGAACCGACCATTGTCGGCAAGACCGAGGATAAATGTGGAAACCTGATCAGTGCCAGGGAGCGGCGTGAAGCGATCATCAACCAACGGGTCATCGCCGGCATGAGCCAGCAGGACGTCGAGAGCGCCCTTGGCAAGCCAGACAAGGTCAGCGTTCGCAATTCAGCCACGAGCTACCGCTACGACACCAAGCGAGGTCGTAGCGCAAACGTGGAGTTTGATGAGAAAGGATGCGCCAAGGGAAAAGCCAAATCCCAGACGGCAAAAAGCCCGCGTTAAACGCGGGCTTTTTGGTGTTTGGTGCACTCGACAGGATTCGAACCTGTGACCGCTCGGTTCGTAGCCGAGTACTCTATCCAGCTGAGCTACGAGTGCATTTGTGTTTTTAGACCAGATCACAACTGGTTGAAGCCAAGTCATTCACATTACTGCAACTGACTCTTAAATGGTGCACTCGACAGGATTCGAACCTGTGACCGCTCGGTTCGTAGCCGAGTACTCTATCCAGCTGAGCTACGAGTGCATTTGTTGCCGCGCATTATAGGCCGTTTAATCTCTATGTAAAGCACTTTTTCTAGTAATTTCAAACACTTACCGAAAAAGCTAGATTACAACGTACTACGCAAATAATGGCGGAGAACGGGGGATTCGAACCCCCGACACCCTTTTGAGGTGTACTCCCTTAGCAGGGGAGCGCCTTCGGCCACTCGGCCAGCTCTCCGCAACACGGGGCGTATATTAACCAGCTTCTTCCCCGTTTGCAAACATAAAAAACGATAAAAATTAATGGCTTGGTTCTTCGTCCTTCTCTTTCTTTATACGCAGGTAAATTTCCTCACGGTGGACCGCAACCTCTTTCGGGGCGTTGACACCGATGCGCACTTGATTTCCTTTAACGCCGAGCACGGTCACGGTGATTTCGCCATCACCAATAATCAGGCTTTCTGCGCACCGACGAGTCAGAATCAGCATACCTTTCTCCTCACGCATTTCATTTCAGGGACAACAGTCTGCAAAAAAAAGGCACTCGACCTACAACCTGAACGATCGCAGCCTTACATGCCTGAGTATTGACCAGCGCGAGCAAAAGAACAGTTCCTGGGTCGCGCCATTCAAAAAAGACAAAGGGCGCGGTCAGACCGCGCCCTTTGGCAAAACGCATCACTCGCCCTGTCGGGCCGGCGCGTCCAGTTCGAAAGCTGTGTGCAGGGCGCGCACAGCCAGTTCCAGGTACTTCTCTTCGATCACCACGGAAACCTTGATTTCAGAGGTCGAGATCATCTGGATGTTGATGCTTTCCTTGGCCAGGGATTCGAACATGCGGCTGGCCACGCCTGCGTGGGAACGCATGCCGACGCCGACGATCGAGACCTTGGCGATCTTGATGTCGCCAACCACTTCACGGGCACCGATCTCGCGAGCCGTGTTTTCCAGAACGGTCTGTGCGGCCTGGAAGTCATTGCGGTGTACGGTGAAGGTGAAGTCGGTGGTGTTATCGTGCGCGACGTTCTGCACGATCATGTCGACTTCGATGTTCGCGGCACTGATCGGGCCGAGAATCTTGAACGCCACGCCCGGGGTGTCTGGCACGCCACGGATGGTCAGCTTGGCTTCATCGCGGTTGAAAGCGATGCCGGAAATGATCGGCTGTTCCATGGTTTCCTCTTCATCAATAGTAATGAGGGTGCCCGGACCCTCCTTGAAGCTGTGCAGTACGCGCAGCGGAACGTTGTACTTGCCGGCGAATTCCACCGCACGGATCTGCAACACCTTGGAACCGAGGCTGGCCATTTCCAGCATCTCTTCAAAGGTAATCTTGTCCAGGCGCTGAGCCACGGATACAACACGCGGATCGGTGGTATAGACGCCATCGACGTCGGTGTAGATCTGGCATTCGTCAGCCTTCAAGGCTGCCGCCAGCGCCACACCGGTGGTGTCCGAACCGCCACGACCGAGGGTGGTGATGTTGCCGTGCTCGTCGACGCCCTGAAAACCGGCGACAACCACGACACGACCCGCCTTCAGATCACCGCGAATCTTCTGGTCATCAATCTGCAAGATCCGCGCTTTATTGTGCGCACTGTCCGTCAGAATCCGCACCTGATTGCCGGTGTACGACACCGCTGGCACGCCGCGCTTGATCAGCGCCATCGCCAACAGCGCAATCGTCACCTGCTCACCCGTGGAGACGATCACGTCCAGCTCGCGCGGAACCGGCTGGCCGTCGCCACTGATTTTCTTGGCCAGATCGATCAGACGGTTGGTTTCGCCGCTCATTGCAGACAGCACAACCACCAGGTCATCGCCGGCATCGCGGAATTTCTTAACCTTGTCGGCGACCTGCTCGATTCTCTCGACAGTACCGACTGAGGTGCCTCCAAATTTCTGTACGATCAAAGCCATTTCAAAGCCGCCTCAGCCCATGAAGGGCGCCCAAATAATCACTCAAACAGCGTTGTGGCCCGCCACTAGACTGCGGGCCGCATACACTGCCTTATAAACCCTGCTCAACAAATGGAACGGTCAGGGCCAATGCGGCATCCAGTGCGCCAGCGTCAGTACCACCGCCCTGCGCCATGTCTGGACGACCACCGCCCTTCCCGCCCACTGCCGCAGCGGCTTGTTTCATCAAATCACCGGCTTTGAGTTGGCCAGTCAGGTCTTTGGTTACGCCTGCAACCAGAACGACCTTTTCCTCATGGACACTGCCGAGCAGGATCACTGCGCGGCCGAGTTTGTTTTTCAGTTGATCGACCAGCGCCAGCAGCGCCTTGCCGTCCTGACCGTCCAGACGCACGGCCAGCACTTTCACGCCCTTGACGTCCAGAGCGGAGGCTGACAAATCGTCGCCCGCCGCGCTGGCAGCCTTGGCCTGCAACTGCTCGAGTTGCTTCTCCAGCAGACGGTTGCGCTCCAGCACAGCCGACAGCTTGTCGATCAGGTTGTCGCGGCTGCCCTTGACCAGGTTAGCCGCTTCCTTGAGTTGTTCTTCCGCAGCGTTCAAGTATGCCAATGCCGCAGCACCGGTGACCGCTTCGATACGACGTACGCCAGAGGCTACACCGCCTTCGCTGATGATTTTCAGCAGGCCGATGTCGCCGGTACGGTTGGCGTGGATACCGCCGCACAGTTCGACGGAGAAATCGCCGCCCATGCTCAGTACGCGCACGTTGTCGCCGTACTTCTCGCCAAACAGCGCCATGGCGCCTTTTTTCTTGGCGGTTTCGATGTCGGTTTCTTCGGTTTCAACTTCGGAGTTCTTGCGAATCTCGGCGTTGACGATGTCTTCCAGCGCCTTCAATTGCTCAGGCTTGATGGCTTCGAAGTGGCTGAAGTCGAAGCGCAGGCGCTGACTATCGACCAACGAGCCTTTCTGCTGGACGTGATCGCCCAGCACCTGGCGCAGTGCGGCGTGCAGCAAGTGAGTCGCCGAGTGGTTCAACGACGTGGCGTGACGCACCTCGGCATCAACATGAGTCTCGACCGGCGCACCAATGGTCAGGCTACCCGAGGCCAGCACGCCGTGATGCAAGAAAGCGCCACCGGTTTTGGTGGTATCGCGTACGTCGAAGCGTGCGTTGCCGACCTGAAGGTAACCGCAGTCGCCAATCTGACCGCCGGATTCAGCGTAGAACGGCGTCTGGTTCAGTACGACCACACCTTCTTCGCCTTCGCTGAGTACGTCGACCGACTGGCCATCTTTATAGAGACCAACGACTTTCGCCGAACCTTTAGTCGCTTCATAGCCGGTGAATTCGGTGGCCACGTCAACCTTGACCAGGCTGTTGTAGTCCATGCCGAAGGAGCTGGCCGAACGAGCACGGACGCGCTGGGCTTCCATCTCGCGCTCGAAGCCTTCTTCGTCGATGGTCAGGCTGCGCTCACGAGCGATGTCACCTGTCAGGTCCATCGGGAAACCGTAGGTGTCGTAGAGTTTGAACACCACGTCGCCCGGTACCACGTTGCCTTTGAGTTCGGCCAGATCCTGCTCGAGAATTTTTAGGCCCTGCTCCAGGGTCTTGGCGAATTGCTCTTCTTCGGCTTTCAAGACGCGCTCGATGTGCGCCTGCTGGGATTTCAGCTCAGGGAACGCTTCGCCCATTTCAGCAACGAGGGCTGCAACGATCTGATAGAAGAAACTGCCTTTGGCGCCCAGTTTGTTGCCGTGACGGCAGGCGCGACGAATGATCCGGCGCAGCACGTAGCCACGGCCTTCGTTGGATGGCAGCACGCCGTCGGCAATCAGGAAGCCGCACGAACGAATGTGGTCGGCTACGACTTTCAGGGAAGCCTGATTGTCGTTGGTGCAACCGATGGCCTTGGCCGATGCGCTCAGCAGGCTCTGGAACAGGTCGATTTCGTAGTTCGAGTGAACGTGCTGCAGCACGGCACTGATCCGCTCCAGGCCCATGCCGGTATCAACCGACGGTGCTGGCAACGGGTGCAACACGCCATCGGCGGTGCGGTTGAACTGCATGAAGACGTTGTTCCAGATCTCGATGTAACGGTCGCCGTCCTCTTCCGGCGAGCCCGGTGGGCCGCCCCAGATGTCGGCGCCGTGATCGTAGAAAATCTCGGTGCAAGGACCGCACGGGCCGGTATCGCCCATGGTCCAGAAGTTGTCGGAAGCGTAAGGCGCGCCCTTGTTGTCGCCGATGCGAACCATGCGCTCGGCCGGAACGCCGATTTCCTTGGTCCAGATGTCGTACGCCTCGTCATCGCTGGCGTAAACGGTGACCCAAAGCTTTTCCTTGGGCAGGTTCAGCCACTTTTCGGAGGTCAGGAAGTTCCACGCGTAGGTGATCGCGTCGCGCTTGAAGTAATCACCAAAGCTGAAGTTACCCAGCATTTCGAAGAACGTGTGGTGACGAGCGGTATAACCGACGTTTTCCAGGTCGTTGTGCTTACCGCCGGCGCGCACGCATTTCTGGCTGGAGACCGCGCGGGTGTACGCGCGCTTTTCCTGGCCCAGGAAGCAGTCCTTGAACTGGTTCATCCCCGCGTTAGTGAACAGCAGGGTTGGGTCGTTGCCCGGAATCAAAGAGCTGGAGGCTACACGGGTGTGGCCTTGCTCTTCGAAGAAGCGAAGGAAGGCTTCACGGATTTCTGCGCTTTTCATTAGGTTCTTCCACGGAGGCTGCGGCCAAAGGCCTGTGCGAAACGTCAACAGACGAAGCGACGGCAAAGGGCCGCATTATATCGGCCCAGCGCGCGGGGTACAGCGTGTTTATACGATAGAAACGGTCAATTGGACCGCTAACGCGATCAGTTGCAAGAAAAGTCGACGAATGTCGCGACGACCTGCTCGATTTGAGCACGGCTCACGTCCATGTGCGTAACCATTCGCAAGCGACCTGCCGCGCTCAGCTTGATGCCGCGTTCGCCGGCAAACGCCTTGATCGCCTCAGCCTTGTCGCCCATCTGCACATAGACCATGTTGGTCTGCACCGGCTCGACTTCGTAACCCGCCGCGCGCAGACCCTCGGCCAACAATTGAGCATTGGCATGGTCATCGGCCAGGCGCTGGACATTATTGTCCAGGGCATACAGCCCCGCCGCCGCCAGAATGCCGGCCTGGCGCATGCCACCACCGACCATCTTGCGCAGACGGCGTGCCTTGCCGATCAATTCGGCGGAACCGCACAGCACCGAACCAATCGGCGCGCCCAGACCTTTGGACAGGCAGACCGAGACAGAATCAAAATACTGAGTGATCTGGCGCGCATCAACACCCAATTTGACGGCCGCGTTGTACAACCGGGCACCGTCGAGGTGCAAGGCCAGGCCATGTTCCTGGGTGAAGCTGCGGGCCCGCGCCAGATACTCCAGCGGCAAAACCTTGCCTTGCATGGTGTTTTCCAGCGCCAGCAAGCGCGTGCGGGCGAAGTGGAAATCGTCCGGCTTGATCGCGGCCGCCACGTGGGCCAGGTCCAGCGAACCGTCGGCCTGCACCTCCAGCGGTTGGGGCTGGATCGAACCGAGCACAGCCGCGCCGCCACCTTCGTACTTATAGGTGTGAGCTTGTTGCCCGACGATGTATTCATCGCCGCGCTCGCAGTGAGCCATCAGGCCCAGCAGGTTGCTCATGGTGCCCGTCGGCACGAACAGCGCAGCGGCGAAACCCAGGCGTTTCGCCAGTTCGGCTTCCAGACGATTGACCGTCGGATCCTCGCCATAAACGTCGTCACCGGTGGCCGCGTTGGCCATCGCGTCGAGCATCCCTGCGGTCGGTTGGGTGACGGTGTCGCTGCGAAGATCGATAACGCTCATGAATCTGGCCTCGGTAAGCAGGGGAAAATCCCTTTCAAGATGGAAGTACTGCGGTCATGAAGATGAATAATCAACCCTTGGGCACGGAAAAGACCCGCCTTATCAGTTAAAAACTCGATATCAATCATCAGAAAGCAGCGGTGCGCAGCCCACAAATATGTGTTAAAAACGCTTCGCCGCCAAACAATCTGGCGGCAAAAACGTTCTCAGGGCGGGGTGCAACTCCCCACCGGCGGTAATTGCGCGCAATGCGCATAGCCCGCGAGCGCTTGGCGACAGGCACGGCAATGGCTGTGCTGGCGACAAGGTCAGCAGACCCGGTGTGATCCCGGGGCCGACGGTCATAGTCCGGATGAAGAGAGAACGGGATTGGCGCCAAAGGGCCGCCCGCAGGCATTCGTGCGAGCGTGCGTACCCTTAAATCCCATTCGATTCATATGCCCTGTTTTATACATAAACAGGAGTCAGAACATGCAACCCACCGCAATCGATAGCAAAAGCAAAAACCATCAGGGCGAGCGCGTTGCGTTCATCCAGGCCTGCTGGCACAAGGAAATCGTCGATCAGAGCCGTAAAGGCTTCGTCACCGAAATGATTGCGCAGGGTTATCAGGAGTCGGACATCGATTTCTTCGAAGTCGGCGGCGCCTTTGAAATTCCATTGCACGCCAAATTGCTGGCCAAGTCCGGTCGATACGCCGGCATCGTCGCTGCCGGCCTGGTGGTTGATGGCGGGATCTACCGTCACGAATTCGTCGCCCAGTCGGTGATCAGCGGCCTGATGCAGGTTCAGCTGGAAACTGAAGTGCCGGTGTTCTCGGTGGTATTGACCCCTCATCACTTCCATGCCGGCGAAGAACATCAGAAGTTCTTCTTCGAGCATTTCGTGCATAAAGGCCAGGAAGCGGCGAAGACGTGTGCCGATACGCTGCACAAGATGCGTGCGTTGCGTCGCACCGAGCCGCGCGCCTTAGCCGTCTAGTCGTATGATCGTTCCCACGCTCTGCGTGGGAATGCCTCTATGGACGCTCTGCGTCCGCTTCGGCAGGGGACGCGGAGCGTCCCGGGCTGCATTCCCACGCGGAGCGTGGGAACGATCATTGCGCGAAAGTCAGGCGAGGTTTTCGTCGGTGGCGGGCACGATCAGGATGCCGGCACGCAGGCCGTTCTTGACCTTGGGGTTGGGGAAGATGATCCGGGCGCCCTGCTCTTCGATGATCCAACGGGTCTGGGCGATGTCTTCGGCCAGCACGTAACCCACATCCAACTCCGAAAAATTTTCAATGTCCGCTGGCAGGTTCAAGCGAAAGCTATCGCTGTGCTTGATGATTTCCCGGGCCACGCTAAACAGCTGCAAACCATTGAGGTCTTCATCCGCCAGCGTGGGTTCGTTGCCTTCGATAATCTGTTGCAGACGCTTTTCCAGCAGCGAAACGTTAACCCCTTCGTTCTGCCCGAACGGACGCGCCTTGCCCAACTCAAGGGTAAAAGACTCGGCACCGAGCTTGTCGTAGGTGTAGGAGCTGAAGACGATGGACGGTTTGTTCTGCAGCAACACCGCTTCCATGCCAGCGGCGCGCAGGCGAGCCAGCTCCAGGCGTGAATGCTGGCGACCTTCCTTCCACGGGTACAGCGCGAACTGCTCGATTTTCGAGCCACGGATCGCGGTATGCAGGTCGTAATGCAGACGGTTACGGTCCGGCAAGCTGAAGAAACTGGCAGCCAACCGCTCAAGCTCGCAGGCGCGCAGGGCTTCGGAACCGCTGGTTTGTTCGTGACGGCCATTGAACAGCCGATTGACGTCCTGCTCGACGAAACGCTCGCCTTTGCGAATGGCTTCCGGGTTACCGAACAGGAACAGAATACGGGCGCGCGGCTTGAGATCGCCGCGGGCAATGTCGTGCAACAGCCGATCGAGCAACTCGATCGGCGCTGTTTCATTGCCATGGATACCGGCTGACAGCAGCAGGTCCAGGCCATTGTCGCGAGCCTCAGGCGGGCGGACTTCCAGCGCGCCTTCGCTCAACCAGCGCATGCGCACGCCTTCGACAGTCAGTTGAGTCTTCTCTGCCGGTTCGCGGCCGGCGAGGGTCAGTTCAAGCAGTTTGCCGAGGGCGAGCATAGAGCGGTTTCCTTAGTGGTCGTGTGCGCAATCCGGGCCGTGCACGTGGTCTTCGTCACCGACTTCAGCCGGTTCCATTTCCAGTTGCAGACTTACCAGATTAGTCGCCAATGGGCGCAGCAGCAGGTTAGCGTATTCGGCATCACCCTCTTCAACGTCCACGCCGATCAGCAGCTGGCCGCGGCCATCTTGCTGGATCCACAGCTCTTTGCCTTGCCACATGACCGCGACGCGGGTGCAGGAAGTTTCCAGTTGCGTGCCGTCGGTGTCTTCAAGGATCAGCTGCAGGGTATCGCTCATGTCTTTACGCTCTCGACTTTCAATTAATCTGGAATGGATAAACCGCGCCCAGTTTAAGGATTTGCGTCAGTTCATCCAGTGCCGTCCGGCACTCAAGCAGCAATTGCGGGTCCGCGAGATCGTTTTCGGTCATGCGGTCGCGGTAGTGCTTGTCGACCCATTCGGTCAGGGTGCCGTACAACGGTGCCGTCATAATAACCCCTGGATTGACGGCCGCCAGTTCGGTTTCATTCAAAGCGACGCGCAAGCGCAGGCAAGCCGGGCCACCGCCGTTTTGCATGCTTTGCTTCAGGTCAAAAACCTTCACTTCGCGAATCAGGCCGCCGGAGCTGGTCAAGCTTTGCAGGTATTGCCAGACACGCTCATTGCCACGGCACTCTTCCGGCACGATCAACAGCATCGATCCATCAGGACGCGTCAGCAACTGGCTATTGAACAGGTAGGAACGAACGGCGTCTTCGACGGTTACGGCGGAACGCGGCACGCAGATTGACTGGAATTTGCCGCCGACCTTGGCCAGTTTGCTTTGCAGTTCGGCGAGCATCTGTTCGGTGTCGAGGAACGCGTCCTCGTGATAGAACAGCACCTCGCCGTTACCCACCGCGATCACGTCGTTGTGGAAAACGCCCTGATCGATCACCGAAGGGTTCTGCTGGGCGTAGACCACACCGCCCTCGCTCAGGCCGTGTAGACGGGCCACCGCTTGCGAGGCTTCGAGGGTCTGGCGCGCCGGGTATTTCTGCGGTGCCGGGTAACGAGTGTCGAACGCGCTGCGACCGAACACGAAGAATTCGACGCCGGCTTCACCGTATTCACGGCAGAAGCGCGTGTGGTTGGCAGCGCCTTCATCACCAAACTGCGCCACGGCCGGCAATGCGGCGTGGTGAGCGAAGTGCTTCTGGTCAGCGAACATGGCGCCCAGCACTCGGCTGGTCGTCGGGTGCTCGATGCTGCGGTGGTATTTGCAATTGAGGTTGGCAGCGGTGAAATGCACGCGACCGTCGGCCGTGTCGGCACTCGGGCTGACCGTGGCAGCGTTGGCTACCCACATGCTCGACGCCGAGCAACTGGCGACCAGCAACGGCATCGCGTCTTTCGCCGCCTGCTCTATCACTTGTGCGTCGGTGCCGCTGAAACCCAAGCGGCGCAGGGCGGCGACGTCTGGACGTTCTTGCGGTGCCAGAACGCCTTGCTGAAAGCCCATTTCCATCAGCGCTTTCATCTTCGCCAGGCCTTGCAGCGCGGCTTCCTTGGGGTTCGAAGATTGCTGGCTGTTGCTCTGGGACGCTACGTTGCCGTAGGACAGGCCGCCGTAGTTATGGGTCGGCCCCACTAGACCGTCAAAATTGACTTCATAGGATTTCATCAGCGAGGCTCCACGAGAATCTGTTGTTATAGGCTTCAGTAACTGTTCAGTGCGACCGGGTCGCGGCCTTCGCCAGCAGGCTGGCTCCCACAGTGATTGGGGTAGTACACAAAATGTGTGAACACCAACGAACCTGTGGGAGCCAGCCTGCTGGCGATGGGCGTTACGCCATCTTCACGCCTGGCGTGAGAGCGGCAGGCAACACCAGGCTCGGGGTTTCCAGCGATGCCACCGGGTACGCGCAGTAGTCTGCGGCGTAGTAGGCGCTGGCGCGGTGGTTGCCCGAGGCCCCGACACCACCGAATGGCGCGCTGCTTGCTGCACCAGTCAGTTGCTTGTTCCAGTTGACGATACCGGCGCGGCTTTCCAGCCAGAACTGCTGATAACGCGCTTCGGAATCGGACAGCAAACCGGCCGCCAGGCCATATTGGGTGTCGTTGGCTTCTGCGATCGCCGCCTCAAAGTCAGCGTAGCGGATCACTTGCAGCAATGGACCGAACAGCTCTTCATCTGGGCGATCGACCACGGCCGTCACGTCCAGGATGCCGGGGGTCAGCAACGCGGCTTGCGCCTGAGGCTGAGTCATTTCCAGCAGCGCCACGGCGCCATTGGCCATCAACTGTTCCTGCGCATCCATCAGGGCTTTGGCAGCGCCCAAGGAAATCACCGAACCCATGAATGGCGCCGGTTGCTTGTCGAAGGCTCCAACCTCAATGGTCGAACTGACCTCCACCAAGCGTTCCAGCAACGAATCGCCCCAGGCACCTTGCGGCACCAGCAAGCGGCGCGCACAGGTGCAACGCTGGCCAGCAGAGATGAAGGCCGACTGAATGATGGTGTAAACAGCGGCATCAAGGTCTGCCACTTGATCGACCACCAGCGGGTTATTACCACCCATTTCCAGCGCGAGGATCTTGTCTGGACGACCGGCAAATTGCTGGTGCAGGTGGTTGCCGGTACGGCTCGACCCGGTGAAGAACAAACCGTCGATCCCTGGGTTCGCCGCCAGGGCGATACCGGTTTCACGAGCGCCTTGCAGCAGGTTCAGCACGCCGGCCGGCAGGCCCGCTTCGATCCAGCATTTGACCGTCAGCTCGGCGACTTTCGGGGTCAGCTCGCTCGGTTTGAACAGCACGCTGTTACCGGCCAGCAGCGCCGGAACGATATGACCGTTCGGCAAATGGCCAGGGAAATTGTAAGGACCAAACACCGCGACCACGCCGTGTGGCTTGTGGCGCAATACGGCAGTGGCGTCGCCCAACGGGCCGCTCTTCTCGCCGGTACGCTCGCGGTAGCTTTGCACCGAGATCGCAATCTTGTTGACCATGCTGGTCACTTCAGTTGCCGATTCCCACAGCGGCTTACCGGTTTCTTCGCCGATGCAGCGCGCCAGTTCGTCAGCGTTATTTTTCAGTGCCGCGGCAAAGGCCTCAAGCACGGCAATGCGTTCGTCCAGGGTACGACGGGCCCAGCCCGGGAACGCCTGACGCGCGGCTTGCACGGCGGATTCAACCTGAGCGGCGGTTGCGCCCTCGCCGGCCCACAACACTTGCTGGGTGACCGGGTTCAGCGATTGGAAGGCTTCGCCCTGACCGGCCAGCCACTCACCTGCGATGTATAGCGAATTCATTATTTCGACTCCCGAGCAGCAGACAACGCAACGGCGCGCACTTGATCGCCGGCGTTGAGTTGAAGGCGTTTGGCGGTCAGCGGATCGACCACCAACGTACCGGCGGCGAGACGTGCTGGCGCGGCGGTGATCCGGCAGTCTTCGCGCTTGCGGTTGTGAATCAGGAAAGGCGTCGCGTCGTCACCCGGCGTGCCGATGGCCAGCACCAGTGCCTGGCTGTCGCGCACCGCACGGATCTTGCCGGTTTCGCACTCGACCGCAGGGCCGGCGTCGAAGATGTCGACGTAGCCTTGATAGCTGAACCCTTCGCTCTTGAGCATCGCCAGGGCCGGCTCGGTGTCCGGGTGAACCTGGCCGATGACATTGCGCGCATCCGGCGACAGGAAGCAGGTGTACAGCGGGAATTTAGGCATCAGTTCGGCGATGAACGCCTTGTTGCCCACGCCGGTCAGGTAATCGGCCTGGCTGAATTCCATTTTGAAGAAGTGACGACCCAGGCTTTCCCAGAACGGCGAGCGCCCCGCTTCGTCGGACACACCGCGCATCTCGGCGATGATCTTGTTACCGAACAGCTGCGGGAACTCGGCGATGAACAGCATCCGCGCCTTGGCCAGCATGCGGCCATTGAGGCCCGTGCGGTAATCGGCGTGCAGGAACAGCGAGCACAATTCCGAATTGCCGGTCAGGTCGTTGGCCAGGAACAGGGTCGGAATCTCGCGGTAGATATTCAGCTCTTGCGAGGCACTGACCGTGAGGCCAACCCGGAAGTTGTACCAAGGCTCACGCAGGCCGACAGCGCCGGCGATGGCGGAAATGCCCACCACGCGCCCGTTATCGTCTTCGAGTACGAACAGGTAGTCCGCATCGCCCCGCCCGGCTTCGCCGCGAAAGGTCTTCTCGGCCCAGCCAACCCGGTGGGCCAGACGCTCTTCATTGGCCGGCAACGTAGTCAGGCCGGTGCCGGTACTGCGGGCCAGGTCGATCAGAGCGGGTAAATCGCTGCTGCGTACGGGACGAACGATCATGCTATCTCCTCAAACGGGTCGCTTGCGCCACCCGCGAAACACTGTTGCTTACTAGGCATTCTTTCCAGGCATAGCAGCAGGCGTTAAACCGCCACCAGGCGCACGCTGGCACCTTCACCGACGCCCAAGGCTTCGGCCGCTTCCAGATCCAGGGTCACGGGTTTGCCTGGCGCGTAATCGAGCTCAAGCAACACGGCGCGGTAATCCTGCAACTGGGCGTTGGCCACCAGGTACTGACGACCGACACCTTTGACCGCCTCGCCGATTTTCACTGGCACCACACGGCTCTGGGCGATGGAACGAATCCCCGAAACACGGGCATGCAAGGTTGGACCGCCGTCGAAAATGTCGATGTAGTGATCGGTCTCGAAGCCTTCGCGCATCAGAATGTCGAAAGTGATTTGCGCACGAGGGTGCACCTGGCCCATCGCTTCTTGAGCGGAGTCCGGCAGCAGCGGCACATAAATCGGGTAATGCGGCATCAGCTCAGCCAAAAACGTCCGGCTCTTCAGGCCGCACAGGCGCTCGGCTTCAGCGTAGTTGAGGTCGAAGAAGTTGCGACCGATGGCATCCCAGAACGGCGAGTCGCCATTCTCATCGCTGTAGCCGACGATCTCGGTCACCACGGAATCGGCAAAACGCTCCGGATGGCTGGCCACGAAGAGCAGACGTCCACGGGAGTTGAGCTCCGCCCAAGGCGACCCAACCAGCTCGCGCTGCACGTAGAAACTGGTCAGTAAGCTGTTGCCGGTCAGGTCGTGGCACTGGGAAAGCACGTGAATCTTGTTATGAATCTTCAACTCGCGGGAGGCGTGCACGAAGGTTTCATTACGAAAGCTGTAGAACGGCTCGGAATAACCGGCCGAGGCAACGATCGCCGAGCAGCCGACCAGTTTGCCGGTGGCCGTGTCTTCAAGGACGAAGAAATAGCTCTCTTCGCCATTGAAGCTGACTTCGGCGGCGAACGAGGCTTCGCTTGCTGCGATCTTGTCGCTCAGGCGTTCAACGTCATCCGGCAAGGAAGTGACACCAATCGGGCTGTCCGCAGCCAGACGCTGTACCTCGCCCAGATCAGCCATTTGCGCGGGGCGCATCACCAGCATGGTGTCACTCCTTAATCTCAGAACTTACAGAAGAAAAAATCCCGGGCCATCCCTGAAACAACTCAGAGTCAACTGTGGGAGCTAGCCTGCTAGCGATATCGTCCTGTCAGGCAACAATGATGTTGGCTATCAGGCCCTCATCGCTAGCAGGCTAGCTCCCACACTTTTGATCCAGCCCGAAACAAAAATTTGGATCGACGCCTGAACTGTCAGGCGTCGAAGGGTCTATCAGGCTTGCGTCAATTTGGCGGCAGCGCGTTCGAAGCGGTCCAGGCCGGCATCGATATCCGCGTCTTCAACCACCAGGCTTGGCGCGAAGCGAATCACGTCAGGGCCGGCTTGCAGAATCATCAGGCCTTCACGTTCGGCGGCGTTGAAAATGTCCTTGGCCTTGCCCTTCCAGGCATCGCTCAGCACACAGCCGATCAGCAGGCCCAGGCCACGCACCTGAGTGAACAGGCCGTACTTCTCGCCGATCTGCTCAAGGCGCGCCTTGAACTTGTCGTGCTTGGCATTGACGCCGGCTAGCACTTCAGGGGTGTTGATCACGTCGATCACCGCTTCAGCGACAGCGCACGCCAGCGGGTTGCCGCCGTAAGTGGTGCCGTGAGTGCCGACGACCAGGTGTTTGGCCAGGTCTTCGGTGGTCAACATGGCTGCGATCGGGAAACCACCGCCCAGGCTCTTGGCACTGGTCAGGATGTCCGGGGTCACGCCGTAATGCTGGTAGGCGAACAGCTTGCCGCTGCGGCCCATGCCGGTTTGCACTTCGTCGAACACCAAAAGCGCGTTGTGCTCGGTGCACAGATCACGGGCGCCTTGCAGGTAAGCCAGTTCGGCCGGCAACACGCCGCCCTCGCCCTGGATCGGTTCCAGCACCACCGCGCAGGTCTTGTCGGAAATGGCCGCTTTGAGCGCCGCCAGATCGTTGTACGGCACGTGGGTGATGCCGGTGATTTTCGGACCGAAGCCGTCGGAGTACTTCGACTGGCCACCGACGTTCACGGTGAACAGGGTACGGCCGTGGAAGCTGTTCAGCGCGGCGATGATTTCGTACTTCTCTGTACCGAAACGATCGAAGGCGACGCGACGGGCCAACTTGAAAGCGGCCTCGTTGGCTTCGGCACCGGAGTTACAGAAGAACACGCGCTCGGCAAAAGTAGCGTCGATCAGCTTATGGGCCAGGCGCAGGGCCGGCTCATTGGTGAACACGTTGGACACGTGCCACAGCTTGTTCGCCTGCTCGGTCAAGGCACCGACCAGCGCAGGATGCGCGTGGCCCAATACGTTAACGGCAATCCCGCCGGCGAAGTCGATCAGCTCGCGGCCGGACTGGTCCCAAACGCGGGAACCGGCGCCACGCACAGGGATGAATGCGGCAGGCGCATAGTTGGGAACCATTACCTGGTCAAAATCGGCGCGTTCTACCGCAGCGTGCTCAACGGACATCGGAGTCTCCTGATGAGGAACACTCGCCGGGAACTGGCGAGCTTGGTGAGGATTGTAAGGACAGTTTTCAGCCCGGCCTTGCCGCCAAGCGACAACTTCTTATAGCGCAAACCCCGGTTTTTCCCGGGTTTACGGCAATGCGACATATAGGGTCGCAAAGGCGCAGTTTAAACCGCCGGCACAGGTTATAGGCAGGCTTGTCGAGCGGTGCGGTAAATATGTACCGCACACGGTGCTTCATCGTTTGTTTTGCTTGGCGTCCATCCAGCCGCTAAGGGAATAGCGCATGAATCAGCAAGAACCGGAACCAATGGCTCAACCAGACGCGCATTTCCAACATGCGTTCAATAATCTGCCCGACTGGGTGTTGAAAGCATCACCGGCAACACGAGGCGCATTGAAAAGCGCTCCACTGGCAGCGCCTGAATGGCACACCACTGCCACCCGCGAACAGCTGCTGTCATTGAAAACCGCCAGCGCGCAACACTGGACTCAGCGCAACAAGCTGGAGTCGATGCTGGATAAACTGCAAAGCGCCCGAGACTTTGCCGAACCGCTCCTGAGTAATGCGTTAAAGAGTCGCTTCGGCCTGGAGCTGGACGTCAGGACAACCTTCCTGCGCCTGTACATCCCGCAAACCACGCCGTGGTTCGCGATCAAAACCGGTGCGGCACGCACCTGGACGGTTTCTCTACTGGATGCGGCGCTGCACAATTTTGAGGATTCGGAGACCGCGGCGCAGGCTTATGAATCCGCCTCGACGTTCATCACCAAACCTTCGCCCACCGGGCAATTCGATACGTTGCCGACGATCAAACGCCAACTGTCCATTCAGGACTTCACCCGCTTGTGCAGGGAACTGGATATCGGCGCCCAGTACGAGGCGCACCTCAAGGACAATCTGGGGTTTACCAACCCGGTGGCCGGCGCGGTATTGAAGGCGAGTGTCATCGCCACGCACAAGGCGGCCCTTCGCTCCGCACTGCAACTGGCTCACGCTCGCGAAGACCTGCCAGCCGATGCGTATCGTTCGATACTCGCGATCGTCGAGGGCCGCAAAAACGTAATGCTCGGCAACTGGCGACTGCACGCCCATGATCTGAAAGTGATGTCCTCAGCGCTGACCGGGATCGTCATTTTTGCGCCGCGACTCGATCTCAAATCGCAAGCATCGCGGATCATCGTTTACATTCCCGACGACCCGGAACATCCGCTCAAACAGTACCCCGACACCCTGTCGTTCATGGCGGACCTGACTCGCAAACTGCGCTCCCCCGACTACCAAACCTTCTTCAGCCGTTTTGTCGATCATGGGCAACGGGGTGATTTTTTCGCCGACCTCAACCGTCGACTCAGCGGCGTGACCTGGCATGAGCACACACGCGGCGACCCACGGCCAAGCTGGCGCGATACACCCATCGACAAGCCGAACCTGCAGTTTTCGCTGAGCCCGATCAATAGCTGCCTGTGGATTCACCTCTATCAGCAACAACTGAACAAAATCCTCAATGACGCACGCACCCTCGCGGTCTCGACCGCCAGTGCCGACCGAAACGCACGATGGGCAGCGTGGGACGCCTTCAGCCGTGTCGCCCAATCGATTCTTGAAGCGGCATCGTTCGTTGCGTTGCCTTTTGTGCCTTTCCTGGGAGAGGTGATGCTGGCCTACATGGCTTATCAGGTCCTCGACGAAACCTTTGAAGGCATCATCGATTGGGCCGAAGGTCTGAAAACAGCAGCCTTCGAACAACTGATGACACTTGTCGAAACTGTGGTTGAAGTGGGCGCATTCGCAGTCGGCGGCGCCATGGCGGCGGGGGCATTCAGTCGTCTGCTGTCTCGCGAAACCGTGGCGTTGCTGTCGCCGCTCAAAGCAGTCGATACCCCGACAGGCAAAACCCGATACTGGAAGCCGGACCTGACACCGTACGAACAATCTGTCGATCTGCCCACTGCCGCCACACCCGATCACCTGGGCTTGTATCAGCATCAGGGCAAAACGCTGCTGCGCCTTGAAGGCAAACGCTATTGCGTCAATCCGAACAGTGAAACAGCGCAGTTTCAGATTGAGCATCCGCACCGACCCGATGCCTATCAGCCGCCCCTGCGGCACAACCGGCATGGCGCCTGGCAGACCACTCTGGAGCAACCGCTGACGTGGGACCGGGAAACCGTGATGCGCCGCCTCGGTCACAGCGTCGAGTCGCTCAGCAATACAGAACGCGAACAGATCCTGCAGATCAGCGGCTTCCACGACAATGTCCTGCGCGAGACGCATGTCGAGAACCAACGCCCGCCTTCCCTGCTGACCGACACCATCAAACGCTTCAAAATCGACCGCGATATTCAGGCCCTCGTCGAGCAGCCCCTTAGCGATCACCCCGATCTTTACCAAGCCCTCAACCAGCGCAAATCGTTGTTCGAATCGCGCTACCGTCTTCTTGAAAAAACCGACGACCCACACGTTCAACTCGTGCTCGGAAGCGCCCAAGGTTTACCGACAGACATCGCACAAGAACTGGTGAGTAACACAACCGGCACCGAGCTGATGCAACTGGAGAATGGTCGTGTGCCTCAGCGTCTCAAGGACGTGGCGGCGAAAGCCATGGAAGCGGTGCGCGGCGCCCGGGCGTTTGAGGGATTTTATCTCGAAGGCATGGACACGGCGGACACCCATCGACTGGCATTGCATAGTCTCGAGTCGATACCCGGTTGGCCGCTCGGACTGCACATCGAGGTCAGGGAATATTCCCCTGAAGGCACCTTGCGCGACAGCATCGGCCAGGAGGACGCCACACTCGTCAGAACACTGGTGCACGCAGATGACGGCAGTTACCAGGTCCATGAAGTCTCTGATGTGCCCGTCGATTTCTATCACGCCATTCTTCAGGCACTGCCGGATTCCGGGCGCACGACGCTGGGCTTTTCCGTTGAAGACGGCTTGGCTTTCAAACGGCACATCGCCGGGCACGCCCAGAACCAACCGGGTCTACGTAGCGTGTTTGCGAAAAATCCGCACCGAAAACCTTACTATGACCCGACGACCATGCGCCTGCCGGGCGGGGCTGATGGTTATGGTCGCGTTGACCCCAATTCACCCTCGCTCGATGACAGGGTGCGCGAGGTGTATCCCGACCTTGCTCCACAGGAACTGCGGACGCTGGTCACTCGCTTGCAGCAACATCCTGATGGCGCTCGCGTCGAGCTGACCCGCCTGAGCCGCGAACTGGTACGACTGCATCAAGACCTGCACCAATGGGTTAAAGAGGCGCCCACCATCCACCCTGAAACCAGGCTTGCGCTGACGGACCTGGAACAACAGGTCGAACAGCACAATCGTCAATTGCTGGCCCAGGAAATCCAGCGCAGCTGGCGTCGACAATCAGACCCAGACCTGGACGCGCCAGACATCGGCCCCCGTTACGCGTTGCGTTTCAATGAGCCGATCCTGGGCGATCTGCCGACGCTGACGGCGGACTTCAGCCATGTCTCACTGCTGGCGCTTGAAGGCCGTCGAGCGGAACAAGGTATTCACGGTTTCCTGCAGCGTTTCACTCAGTTGCGCCGCTTGGAATTGCGCCGTTTCACCCTGACCACACTGCCCGACGCCATCCCCAAAATGGCCAACCTCGACGCATTGGTGCTCAACGATTGCGCCATCAAGTTTGACGGCCTCACCTGGTCAAAACTGTCCCCGCTGAAAAAACTGATGATGCTGGACCTGCACCGAAACCCTTTCGATACAGTTCCCAACATCGACTCGTTTCCAGAACTCGTGCACCTGGACCTGAGCGAAACAGGCTTGATCGACATCCCCGGCAGCGCGCTGCGTCACCCGAAACTCGACGCGCTCCTGTTAATGAACAACGCCATCACCGAATTGCCGCCCGGTTTTTTCGACAGTTCGCTGTACGACAAACGCGGTGTGCATCTGTCATCAAACCCGCTGACCGACAGGGCACGGCAACTCATCAAACTTCATTACCTGGAAACCACCTTCGACCTGGGCGTCAATGCCCCAGACGCCGACATTCAGCGCGTCAGGACGCTTTACCCGGGCCGGGACATCGAACGAGCCAGCGAGTTTGTCTACGATTTTCCGGGCACACTGGAAGATGGCCGCATAGAGCTGACCCGTCTGGAAGCGGAGCTCGCTCGGCTAAGCAATGATCTGGCAGCCTGGACCGCTGACCTGCCGCCCCTACACCCACTGACCGGCGAACCGTTCAATGCGTACCAATTGTTTGCCGAACATGCCAACCGCGACGAATTCGTGAGAGTGCTGGAGCGATGCTGGCGGCAAGAGTCCGAACTGGATGATTTCAATGATTCGCTTGAGCCTATGTATGAGCTTGTCTTCGATCAGCCCATCCATGGAGAACTGCCATCACTGAGTGCCGACTTCAGTCATGTGTCCGCACTGGAACTGCGAAGCGCCGATGGCGTGACTCAGGTCGGGCGTTTCCTGGAGTCCTTCCCCAACCTGAAAAGCTTGAGGCTGCGTGAATTCGACATCGCCGACATTCCCGAAGCGGTATTCAAGATGGGTCAGTTGCGCTCACTGTCATTGCCCGACTGTCGCGTCAGCCTGTCCGCCTACTCGGTAAACGCATTGGCCGGAATGGAACAGCTCGATTATCTCGACTTGGGCCTGAACCCACTGGCGCGCACACCGGACTTGAGCCAAATGACCGATCTTGCGACCGTTCTACTCCCGAAAACCGGTATTACGACAATACCCAACGGCCTGTTTTCGCTAACCCAACTGGATTGGGCGGATTTAAGCGATAACGCAATCACCGACATCCCGAGCGACATCATGGAATTGCCCTTGGAAGTCGCGGAAACCATAAATTTACGGGGCAATCCGTTTACCGAAGAAGCGCTGCTACGACTGATCAGCCATTTCGAAAACACCGGCCTGGATTTCGGCGTGGAAGAGGTGATCAATCGAGGCGAGATGCAAATGTCGTCCACGGAAGGGTCCGAAATAGACGAATAAATTCGCCGTCAGCCTCGTTCCGACGGCACCGACGACAACTCGAACGGGCTGCTGCTGCGCCGCTGGTTGCGATCTTCCCGCGGCGTGGCGCCGAAGAAATTGCGGTAAGCGCTGGAGAAATGCGGCCCCGACGAGAAGCCACACGACAAACCGATCTGGATGATCGACTTGCTGGTTTGCATCAACATTTGCCGGGCCTTGTTCAGGCGCAGCTCCAGGTAGTACTGGCTCGGCACGCGGTTGAGGTATTGCTTGAAGATCCGCTCCAACTGCCGACGGGATACGCACACGTGCTGGGCGATTTCGTCGGTGGTCAGCGGCTCTTCGATGTTGGCTTCCATCAGCAACACGGCTTGGGTGAGCTTCGGATGGCTGGAACCGAGACGGTTCTGCAGCGGAATACGCTGGCGCTCGCCGCCCTCGCGGATGCGCTCGACCACCAGCTCTTCGGAGACCGCACCGGCCAGTTCGGCACCGTGATCACGGGCCAACACCGCCAGCAGCAAGTCGAGCACCGACAAGCCACCGCACGCGGTCAGGCGATCACGATCCCAGTCGAACAGATGACTGGTGGCGATGACTTTCGGGAAACGTTCGGCGAAATCGTCTTGCCAGCGCCAATGCACGGCGGCGCGGTAGCCATCGAGCAAACCCAGTTGAGCCAACGGGTAGACACCGGCCGACAAACCACCAATCACACAACCGGCTCGCACCAACTGCTTCAACGAACTGCTGAGCGGCGGCGCGAGTGCGGTCGGCGGCTCATCGGCGAGCAAAAACAGTTTCTGGAAATTTTCGAGCTTGCCGGCCCACGGTTCACCCGGCAATTGCCAGGCGCCTTCGGTCGGCGGTTCGGCCTGCAAAAACGAGAGTTCGTAGACAACGTCCGGGTGCACACGCTGGGCAACACGCAAGGCCTCCTCAGCCAGCGCAAGCGTCAGTGCTTTAGTGCTGGGCCAAATCAGGAAACCAATTCGATGGGCAGTCATGGCGGGCAATCCGAAACGAAAACAGTGTTAGAAGCCGAAAGCGGCTGCAACCAAATTAGACCATCTGGCGCGCGGTGCGCAGCATGACCTAATTTGGTGCGTAACGGGAGCGATTACTTGAGGCTACCCGAGAGGAATTGTTGCAGACGTTCGGACTGTGGATTGACCAGCACCTCACGCGGGTTACCGCTTTCCTCAACGACACCTTTGTGCAGGAACACCAGCTGGTTCGACACTTCACGGGCAAAACCCATTTCGTGCGTGACCACCACCATGGTCCGGCCTTCTTGTGCCAGGGCCTGCATCACCTTCAACACGTCGCCGACCAGTTCCGGGTCGAGGGCGGACGTCGGTTCGTCGAACAGCATCACCTCAGGTTCCATCGCCAGCGCACGGGCAATCGCCACGCGCTGCTGCTCGCCGCCGGACATGTGGCCCGGATAGGCATCCTTGCGGTGGCCCACGCCTACTTTGTTCAAGTAGTGCTCGGCTTTTTCACGGGCTTCAGCCTTGGACATGCCAAGCACGTGGACCGGCGCTTCCATGATGTTTTCCAACGCGGTCATGTGCGACCACAGGTTGAAATGCTGGAACACCATCGACAGGCGCGAACGCATGCGTTGCAACTGTTTCGGGTCGGCGGCCTTCAGGGCGCCATCCTTGTTGGCGACCAGTTTCAGCTCTTCGTTGTTGAGCAGAATCTTGCCCGCGTGCGGCTGCTCAAGCAGGTTGATGCAACGCAGGAAGGTACTTTTGCCGGAGCCACTGGAGCCGATGATGCTGATCACATCGCCAGCCGCCGCTTTCAGGGACACGCCCTTGAGCACTTCGTGACTGCCATAGCGTTTATGCAGGTCTTGGACTTCAAGTTTGTACATGCGGTCGGTTCTCACAAAAACAGTCAGTCAGTCGTTGAGCAAGCGCCCGTGACGCAGCGCTTCGCGCCCCGCCACCTTGGCCAGCCAGAAACCGGGTTGGGCATAACGCAGCCGTTCAATGGCAAACAGCACCCCGGACGTACCAGCACACACCGTGCTGACCCGATCCGCTAACGGATCGATCACTTCGAAAATCTCATCGCCGGCTTCAATCCATTCACCGGGTTTACGCAGGAAACTCACCACACCCGGGTGCGGTGCAAACAGCAATTCGGTGCCTTCGAACGGCAGGCCTTCGCACGCTTCCTGCGCAGGCTTTGGCCATTCGCCGCTGATCAGCCCTTGCTCGGCGAGGAACGCCAGAATGCCTTCGGCATAAGCACAGGCTTCAGCGCGACCGGTGTCGGCCTGACCACCCAATTCAATGGTAGTCGCCAGGCAGGCCAGCGGAATTTGCGCATCGGGAAACTGACGCGACAGACGCAACCATGGCAGCGAGCAGGCCTCATCGAAGGAACTGCCACCGGAATCTTCCGCCAGCAGCCCCACTTTCACGTCCAGGTGCGCGGCGAGGGAACGCCATTGCGGCCAGTGCTGCGGCAAGGCATACATGTGCAGCGCCGCTTCGGCATCGCAATGCAGATCCAGCACCACATCGGCGGTGCAAGCGTGGCTGAGCAAGATGCGCTGCATGCCTTGCAACTGGCTCGCGGCCGGCGGCAAGGCGTCGAGTGCATCACTCATGGCCTGGCGAATCATGCGGATGTTGGCGTGCGGATCATCACCCAGACGCCCGTCCAGCGCAGCGGCCACTGGCGCGCTCAGCTCGACGAAATCGCGGTTGAAGTTCTTGCCGCTGCCTGCCTCGAAACGCCCTTGATGGTTGCCTTGCAACAGCTGACCGAGGCCCAGTGGGTTGGCCACTGGCACCAGTTCGATCACACCGTTGAGCAAGCCTTGGGCTTCGAGTTCGGCCAGGCGCTTTTTCAGCTCCCAGGCCGTGCGCATCCCCGGCAGCTCATCGGCGTGCAGGCTGGCCTGAATGTAGGCTTTGCGCTCGCCAGTGCCGAAGCGGAACACCGAAATCTGGCGTTCGCTGCCCAGGTGGCTCCACGGCAATGAATGATCGATGCGCTCCATATCAGTGCTTCCGCGGGGCCAGATAGCCCAGCCAGCGGCCCTCGGCCAGTTTGAACAGCTTGACCAGAATGAAGGTCAGGCACAGGTAGAACACACCGGCCGTGATGTAGGCTTCGAACGGCAAGTAGAACTGGGCGTTGACCGTACGCGCGGCACCGGTGATGTCGATCAGGGTCACGATGGACGCCAGACTGGTGGTCTGCAACATCATGATCACTTCGTTGCTGTACTGCGGTAGCGCCCGGCGCAGGGCCGACGGCAACAGGATGCGCTTGTACAATTTGTAGCGCGACATGCCCATCGCCTTGGCCGCTTCGATCTCACCGTTCGGCGTGGCGCGCAGGCTGCCGGCGATGATTTCAGCGGTGTAGGCACTGGTATTGATCGCGAACGCCAGGCACGCACAGAACGTTGCGCTGGACAGCCACGGCCACAGGAAGCTCTCACGCACCGCTTCGAATTGCGCCAGCCCGTAGTAGATCAAGAACAGCTGCACCAACATCGGCGTGCCGCGGATCACGTAGGTGTAGAGCCAGGCCGTCATGTTGACGATCGGCTGCTTGGAAACGCGCATCAAGCCCAGTGGCAAGGCGCACAGCAGGCCGAAAAACAGCGACAGCGCGAGCAATTTAAGGGTGGTCACCAGGCCGCCGAAGTACAGCGGCAAGGCCTCCCAAATGACGTTGTAGTCGAAGATCATAGATCAGCCGCCCTTACGCCTACCGAGTAGCGCTTCTCAAGGTGACGCAATGCCAGCAACGAGACGCTGGTGATTACCAGGTACATCGCCGCCACTGCGAGGAAGAAGGTGAAAGGCTCGCGGGTGGCATCTGCCGCCTGCTTGGCCTTGAACATCATGTCTTGCAGACCGACCACCGAAATCAGCGCAGTCGCCTTGGTCAATACAAGCCAGTTGTTGGTGAAGCCCGGGATTGCCAGACGAATCATCTGCGGCACCAAGACCCGGAAGAACACCTGAAAACTGCTCATGCCGTACGCCATGCCGGCTTCTGCCTGACCTTTGGGGATCGCCATGAAGGCGCCACGGAAGGTTTCCGACAGGTACGCACCGAAGATGAAGCCCAGGGTGCCGATACCGGCGGCCAACGGGTTCAGGTCGATGTAATCGTTAAAGCCAAGCATCGGTGCGACACGGTTAAGCAAATCCTGGCCGCCGTAGAAAATCAGCAGGATCAGCACCAGGTCGGGAATACCGCGGATCACCGTGGAGTACAGATCGCCCAGCCATGCCAGCCAGCGAACCGGTGACAGACGCAATGCAACGCCGATCAGACCCAGAACGATGGCCAGGGCCATGGACGACAAGGCGAGCTGAAGCGTCAGCCATGCGCCATCGAGGATGACAGCCCCGTAGCCTTTCAACATGATTCAGGTCCTCGAATGTTGGGATGAAAAAATGGCGCAAACCTCAGAGATCCTGTTGCTTGCGCCATTTCGGACTTGTCGCTTGGACGTGTTACTTGCCGTAGATATCGAAGGCGAAGTATTTGTCCTGGATTTGCTTGTACTTGCCGTTCTCGCGAATGGCAGCGATCGCGGTGTTGATCTTGTCTTTCAACGCGTCGCCCTTGCGAACCGCGATACCCACGCCGTCGCCGAAGTATTTGACGTCGGTGAAGGCAGGGCCAACGAAGGCGAAACCTTTGCCGGCGTCGGTTTTCAGGAAACCGTCATTGAGCAGCGTAGCGTCTGCCACGGTGCCGTCGAGGCGGCCAGCAGCCACGTCGAGGTAGATTTCGTTCTGCGAACCGTACGGCTTGACCTCAGCACCCAGCGGGGCCAGGACTTCGCGAGCGAAACGCTCGTGGATCGAACCACGTTGCACGCCGATGTTCTTGCCCTTGAGCTCAGTCAAGCCTTCGCTGACTTGAGTGCCTTCCTTCATGACCAGGCGGGCCGGGGTGTTGTAGTACTTGTTGGTGAAGTCCACGGACTTCTTACGGTCTTCAGTGATCGACATGGACGACAGGATCGCGTCGATCTTGCGCACTTTGAGTGCCGGGATCAGACCGTCGAACTCTTGCTCGACCCACACGCACTTGACCTGCATCTGTTCGCACAGGGCGTTGCCGATGTCGTAGTCGAAACCAACGATGCTGCCGTCCGGCGCTTTGGACGCGAACGGAGGGTAAGCCGCTTCGATACCAATTTTCAGAGGCTTTTCATCGGCGAAGGTTGGCAGAGACAGCACGGACAGTGCCAGGGCGCCAAGCAGCACGAGTTTCTTCATCTTGGGACTCCATCGGTAAAGGGCTAAAACGGCAGAGTGAGCGACAGCCCAATATGCGAATGAGTGGAACCGGAAAAGCGATGCTGCGTTGTAGGAATCGCGCGTTATTTTCAACGCGGGCGACAACGAGCGAGTGATCGGCATTCTAACGACAGGCCCGAAGCCGATATTTCTTCAATGCGACAACTAATTACAGAAGCACCGAGAAAGCCGCTTGAGCGCGTTGACAGCCTTGCAAATTCATGCAAGAGCAAAAGACAGTGAACCGATCTATGCTGCAAATTGCGGGCCTATTATTGGCAAACCCTTCTAATCCGGCAAGCGCAGCGTTGTGTCTTATTTTTCAGGGTGGTTGCAGAGGCCCGGGAATGGGGCGATGCGTTTCTCAATGCCCCGCCTCCGAACGCGCGGTTACACATTTAGTTACTTGAAGGGCGGCGGGTAACAGTAGGAATCGGCTGACAGGTGAGCCGATAAATATTGGTTGAAAATCAACGTTGATCGTCCTGATCGTGCTGATCGTTCCCACGCTCCGCGTGGGAATGCCGCCCGGGACGCTCTGCGTCCCTTCCTGCGTGTGACGCAGAGCGTCACTGGATGCATTCCCACGCGGAGCGTGGGAACGATCCCTACACAAAAACCCCAGGCAATAAAAAGCCCCGCCAGGCGCAATGCCGGGCGGGGCCTTGGTGACTCAAGATTGTTACTTACGCAACATTCATGGTCTTGTGCGTCTCGATCAAATGCTGCACTACACCCGGATCCGCCAGGGTGGAGATATCCCCCAACCCATCGTATTCGGCCGTCGCAATCTTGCGCAGAATGCGCCGCATGATTTTGCCCGAGCGGGTTTTCGGCAAGCCTGGCGCCCACTGGATGACGTCCGGGGATGCAATCGGACCGATCTCCTTACGTACCCAGTTTTTCAACTCCAGACGCAACTGCTCGCTCGGCTCTTCGCCACTGATCAGGGTGACGTAGACATAGATGCCCTGCCCCTTGATGTCGTGCGGCACGCCGACGACGGCGGCCTCGGCGACTTTCGGGTGAGCAACCATCGCACTTTCGATTTCGGCGGTGCCCATGCGGTGGCCGGAGACGTTGAGCACGTCATCCACACGACCGGTGATCCAGTAGTAACCGTCTTCATCGCGACGGGCGCCGTCACCGGTGAAGTACATGCCACGGAAAGTCTTGAAGTAGGTGTCAACGAACCGATCATGGTCGCCATACAGCGTGCGCGCCTGACCTGGCCACGAATCGAGAATCACCAGGTTGCCCTCGACAGCGCCTTCGATGATGTTGCCCAGGTTATCCACCAAGGCTGGCACCACGCCGAAGAACGGACGTGCCGCAGAACCCGGCTTGAGCGCGTGAGCACCCGGCAGCGGGCTCATCAGCGTGGCACCGGTCTCGGTTTGCCACCAGGTGTCGACGATCGGGCAGCGGGACTGGCCGACGTTTTTGTAGTACCAATCCCACGCTTCCGGGTTGATTGGCTCACCGACCGAACCCAACAGACGCAGACTGCTGCCATCAGCGCCTTCAACGGCGGCCTTGCCCGACGCCATCATCGCGCGGATAGCGGTCGGTGCGGTGTAGAGGATGTTGACCTTGTGCTTGTCGACGATCTTCGCCACCCGGGTGATGTCCGGGTAGTTCGGCACGCCTTCGAACAGCACGGTGGTCGCGCCGTTGGCCAGCGGGCCATAGACAATATACGTGTGGCCGGTGACCCAGCCGACGTCGGCGGTGCACCAGTAGATTTCGCCCGGACGGTAGTCGAACACGCGCTCGTGGGTCATCGCCGCGTACAGCAGATAACCGCCAGTGGTGTGCTGGACACCTTTTGGCTTGCCGGTCGAACCGGAGGTGTAAAGGATGAACAGCGCTTCTTCAGCGCCCATTTCTTTCGGCGCGCAGACCGTGCCCGCCACTTTCATCAGGTCTTCAAACCAGATGTCGCGATGCTGGTTCCACTTGATGTCGCCACCGGTGCGCTTGCACACGATGACTTTTTGAATGCTGCTGGTTTCCGGGTTGGTCAGTGCGTCGTCGACGTTGGACTTGAGCGGGATCTTCTTGCCGGCGCGAATGCCTTCGTCGGCCGTGATCACCACTTTGGATTTGCAGTCGATGATGCGGCCCGCCAGGGCTTCCGGCGAGAAGCCACCGAAGACCACCGAGTGAATCGCGCCGATCCGGGTGCACGCCAGCATGGCGACCACGGCTTCGGGGATCATCGGCATATAGATAGTCACCACGTCGCCGCGGTGCACATCCTGGCCGCGCAGGGCGTTGGCGAACTTGCAGACTTGTTCGTGCAGCTCGCGGTAGGTGATGTTGCGGCTCTCGGCAGGGTCATCGCCCTCCCAGATGATCGCAATTTGATCGCCGCGCTCGGCCAGATGGCGGTCGAGGCAGTTGTAGGAAACGTTCAGGGTGCCGTCGGCGAACCATTTGATGTCGACATGGTGATCGTCGAAGGACGTCTGCTTCACCGTGGTGAAAGGCTTGATCCAGTCGAGGCGCTTGGCTTGTTCGCGCCAGAAGCCGTCCGGATTGACGACGGACTGCTGGTACATCGCCTTGTAGGTCGCCTCGTCAGTCAGCGTGTTGGCCAGAACCTCGGGACGAACGGGATACAGGGAAGCCGCACTCATCTTTCTTACCTCGGTGGAATAGTTGTTTTTGTATGACCCTGTTGTAGCCGGGCCGGGCCTATAGAACCATTCGACGATGGTAGTAACAAGCCCCTACAAATTATCGTGATAAGCCCCGGACACGCCTGGAACGCACGTCCCAAACACCCCGCCAGCCCATTGGTTATGCGGCTTGAGCGCAAAAAGTAATAACGCGGTCCACTCGAAAAACCACGTCGCTATTTCGCTAATAAACCGCCTTTTACAACGTAAATCGGTGATTGTTACGAAATCTGTCAAAGGTGTTTATCAAAAGCCCACCTATATGAATGCAGACCCCACGCCTAAAATCTGCCTCGCCAACAAGGCAAACCCTGATTAACCAAGTTGCAGCCCCCACGAAGGCAGTTAATCAACCCACCAGTAATCAAGTTCCACACGCAACCCCAAAAAGGTTGCGTGACCCCACTCGACCTTTAAAAGGTAAAAAAGAAATGAAAGCTTTATTAGTTCTGGCCCTCAGCAGTCTGTGCGTAACCGCCATGGCAGACGAGGCTCCGACTGATGTTGCGCAGCAAAAACCGGCCATCGAGGAATACACTTACTCCACTCACCTGGACATCGCCAAAGTTATCTCCATGAGTGAAGTCCCGGATGTGTGCGGCGTCGTTCCAATGAAAATGGAATACGACGACTCCAACGGTCAACGCCATATTCTTCGCTACAGCATCATGGGTAACGGCTGCTCTAACGGCTAATCACCCGGCACTCCCCTAAACGGTTCGACCCATCCGCCCGCTGTTTCAGGCAGATGAAGCGCCGAACCGTATAGATCGATTTTTACGATTGTTTTAAGCATTTATTTGCGCTTTTTAATCAAATTTGTCGGCGTAGTATGAATTCCACACCCAAGGCACAAAACGCCCACGAACCTGGAGCCACTACCATGAAAACCAAACTGATCCTCGCCCTGACCCTGTCTGTCCTGGCTGCCAACACCTTTGCTGCTGACGGCTACGACCGCACCGGCTCGGCGGCTTTCACCACTGAAGCGGCTGTTGCTGCTGACGGCTACGACCATACCGGCTCGGCCTCCTTCGCCGCTGATGGCGCCGATCACATCGGTGCAGGCAAACTCGCCGCTGACGGTTTTGATCACACTGGCACCGCCAAAGTCGCTGCCGACGGTTTTGATCACACCGGAGCCGCCAAGGTTGCTGCCGATGGCGCTGATCGCGTCGGTGCCGCTCGCTTCAGCTGATCATCGAGCGTGACTTACAGCCCGACTTCGGTCGGGCTTAGTTGTGTCTGGACCCACCGAAAACCGATTCAAAACACAACATGTAGTGAAAAACCGGTTTTTTTGGCTATTTTTTGAACAAAAAAATTGTTCGCCAAAATTTATGAAAAAAAATCTTCACCCGCGATATCCAGCCAAAGCCCTATAAACCCTCGCTCCGACCGAAAAACCTTCCTTCTCGACCGCTCCATGCGCGGATTCGCCCCACCACGGCCGCAAAAATTTCCCTATAATGCCGGCTTAAACGGGCCTGCAATATTCCCTTACAGGGATAACAGCCAGTCTGAAGCCCACGCCGAAGTCCTCACCGATTTCTGCGCCCGTCAGAGGCTCTCGGAACCCCGTACTAATTTATGTTTATTTGCCTGCGTGTACCGCTGCAAAAAACGCTATCCAACGCGGCCAGTAAGGTCGTGTGAAAAACCAACCATAGAGTTTTCACACGGGCATCTGGCCCTCACGCAGGAGACGACACGTCATGCTGAGCTGGGACGAATTCGACAAAGAAGACAGCGGCGAGACCGTGGTAAAAGGCGCCAACGCCGGCCACGCGACTGAAGCCAACATGGACCGACTCGACACCGCTGGTGGTGTCGCCGCTCAAGAAGCTCGCGCCGTAACCGCGACCGACTCTGCCGCTATCGCCCGTGCAAAAGCTGCCCTGGACAACCTCGACATCGCCGAAGGCCTCGCCGAACTCGAAGGCGCCTCCGCCCGTGTTGCCGTCGACGAAAAGCGCATGATCAACTGCCGCGCCGACCTCAACCAACTCGTGCCTTTCAAGTACGACTGGGCCTGGCAGAAGTATCTGGACGGTTGCGCAAACCACTGGATGCCGCAAGAAGTCAACATGACCGCCGACATCGCCCTCTGGAAAGACCCGGAAGGCCTGACCGACGACGAGCGCCGCATCGTCATGCGTAACCTCGGCTTCTTCTCCACCGCCGACTCCCTGGTTGCCAACAACCTGGTCCTGGCCGTGTACCGCCTGATCACCAACCCGGAATGCCGCCAGTACATCCTGCGCCAGGCTTTCGAGGAAGCGATCCACACCCACGCCTACCAGTACTGCATCGAATCGTTGGCCATGGATGAAGGCGAGATCTTCAACATGTACCACGAGATCCCATCGGTCGCGAAAAAAGCCACCTGGGGCCTCAAATACACCCGTTCGATCTCCGATCCGAAGTTCGAAACCGGCACCGTCGAAACCGACAAAGAGCTGCTGCGCAACCTGATCGCCTACTACTGCGTTCTGGAAGGCATCTTCTTCTACTGCGGCTTCACCCAGATCCTCTCCATGGGCCGCCGCAACAAAATGACCGGCGTCGCCGAGCAGTTCCAGTACATCCTGCGCGACGAATCCATGCACCTGAACTTCGGCATCGACGTGATCAACCAGATCAAAATCGAAAACCCGCACCTGTGGGATGCCGAGATGAAGGAAGAAGCTTCGCAGATGATTCTGCAAGGCACTCAGCTGGAAATCGAATACGCACGTGACACCATGCCTCGCGGCGTGTTGGGCATGAACGCGGCGATGATGGAGGACTATTTGAAGTTCATCGCTAACCGTCGTTTGTCGCAGATTGGTTTGAAGGAAGAGTATCCAGGGACGACTAACCCGTTCCCTTGGATGAGCGAGATTATGGACTTGAAGAAAGAGAAGAATTTCTTTGAGACTCGGGTTATTGAGTATCAGACTGGTGGGGCGCTTAGCTGGGACTAATAGTCTCGCTCGCCACGATTTGACGATTGCTGCCTGAATCGACAAGTCGAAAAATTAAAAGCCCCGATCTGATCGGGGCTTTTTTATTGGGGAATGAATTCCTACCTTTCACCCCTACGCTACTGCGTCAAAACTCCTACAGCACTTACAGCTGCTTCCGCATTGATGTCCATTCAAAGCACCACTAAGCTCCATTGCAGGTGCCTAAGAAACGCCCAACGTAGAAAGCTTGGTCAATCACACAGATGCGCAATTCACCCTATGGTGTTTTGTCGCTCGAAGGTGACGGCTTTGCTCGTTGGGATTTCTTAATTCCACTCTACGTTGGGTCTAGCCCTGCCCCCTTAATACGTAGAGGTCACGGATTATGTCTACTCAACTCGCATCCAGAAGTTTACCCACACCAATGAACGACGAGAGGGAGCCTCTCGCATCCACCCTATTCACTCGTCGCGACATTCTTCTCCACGCCCTACTCTTCGAAAACCAAGCCTGGTTTTGCGCGCGTGATATAGGACGGCTAATGGGCAAGTATTTGGATGAGCGAATGTCCCGAAAACTCGATACAGATCAGCGACGGATGTTGTTGGTGCACGCTCACGGAGTAGCAGAGGAACGACTGATGCTCAGCGAATCGGGCGTGTATGCGTTATTGGTTTATCACTATTGCCCGGAATATCGCTCACTACGCGAATGGCTTACACATCAGGTTGTAGCTGCACTGCGTGACGCAAGACCATCGCGGGCAGTTGAGCGACCGACCTTGAGCGTTTTGGATTGGCCACAGATGCAACTGAGTTTGCTGCATTGGCAGAATGAACCATGGATTCGGATGCGGGACATGCCTTGCATCCTGCCGACCCAACAGCAAATATCCTGGTGGAGGAAAGCTTCACGGCTATTTCTATTTTAGAAAGCCGTTAAAGATGGGTGCAGCTTTCTGCACCCATTTGATTGGGAACGTTGAGCATCACGCCGACTGTTCACTTGATCGCTGTTGCTGAGAGTGAAGCGGGAACCCTTCAGGAGCGCCTAACAATACCCCACGCTCCATATCAAACGGCAGCACCCAAAGTGCGAGCTGCGGAGCGAACTCGAATACCTGCAGCGGCGCGTCAAATGCAGATCGTCTGGGGTAAATCAGCACCAACTCCCCCTCGCCCGCAAGGTATTTGTGGCCATAAGCGAACAACTGATAAAAATCGGACTGCTTCAAACCGTAGCTTTTATCCTCAGAGGATGAACTCAATCGCTTCCATTTTGTGTCCAGCACCCAACTCTTTTGTTGATGGTGAACCATCAGGTCCGGCCGTAGCTGGAAGAAATTTTTGCCTTTGTGTTGACACAAATACTCACTGTGAGATTGAGTTTGCAGTTGGGCATCGCCCTGCAAATCCCTGCCAAGACTCGCAGCTACATAGCGCTCAAACAGCCGTTCCATCGGGAACAGCAAGCTCATGCCATGCCAATCTCCAGCAACCGCCAAAGGCATCTGTTGCTTGATGATCAGCTCGCACCAGGGTTTTACCGGAACGTAGTGCGCCATCAGTCGCTCGTTGCTCCATTGTTTAAAATCCTGTTGCACGTCACGGCTTGTTGGCACCTCTAACAAAACACATCTTAGCTCATGAGCCAGTCGCCAATTACCAGCATCATTAGTCGTTTTGCAGACCTGATCTAACGCTAATTTGAGCAATCGATTTTCTGGTCGGTCGGGCAGATAGATGTCGTGTCGAATCTGAAAATGGTGCTGACGACCAAGGGGCTGGCGCATCTGCTTAACCAAATCCAATTGACCACGCAGGAATCGCTGCTCCTCTTCTACGCGTTGGTAGTCAAAGCGTAGACCTCGCTTAATCAAATGATCCAGAGCCAGCAAGAATCGGCCCATGACCCATTCGCTCAACGGCGCATCGAAGTTTTGTAGATCCGCCGCGCCGACTTCTCGGGTAGGTAAATTTAGAGAAGCTTGGATCATGCGCCGCAACAATGCTCTGCTCTGCTTGATACAGTCCTCTTGCTCAAAATGCTTGGGAAGAATTTCAAGACGCGTGCCGCAGGGTGTTTCCAGTACACCGACATAATTGTCGAGTTTCAGTAAACGGCGGTTCTCAAGTTGAACCAGCGCAGCTCCAGCATTGCTGAAAGAAGCGTTGAGTTTGCATAGCCAGTCAAAGGCAGACACTGAAACTTGCGCAAGATCCAAAGTCGGCTTAGTCACCTTATCCGTCGTCAGTCTCGCGTACTCTCGAACCGTGATGACGGGTTTCACGCCGTCAAACCTTTCTTAGTTTCAATAGCGCCTTGCAGGCTCAAGGGGATCGCTTCGTGATCAACGACTCCACAAAAAGACTCAATTCGGTCGAAGGCATCTTCGTTGATAAGCCATTGGTTACTTTGGTTACTGAGCACCACTTGATCACCGAACAACGATCCCGGATTGAACGGTGGCTGTTTGATAAAGCAATTTTCAGGGGCCTTGCGATGATCGTTAAGCACCCACTGAATTCGTAGCCAGTCCTCAAAAAAGTACTCTTGCAGCAATGGGAGCACTTGCTCACGAAAGATTAGCCCCAACCGTTTCAGCGTAGGTTCACTCTCTAAAGGCATGAAATACGCGTGCCCCAGACAATGATCACGGTCTAGCAGCATTTCGATTCGCTGATTCATCACAGTAAGGAGCTGGGCGACGTTTAGTTCGCCCACGAAAATATTTTTCAGTAGCTCAGGCTTCGGCGGCATTTCACGGAAAGTGAAACGACGACGCAACGCGATGTCTAGACCCGCCAGCGAGCGATCCGCAGTGTTCATAGTACCAATGAGATAGACATTACTCGGAACGCTGAAATGATCCTTCGAATACGGAAGCGTCACCTTCAATGCCTCATCAGCTCCGGAACGCTTGGACGGTTCTATGAGCGTAATCAGCTCGCCAAAAATTCGTGAAATGTTGCCGCGATTTATTTCATCGATGATAAGTACGCGAGCATCGCTCGAATCGGCTGTCACCTTGGCCGCTTCACCATCGGTTGGAGTATCCAGAATGCGCTCGACCAAAATCGGCAAAATATTGTTGTAGCCATTGACGAGAAATGGTTCCAGCTTGGTTTCTGAGACCTTTTCAAAAACTAGCTTGTTGCGAATATCTGTGACGGTTAATTGCCCGGAACGCACATAATCAGCAAGCGTGTTGAGGATGCTCATCCCTATCGGTAGTTCTTTCCCCTTAGGCTTAATCAAATTGAGCAACTCAACGGACGCGCTCGTAACTACATATCCCGAAGCAAATGACTCTCCTACCGTAAATGGAACACTAGGCTTTTTCATATGGGTGATGGCAGTGGCGCACAATTTTTTGAACACGCCATCGACAACGTGATAGCGCAGTTTTCCGTCCTCTCCGCTTTCTGCACGCAACCCCTCAACAAAGTCCTCGTAGCTGAAGCTTTGATGAAAAGTAACGAACTCAACACGTCCCTCTGCAGATAGCTCATCGAAGCGTTTCTTCAAAGCTGCCCGACCGTTGTTGACCTGTAGAAACTCAGGATCAAGTATTTCTAGAGCGGCCTCGATGGTGGCGTACGTCTTGCCGGTTCCCGGTGGACCAAACAAAATCTGGTTGAGTGCAGGCGAAGTCATCGAGTCACTATCCTTGCTACGTGAGCAAAATGGGCATTGCTGGCTTCCCTCACAGTCGATGAGGTTTGTATGAACCGAACCAACGTAGGAAACGGCTCACAGCCGCAGGAAACTAATCCTACAACGGTAACCACATTGCTATCACGGGTAAAGCCGTACAACGAAGTAGGTCGGATTAGCGAAAAAGCTGTGCAGAAGGAGATCCTAGCGACTATAAAAACGATCCCACGAAGAGCCAGAACACTCATGAAATTCGACCTCGCCTACTGCCTCAGCCTCGACGACAAGTTGTCGATCTATGACGTGCGCGATTTGAATTTCGACGAGACGATGGAGTTCGATTCCGCGAAGGAACACTTCCAATGCCCCAATGACGCATGCAGGGCAGCGTTCGATGGGTTGAATGTGCTGACCACGTTCAACGCCAAAAACGTGAATTACGTTCGCACCCCGCACTTCAAGAACACGCCCAGCACGCGGCATGTGGCGGATTGTCCTTATGTCAGTCTCAAGGCGTCGGCGTCTGGAGTGGATGCGGACGGTGCGGAAACGGATGACAGTCGCGAGGAGCATTTCCCGTCGGAGTTGTTGCTGACTCGGCGTCAGTATGTGCGTAAGCCGTCGAACCCGGCGGAGGCTACGGATGTGGTGCGGGACGATCCGAAGCCAACCGCTGTGGCTAGCAACACAGAACACCCAAGCCATGAAACAGCGCCGGACAAAACCAGTGTCTTCGCCCATCCGGTGGAGTGTTTTGTGTCGAACTTCGGGGACAAGGAGTTGCTCAAGCGCATGCCGCTGAAGATTGGCGAGCACACGGCGCCTTATGGGTCGTTCTTCAAGAAGATCGAGTATTTGCTGGATAACAAGGGGCTGATTTACTGGGGCAAGATCAAGGAGATCAAGGATTACACCCAAAGCTTTCGTATCGATTTCGAGCAGAAGGTCTGGTTCAAGCAGGCGGACGAGGCGAAGAAGAAGCCTTATTCGGTGAACGTTTACTTGAGCAAGAAGTTGATCGAGAACTACCGCAAACGCAAAGCCTTCCTAGAAGAGATCAAGCACGCCATCGACAGCGAGGCCGAGTTGTATTGCTTCTTTTATGGTGTGACGCCGGAGTTGAAGCAGGTGCCGAGCAAGAAAAACCCCGACCAGACGTTCGGGGTGTTCAGTGCGAATATCGAGAACCTGGATCACTTCATTATTCGGGAAGCGCCGGGATTGGAGGCGAAGTAACTGCATTCAATGCTGGTACATGCTGACCATCACCAGCACCAGCAACCCAATATAAACCCGCGCATGAACCTGATCCGGTATCCGCCCGATCCACGGCGCAGCCAATCGAATCCCCACCAACGACCCCATCGTCAAAACCGCAAACGCCAGCAGATCCACATAACCCACAAACCACGTGCCCAGATCAAACTCGGTGAACGCCGCCATTGCCATGTAAGTCGCTGTGCCGGCGAGCGCTACCGGCAGGCTTAGCGGATTGGCCATGGACGTCGCGTGACTCATGCTCAACCCGCATCGCCGCAACAGTGGCACGGTCATGACGCTGCCGCCGACGCCAAGAAACGTGGCAATCATGCCGATTCCTACGCCGCCGCCAGACTGTTCTGCCCTTCCCAATCGCCGTGGAATTGCAGTGTCGGACGCTGTCAGAAACCCGCGTCTGAACACGCAGTCCGCGATGGTCACGGCTAGGTAGGCGATGAAGGCGTAACGAATCAGTTCGCCACTGACCCACGTCGCGGCCACGGCGCCGACCGTCGCGCCCAAACCGATGAAGCCACCCAACGGCCACAGGTAATGGCGAATGAGATTACCCGCGCGGTGGTGTTTTCGGGTGGCGATCAGTGCGTTGACGATCATCACGCAGGTCGAAGTCGCCACGGCGATGTGCATCGCCGATTGGCCGATCGGGTCATCGCTTCCGTGGCTGGTGGTTAACAAGCGGTACAACAATGGCACCACAACGAAGCCGCCGCCGAAGCCGAACAGCACGGCTGTGATGCCGGTCATGCAGCCGAAAAATGCCAGCAATAGATAAAACATCACGCGTCGTCCATTGATTGAGAGCGCTAGACGATAGAGCGAAGTGTCTTGGCCGGCTTCAGCAAGTCAGCCAATAATGTTCGCGTTTACGCCAACTGCCGGAAGCCGTTAGATGCGCAACGTTTCAATTGATCTGCTGGATGAAACACCCCGGCCCGTGGTGGCCATCGGCACCGACTATTCCCACTGGCATTTGTTGCCTCGTCATACACATCGACGGGCACAACTCCTCTACGGAGCAACGGGCGTGATGCAGGTCAGCACGCACGACGGCAATTGGGTAGTGCCGCCGCAACGGGCGGTGTGGATTCCGGCGGGTGTGGCGCATGAGGTCATGATGCTGGGGGTGAGCACGCGCAGTGTGTACATCGAACCGGGTGTGGTTGATCTGGGGGCTCGTTGCCAGGTCATCAGTGTGTCGCCGTTGATGCGGCACTTATTGATGGAGGCGGTGGAGATCCCGCTGGCGTATGACGAGGCCGGGCGCGATGGCGTGCTGATCGACTTGTTGCTGCATGAGCTGGCGCGCAGTACACACTTGCCGCTGCATATTCCTCTACCGGTCGATGCGCGGTTGCTGGAGTTGTGCCAAGGCTTCTTGCAGCGCCCTGATGCTCATCAATCGCCGCAGCAATGGGCTGATCAATTGCACGTCAGTCTGCGCACGTTCAATCGGCTGTTTCGCCAACAGACTGAGCTGAGCTTCAGCCAATGGCGGCAGCGGGCCTGCGTGATACTGGCCCTGGCCCGGTTAGCGGCGGGCGACCCCGTGACGCGCATAGCCCTGGACTTCGGTTATGACAGCCCCGGGGCATTCTCGACCATGTTTCGCCGCGTGTTGGGACAGGCACCGTCCGTCTGGATGGAGGCCACGAAATAGCAAAAATCAAAAATTGAGTTTGATCCGGGCGCAAAACAACTGTACAAAATCACAGTACTTTTTGGATTAGCACTCTCGAGCCCGGAGAACACCATGGCCTCTCTTGCGATGAAAATCACCCTGGAACGTATCGCCCTTTTCCAATTCACCCCGGCCCACTGTGCCCAGGCCCGAGCGATGCTGGGTTGGAGTGTGGAAGAGCTTTCGCAGGAATCCGCTGTCTCCGTGGACGCCATTCAACGATTTGAGGCCGAGCGCGATGTGCTGGATGTCACGCGGCTGGCGTTGGCGTATCGGTTTGAATCGGAAGGTCTGGTGTTTTTCCCCGGCTTTGCGCCGGGTCGAGGGATGAATGTGCGAGGGTCGACGCCTGATCCGGTGGGTCGGGCGGACTATGCGATGGTCGAGTGAGGTGTCAGCTGATGAATGGATTCGATGAATACAACCGACGCGGTCATCCGTCTTCGGGGGATGCCGATGGGGGCGAGATGAGGGCCAAGGCCGAATGCCTGATGAAGGTCGGGATGCTCCTCGATACTGGTCAGCTGGATAAGGCTGAAGCGGCGAAAAGGCTTGGGCTGTTGTCGTCGGAGCTGGATGAAATTCTCGACGGTCACGTTAGCGATCTGACGGTGGCGAAGATCGTGGGCCGCGCCAAAGTGCGCGGCCCGACGGCAGAGGATCAAGCGTTCTGAGCGGCGATCTGCTCAATTTCTTCTTCCACGCCCGACCACCAGGCGCTCCCCCGCTGCGGGTACATGACGTTGAACGCCTCGCCCATTTGCGGGGTGGTGATCGACACATTGCGCTCCCAGGCCAACGCGAGTATCCGGTCGAAGGGTTCATACCAGGCATGCATCGACAGGTCGAACGTGCCGTTGTGAATCGGCAGTAACCAACGCCCTTTAAGGTCGATGTGCGCTTGCAGGGTTTGCTCGGGCTGCATGTGCACGTGCGGCCACTCGACGTTGTAGGCACCGGTTTCCATGAGGGTCAGGTCGAACGGGCCGTGCTGTTCGCCGATGCGTTTGAAGCCGTCGAAATAACCACTGTCGCCGCTGAAGAAGATCCGCGTATCGCCGTCGATCATGACCCACGAGGCCCAGAGCGTGCTGTTGCCATCGAACAGGCCCCGGCCGGAAAAGTGTTGCGACGGCGTGGCAATGAACTGCATGCCATCGACTTCGGTGCCCTGCCACCAATCCAGTTGGCGCACTTTGCTGGCGTCGATGCCCCACTTGATCAACGTGTCGCCCACGCCCAGCGGTGTCAGGAAGTAGTTGGCCTTGTCCGCCAGTTTGAGCACCGCTTCATAGTCGAGGTGGTCGTAGTGATCGTGGGACAGGATCACCGCTTCAATCGGTGGCAATTGTTCCAGGCTGATCGGCGGCTGGTGGAAACGCTTCGGGCCAGCCCACTGCACCGGCGAGGCACGCTCGGCGAAGACCGGGTCGGTGATCCAGAACTTGTCCCGCAACTTCAGCAGCACGGTGGAATGACCGAGTCGGTAAACGCTGTGGTTGGGAGCAGCAATCAACGCGGCTTGCGTCAAGGCTTGCACCGGAACGGGTGCCGTCGGGCGGGTGTCGCTCGGTTTGTGGAAGATCATTTTCCACATGATGCGCAACATCTTGCGAAAGCCTTCACGCTGCACGGGTGAATGGTTGCGAAAGAGTCCTTCTACCTGACGGGACGCTTCAGGTGTGGGGGTAGCATTTTCCGTTGAGGACATTGAAGTGGCCATGACTGAATGACTCCAGAAAAACCGCAAATGGCGGTTTCCCACGGTGGGACGATAAATGGCCAAGGCACGCACGCATCAGCCGGAGACGCTATTTTTGACGGTGCAGGATTAACAAAACATTACACTGCACAGTGTAGTTTCAAGGTTGCATCAAACCCGTTCACAAGTAAACTACCAAGTGTAATTCTCCATTGCCTCCTGCCGAAGCGTACTTATGACAGCTCCACAGCGACTCACCGACCGTAAACGCGAAGCCATCATTCAGGCGGCGATTGCCGAATTCCGTGCCAATGGTTTCGACATCACCAGCATGGACAAGATTGCCGCCACTGCCGGTGTGTCGAAGCGCACGGTGTACAACCACTTTCCGAGCAAGGAAGAGTTGTTCGCCGAAATCCTCAATCAATTGTGGGCGCGGGTGACGGATGAGCAGGAAACCGCCTACCGCCACGATCAGCCACTGCGCGAGCAAATGCGCCTGATGCTCAAGGCAAAGTTGCAGATGCTGGGCGATAACAATTTTCTCGACCTGGCGCGAGTTGCGATTGCTGCCACCATTCATTCGCCCGAGCGCGCACAGAACATGGTCGAGCGAATGGGCGAGCGTGAAGAAGGGCTGACGGTGTGGATTCGCGCCGCTCAGGCCGACGGTCGCCTGAAACAGGTCGACCCACAATTTGCCGCGCAGCAGATCCAGGGAATGCTCAAGTCCTTTGCGTTCTGGCCGCAGATTTCCATGGGACTACCTCCGCTGGCGGAGGAGATGCAGAACACCGTGGTGGAGTCGGCGCTGGATATGTTCCTGGCCTGCTACCAGTGCTGAATCCGGGTGCAACAAATGACACGTTCTGCCGAGCAACCCCGTACAGGTCACTCTGAAAATAAACACTAAAATGTGTTTCAGAATGAAACTGGCGTGAGGGCTTATAGTGATGCTAATTCCCAGCATCACGCAGAGAGCATCATGACCACCAAGCCTAAAGACACCACTGCCGCGGCTCCCGTCGATCACCTGCGCTTTCACCGCCCTCACGCGCACCTGGAACCTACGTTCGGCACTGACAAGTTTGCCTTGCGCGCCGAGGCGTTTGCGCGGTTCTTCGGTACGCCGACCTTTCTGGGCGCCCAGACGTTGATCGTGGCGCTCTGGATATGCCTTAACGTTTTTGGCGTGACCCACTTCGACGTCTATCCGTTCATCCTGCTCAACCTGGCGTTCAGCCTGCAAGCAGCGTATGCCGCCCCCCTGATTCTGCTGGCCCAGACCCGTCAGGCAGCGCGGGACAAAGCCCAGTCCGACGCGGACGCCTTGCACCGGGAATCCCTCGCGGTGGCCAATAGCGAACGTCAGGCACAAGCGGCGAAGAACACCGCGCAACTGATGGAATTGCTCGAACAAAACACCCGGTTGACGGAAATGACCAAGAGCCTGACCGAACGCATCGAAAGCCTGACCTCGGAAGTGCATCAACACGTGTTGAACCACGATCAGTCGAAGACTTAACAACCGGTCAAGGCAATCGAAGCGCCCGCCCCAATTCATCAAACAACGTCACCACCGAGCGCAACGCTCGGCAATCCGGACGGGTCAGCAACCAGAGCGCGGTGTCGTATCCGTGCAAAGGGCCGGTCAGTGGTTGCAGTTGGTCGCCGATCAAAAAATCCGGCAACGCTGCGACGCCCAGTCCGGCGCGCACCAGTTCGGTGACCGACAGCATGCTGTTGCAGCGATAACCGGGCGTCACGCCGGGGAACTGCTGACGCCGCCACGCCACGGTGGGATGGTCGGGAAGAAAGTCATCCGGCGCGATCCAGGTCAGCAAAGCCAGGTCGTGCGCATCGACCGATTGCAGATACGCCGCGCTGGCGCAAACCCGATAGGAAATATCCGCCAGACGTCGACCGACCAGATGCTCGGGCGGTGTGCGAGTCAGGCGCAAGGCAATGTCAGCATCACGACGGCTCAGGTTGGCAAAGTCGTTTGAGGTGCTCAATTCGAGGGTAAGCGCCGGGTAGGACGGCATGAACTGCGCCAGCGCCGGCAACAGCAAACCTTGTAGAACCGAATCGGTGCAGGTCAGGCGCACGGTGCCGCTGATGACTTCACCGCCCTGCTCCACGCCAATGCGCGCGGCGTCCAGCGCTTGTTCGGCGCGTTCCGCTTGCTCGGCCAGGGATTGCGCCAACGTGGTCGGCAGGTAACCGGCGCGGCTTTTTTCGAACAGTTGCTGGCCCAATGCGGCTTCCAGTCGGCGAACGGCGCGAAACACCGTCGACACATCGACCTTCAACAGCGCTGAAGCCCTTGCCAGAGAACCGCCACGCACCAGGGCGAGGATCAGGGCCAGGTCGGGATAGTCCAGCCGATAGTGCGTGGGTGCATTGATCACTTGGGATAACGCCAATATTGATTGCGTGAACGCCAATCTATAGTGGGCATCAGGAATCAACAACCCCGGGGAATCACTCATGGAAACCAGCGCAATCCGCATCGCCCTGATCGGAGACTACGACCCACAGATCACCGCCCATCAAGCCATTCCCGTGGCCCTCGGCATGGCGGCCGAACAGCTGAATCTGGACGTTCAATTCGAATGGATGGCCACCGACCACTTGAACACTGACGCGCCGCTGGAAGCGTTCGACGGTGTCTGGTGCGTGCCCGGCAGCCCTTATCGCGACATGGACAGCGCGTTGCGGGCGATCCGTTTTGCCCGTGAACAGCGGCGCCCGTTCCTTGGCACCTGTGGTGGGTTTCAACATGCGGTGCTTGAGTTCGCCCGAAACGTGTTGGGCTGGAAAGACGCCGAACATGGCGAAACCCATCCCGACGCAGCGCGCGCGTTACTCACGCCATTGACCTGTTCACTGGTTGAGGCCGTGGACAGTATTCATCTGGTTGAAGGCTCGTTGATCGCCAAAGCGTACGAAAGCGCTGAAATCATCGAAGGATATCGCTGCCGCTACGGGGTTAATCCGCAGTTCGAAAGTGAGTTATTGACCCAACAGCTGCACGCCGTTGGCCATGATTCAGCCGGCGACTTGCGGGCGGTGGAACTCCAGGGTCACCCGTTTTTCGTCGCCACGCTGTTCCAGCCTGAACGCGCAGCGCTCAAGGGCACGCCACCACCGCTGGTGCGCGCATTGATTGAAGCCTGCGCGAGACAGAAATCATGATCGCCCCGACACCGGCAACACCTTATTACGCGGTGATTTTTACCTCGCTGCGCACCGAGGGTGACCAAGGTTACGCCGAGGCCGCCGAGCGCATGGTGGAACTGGCCCGTCAGCAACCTGGGTTTCTGGGTGTGGAATCGGCTCGGGGCGAGGATGGCTTGGGGATTACGGTGTCCTACTGGGCCAGTGAAGCGGCAATTCTGGCGTGGAAGCATCATCCCGAGCACAGTGAGATTCGCGAGCGTGGGCGCTCGACGTGGTATTCGGCGAGTCATACGCGAGTGTGCAAGGTTGAGCGTGATTATCGCTTTACGCTGTAAGAGTTGCGCTGCCCTTCTGGCCGCCATCGCGAGCAAGCTCGCTCCCACAGGGGTTATGTGTCGTTCACAAAAACCAGTGTGGGAGCGAGCTTGCTCGCGATGGGGCCCAAACAACCACTACACCAACATCAGCCCCGCACAAGACTCCGAATCGCCGCAATCTCCGGCACTTCCCGCCGACTCATGTACACCCGCAACGGCTCGGAGATGTTGATCCGGTCATCGATATTCTGGTCCAGCAACAGCTGGATCAGCTCACGCTTGAGGGTCATGGCCTGCTCCGGTCCCGGTGCCCAGACAAACTCGCTGACAGGAATGATGCCGTCATCGGCGACGTCCATCCCGAAGGAGTCTTCGCTGAAACGCACAATGTAGTGGCCGGTCTTGCGATTGAGGCCGACGAAGCCTTTGAGTTGGTCGGCGGCCTGACAGATGAGTTCGGAAGTGATGCGCATATAAACCTCACAAAAAGGTCGTTAACGACCGGTGATTGATGGTTTACACGCAAGGAAAGCAATCGGATTTCCCTCTGCCGGGGAAACTGCCGACGCCAAGGGTACTGCAAAGAAGCGCACAAAAGCGCTGGAAAAATCTGCCTTAAATACGTTTATGTCGGTCTGGCGATAGCGTAAGCGGCGCTCAGTTGTTAAAAGGTACGTCTTTGAAAATACATCGCGAAAGGAATTCGACCATGCCTGTTACCTTCACTAAAAGCGCCCTGCTGCTGAGCGTACTGCTCGGCCTCGGCCAGGCACAGGCTGCCAGCGAGCCAGGCCCGACTGCGCTGGCGACCCGTCTGGGCATCCCTCACCCGGCCGTCATTGCCCACCGCGGCGCGTCGTTCGATGCACCGGAATCCACCGCCGCATCCTACAAACTGGCCCGCGACCTGGGTGCCGACTACCTGGAAATGGACCTGCAACGCAGCAAGGACGGCGTGCTGTTTGCCCTGCACGACAACAACCTGCAACGCACCACCGACGTCGCGAACAAATTCCCGGAGCGCAAGGACAGCCCGGCCAATGCGTTCACCATCGCCGAACTGAAAACCCTGGATGCCGGCAGCTGGTTCAACACCGCCTACCCGGATCGTGCCCGTCCTTCCTTCGCCGGCCTGAAGATTCTGACCCTCGACGAAATCATCGACATCGCTCAAGGCAATCCGCTGCACAAGCCTGGTCTGTACATCGAGACCAAGGAGCCCAAGCAATTCCCTGGCATCGAGCATGACCTCAAGGAAAAACTCCAGGACCGTGGCTGGTTGAGTCCGGCGGGTTCGAAACTGGCCAAAAGCGAGTTGGGGGTCGGCCAGGGCAAAGGCAAAGTCGTGCTGCAAACCTTCGAGAAGAGCAGCCTGGAACTGCTGCAAAAAGAAATGCCGCAAGTACCCAAGATCCTGTTGCTGTGGGTCGGCGAAGGCAGCATCGAGCCCAAATCCAAGGTGACGTTTGCCGAGTCCGGCGACAAGGACAAGGCGACCTACTACGCCAAGCAACAACCGAAGAACAAAGCCGAATTCCAGCAATGGATCGACTACGCCAAGGCCCAGGGCGCAATCGGCACTGGCCCTTCGGCCGCGCTGACCAAGGGTGGCGATCAGAGCTACTCCGACCTGGTGCAACCGTGGATGAACCAGTACACCCACGACCAGGGTTTGTTGGTGCATGTCTACACCATCGACGATGCGGTTGATTACCAGAAAGTCATGGACGCAGGTGTCGATGGCATCTTCACCAACCGCGCCAGTGAGCTGCTGAAGTTCTACAAGCGTCCTGCGGCGGGGACGGTCGCGCAGTTGTTGCAGAACAACGGTTATTGATCCAGAACCGAGGTGCGCCCATCGCGGGCAAGCCACGCTCCCACAGGGTTCATGTGGCCCTGTGGGCGTGAGCTCGCCAACGATGTCGGTGTAAATTAAGGGTGAGTTAAGTTGCCTTGGTTAGCCTGATCCCACTTAAACGGATCACCCAAGGAAAGAACTTCATGAAAACCCTGACCGCCCTGTTCACTGCCGCCGCCCTGACATTCACCGCTGGCCTGGCCCATGCAGATGTCCGCGTCGACCAGATCCCTGAACTGGTCAAGAGCGGCAAGATCAAGCCACTGGAAGACATGAACCAGGCCGCGCTGAAACTGCACCCGGGTGCGACCATTACCGACACCGACCTGGACAACCACTTCAATGGCTACGAATACGAAGTGGAACTGAAAACCGCTGATGGCAAAGAATTCGATGTGGACTTCGACGCCGCCACCGGCAAAGTCCTGAGCAACAAACAAGACACCTGATGCACAAAACAAAGCCGCACGATCTTCGGATCGTGCGGCTTTTTTGCATTCAGCCCCTGATGAAGGGCATGACGTTCAGCCTTCGAGCATCAAGCCGTGGTACTGACCAACGAACCCGATGTGCTGGAACTGGATTGCTGCAACGCCTGCAACAGCGCCGCCGTCGCCGTCTGCAATGAGCCCGAGGTGGTTGCAATCTGCGACTGCGCCGCCGCCACGTCAGCCGCTTTGGCGTCAGCACTTTCCTGCTTGGCCTGAGCGGCTTGCAGTCGCTGCTGTTCCTCCTGCAATTGCTTTTGCAGCTCGGCAATCTGCTTGCGCAGGGCTTTCACCGAATCGGATTCTTCGCTGCTGCTGGAGCTGCTGCCACTTGACGCCGGCGCGCCACCGGCAGCCACCTTGGTGCTGTCGGTAGACGCAGTGCCGGTTGCCGTGGTGGAAGTGTCGTCAGTCTTGTCACTGATCGTGGTTTTGCTGGTGGGCGTGGAAAGGGTTTGATTGATCGAGACGGAGCTGATGCTGACCATGGGATTGATCCTATAAGGGTTCAGGGTTATCCCGTCATCGACATCCATCTAGCGGACTTGAGATCGACTGTGTACCGACTCGGTAAGCAAACCGGTACACAGCCTTTGCCGTTAGGCGCTCAGCCGCGATGTCACTTCATTCAACTGCCCCGACAAGCCGTGCAGATTGTGGCTGGCCGCTTCAGTGCGCTGCACGTTGTTCATGTTGGTGCTGGCGATGCTGGTGATTTCGGTGAGGTTGCGTGAGATGTCTTCGGCCACCGAAGTTTGCTCTTCAGCCGCGGTGGCGATCTGACGGTTCATGTCGCGAATGGCTTCCACGGCATGGGTGATGCGCTCCAGCATGGCGCCGGCCTGGGTCACTTGCTCGACGCTTTCTTCACTGCGCGACTGACCACTTTCAATAGCCTGGGCCGCATCGACTGCGCCAGTTTGTACGGTTTGAATGATCTGGTTGATCTCGATGATCGATGCCGCCGTGCGCTGGGCCAGGCTGCGCACTTCATCGGCGACCACCGCGAAACCACGCCCGGCTTCACCGGCTCGTGCCGCTTCGATCGCCGCGTTGAGCGCCAGCAGGTTGGTTTGCTCGGCGATGCCGCGAATCACTTCCAATACCTTGCCGATCCGCCCGCTGTCGGTTTCCAGTTGGCGAATGACCGTGGCGGTATTGGCGATTTCGCCGCGCATCCGGGTGATGGTGTGAATGGTGCCCTGCATGACTTTTTCGCCATGCTGAGCGGACTGGTCGGCATCGTCGGCAGCACGTGCCGCATCGGCGGCATGACGGGCGACTTCCTGGGCGGTGGCGGACATTTCGTTCATCGCCGTGGCCACTTGATCGGTGCGGTTGAACTGATCGTTGGTGCCGCTGGCCATGAGGCTGGCGATGGCGTTAAGTTCACCGCTGGCGCTGTCCAGGTCCTTGGCGCTGCGCTGCAAGCGGCTGAAGGTTTCGGCGAGGAAATCGCGCAGGGTGTTGGCGGCGATCGCCAACTTGCCCAGTTCATCCTGACGGGTGCTGGCCACGCGATCGGCAAATTTTCCCTGGCTGAGTTGCGCGACGTATTCGATCAGCTTGCGAATCGGTTCAACCAGATTGCGGTTGACCAGCCACAGGCTCAACAGGCCAATCAGCAAGCCCGAGGCGAGCATCACGATGATTCCCAGCAACACCGTGCGCTCGGCGCCGGCACTGATCAGCTTCGATTGCTCGCCACCCTGCTTGCGCAATTCACTGACCAGTTCGCTCATCTGATCGCTGGTTGCGCGGTCGACACCTTTGACCGCCGTATCGCCAGCGACTGGGTCGGCACCCGCCGCCACGTAGGCATCACGGCCCTTCTGGTAGGAAGCGCCCAACAGACGGTGTTCGTCACGCAGGCGTTCGATGCGAGTCTTGAGTTGCGAGTCGATACCCTTCTGCCCGGCCAGTTCGCCAAGGATGCCCTGCACATCACGCTGGCGGTCTTCGAATTGCTTCCAGTATTTGTCCAGGTCCGCCGGTTGCTTGCCGCGCAGCAGAACGTTTTTCCATTCCTGAACCTGCACCTTGAATTGCAGGTTGGCCTCATCAATCAATTGCGAGGTATGCAGCGGCCCGTCAATCAGATTGGCGTAGCTCTGAACACCGCTGGACAGGAAATGGAAGCAGGCCAGAGCGATCAACAACATCGCCAACAGGCTACCGCTCAACAAGGCGAGAATTTGTGCTCTCAGGGATTTTTGCAGCATCGAGTGATACTCACGACAGGGGTGGAACACGCCGAACAAAGCGTGAAAGGCATTCGGACATCCCTGTCTGCAACGTTGGCTCGTGGCCAGGGCCGCGCACATTAACGTTAGGGTGATCGGCGTACCAGAGCGGGTCTTGAGATAAATCCGACCACCGGTAAGGGTTCGTTTACGGCTATTTTTTTGTCACAAAAATGTCATCGCGCCTTGCGATGATGCGGCCCAAGTGAACCTGTAAAACCCGCGGCAGGCGCCTCCCCTTGCGAGCCCTCATGAACCACAGCATCGACCAAACCCATCGCGACACGGACCTGTTCGGTCTGCTCTACGGTTTCAGTTTTCGCCCGGGCGAGCGCGGTCGCGAGATCGATTCGGCCAAGGCGCTGCAATGCTTGCAACAACCGGAGGACAGCGACGAATTCCTCTGGCTGCACCTCAACCTCGCGCATGCCGCCTGCGAGCGCTGGATGAAAAGCCATCTGGAACTGCCAGAAGAGTTTTTCGAAGCGCTGCATGAAGGCTCGCGGTCGACGCGCATTGAGCATGTCGATTCGGCGTTGCTGGCGGTGGTCAACGACGTGGTGTTCAACCTCTCAAGCATGGTGTCGTCGGATGTCTCGACACTCTGGGTCTGTGCCCGCAGTCGATTGATCATCAGCGCGCGCCTGCAACCGCTGCACTCGGTGGACAAGCTGCGCTCTTCGGTGAAAGCCGGCGAACGCTTTCGCTCGCCGCTGGAGTTGCTGGTGCATTTGCTGCGCGATCAAGGTGAAGTGCTGACGCAGATCGTGCGCAAGACCAGCCTCAGCGTCGATCAGATTGAGGATGAGTTGTTGTCCTCGCGGCTGTCGACCAACCGTGCCGAGCTGGGCGCCAATCGCCGGGTGCTGGTGCGTTTGCAGCGGTTGTTGGCGCTCGAGCCTGGGTCGTTGTTGCGCCTGCTCAACCGGCCGCCGCAGTGGTTGCAGAAAGAGGACGTGAAGGAGCTGCGCAAGTCCACCGAGGAGTTTGCGCTGATCATCAACGACCTCACGGCGCTGGGTGAACGGATCAAGCTGTTGCAGGAAGAGATCGCGGCCAACCTCAATGAGCAGAGCAACCGCACGCTGTTCACCCTGACGGTGGTCACGGTGCTGGCGCTGCCGATCAACATCATTGCCGGTTTCTTCGGGATGAACGTGGGCGGAGTGCCGCTTTCGGGGGATCCCGAGGGGTTCTGGATTCTGGTGGCGCTGGTGGCGACGTTTACCCTGATTGCCGGGCGCTGGGCGTTTCGCAAGCGTCAGGATTATTGACCCTCCACACGTGATCGTTCCCACGCTCCGCGTGGGAATGCATCCATTGACGCTCCGCGTCACATCCGGGAAGGGACGCGGAGCGTCCCGGGCGGCATTCCCACGCGGAGCGTGGGAACGATCATTCCGCCCTTAAAAAACCAAAACCTGACCTAACGCAACTCCTCTGTAACATTCAGCAACGATCATGGGCGACACTCCTTCCCTCCCCAGGACTGTCCGTCATGGCAACGCCTTCCCTCACTGCCCAGACGAAAGCGGCCGCCAGAAGCGCCAAGCCGCAATTCGACAAAAAGCCTAGCCTGTTGACCCTCGTGATCTTCTTCGGTTTGTTGGCCAGCGGACTGTTGTTCACTGCTTACAGCCTGATGCACGACATGAGCGAACTCGGCACGGTGGTCACCACCTGGACGCCGTTTCTGCTGTTGGGTGTGGCGCTCCTGATCGCCCTGGGCTTTGAGTTCGTCAACGGTTTCCACGACACCGCCAACGCCGTTGCCACGGTGATTTACACCAACTCGATGCCACCCAATCTGGCGGTGGCCTGGTCCGGGTTCTTCAACTTCCTGGGCGTACTGCTTTCGAGTGGCGCGGTGGCATTCGGCATCATCGCGCTGCTGCCCGTGGAGCTGATTCTGCAAGTCGGTTCGGCCGCCGGTTTCGCGATGATCTTCGCCCTGTTGATCGCGGCGATCCTGTGGAACCTCGGCACCTGGTGGCTGGGTTTGCCGGCCTCCTCTTCGCACACCTTGATCGGTTCGATCATCGGCGTCGGCGTCGCCAACGCCCTGATGCATGGCCATGACGGCACCAGTGGCGTGGACTGGGCGCAGGCGACCAAGATCGGTTACGCGTTGCTGTTGTCACCGCTGGTCGGTTTCGGCTTTGCCGCCCTGTTGCTGCTGGCGCTGCGTGCGTTTGTTAAAAATCGCTCGCTGTACAAGGCACCGGTCGGCAACACACCGCCGCCGAGGTGGATTCGCGGCATGTTGATTGTGACCTGCACCGGCGTTTCGTTCGCCCACGGCTCCAACGACGGCCAGAAAGGCATGGGGCTGATCATGTTGATTCTGGTCGGCACGTTGCCGATGGCGTATGCGTTGAACCGCACCATGCCGGCCGACCAGGCGCTGCAGTTCGCCGCCGTCGCCGAAGTAACCCAGCAAGCACTGGTGAAAGCCGCGCCGCTGCCGGCCCCGACCGATCCACGTCCGGTGCTGTCCGAATACGTGCGCAGCAAGGAAGCCACGCCACAACTGATTCCGGCCCTCGCCGCCCTCACGGGCAGCATCGGCGCACAGGTCAAGGGTTATGGCTCGCTGTCCAAAGTACCGGCCGAGGCCGTGGGCAACGTGCGTAACGACATGTACCTGACCAGCGAAACCATTCGCCTGATGGACAAGAACAAGGTCGGCAACTTCGACGCCGACACCAGCGGCAAACTGCAACTGTTCAAGCAGCAGATCGACAACTCGACGCGCTTCATTCCGCTGTGGGTGAAGATCGCCGTGGCGATTGCGCTGGGACTGGGCACCATGGTCGGCTGGAAACGCATCGTGGTGACGGTCGGCGAGAAGATCGGCAAGACCCACCTGACCTACGCCCAGGGCGCCTCGGCGGAAACCGTGGCGATGCTGACCATTGGCGCGGCGGACATGTTCGGGTTGCCGGTGTCGACCACCCATGTGCTGTCTTCGGGCGTGGCGGGGAGCATGGTCGCCAATGGCGGCGGCTTGCAGATGAAGACCATCCGCAACCTGCTGATGGCCTGGGTGTTGACCTTGCCGGCAGCGATTCTGTTGTCGGGCAGTTTGTATTGGTTGTTTACCCAGATTTTCTAGTCAACACACCTCCCTGTGGGAGCAGGCAAACCTGTTCCCACAGGGATTTTTTTTGTCCCGACAATGCATTTCGTCGAAGATTCAGCGCTTTTCGCTTTTATTGATCCGCCGCCAGCCTGATTGCTCTTCAGTTTGCTAACGTGTGGCCGACTCTTAAGAGACTCGATGCATTCAGGAGTGGAATCGTGAATCTGTACATCAATCAGCTTCAGCAAAAAGCTGACTTCAAAGAAGCCATCTACGCCGGCGACATCTTCCTGAACACCCAGCTGCGCGCGGCCAAAGAGTTGTGTGCGTTCGCTCAGGAAAGCATCACCGCCGCTTTCGACGGCGAGACTAATCACCAGGCGCTGCACACGCTGATGCCGGTGGAAGAATTCGTGGTCCTGGTGACGCGCCTCAAAGGCCAGTTCACCAACAGCCAGCGCGCCAAGGACCTGATCCTGGCGTTTATCGACGAGATCGGCGTCGATCCGCGCGAATACATCTTCGACGTGCCGCGCATTCGCGTGGTGCCCAACTATGACTACCTGCACGCCGGTGTCAGCTATGCCTACAAACCGCATCGCGACACGTGGTACGGCAGCGTCGATTGCCAGATCAACACCTGGATGCCGGTGCACACCATTCGCCCCGACCAGACCATGATGATCAACCCCGGCTACTTCGACGTGCCGGTGAAGAACACCTCCAGCCAATGGAGCCTCAACGACTGGATCAGCAACCAGCGGCACAAGGCCAAGGACAACCTCAAGGAGGAAGTCCGCGTGCACCCGGTGCCGCTGGAAGACATCAACACCGCGTCCGAAGTGCGCATTGCCGGCAACACTGGCGAGATGCTGATTTTCTCTGGTTCGCACCTGCACGGCACGGTCGCCAACCACACCAATCAAACCCGCTTCAGCGTGGATTTCCGCCTGATGCACCTCGACGACCTCAAGCACAAGCGCGGCGCGATCAACGTCGACAGCGCTTGCCCTGATGTCGGCGCCGGTTTCAAAGATTATTTCCACGCCCACGACTTTTCGAATTTCCAAGGAATCCAGCAATGACCAAGCGTCGCATCACGCCCGCAGAGGCCCAGTACAACGAAACCCGTGCCAACGTTCTCAAACGGGTCGATGCCGAGTACGTGGCCGACGCGCCGTTCGTCTTCGCCAACCGCATCGGCGTGACCGCTGCGCTGTCGCGCATGGAGCTGTTCAAGAAAGTCGCAGAAGTACCGGGCGCGATCATCGAGTGCGGCGTGTACAAGGGCAACTCGCTGATGCTGTACATGCACTTGTCGATGATTCTTGAACCGTACGCGATCAACCGCTCGATCATTGGCTTCGACACGTTCGAAGGCTTCCAGAGCATCGACAAGAAAGAAGACCCGGCCGACGTCAACGAGACCATGTTCTCCGACACCGACCAGTCGCTGATCCAGGACATGATCGACGCCAACGACCTGTTGCGCCCGGTCAACCGTATCCCGCGTTGCGAACTGGTCAAAGGCGACATCGTCAAAACCGTGCCGGAATGGGTCAAGACCCGCCCGGACCTGGTCGTGGCCATGCTGATCCTCGACACCGACCTGTACGAATCGACCAAGGTCGCGCTGGAAACCTTCCTGCCGTACATGCCAAAAGGCGCGATCGTGGTACTGGACGAAGTGGCTTACCGAAACTTCCCGGGCGAAACCAAAGCCCTGCGCGAAGTGCTGGACCTGAACAAGATCGAGCTCAAGCGTCTGCCGTTTGATAGTTGCGTAGGCTACTTCCACGTTTAACCATCAAACTGGAAGCTGAAACAAAACCTGTGGGAGCGGGCTTGCTCGCGAAGACGGACTCACATTCAACAGTTGAGTTGAATGATACGCCGCCTTCGCGAGCAAGCCCGCTCCCACACGTTTATCTGCGGTGCCTTAGGTTGTGGACTGGATCAGGTTCGCCAGCCAGTCCATGAACGCCCTTACCCGCAACACACAATAGAAGCCTTCGCGCAGCGCATCGACACGGCGATCCATGGTGCTGATTTCAAGTTCCAGATGGGGCACCGCGCCATGAAAAAACGGGCTGATCATCAGCCCGTTTTTTTAGTGCCGGGAGACAAGTCCCTTCAACACTGTCAGCAGTTCCACCCTCCCCTTGCGCGGCTCGCCTTCGAACTCGATCCAGCCTTCGTTGAAGCCATCAATCATCTGTATCCGCGGCAATGGATTGCGCATGCCCTGATGCTCGAACAACGCCTGCCAGGTCTCGCGCGGCACGCTTTGCATCCGCACCGGTTTGCCCAACAGTTCGCTGAAACCGGCACCCAATTGCAGCGGAGTAATGCGTTGCGGTCCTTCAAGTTCGACGACGCGTTTGCCCTGCCATGATTCCTGCAACAGCTCGGCGGCCACCCGACCGACGTCGGCGGTGGCGATCATCGGCACCGGTTTATCCAGCGGTTGCAGGAAACTCGGAATTATCCCCGAGCCCATCGCATGCTCGACGTCCCACTGAGCGTTTTCCATGAACCACGCCGGGCGCAGGAAAGTGATGGGCAGTTCCAGCGTGTTTAACGCCTGCTCCAGCAGTTGCAACTGGTTGAGCAAGTTCGGCTGAGTGGCCTGGGCACCGATGGTCGACAGGCACACCACGTGACCGGGGCGTGCGGCTGCCAGTGCCTGACGGATGTTTTCCACCAACTGCCGGGTTTCTGGAAAACCGGGGGACGGGTCGAAGTTCGACGGCATCATCACAAAAACACCGTCCATGCCGGTAAAGGCCTGGGCCATGGCCTGCCAGTCATCGACATCGGCCAACGCCAGCTCACAACCACGCTGCGCCCACTGCGCGCCTTTGTCGGCGTTGCGCACCACGGCGCGTACTGCACGGCCGGCAGCCAACAAGGTTCGGGCAACTTCGCCACCCACCTGCCCGGTAATGCCCATCACTGCGTACATGAACTGCTCTCCTGCCAGAAAACGACGAATGTCGCGATGGAAAGAATTTTCCGCGCAATGACGAGATTCTCCGATAGCATCAATGTCACTGCACACATGATCAGGAATCATCAATGAGCTTCGATGCCAGTCTTGCCAGCGGCATGGGCGTTTTCAGCGCGGTAGTCGATGGTGGCAGCTTCGTGCGCGCCGCCGAGGCCTTGGAACTGACGCCATCGGGCGTGAGCCGCGCCATCGCCCGGCTGGAAAAACGCTTGGGCATTCGCCTGTTCGACCGCACCACCCGCACCGTCACCCTGACCGATGAGGGCCGGCGTTTCTACGGCGAGATCGCGCCGCTGCTGGCCAGTCTCGAAGAAGCGGCAAACTCGGCATCCAGCAGCGCCACTCAGGTCCGGGGACGCCTGCGAGTAAACATGGACCCGTACTTTTCCCGCCTGATTCTCGGCCCGGCGCTCGGCCAGTTCATGCAGCGCTATCCCGAGCTGTACCTGGAACTGCAAACCCGCGATCAATTGGGCGACATGGTGGCCGATGGTTTTGATCTGGCCGTGCGATTTGGACATCCGGCGTCCTCCTCGCTGGTCGCGCGCCAATTGCTGGAGGTGCGGGTGCTGACCGTCGCCTCGCCGGCCTATCTGAAAAAACATGGGCGGCCATTGACGCCATTGGACATGGAAGACGAGCGGCACGTGTGCATGCAGTTCCGCGATCCGCAAACCGCTCGCCCGTTCGGCTGGGAATTCCATCGACCGGGACGGCCGGTGTTGCATGTACAGCCGCATTGCCGCTTGTTGGTCAATGATGTCGGCACGCTGCACAGCGTTTGTGAAAGTGGCCAGGCCATCGCCCAGGTACTGGACCTGGGGATGGCGCCAGCGTTGAAGGCGGGCCGTCTGGTCGAGTTGTTTCCCGACTGGCCCGAGGAGCGTTTCCCGCTGTATGCCTTGTACCCTTCACGGCACTTGCCGGCGGCCAAGGTGCGGGCGTTTCTCGAGTTTGTCAGTGAGCTTTGCGTAACGTAGCCCGGCCGATCACCATGCGCTCCCGCACCACGTCATACACCCAGTGATACACGTAGGTGTAGGGCAGGAAAAACAGCAGCACGCCGATGTCCAGCAGGAACGCCTGCCACAGGCTGACGTTGAGCCACCAGGCAATCAACGGCACCCCGACCACGACCAGTCCGCCTTCAAACAGCAGCGCATGGACGACCCGCACCCACGCGGTGTGCGCGATCTCGAAGCGCTTGAGCACGCGATCGAACAGGCCGTTGAAAACCACGTTCCACGCCAGCGCCAATGCCGCGATGACCACGGTGACGACGCCCATCTCGAGCATCGGTTTATCCATGATCCACGCCAGCAGTGGCGTACAGATCAGGATGGCCAGCACTTCGAAACCGATGGCCTGGAAGATTCGCTCGGTGATGGATTTGTTGACGTTCATGATCAGGACTCCCTGAGTGACTGTGGTTGCCATGATCCGTCCTCACGTCGATACTTCATAACCATTAACCATCGATCAAGGCGATAGTTCATGGCATCTCAAGAAGTGTTGCAGGCCTTCGTGCAGGCGGCGACGCAAGGCTCGTTCTCCGCGGCGGCGCGCAAGCTGGGGCGCAGTCAGTCGACCATCAGCGCGGCGGTTGCCAGTCTTGAAATCGATCTGAACCTGACCCTCTTCGACCGCAGCAGCCGTAAACCCGGCCTGACGCCGGCCGGGCACGTGATGTTGCAGCGGGCCGAGGAAATCCTCGCCGCCACCAGCCGCCTGGAAATGACCGCCAGCCAACTCTCGCAAGGGGTTGAGCCGAAGCTGACGGTGGCGATTTCCGACACCTATCAGTCCGACCGGTTCGAAGCGGCGCTCAGTGCGTTCGACCAGCGTTACCCGGACCTGGAGCGTGAATGCCTGATCGCTGAATGCGATGACTTGGTGGCGCTGGTGCAACGCGGTCGGGCGCATGTCGCCTTCGCGGAAAAACAGGACAGTTACCCGCCGGACCTGGTCAGCTCGACGGTTGAGGAAAAGACCGAAATCGCGTTGTTTGTCTCCCGAGAGCATCCGCTGGCGAAGCTGAGCGGCATTGATCAGGACGTGCTGCAACAGCACCGGGAGTTACGGCTGGCGACCATCGTCAATCCGTATGAAAGCCGTGCGAAGGGACGTGTCTGGTCGGCGCCGAGTTACCTGATGCTGCTGGAAATGGCCCAGGGTGGATTTGGCTGGGCGCCCTTGCCGCGCTGGTTGGTGGAGCGGTTTGGCCCGGGGACGTTGCAGGAGTTGAACGTGCGCGGCTGGCCGAAACCGGTGTTCGTCGATGCGCTGTGGTCGCGGTTACGTCCGCCGGGGCCGGCGGGGAGTTGGTTGCTGGGCAAGATGCTGGAGTGAAGGTCCTGCGGACCTTATCGCGGGCAAGCCCGCTCCCACAGGGATGGGTGGTGTACACACATTTTGTGGCCGCTACGTTCCACTGTGGGAGCGGGCTTGCCCGCGATGGGGCCCGAGAAATCACCTCACTTCAACGCCTTGATCCGCGCCTCGATAAACCGCCGCTCCGGCTCCTGCTGCGTCAACTCCAGCGCCCGCTCATAAGCCGCCCGCGCCTCTTCGACTCGCCCCAACTGCCGGCAAAACTCCGCCTGTGCCGAATGCGCCAAGTGGTAGTCCTGCAACTCGCCGCGATCCAGAATCCCCTCGACCAACACCAGCCCCGCCAGCGGACCGTCACGCCTGGAGATCGCCGCCGCGCGGTTCAATTCAATGACCGGCGAAGGCACCGCCGCCAACAGCACGTCATACAGGCCGACAATCTGCTGCCAGTCAGTCTCCGCCGCCGTGGGCGCCTCGGCGTGCACCGCTGCAATTGCCGCTTGCAGGCAATAAGGCCCGAACCGTCCGGTGCTCAGCGCCGCTTCCACCAGCGTGCAGCCTTCGGCAATCATTTGGGCATCCCACAACGAGCGATCCTGTTCATCCAGCACAACCAACTCACCGTCTGCCGATGTCCGGGCCCGGCGCCGCGACTCATGCAGCAGCATCAAGGCCAGCAACCCCATCACCTCCGATTCCGGGAGCAATTGCAGCAACAAACGCCCGAGCCGAATCGCCTCGCGCGTCAGCTCTTCACGGGTCACTTCAGCGCCGACCGACGCCGAATAGCCTTCGTTGAACACCAGGTAAATCACCCGCAGCACGCTGTCCAGGCGCTCGGGCAATTCCGCCAGCGTCGGGACTTGATAAGGGATTTTCGCGTCACGGATTTTCGCTTTCGCCCGCACGATGCGCTGGGCGATGGTCGCCGGTGCCGAGAGAAAGGCCCGGGCGATTTCTTCCGTGGTCAGGTCGCAGACTTCGCGCAGGGTCAGCGGCACTTGGGCGTCCGCCGACAATGCCGGGTGACAACAGGTGAAGATCAGCCGCAAGCGATCATCTTCCAAGTCTTCATCACTCCAGTCGGCCTGCTCCAGCGCCTCCAGTTGAGCGATCAACAGCGGTTTCGAGGCGGCAAAACGCGCGCGCCGACGCAACACATCAATGCCCTTGAAACGCCCGGTCGACACCAGCCACGCGCGCGGATTGTCCGGCACGCCGTCACGCTGCCAGCGCTCGACCGCGACGAAAAAGGCCTCGTGCATCGCCTCTTCGGCGAGGTCGAAATCGCCGAGCAAACGGATCAGGGTCGCCAGAATCCGCCGCGAGTCTTCGCGGTAGACCTGCTCGACCCGAGCGGTGACTGAACTGTCAGGCATCAGTCCGGCATACCGTCAGTCACCAACGTTACCAACCGATCAAGGCTTTGCCCCCAGCCATCATGAAAGCCCATGGCCTCGTGAGCCTGGCGATCGTCTTCGGACCAGTGCATGGCGCGGGCGGTGTAGAGGGTTTGGCCGTTGCGGTCTTCAAGCGTCACTTCGGCTGACATGAACGGCTTGCCCGACGGAATCCAGCCAGGAATAAACGCGTCGGTGAACACCAGCCGCTCAGGCGCGACGATTTCCAGAAACACGCCCATGGTCGGGTACTCGGTGCCGTCCGGGGCACGCATCAACGTACGAAACTGGCCGCCGACCCACAGGTCCATTTCGCATTCAGGTGTGGTCATTCCGTGTGGCCCCCACCACTGGGCGAGCAAGGCGGGTTCAGTCCACGCACGAAAGATCTTGCGGCGCGGCGCGTCAATCAGGCGACTGATGGACAACTCGTAGGCGGCAGGTTTGCGGTCAACGGCTTGCGGACTCATGGGCTCTCCTGGTTCTTTTGATTGTTATTCAGGGATTCAACTGGCGAACGGGACGGACCTCGACGCTGCCGACCCGGGCCGCCGGAATATTGCCGGCGACCTGGATCGCTTCATTGAGGTCCTTGGCATCGATCAGGTAAAAGCCGGCCAATTGCTCCTTGGTTTCGGCGAACGGACCGTCGGTGATCGACAGCTTGCCGTTGCGCATGCGCACGGTGGTCGCGGTCTGCACCGACTCCAGCGCCTCGGCCGCGAGCATCCGTCCACTGCCCTGGATCGACTCGGCGTAGGCCAGGCACTCGGCGTCCTCAGGGCTGTCGGGCAAGGAGTGCAACGCCTGTTCGTTGCTGTAGACCAGGCATAGATACTTCATTTGGACTCTCCCGGATCGAACTGATCAACTATGGCCGCAGATGGGTGTTTTCGCGCGGCTTCCCGATAAACAACCCGACGATCAGGGTTCAAGGTTGAACAGTGCGCTGCCGCTCGTCATGTCGAACGGGGCCGACCAATGTTCATGAACAATGCGCCATTGCCCGGCGTCGCGGCGGTAGCAGGCGGTGACGCGCATCCAGCAGGCCTGGGTTTCACCCTGTTCATTGGTGCCGCCGCAATGGGCCAGCCAATGGGCGAAGGCGATGTGCTCGTCGGCCACGATGTTCATGTGGCTGAAATCAAACTTATGCGCGCCCTGGCACATTTCCATGCACTCCTCCCAGTGCGCGCGATAGGCGGCTTTACCCCGGAATTCCAGGGCCTTGACCGCGTCGTAGGAGACGATGTCTTCGGCATACAGGGGCATGAGCTTGTCGACATCCTTGCCGATGACGGCCTGACGATAGTTTTCGATCAGGGTCTCGATTTCGTGAGTAGCGTTCATGGTGGATCTCCGTGGTTTTCAGCTTGAATACACCCTTAGTCGTCTGACCTGACGCCAAATCGACCGTTGAAATAAAAATAATCCACGAACGCAAATTCGCTAGAATCCGAAACCTGTTTTTTGATGGAAAAAGGACACTCCAGTGACAACCCGACTCGTGCCTTATGAAAGCCTGAACGCGCTTCAGCGCCAGCAGATCGAGGCCATCGAAGTTCACAAAGAGCAAATCAGGTTCTCGGGCGACATCCACGGCGCCCTGCACTCGCTGCTGTCCAAACCCGGCCCCGGGGTCAAGGGATTTGCCTTGCTGGCCGAGGAGAAACCCGTTGCCTTTCTGCTGCTCAAGCGTCCGCCGGTGCTGCCGGCGTGGGCCGACGAACACAGCGCCACCCTGCACGCCTTGCAAGTCGATCAGCGGGCTCAGGGCAAAGGTTATGGAAAGGCCTGCCTGCAAGCCTTGCCCGACGTGGCGCGCCAGGCGTTTCCAGAGATAAATGCGTTGGAATTATCGGTGGACGCAGACAACGAAGCCGCCATCGCGCTCTATGTGAAATTCGGCTGGGTCGACAGCGGCGAAGCCTACAAGGGCCGGATCGGCTATGAACGGCGCATGAGTCTGGTTTTCTGAGGCGCTTGCTCAGCAGCCGAAACCTGCAAGGCTGAGTGACAAACTTTACTGACACAACACCTGACTAATGTGGGAGCGAGCCTGCTCGCGATAGCGGTGTGTCAGACGACATCATTCGTGACTGACCCAACGCTATCGCGAGCAGGCTCACTCCCACAGGGGTCTGTGCTGTTTGATCGATGGATTACAGCGCCAACACCATCTCATGCCACGCCATGCCGCCGTGGTCGGAATCCGAAGGCTTGATGTAGGCGAATCCAAATCCGGCATAGAGCGGAACATGCCGTTCCTTGCACATCAAATGGATATGGGTCTTTTTCAGCCCACGCATCCGCTCGATGAATTCGCCCATCAACCGTTTGGCCAAACCTTGCCCCTGATAATCCGGGTGCACCACCACCGACATGATCACCACCTGCGGACCGGCCGGGTCGTGGCCGATCAGTTCCTTGAAGGCTTCGTCTGACATTTGCACCTCAAACGCCGCACCGGAATTGATGAAACCGGCGACCACGCCGTCGACTTCGGCAACGATGAACCCTTCTGGCCAGGTGGCGATGCGGGTGGCGATTTTTTCCCGGGTGGCGGCTTCGTCACCTTCGTAGGCGACGGTTTCGATGGCGTAGCAGCGGTCCAGGTCAGCAGGAATGACGTGGCGGATGACGGTGTTCATGGCAGCTCGGAATCAGCGAATGAGAAGGCTTGGGATCATAGATTAATAAGGTGTTCATATCGATCACCGCCGGCGCCGTAAAGCCTGCGTATAGGCACTGTTATTGCGGGTCGGTTCGGATTATTGCTGTTGCCTGTCTGTGGACATCAATCGGGGGAACACACCATGAGCAGCATTCAGATCGGTCTTCTTATGCTGTTGGGCATCAGTACGTTTGGGTTTGTCACGTTGTCGATTGACCTGATGCGGGCGCGACGGATGAAGCGAGGCAAGTAACATCGAGAGGCGGACGTTTGGTCCGCCTCTCGATGCGCTCATTGCTCTTTGATCGGCAGCCAGATTTCCAGCTTTCCGGTGTTGAGTTTCGGGTTGAAGTCTTCGCTGTAGCGTTCGAATTCCGGCGCGTCCACCGCCTGATACTCGGACTGGGGCAACCAGGTTTTCCAGATGTATTGAAAAGTCCCGGGCAAAGTGTCGAGTGAACCCTTGTGTTCGAACACCGCATATTGCTGGGGCTGAACCTCGACCCAACGGTATTTGTCGGGCAGATCATCAAGCTTGCTGATTTCTACGCCGGCAATGTATTCGAAACCACCTTTGCCATCCGGATTGCAGCAGATGCCGTAAGTTACTTCGCCTTTTTGACCGGGAATCTTGCCGATCTCGGGGATGAATTTTTCCCAGAGTTCGGGGATTTTCCTGGAAGTGTCCTGGGTAAATCGCCCGCCAAAACCGGCAATGAGCAAAAAGTGCCCATGTTCGATGCGTGGATCGGCCGGTTTTACGACTTCTTGCTCATCCATGACTCAACTCCTGAGACGAAAAAAGTGGGTTCGGCTGGGAGTATAGAAGCCCAAGCCGATTCGCCCACTTACAGGGCCTGCAACTGCTCGACGGCGCCCGAGCCAATAAACTCGTTGTAGCCCGATAGAATCACGTAGACCGCGAAATAGCAGAAGATCGCCGCCGATGCCATGTAGGAGTAGCGCAGCAGTTTGTCGCCCAGCAACTTGCCGCCATGACTCGCGGCGAAACACAACGCGACGCACCAGAGCACGCCAGCACAGAGAAACCCGCCGAGAAACAACGCAGAACTGAGGGCGCCACTGCCGCCGGAGCGCGCGATCAAGGTGCCGCCCACTGCCGCGAACCACAGAATGGCGCTGGGGGATGACATGGCGAGAAAGATGCCACGAAAAAACTCCTTGCGATGGGAGTTCTGCCCCACGTCTGCAGACTGTGCCAGCACCGCCTCATGGTGAATCGCCGAGTAGATCATCTTCGCTGCGAAATACACCAGCAACGCCGAGCCACCGATCCACAGCACCCAGCGCACGGTTTCGTACTGCAGCAAAACCGTCATGCCCGCCAGCGCCAGCACTGCGTAGATCAGGTCGCCGACACAGGTCCCCAACCCCAGCGCAAAGCCTTGAAAATAGCCGCGCTGCATGGCCAGGGTGATCATCGCGATGTTGGCCACGCCGATATCCAGGCACAGCGAAAGGCTCAGCAAGAAGCCGCTGGTAAATTCCATCAACCGATTTCCTTCGGACAAATTTGTTTACAGAGTCGCTGGACAGTGTGCCATATCAGCCCTTATCTTCCGCAACAGGCCACCGCAGTGGCCAGCGTCGCTCGGACGGTTCCGGGCGCTCACGTTATTCGAGGCAACAATGGCCAACCCAGGTTCGCCGCGCCGCTTTGCGCGCATAGATCGACTCCCCCCTTACGTATTCAACATCACTGCCGAGCTGAAGATGGCCGCCCGTCGTCGTGGCGAGGACATCATCGATTTCAGCATGGGCAACCCTGATGGCCCGACCCCGCCGCACATCGTCGAAAAACTGGTGACCGTCGCCCAGCGCGAAGACACCCACGGTTACTCGACGTCCAAAGGCATTCCGCGTCTGCGCCGGGCGATTTCCAACTGGTACAAGGATCGCTACGCGGTCGATATCGACCCGGAAAGCGAAGCCATCGTGACCATCGGTTCCAAGGAAGGCCTGGCGCATTTGATGCTGGCCACCCTCGATCAGGGCGACACAGTCCTGGTGCCGAACCCGAGCTATCCGATTCACATCTACGGTGCCGTGATTGCCGGCGCCCAAGTGCGTTCGGTGCCGCTGATTCCTGGCGTGGACTTCTTCGCCGAACTGGAAAGCGCCATTCGTGGTTCGATCCCGAAACCGAAAATGATGATCCTCGGCTTCCCATCCAACCCCACCGCCCAATGCGTGGAGCTGGATTTCTTCGAGCGGGTGATCGCCCTCGCCAAACAGTACGACGTTTTGGTCGTGCACGACCTGGCTTACGCCGACATCGTCTACGACGGCTGGAAAGCCCCGTCGATCATGCAGGTGCCGGGCGCCAAGGACATCGCGGTGGAGTTTTTCACCCTGTCCAAGAGCTACAACATGGCGGGCTGGCGCATCGGTTTCATGGTCGGCAACGCCGAACTGGTCAACGCCCTGGCGCGGATCAAGAGTTATCACGACTACGGCACGTTCACTCCGCTGCAGGTCGCGGCCATTGCTGCGCTGGAAGGCGATCAGCAGTGCGTCAAAGACATCGCCGAGCAGTACCGGCAGCGGCGCAACGTGCTGGTCAAAGGCCTGCATGAACTGGGCTGGATGGTCGAGAACCCGAAAGCCTCGATGTACGTCTGGGCGAAGATTCCCGAAGCGTATGCACACCTGGGTTCGCTGGAATTCGCCAAGAAGATGCTCGCCGAGGCCAAGGTCTGCGTCTCGCCGGGTGTGGGATTCGGTGAATACGGGGATGATCATGTGCGCTTCGCGCTGATCGAAAACCAGGACCGGATTCGTCAGGCCGTGCGCGGGATTCGCGCGATGTTCCGTGCGGATGGGTTGGTCGGCAAAGCCAACGCCTGATCGATTAAGCAGACACAAAAAAACCGCAGCGATGCGGTTTTTTTGTACCTGATCGTTCCCACGCTCCGCGTGGGAATGCCGCCATGGACGCTCCGCGTCCACTGTGACGCGGAGCGTCACGGGATGCGTTCCCACGCAGAGCGTGGGTACGATCAGTGCGACAGTGTGTTTAGACGAACATCGACAGCAGCAGGATAAAGCCCAGCGCAACGATGGACAGGATGGTCTCCATCGCGGTCCAGGTCTTGAAGGTTTCCGCCACGGTCATGTTGAAGTATTGCTTCACCAGCCAGAAACCCGCGTCGTTGACGTGAGACAGGATCAACGAACCGGCACCGGTGGCCAGCACCAGCAGCTCACGGTTCACACCCGGAATCATCCCCACCACCGGTACCACGATGCCTGCGCCGGTAATGGTCGCCACGGTCGCAGAACCAGTCGCCACGCGAATCACCGCCGCCACCAGCCACGCCAGCAGGATCGGCGAAATCTGTGCATTCACAGCCATGTGGCCGATCACGTCACCCACGCCGCTGGTCACCAGCATCTGCTTGAAGCCACCACCGGCACCGATGATCAGAATGATCGCGGCAGTCGGCGCGAGGCTGGCGTCGAGCAACTTCAGAATCTTGCTCGAACCCATGCCCTGCTTGTGGCCAAAGGTGTACAGCGACAGCAGCAGCGCCAACAGCAACGCCGAGATCGGGTGACCGACCAGGTCCATGAAGGAGCGCGCGAAGTTACCTTCCGGCAGCACCACGTCGGCAAAGGTCTTGAGCAACATCAGGAACACCGGCAGCAGCACGGTGACCAGGGTGATGCCGAAGCTTGGCAGCTCGGCCGCTTCCGGCTCGCGAGCCAGTTGGTCAACCAGTTCCTGGTTAGGATGGCCGGGGATGTATTTGGAAATGAACGTGCCGTAGATCGGGCCAGCGATAATCGCCGTCGGCAGCGCAACGATCAGACCGTAGAGAATGGTTTTACCAATGTCGGCACCGAACACGCCGATGGCCAGCAGCGGACCCGGGTGCGGCGGAACCAGGCCGTGAACGGCAGACAGACCGGCCAGCAGCGGGATACCGATCTTGATGATCGACACGCCGGTACGCCGGGCGACGATGAACACCAATGGGATCAGCAGCACGAAGCCGATTTCGAAGAACAGCGGAATGCCGACCAGGAACGCGGCGAACATCATGGCCCACTGCACCTTGTCCTTGCCGAACGCCCGGATCAGGGTCTGGGCGATCTGATCCGCCCCGCCCGACTCGGCCATCATCTTGCCGAGCATCGTGCCCAGCGCGAGGATGATCCCGACGAAACCGAGCACCCCACCGAAGCCGTCCTGGAACGCCTTGATGATGGTGCCGATCGGCATGCCGGAGGTCAGCCCGAGGAATGCGGCGGCAATGATCAGGGCAATGAACGGGTGGAGCTTGAACTTGGTGATCAGGACAATAAGCCCGATCACCGTGACCACTGCATCGAGCAGCAGGAACGTCTCGTGGGACATGCCAAACATTAGGGGTGTCTCCTGGTTGTTGTTGTTATTAAAGCGGGTAATTCGCACGCCATAAGGACAGCGCTGTCTTTTCTGGCCCGACTCATACGGCGAGTTTCAGGCCGTGTTCCAGCCACCAGACATGCGCCTGCTTCGCCAATTGCTCGACGCTGTGGTTCGACGCGTCCAGAGCCAGGGTCAGGGGCTCGCCGACGGGCGATTCAAGCGTGGCGAACTGGCTGTCGATCAGGGTAGATGGCATGAAGTGGCCCGGCCGATGAGACACACGATCAGCGGCAACTTCCGGAGTCAGCTCAAGAAAAACGAAGCCCAGGCCAGGCAAGGCGCTGCGCAGACGTTCGCGGTAACTGTGTTTGAGGGCCGAGCAGGTCAGCACCGGGCGCTCGCCCTTGGCGTCGACGCGGCGCAGTTCATCGCACAGGCTGTCGAGCCAGCCGGCACGGTCTTCGTCGTTCAGGGGGATACCCGCGCTCATCTTTTCGATATTGGCGGCAGGGTGGAAAGTGTCGCCTTCAATGGCGGTCGCGCCGCTGAGTTGGCACAAGGCCTCGCTGACGCAAGTCTTGCCGCAACCGGCAACGCCCATGATAACCAGGGCGGTGATGGAATGATTCATGTAACACCTCAGCGCGCAGACAGCGCTACCTTTGCCAGTTATGACACTAGAGCAAAAGCAGAAGTTGCCGACGCCTTCTTGTCATTTTTGTGGGTTGCAGCATGTTCGTTCCCAATGCCAAAAAGCGGGGATCAGGCAAACCCCGCTCACGCATTTGCAGCTGCATCGAGACAGCGCTACCTTAGTGCCTCGAATTTTGTTTGGCAAGCCGTCCGATGAACTCCCCTAAAAACGATAAAAATACGCGCACCACTGGCCGCCCGACCTTGAACGAAGTCGCACGCCTGGCCGGTGTCAGCCCGATTACTGCTTCCCGCGCCTTGCGCGGTGTCAGCACAGTGGCCACCGAACTGGTGGAAAAAGTGCAGAAAGCGGCGCTTGAACTCAACTACGTGGTCAACCCTGCGGCCCGCGCGTTAGCCTCGGCCCAGAGCCATTCGGTAGTGGTTCTGGTGCCGTCGCTGTCCAACTTGCTGTTCATTGATACGCTGGAAGCCATTCATCAGGTTTTACGCCCCAAGGGCTTCGAAGTGCTGATCGGCAACTTCCATTACTCGCGCGATGAAGAAGAAAACCTGCTGCGCAATTACATGGCGTATCAGCCGCGCGGTTTGCTGTTGACGGGTTTCGACCGCACTGAAAGTTCTCGGCGGATGATCGAGGCAAGCAACATCCCGTGCGTGTACATGATGGAACTGGACAGTGCGGCGGGCGTGAACTGCGTGGGCTTTTCGCAACTCGCGGCCGGCGAAACGGCAGCCGAGCATTTGCTGTCCCGTGGGCGCAAACGCCTGGCCTACATCGGCGCGCAGCTGGACCAACGCACGTTGTTGCGTGGCGAAGGTTTCCGCAAGGCGCTGCAAAAGGCCGGCTTGTATGACCCGGATCTGGAAATACTGACACCGCGCGCCTCCTCCGTCGGTCTGGGTGGCGAGTTGTTCCTGCAGCTGATGGCCGCTCATCCGGATGTCGATGCAATCTTCTTCGGCAACGACGACCTGGCGCAGGGCGCGCTGCTGGAAGCCATGCGCTGCGGGATCAAAATCCCCGAGCAAGTGGCCATTCTCGGCTTCAACGACCTCCCCGCCTCGGCGCACATGGTGCCGCGCCTGAGCAGCATCAGCACTCCGCGCGAGGCCATTGGCCGCCGTTCGGCGGAGTTGATGTTGACGCTGCTGGCCGGCAATTCGGTGGCAAAACCGGTGCAGGACATGGGGTTTGAGTTGAAGGTACGCGAGAGCACCTGAGGCGGTTGATCGTTTCCACACACTGATTGCCGCCGTATTTCGAAACACCTTTTGCCGGCGCGTCATCAGTGTCGAGTGCAGAATCCGCGAAATGACATTCGCGGCTGCCCCTTATGCGCAAAACGATCTTCATCTGTTCACTGCTGGCGCTCTCGCTCGGCCAGGCATCTCAGGCGCAAGACCCGGAGCCGGACGACTGGACTCACTTTCTGACCGACCCTCGTTTCATGCCGGCTATCAAAAGCTGCCTTGCCGCTCATCCACAGGTCGATGGACCCGCGATGGTGATGAGCGTCGGGCATGCCAGCCGCGACGAGGTCAGCGTCATGACGACCGACCTCAGCGGTCGCACAAACGCCTGTTTTGCCAGCAAGGATACGGGCCTCGTGAGCCAGTCCAGAACAGTCTTTGATCTTCCGGGGCCGCTGTTTGTGTCGGTGGACCAGGTCGCGGTTGCGCCCAAGGGTGAGTGCATTGAATCAACGCCGGTGTTCGCCGGCCAACAACTGCAAGGCTGGCTCCTCAGACAACCGGTCGTCTCTCACGACATCCCGAGTGCCTGCTCAACGCCGATCTGGACCGGACTGCAGGCACAGTGAGCAATGCCGGTCTTTCGGCTCAGTCCGCTACGCCACAGGATTTCAACTAACCTTGATAGTGCTCCGGTGCATCTGTGCTCAACCCGCATCGGCGCAATACAGTCCTGTTTGAAAATGTCTGTTAGATTCCTGAAGCGTCGAATCGCTAACGGAGTAGCTCAATGGAACATGCACTGAAAATTCTCGGTAAAGCCTCCTCCATCAACGTCAGAAAAGTTCTGTGGACCTGTGAGGAACTGGGCGTTACCTACGAACGAGAAGACTGGGGCGGCGGTTATGCGTCGACCCATACGGCGGAGTTTCTCAGGCTCAATCCCAATGCCCAGGTCCCGGTGATCATCGATGAGGCGGGCGTGCTGTGGGAGTCGAACACCATCTGCCGCTACCTGACCGGCAAACACCACAATACCGACTTGCTGCCGCACGAACCGGCCGCACGCGCTCGGGTGGAGCAGTGGATGGATTGGCAAGCCACTGAACTCAACAGCTCCTGGAGCTATGCGTTCACGGCACTGGTACGCAAAGACCCGGAGTTCCAGGACCCGCATCACATCGCCGCCGGCGTACGCGGCTGGAACCAGAAGATGGGCATCCTCGAACATCAGCTCGCAACCACCAAAGCCTATGTCGCCGGACCACGCTTCACCCTGGCTGACATCGTCATCGGCTTGTCCGTGAATCGCTGGCTGATGACGCCGATGGAACGTCCTGACTACCCGGCCATCGACGAGTATTTTCAACGACTGGCACAACGTCCCGGCTTCCTGAAATACGGCTGCAACGGCCTGCCTTGAGCGGCTCCTGCGCTACAAATCACTAAAAACCAAACATCCGCTGCAATAACCAGGCGAATCTCGGTGCAAAGCCGCCGAGATTCACAACCATTGATTCCGATAGCAGGCTAAGCTTCTCCATCAATAAGAAATGGACAAGCCCATGACTGCGCCTACCCCAGCCGTCGCTCAAACAGACGGCATCGACCCCGTTCGCGCCGCGCAGATTTCTGCCCGCATCGACCGGCTTCCCGCCGTCGCAACCCTCTGGCGCCTGGTGGCGCTGCTTTCGATCGGTGGTTTTTTTGAACTCTACGACCTGTTCCAGACGGCCTATATCAGCCCGGGCCTGATCCGCGACGGCATCTTCGCCACCGGCAGTCAGGGCGTGTTCGGTTTCTCCGACCAGGCAGCATTCGCCTCGGCAACCTTTCTCGGACTGTTCCTTGGCGCGAGCTTGCTGAGCCCACTGGCCGACCGTTTCGGACGCCGCGCGATCTTCACCTTTGCGCTGATCTGGTACACCGTCGCGACGGTGGCAATGGGCGTTCAGAGTTCGGCGCTGGGCATTATCTGCATGCGGTTTCTGGTGGGCATAGGGCTGGGTATCGAGCTGGTCACCATCGACGCCTACCTCTCGGAACTGGTGCCTAAACGCATGCGCAGTTCGGCATTTGCCTTCGCCTTTTTCGTGCAGTTTCTGTCGGTGCCGGCGGTGGCGTTGATGTCGTGGTGGCTGGTGCCGCAAGCGCCGTTCGGTGTGTCCGGCTGGCGCTGGGTGGTGTTGGCGAGTGCGGTGTTTGCGCTGTTCATCTGGTGGCTGCGTTCACGGTTGCCGGAATCGCCGCGCTGGCTGGCCCAGCATGGCCGGTTCGAGGAGGCCAGCGCGATTGTCGATGTCATCGAAGCGCGCTGCGTGAAAGATCAGGGCAAGCCGCTGGACGAGCCGGAACTGGCCGCCGTGGACATTCAAGGCCCTGGCCGTTTCGCCGACATCTGGCAGCCGCCCTATCGTCGTCGGGCGCTGATGCTGATTGTCTTCCATGTGTTCCAGGCCATCGGCTTCTTCGGCTTCGGCAACTGGCTGCCGGCGCTGCTTTCCGGTCAGGGCGTGAGTGTCACGCACAGCTTGATGTACGCCTTCATCATCACCCTCGCCTACCCGCTCGGGCCGCTGCTGTTTGTGAAGTTTGCCAACCGTTTCGAGAACAAGTGGCAGATCGTCGGTTCGGCACTGGGTGCAATGACCTTCGGTACGCTGTTTGCGATGCAGACCAGCGCCTTCGGCCTGATCTTTTGCGGAGTGATGATCACCTTCTGCAACGCCTGGCTGAGCTTCAGTTATCACTCTTATCAAAGTGAATTGTTCCCCACCAACATTCGCGCCCGTGCCGTGGGGTTCTGTTATTCGTTCAGCCGATTGTCGACGGTGTTCAGCAGTTTGCTGATCGGGATTTTCCTCGAACACTTCGGCACGCCGGGCGTGCTGGCGTTCATTGTCGCCAGCATGCTGATCGTGATGTTAACCATCGGCTGGTTTGGCCCGCGCACCCGCAACCTGGCGCTGGAAAACATCGCGCACCGCTGAGACGCCGGCGGTCGATGGCTGCCGCCCAGCGGCAAACGTTGACCGCCCTCCCCGTGCAACCTGTCCCTCCAGGCCCGGCAAACACGGGTCCGGGACAACGGCACGCTAATTGCTCGGGTCCTCAGGTCAGTCATTACCTGCAGGTTTATCCGTCATGTTTGTCAGTGCAAAACAAGCGCAGATTATTCCCCTGGCCAAGAAGCTCGGCAAAGACCCGGCAGCCGAAGTGGCGGCCGGGCTGCAGAGCGGCGTTCAGAACTCGATGTTTCAAGCCTTTCAAACCAATGGGCAGGCGCAGGTTCAGTCGTCCGCCACTGGACAGGCTACCCAGCAAGTCAGCGAGGCCAGCAAAATCAGCGACAACGTCAATGAAGCCTTCGCCAAAACCCGAGTCGCGCTGCAAGCCGCCGACTCTGCCAAGCTGCCAGCCAACGCTCAAGCCAAAGCCACTGACAGCACGGCCATGGCCGACTTCAAGGACTACATGAGCAAGACGCCGGAACAGCGTATGCACGACAGCATCCTGAAAGAGATGGGCATCACCGAAGAAGACCTCAAAGCCATGCCGCCAGAAAAACAACTGGCCGTTAGCAAAGAGATCGCCCAGCGTATGGAAGACAAGATGAAGCTGGCGTCGACCGCAAAAGCTGGCGACAGCAGCACTGCAAAAGACACGCCTCAGGTGGTCGACAAATTCCTTGCTTCACTTTGAAGACACAGGGACTTTTTGTAGGAGCCAGCCGTGCGGCTCCTACAAAGGCATTGCCGCGATTCAGGTGATCTGCAACGTCGAATTAAACTGACTGATCGCATCCACCACGTGCCGCGAGCCCTGCTGAATTTCTAGAATCACCTCGCCCGCCTCGTTTGCCAGTTCCACCCCCAGACCGGTTCGGCTCAAGCTCGATTGCATGCTCGTCACGGCGCTCATCGATAAATCGTGGTTCTTGCGCACCACGTCGACAATCTCCACCGTCGCCTGACTCGTGCGTGCCGCAAGGCTGCGAACTTCGTCGGCCACCACGGCAAACCCGCGTCCATGGTCGCCTGCCCGCGCGGCCTCGATGGCCGCATTAAGCGCCAGCAAGTTGGTCTGGTCGGCGATGCCGCGAATGGTCTGGACAATGGTGCCGATGATGTCCGACTGCTTGCTGACCGCATCGATGCTCTGCGCCGCTTCGTTCAGGTCCCGGGAAATGTCCTGGATGATCTGCACGGTTTGCTGCACCACCTGAGACCCCTTCTGCGCGCAAGCGTCGTTTTGCACCGAGGTGCTGTGGGCCGACTCCGCTGCGGTCTGCAGCGTCGTCACTTGCTCGGTGATGTCGCTGGCGAATTTCACCACTTTGTACAAACGGCCCTTGGCATCGAACAACGGGTTGTAAGAGGCCTCGAGGAACACCGTATGCCCGTGCTTGTCTTTGCGCTCGAAACGGTGCGAGTGATATTCGCCGCGATTGAGTGAAGCCCAGAACGCCTTGTACGCCTGCGACTCGGATTCGGCGCGGTGGCAGAACAGGCTGTGATGCTGGCCGATCACTTCGTTGAGCGAGTAATGCATCGTCTTCAGGAAGTTGTCGTTGGCGGTGATGACTTTGCCTTCCGGGGTGAATTCGATCACCGCCATGGAACGGCCAATCGCGGCGAGCATGCTTTCTTCTTCGTGTTCCTTGTAAACCCTGTCGGAAATATCCGTAGCGACTTTGATGACACTTTTAACCTGGCGGTCGGGACCGAACACCGGCATGTAACTGGCCTCAAGCCAAACTTCCTTGCCTTGCTTGTTCAGCCGTAAAAACGTGCCGCCGACGGGTTCGCCACGGGCCAGGTCCCGCCACAACTTCGCGTATTCCTCACTGCGGTAGAACGCTTCTTCACAAAAGATCCGGTGATGTTTGCCGCGAACTTCTTCGGCGCTGTAACCCATTGCGCGGCAAAAGTTGTCGTTGGCATCGAGCACGATGCCCTCCGGGGTGAACTCAATCATGGCCATCGAGCGGCTGACCGCCGCCAACTTGGCGTTGGCTTCGCTCAGTGCACAACTGAATCGTTGGATTTCCTGCAGGTCAGCCTTGTGATGTAGGTTAAACATGGTCGTATCACCTTCAGCGCGTTCTTTTGATTGATGAAAGTTCTTCGGTCTTTCAACGGATCTACCAAATTGTTTCTTGGTACAGGCACACGCGTTCCTCCACGGGAGGAAATGTCAGGTGATCAATGATGTTCAATCGGAGAGTCCATGCAGTAGCGCTCTCATCAAGACATCCTTCTCTTGATAGCCCGGAACCGGGCCAGCCCTAACGGTTTCATCAGCAATTCCCTTTAGTGCACAGCTCCTTGTTGTTCAGTGTGGTGCCGTGGGTTGCGCACGTTTGCAGTGTTATTGGCTATCGCCACCGACATAGTCGGTTACAAGTCAGCGTAGACAGCCGCTGCGAAGGCGCAAGGCCACTAGTCGGCCAGTATTGAGGACAAAATCGGTTCAGCCAGCATGTTCAGCAATGCCTGCACGGCGGCTGAAGGTTTACGGGTCGGCGCGACCACCAAGGCAAACTCGCGCTCTATACGCGGGTGGACTGGCATCACGCGCAGGCCTTGGCGATGAGCGGGCAACGTCAATTCGGGCACCAGCGTCACGCCGATGTTTTCCCGCACCAGCGTGAACGCGCTGCTCCACTCCCGGACCTCGACCCGAATGTCACGTAACTGCAAGCCGGCCTCTGCGGCCAGGCTGCGAGCGTTGGTTGAACAACCGCCCGTGGCTAATACAAAAGGTTCCTGAGCCAACTCCGCGAGGGTAATGCCGGCCTCATTCGAACGGCGCGCAAAAGGATGGCCGCCCGGCAGGACGGCCATCCAGGCATCACGCCCCAAATGACTGGCGTTACGCTCTGGAGCAGGGTTCAACACCACGCCAACATCCACCAGACCGGTGTCGAGTAGTGTTTCGACTTCATCGTCGCTGACTTCAAGTGCCACCACTTCAATGCCGGGATAGAGCCGTTTGAACCGGCGTAACAGTGGCGGCAGAAACGTTGCCAGCACCATGGGGAAACTCGCCAGACGAATCGTGCCGCGCTGAATGCCTTTGGCGGCATCGACGCTGCTGCGAATATTTTCCAGGGCTCCAAGCATCGTTCGTGCGTGTTCGATCACAGGCAAGCCGATGGCCGTCGGCAACGTTTGGCGATTCTCCCGACTGAACAGTTGAACGCCCAATGTTTCTTCAATCAAGGCCAACGCCTGACTCGCCCCTGACTGGGTCATGCCAACGCGCTCGGCGGCCCGGGTGATGTTGCCGGTATCAGCCACCGCCACCACCATTCGCCAATGCATCAGATTCATCATGGCAGTAGCTTTCCTTATGGCTGTGTTCTGAAAGAGTAATTTTACCGAGGGCACCGCGCACTATGACACTGGCGTAAATCCCCAACCAGAGCCGTCCCGATGAAGTTGTATTACGCCCCCCAAGCCTGCTCGCTGGCGCCGCATATCGTGCTGCGTGAACTGGATCTGCCATTCGAATTGATCCGCGTTGATAACCGCACTAAAAAGACCGTAGAGGGCGATGACTTCCTCGCGATCAACCCGAAGGGATACGTCGCGGCGTTGCTGCTGGATAACGGCGACGTGCTGACCGAAGGCCCGGTGATCCTGCAATACCTGGCGGACCTGCGACCGGACGCGAACCTGGCGCCAGCGAACGGGACGTTCCAGCGGGTGCGGTTGCAAGAGTGCTTGAACTTCGTCTCGACAGAGATTCATGGCGGATTGGGCTGGCTGTTCAATTCGCAGTTTCCGGAGGCGGTAAAAGCGCTGATCAAAGAGAAGCTGTTCAAGCGATTGGCGGTGTTGAACGAAACGCTGGGGCGGCAAGAGTATTTGCTGACGGGCGGGTTCGGCATCGCCGATGCGTATCTGTTTACGGTGCTGCGCTGGGCACCACTGTTTGCGATTGATTTGAATCAGTGGCCGGCGTTGTTGCGGTTTCAGGACAGAGTTGAGCAGCGGCCAGCAGTGAAAGCGGCGTTGGCTGCCGAGTTGGTGTAGACCGCGACATCGCCGCTTCCACAGGGGATCTGAGGCTTACACAAATTTTGTGCGCTCAGCAGATCCACTGTGGGAACGAGCCTGCTCGCGAATGCAGTCGCTTATGCCCCGCAAGAACATCAGGAATAACTACAGACTCGCACTCACCTTGCTCGCCACTTCCCCCGGCACCCAGCCCTTCCAGATCTGCGGCTGATCCCGTAAAAACGCTTCGGCGACTTGACGCGGTTGCTGGCGTTTTTCGCTCATTTGTCCCAGCGTCTGGTTGAGTAAATCGATCGGAAAGTCGACTTTTTCGAAGAACGCCACCAAGTCCGGATACTGCGCCTTGAACGGTGCAGACACACCAATGGCCAGGCTCGCCGGCATGGAGCGGGTGCCCTTGGGATTGGGGTTGTTGGCATCGGCCAGTGTCTTCCACGCTTCGGCGTCAAAGGCCGGTTCTTCGAGTTTCACCAGTTTGAAGCGCCCCAGCAGCGGCGTCGGCGACCAGTAGTAGAACAACACCGGTTTGCCGCGGCGAATCGATGACGCAACCTCCGCATCCAGCGCCGCGCCTGAGCCAGTTCGGAAGTTGACGTAACTGGCGGTCAGGTCATAGGCCTTGAGTTTCTGGCTGTTGACGATCTCCGAGGTCCAGCCGGTCGGGCTGTTGAGGAAGCGTCCGCGGCTTGGGTCTTCGGGATCGCGGAACACGTCCTTGTAGCGGGCCAGGTCGGCGACAGATTTCAATTCCGGCGCCAGGGGTTTGATGCCACGTTCCGCGTCGCCCTTGATCACGTATTCCGGCACCCACCAACCCTCGGTGGCCCCTTTTACCGTGTCTCCCAAACCAAACACTTTGCCCTCGGCGGACGCCTTGACCCACGCCGGACTGCGCCCCGCCCACTCTTCGCCGATCACCTGGATGTCGTTCTTGGCCAGCGCGGCTTCGAGGCTGACGGTGCTGCCCGGTAACGTGTCGGTCGGGTAGCCATAGCCTTTCTCGACGATCAGACGCAGGATTTCGGTGATCAGGCTGCCGCTTTCCCAGGTGATATCGCCAAAGTGAATCGGCGCGGCTTTTTCCGCGGCCGGCACGTGGGTTGCGACAAGGCTCAGCGCCAACAGCGAACTGCCGAGCAGGGTTTTGATCGATCTCATGCGGACCTCCAGGTCAGGGCATTCAAGGGTTGGTTGGCGCTGTGCCGGTCGCACAGTGCCTGAGTGCGGGTCATATAGACGCTGACCGAGCGCTGGGAAATGCCCAGTTCAGCGGCGATTTGCGGGTACGTCAGGCCGTCGACGCGTGACAACAGGAAGGTCGCCCTGACTTTGCCCGGCAAGCGTCCCAGCGTCTGGTCGAGGCCCTGCAATGCCTGGCTGAGTTGCGCCAGCTCCTCAGGCGATTTCACGGATGGGTAATCGTCGAGTTGCAACTGATCGAGGTGCTGGTGTTCCAGTTTCCGGCGGCGCCAGAGCTGATAGATCAAACGGCGGGCGATGGTGGTGAGCAAGGCTCGAGGTTCGCAAATCGGTGTCAGGCCTGGGGATTGCAGCAGTTGCACGAAGGTTTCTGCGGCGATGTCTTCGACGCTGGGGCTGGTGCCCAGATGCCGGCGCAAGTGTGCGCACAGCCAGGAATAATGGGCGCGGAACAATCTGTCGATGTGGTTGCGATGGGATACGTCGGTGCCGGACATAGAGGCTCCAAGGTTAGGGGTCGCTGAATGTCCGGTGATCCGGTGGCGCGATCCTAGCAAGGAGCCTTATTCTTTAATAATACTTAAAAAGCATTTTTATATTCTATTTGGAAATTTAACGTAATCGCCCGAATCCCAACGCTTCAGCTTCCCGCTGATAGTCGAGAACGATCTGATAGTCGCTTTCAGTGGCCGGCAGCACTTCTTGCAGCCCCAGGATCTCAACAACGTCAGGCAACTTCTTCAAAGCCTGATTCATCACCTGACGCAGCTGCTCCGCCTGCTCAAGCGTAACGCCCAAAGCCGTGATGTACGGCAAGGTCGGGCTGAACGCGCTTCGGGCAACGATGCGTAATCCGGCGACTTCTTGCGCGGCATGTCGCGCCAGATAGGCGAAGGTCACGCTGTCGATGGCCGCCAGGTCCGCCCGGTCTTCGCGCAACCAGCGCAGGCTCTCGCGGTGGCTACCGCTGATGGCGACACTGGAAAAGAATTGCCCGTCGCGATGCAGCGGCGCCAGGCGATGCCGCAACAGGTTCATGCCGCTGTTGGAGTCTTCGCCGTTGATCACGCCGCGACTGTCGCGCCAGTCGGACAACGTCCGCCGTGGGTCATCGGTGCGACTCAGCAGCAGGCTGCAATGGTTGCCGCCGGTGCTGTCGGGGAGTTCGTAACGCGGCCGACCAATGACCCGGACCTTGCCGCGCAACGCAGTCATCAGCGGATAACCGCAAGTCTGGGTCAGCAGCAATTGCGGCGACAACCAGAGGTCCATCAGCGACAGGCCTTCGGCATTGAGTCGGGTGACGCCCAACTGCTCGATGATCTGCGCCAGCCAGCGCTCGTTGGCCTGGAGGATCGGCTCGGGGGCGACGTACATCAATAGTTCAGCGATGTGTTGTGTCATCGAAATCTTCCCATACAACCATATTCCCCGGTGGGAGCGAGCTTGCTCGCGATAGCGGTGTTTCAGGCAACATCAATGTGAAAGGTACGGCCCCATCGCGAGCAAGCTCACTCCCACAGGGGTCAGATGTGGATCATGAAAAATCAGTGAAATGGGTGCCTCGGGCTATCGATGGCCCTCACTCCATGCTGTCGCCACAACTGTCCGTAACCCTGCAGCACAAATCCGCCGCTGCGCGCCTGCCATTGCTCACGACGTGCGCGGTAGGCCTTGGGCAAGTCGTACCAGGGCAACCCTGGCAAGTCGTGGTGCACCAGGTGCAAATTGAGGTTCAGGAACAGCCAGCGCCATGGCCAGGCGGCTTCATTGATGACCGTGCGTTGCTCGGGTTGCACATGCGGACGGTGTTCATAGTAGGAGCGAATCATGGCAATCGATAGCGCCGGCACACTGATCAGCAACAGGTAATGCCACACCGGTAGCACGCTGTAGCGCGCGATGAAGATCAGCATCAGCAACGTCAGTGCACCGTGGGTCAGCCACATGAGCCAGGCCTGTCGCTCAGCCTTTTTCAGCCGTTGCAGTTCTTCCCGCGCCAGCGTCAGCAAGGCCAGTGGCGCGCCCAGGAGAAAGCGCCCGAGCACGGTTTTGTTCAGCCAGTGCAGGCTTTGCTCAAAAAGCGAACTGCCCTGCCACCGCTCGGCCGTGAGGTAACGACTTTCCGGATCGCGACCGGGAATGGTCAAGTCTTCGTCGCGGTGATGCAGCAAATGGCTGTCGCGGTAAAGGGTGTAGGGATACCAGACGGCGAACGGCGCATAGCCGAGGATTTTATTGAGCAATGGCCAACGGGTCGGATGCCCGTGCAGCAATTCGTGCTGCACCGACAACCACAGCACCACCAGCGGAATCAGCAGCAATGTGCTGCACCACACCCCCAACCGATCACTCGCCAAGACGAGGCTGAACCAGCCGCCATACACGCCGATCAGCAACAGCCAGGTCGGCCACTCGGTGCGAGCGGTCAGGCGTTGACGCAGGGTTTCGATTTCTTCTCGATGGGCAGTATCGAAGTAATGGGACATGGCGTTGCTCAGATCGGGGACCAGTCCCCTTCTGTGCAATGGCGTCGGGTAATCTTGCAGATTATTTTGAAGATCGTTCCCATGCTCTGCGTGGGAATGCCTCTAGAGACGCTCTGCGTCCAGTGACGCGGAGCGTCAAGGGCTGCGTTCCCACGCAAAAAGCGTGGGAACGATCAACGCGGAATCAATGGCCGAACACATCCACCTTCTTGGCCTTCTTGTCCGCGCGCTTTTCATCGGCGGTTTTCGCCGGTTTTTTCTTTGCCGCTTTCTTTGAATCCATGCCTTTGGCCATGATACGTACTCCACTCATACGGGATGTGAGATCAGGTATACACCTATCGCTGCGCTCGTGTTCTTTTATAATCGCCCGCTTTGCGCACCGACAGTCCACGACCATGCCCGACACCCAGTACACCTTGCTCGAGGAGCCTATGTGGCCCTTGATGAACAAATTTTATCGCGCCCACCAATCGTCGATGAAAGCCGTGCGCGACGCTCAACTGTGGGTCGCCAGGCGCGACGGGATCATTGGCGCGCTGTGTTTGCGGCCGGTGTCGGAGGGGCATTGGCTGACGGGGCTGTTCGTCGATCCGGCTTGTCGCGGACAAGGGATCGCTGGCGCTTTGATGGCCGAGGCGGTCAAGGATATCGAAGGTCCGGTGTGGCTTTTTTGTCATCCTGATTTGCGCGGTTTTTATGAGCGTCATGGGTTCACCTTCGACCCAGTGTTGCCCTATTCGATGGCCGAACGTTTGAGCCGGTATGCGCGCAGTAAACCGATGATTGCCATGGGTATGGAACTGGCCAAATAACGCACTAAAGCCATTTGAAGATCAAATGTGGGAGCGAGCTTGCTCGCGAAGGGGTCAGAACAGTCGACATTGATATCGACTGACAGGCCGCCATCGCGAGCAAGCTCGCTCCCACAGTAGCTTGAGGTGTTTTCGAATCAGTCATCCGCTGCTGGATCGAGGTCCGGAAACATGACTTCGGTGAAGCCAAATTTGCTGAAATCGGTAATCCGCGACGGGTACAGCCGACCGATCAGGTGATCGCATTCATGCTGCACCACCCGCGCATGGAATCCCTCGGCGATCCGCACAATCGGCTGGCCCTTGGGGTCGAAACCTTCGTAGCGAATCTGCTGATAACGATCCACCGCGCCGCGCATGCCGGGCACTGACAGGCAACCTTCGAAGCCCTCTTCCATCACTGGGCTCAACGGTGTGATCAGCGGATTGATCAGGATGGTCTGCGGCACCGCTTCAGCGTCCGGGTAGCGTTCGCTGTGCTCGAACCCGAAGATCACCAGTTGCAGGTCGACACCGATCTGCGGTGCGGCCAGGCCGACGCCGCCGACGCTTTCCATGGTCTGGAACATGTCGTCGATCAGTTGCCACAACTCGGGGCTGTCGAACATTTCGGCCGGGACCGGCGGGGCAATGCGCAGCAGGCGTTCATCGCCCATTTTCAGGATTTCACGGATCATTTTATGACTTCATCAGGTTTGGGCTGGAGCGAGTGATCCCGAGCCAGTCCCGAAACGTGTTGTTTGGGTTCGTGATCGAGTTCGCCGGGGACTTTTTCGCCATCATTTTTGCCCTCGGTCGACATATGTTCGATCACTGCATTCATCTCCGCACCCAGCAACAGCACCGCCGCAGAAATGTAGAAGTACAGCAACAGCACGATGATCGCGCCGATACTGCCATACATGGCGTTGTAGTTGGCGAACTCCTTGACGTACAAACCAAAACCCACGGAGGCGCAGATCCACACCACCACCGCCAGCACCGAGCCTGGGGTGATAAAGCGGAACTCTTGTTTGACGTCGGGCATGACGTAATAGATCAGCGCCACCGCCACCATCAGCAGAACCACGACCACCGGCCAGCGCACGATGGTCCAGAGCGTCACGATGAAGTCTTCGAGACCGACTTGCGAAGCGATCCAGCCCATCACTTGCGGCCCGAGCACCATCAACGCGGCGGCGATCAGCAGCATGCCGGCGATGCCGACCGTGTAGATAATCGACAGCGGGATACGCTTCCACGCGGGCCGGCCTTCGACCACGTCGTAGGCTGCGTTCATCGCGCTCATCATCAACCGCACACCGGCCGACGCCGTCCACAGCGCAATCACGATACCAATCGACAGCAAACCACCCTTGGACTGCTGCAACTGGTCGATGACCGGGTTCACCTGTTCCAGCGCCTGGGGCGGCAGGACCAGTTCCGATTGCAGGCGCAGCCAGGAAAAGAAGTCAGGCAAGTGCAGGAAACCGATCAGGGCGATCAGAAAGAGGATGAAGGGAAACAGCGAGAACAGCATCTGATAGGCGAGCGCCGAGGCATAGGTCGACATCTCGTCGTCGATGAACTCGGTGACCGTGCGCACCATGACACGGTGCAGGCGCAGGCCTTTCATATGAGGGAAAAACATTAGCGTCTCCTTTCGCCGCAATATGGGTTGAAGTCGTGGCGACTCAGGGGCCGTTTTCTACATCAAATTAGCCTACTTGGCGTCTTTGAAACAATTTCGTTGCGCAAGTTCAGGGTGACACAAAAACGGCCATCCTTGGATGGCCGTTCGTGTTGCTCATCAAAGGCTGGATCAAGCCTCGTCGACGCTCTTTTTAATGGCGTCCTTGGCTTTACCGATCGCTTGCTGGGCCTCGCCTTTCTTTTCCTGAATCTTGCCTTCAACTTGCAGTTTGGTGTTGTCGGTCGCTTTGCCGACACCTTGCTTGACGTTGCCGACGGCTTCGTTGGCCATGCCTTTTACTTTATCGCCAGTGCTGCTCATGGTGTTTCTCCTGTGAACAATTCAATGAGAAAAGTCGTTACATAAGGATTGACCGGAGGCTTTTGCACGGAGTTTCATTTATTTTCGATCGTACATTTCATCGTTCAGCGCAGGTTAGGCTTTATGTTTGTCGACCAACCCCCGAGAATGCGCAACGTATTCAGGCCATGGCGCTGAAGATCCAATCCCGTAGGAATGTTATGAAACTCGATAAAAAGCAGGCCATTGCCCGCAGAAACCAGGAACTTGGCGGTGCCGTGCTTGGCGTCAACAACTGCCATTTCACCGAATTGAACCGCAATCGCAACATCTGGTGGTTCGATATCCCGGTCGCGCGGCTGGCCATTGGTCAGTACGAATGGGTTCACCTGCTGATGCACACGCCAGACACCGACGAACTGCTGCACCTGAAAGTGCCGACGGTGTTCCTTCGCGAAAAGCTTGAAGGCCTGGTGGTGCGCAATGAAGGCAAGCGCAAAGCCGCTTTGAGCCTGGAACTGAGCGCCGACAAGGACTCGTTCCTGCAAGACATGCGTCCGGCGGGCACCAACGTCAATTTCGCACCGTTCCGCCTGTAATTAGATCGTTCCCACGCTCTGCGTCGGAACGATCAGTCAGGCAATAAAAAGCCCCGCATCTGCGGGGCTTTTTTATTTTACGCGGCGCCGACTTTCTTCACGCCCAGCTTTTTCAGCTCTTCGTCGCGCAACTCGCGGCGCAGGATCTTGCCGACGTTGGTCGTCGGCAGCGCATCGCGGAACTCCACGGAACGCGGGACCTTATAGCCGGTCACGTTCGCACGCATGTGCTCCATCACCTGTTCCTTGGTCAATGTCACGCCTGGCTTGGCGACGACGAAAATCTTGATCGCCTCGCCCGACTTCTCGTCCGGCACACCGATGGCCGCGCATTGCAGCACGCCCGGCAGAGTCGCCAGCACATCTTCGAGCTCGTTCGGGTAAACGTTGAAACCGGAGACCAGGATCATGTCTTTCTTGCGATCGACGATGCGCATGTAGCCGTCAGGCTGGATCAGCGCGATGTCACCCGTCTTCAGCCAGCCTTCGCTGTCGAGGATTTCGTCGGTGGCGTCCTGACGCTGCCAGTAGCCTTTCATGACCTGCGGACCTTTCACGCACAGCTCGCCGATTTCGCCCATCGCCTGTTCAACGCCGGCATCATTGATGACTTTGCACAGGGTCGACGGCACCGGAATACCGATGGTGCCGATCTGGATGTGCTGGATCGGGTTGACCGTGGCCACCGGGCTGGTTTCGGTCATGCCGTAACCTTCGCAGATGCCGCAACCGGTGACCGCTTTCCAGCGCTCGGCCGCAGCCAGTTGCAGGGCCATGCCGCCGGACAGGGTGATTTTCAGTGCAGAGAAGTCCAGCTTGCGGAAGCCTTCGTTGTTGCACAGGGCCACAAACAACGTGTTGAGGCCGACGAAACCGCTGAATTTCCACTTCGACAGTTCCTTGACCATCGCCGGCAAGTCGCGCGGGTTGCTGATCAGGATGTTGTGGTTGCCGATCAGCATCATCGCCATGCAATGAAAGGTGAAGGCATAGATGTGGTACAGCGGCAGCGGCGTGATCAGGATCTCGCAGCCTTCGTTGAGGTTGGAGCCCATCAGCGCCTTGCACTGCAACATGTTCGCCACCAGGTTGCGGTGGGTGAGCATCGCGCCCTTGGCCACGCCGGTGGTGCCGCCGGTGTATTGCAGCACGGCAACGTCGCTGCTGGCCGGGTTGGCTTCAGCCACTGGCTGGCCGTGGCCCTTGCTCAGTACATGGTTGAACTTGACGGCCTTGGGCAAGTGATATGCCGGGACCATCTTCTTCACGTACTTGATGACGCTGTTGACCAGCAGGCGCTTGAGCGGTGGCAGCAAGTCGGCCACTTCGGTCACGATCACGTGCTTGACGCCGGTTTTGGGCACGACGATTTCAGCCAGGTGCGCCATGTTGGCCAGACAAACCAGGGCTTTGGCACCGGAATCTTTGAATTGGTGTTCCATTTCCCGCGCGGTGTACAGCGGGTTGGTGTTGACCACGATCAGCCCGGCGCGGATGGCACCGAACACAGCAACCGGGTACTGCAATACGTTGGGCAGTTGCACGGCGATTCGATCGCCCGGCTGCAAGTCGGTATGCTGTTGCAGGTAAGCGGCAAAAGCACCGGACAATTCATACAGCTCACCGTAGGTGATTGTCTTGCCCAGGTTGCTGAAAGCCGGCTTGTCAGCGAAGCGTTGGCAGGATCGTTTCAACACTGCCTGAATATTCGGATACTCGTCTGGATTGATTTCGGCAGCAATCCCAGCAGGGTACTTATCCTTCCAAAAGTCTTCGTTCATGGAAGCCCACTCCTCAGCAACGCGAATTCTTCACCGCATTTGATGCGATTATTATTGGTGTGTGTTTTTTATCGTGTCTTTTGTTGGTGAGTCTGGCTTTTTACTAGGCCGAGAAGTCACAAAGCGCGCCGAGAGTAGCAGCTTTGCCAAGGGTCGACTAGAGCCAAAAGCGGCCTCTACAGTCACTTTAATGACTCAAGAACAGCAAGCGGTCATTTTAGAGCAAAAATTCTATAACGCCTTGAAAGTCCCGTAAAATAGGGCTTTAGTCCCTAAAAGCATCGCGGGCAAGCCCGCTCCCACAAGATTCACTGCTGATCCTGTGGGAGCGGGCTTGCCCGCGATTTGCGCGAAGCGCAGCCATTCATCGATCAAGCGATATCGCGTAACTCCCGCCGCAGAATCTTGCCCACCGGCGTCATCGGCAACGACTCACGCAAGACAATGTGCTTGGGCACTTTGTACGCCGTGAAGTTTTCCTTGCAGTAGGCCTTCAGCTCTTCGAGGCTGACTCCAGATTCGCGGGCCACCACAAACAACTTCACCGCCTCCCCCGAACGCTCGTCCGGCACGCCGATCACCGCGCAGTTGGCGACTTTCGGGTGAGCCATGACCACGTCTTCGATCTCGTTCGGGTACACGTTGAAACCCGAGACGATGATCATGTCTTTCTTGCGATCGACGATGCGCACGAAACCGTCCGGGTCGATCACTGCAATGTCACCGGACTTGAACCAGCCCTCGGCATCCAGCACTTCGGCGGTGGCTTCGGGTTTGTTCCAATAACCCTTCATGACCTGCGGGCCTTTGATGCACAGCTCGCCGCGCTCGCCCAAGGCCTGCTCGACGCCGTCATCGTTGATCACTTTGAGCGTGGTGCCGGGCACTGGCAGGCCGACCGTGCCGATCCGCGACTTGTCGCCATACGGGTTGGTACACGCCACCGGCGAGGTTTCGGTCAGGCCGTAACCTTCGGTGATGCGGCAACCGGTGAGTTGTTCCCAGCGCTCAGCAGTGGCCTTGACCAATGCAGTGCCGCCGGAGTTGGTGAGTTTGAGGCTGGAGAAATCCAGGGTCTTGAAGTCTGGATGGTCCATCAGCGCAACGAACAGCGTGTTAAGCCCCAGCAGCGCCGAGAACCGCCAGTTCTTCAGCTCCTTGATGAAGGAGCCGATGTCCCGCGGATTGGTGATCAGCACGTTGTGGTTGCCGGTGACCATCATGCACATGCAGTTCGCCGTGAAAGCATAGATGTGGTACAGCGGCAGCGGCGCGATCATCACTTCCTGGCCTTCACGCAGCAGCGGCTGACCGTCGGCACCGAACTGCCCAAGACAGGCCCGCGCCTGCTGCATGTTCGCGACCAGGTTGCCGTGGCTCAGCATCGCGCCTTTGGCCAGGCCCGTGGTGCCGCCTGTGTATTGCAGCACGGCAATGTCGTCGAGGCCGACTTTCAGCGGCTTGATGCCCAGGCCCCGGCCCAGACGCAACGCGCTCTTGAAAGAAATAGCCTGCGGCAATGAATACGCCGGGACCATCTTCTTGACCTTGCTCACCATCGTATTGACCAGCCAGCCCTTGGCGCCGGGCATCAGGTCGCCCATCTTCGCCTCGATCAGGTACTGGATGTCGGTGTCGGGCAGTACTTCCTCGACCTTCTTCCCGAACATGTTCAGGTACACCAGCGCCCGGGCACCGGAGTCCTTGAATTGATGGCGCATCTCCCGCGCGGTGTACAACGGGTTGGTGTTGACCACGATCAGCCCGGCACGCAAGGCGCCGAACACGGCAATCGGGTAATGCAGGACGTTGGGCATCTGCACCGCAATGCGATCCCCCGGCACCAGGTCGGTGTGGGCTTGCAGGTAGCCGGCGAACGCCAGGCTGTAGCGTTCCAGTTCGGCATAGGTCAGGGTCACGCCCATGCTGCTGAACGCGGGACGATCAGCGAATTTCTTGCAGGAACGCTCGAACACCTCAAGCACCGACTTGTAAACCCCAAGATCAATATCCAGGGGCACGCCGGCCGGGCGTTTGTCATTCCAGAAATCAGGTTGCATTGTTCTTGTCCTCTTTACCTGAACCTATCCGGGGCCGCGTTTCTGTCCTTGTTCAAAAACAAAAAGCGAAAGGCGGAGCTCCACGGACACTAGCAGCTATGGCGAATCAGGCAAATACGACAGAACCGTCATTGATCATGTGAATCTTCTAGCCGTGGCGTGGCCTGATCAGACGGCAAGCGCGGGATGCGCTATACAATGCAGCGACGCCCATGCCATGCAGCCCCATGCAAAGGAATCGCCATGATCCACGACACTTTCTGGCTGACCGCGAGTGACCGCAGCCGCCTCTTCGTCAACCAGTGGCTGCCCGCCGCGCCTCTGAAAGCGGTGATTCTGCTGGCGCATGGCATGGCCGAGCACAGTGGACGCTACGCCCGTCTGGCGGAAAAATTCTGCGCTCAGGGTTATGGCGTCTACGCGCCGGACCTGCGCGGACATGGCAAAACTGCCGAAAACGGGACGCTCGGCCATTTCGCCGATGACGACGGCTGGTGCAAAGTCGTCGGCGACCTGGCCAGCCTCAACCAGCACATCGGCCAGCAGCACCCCGGCGTGCCGATCGTGCTGCTCGGTCACAGCATGGGCAGCTACATCGCCCAGGCTTATTTGCTGCACCACAGCGCCAGCCTGCATGGTGCGGTGCTCAGCGGCTCGAATTTCCAACCGGTGGCGCTGTATCGCGTGGCCCGCCAGATTGCCCGGCTCGAACGTTTGCGCCAAGGTCCGAAGGGTCGTAGCGCGCTGATCGAGTGGCTGTCGTTCGGCTCGTTCAACAAGAAATTCAAACCGGCGCGCACGCGTTTCGACTGGCTCAGCCGCGATCCGGCGCAGGTCGACCTGTACGCCAACGACCCGCTTTGCGGCTTTCGCTGCACCAATCAACTGTGGATCGATTTGCTCGGCGGCTTGCAGCAAATCAGCAAAGCGTCCAATCTCGCGCAGATCGATCCGGGCCTGCCGTTGCTGGTGATTGGTGGTGAATGTGATCCGGTCAGCGAAGGCAAACGTCTGAAAGACTTGGCCCACGCACTTCGCGAGGCTGGCAGCCGCAATCTGCAACTGACTATTTACCCTCAGGCCAGGCATGAATTGTTCAACGAGAGCAACAGCGATGAAGTGATCAACGACGTGTTGAACTGGATTGCGCAGACGCTGAGCCACCGCCGGCCGCCCAGATCGGAATAGTTTTTTTGTGAATTTATTTATTCGTGACAGGAATTGAAACAGATGACCCAGGTTACCAACACCCCTTACGAAGCCCTCGAAGTCGGCCAGACCGCCAGCTACAGCAAGACGGTCGAAGAGCGCGACATTCAGTTGTTCGCCGCCATGTCCGGCGATCACAATCCAGTGCACCTGGACGCCGAATTCGCCGCTGGCACCATGTTCAAGGAGCGCATCGCTCACGGCATGTTCAGTGGCGCGTTGATCAGTGCCGCCGTTGCCTGTGAATTGCCTGGGCCGGGGACGATTTACATCGGCCAGCAGATGAGCTTTCAGAAGCCGGTGAAGATCGGCGACACCTTGACGGTGCGTCTGGAAATCCTGGAAAAAATGCCGAAATTTCGTGTACGAATTGCCACTCGCGTGTTTAACCAGCGTGACGAATTAGTCGTCGATGGCGAGGCCGAGATCCTGGCGCCGCGCAAGCAGCAGACCGTGACCTTGCCGACCTTGCCGGCCATCAGCATCGGCTAAAGCGCCTGATCGTTCCCACGTCGAACCGTCCGCGTGGGAACGATCAGTGGTTACCTTCCTGCACCTGCACGCTCGCCGTCATCCCTGAACTCAAATTCATTTCTGGCGGCAGGTTGTCGATCTTGATCCGCACCGGAATCCGCTGCGCCAGCCTCACCCAGTTAAACGTCGGTTCCACCTCCGCCAACAACTGCCCGTCCGGCGTGGTGTTGCGGTCGGTGATCCCGCGACTGATGCTTTCCACGTGCCCGTCCAAGGCCTCCCCCGCGCTCATCAACCAGACCTTCACCGGATCGCCGACATGAATCCGTGGCAGCTTGGTTTCCTCGAAATAGGCCTGCACATAAAAGGTCGAATCATCGATCAAGGCCATCACCGATTGCCCGGCATTCACATAATTGCCTTCAGCCAGACGCAAATTTGTGATGTGCCCATTGCGCGGCGCATGGACCTGGCTGCGAGCCAGATTGAGTTCGGCGACTTTGGCCTCAGCCTGAGCCTCGCGCAGTTCGCCACGGGCGATGCCGGCATTGATCTGAGCGTTCTCGCGCAACTCGGCACTGATCGCTTGTGGTCCAAGACTCGCGCGGCGGCTGGCTTCGCGCTCGCGCAGATTGAGCTGCTGCTGGCGCGTCTGCACCACCGCCTGGGCTTTCTCCAGCGCCGCTTCGAAACGGTCGCGGTCGATGCTCAACAACAGATCGCCGGCCTTGACCTGCTGGTTATCGAACGCCTTGAGTTCACGCACCCATCCCGACACATCCGGGGCGATGACCACCACGTCGGCGCGGATCCGCGCATCCCGGGTCCAGGGCGTGAGCATGTAGTACTGCCACAAATGGAAACCGGCAAATATCGCCACCGCCACCAGGCACAGGGTTACCGCGACACGTACGGGGGTACGCATGTTCAACTCCTTATAAAGGTCCGAGGACGACGGTGATCAAGGTCAATACACAGACGTACAAGGCGCAATCGAATAGCGCTTCGTGCCAGATCCAGCGGCCCACCGGGGTCAGGCGCAACAACATGCGCAAGGCCCCCGTGACCAGCAGCGCCAGCAATACATAAATCAGAAACGGACTGAGCAGCACCCCGCCCACCGACCACTCACGCAAGCCCATGGCTTTGCTCCTGTTGGCGGCACCAGGCGCGCCAGCTGCTTTGCAATTGCAGCACCGCGCCCTGCGCCAGTTTCACCGCGTCGCTGGGCGGCAACGCGTACAAAGTTTTCAAAAACTCTTCGCTCGGTTGTTCCAGCGCATCCGCGCAGTCGCCTGCGGGGCCTTGTGCCAGGACTTTTTCCAGCCGCTCGAGATAACGCTGCTGAGGCGCGCTGACCGGCACCTGCGCCACGGCCAAGCTCAAACGCAGATGGAGCAATTCATCGCCGATGTCCAAGCCAAGCAGACCATCGTCCCAGCGACTGCGCGCCGGTTCCGGCAACTCTGGATAATGCCGAGCCAGTTGCAGCAAGCGATCGGCCATGCGTCCGCCGAACCAGCTTTCGGCACCGCGCAGATTGCGCCGGGTCAGACGGACCAGATCGTCGAGCGTCGCCGCCAACAAACGGCGCCCATGCCAGGTCGGGTTACGCAGGATCAGCAAATGAAACGCCAGCACCGCCGCGCCGACACCGACCACCATCGCCTGGGCGCTGTTGAAGAACGTGGCGACGTCGAACTTCATCGCATTCAGCGGCGACACCAAGACGATGAAGTGCAAGCAGAACGAGGTGGCCGTGGCGCCAATCTGTGGCTTGGCCATGCCCAGCGCACCGAGAAACAATGGCACGCCCATGCCCAGGCAGAGCAACGCAAACCCGCTCCATTGCGGCAGCAGAATCTGCCCGACGAAAAACGCCGCAGGTATCGCCAGAAAAATCCCGCGCATAAAGCTCATGCCGATCTGCGCGCCATTCTCACGACTGGCAAACAGGCTGCACACCACGCAGGTCAGTACCAGCGCACCCGCCGCAGCAGGCCAGGCGGTGGCGAGCCAGAAACACGAGACCACCAGAAATGCCAAAGCACTGCGCGCACCGAAAACCAAGGCCAATGACAGGTCGCGGTGTGGCGTCAGGGTGCGCGGCGGATCGACCGTTTCACGGCCCTCCTCCACCGCCCTCAATGCCGTCGTCGCGGCCATGGCGGTGTCGAGCAGCAGGGTGAAACGGGCCAGGCAATAACTCTGCGCGGAACTGATCCGCGGGTCATGGCAGGCGTCGAGCAACCTTGGTCGTAACGCTTGTAGCGTCGCGGTATCGGCGCTGTCGAGCGCGTCTTGAACCTCGGTCATCCAGGGGCGCAGTTGTTCGGCTTCGGGGGCGTCCAGTTGCTTCCATTGCCGACGCACCGAACGGGCGATGCGCAGCAACATCAACAATTTTTGACTCAAGCCACTGATCGCCCGTGCGCGCTGCCGACCCAGTCCACCTTCAAACCAGGCATGTTCGCGCTGGGCATCGACGGCGACAATGCGCCCGAGAATTTCCAGCAGGCCTTTGCGCGCCTGGGCGTCGCCGGCCAAGGTCGCACGCGCCGCATTCATCCCGCTGCGCCACGCCGCTCGCGCCTGATCCGCCAGTTGCCGTTCGACCCGCATCGGCCAGAGCAACGCACTGGCCGCCGTGGCGCAAAGAATGCCCAGACAGATTTCCGTGCAACGCGCCACCGCCTGGTCGAACACCGTCAACGGATGCGCAATGGCCGGCAGCGCGATGATCGCCACCGTGTAACCGGCCAGTACAAATGAATAGGACCAGGCACTGCGCAACAACGTCGAACTCGCTGTACAGAGCCCAAGCCACAACGCCAATGCCAGCAGAAAAAGCCACGGCGTCTGAGCAAACACGCTCATGAACACCACCGACATGATCGTCCCGATCAGCGTTCCCAACAGCCGCGCCAGTCCCTTTTGCACCACCATCCCGGACAATGGCTGAGCGACGATAAACGCCGTCATCAGCGCCCAGGCCGGTTGCTCCAGGCCCCATCGCAACGCCAGCCACAGCGCCAGACCACCGCCGAGCAGGGTTTTGATTGCGAATTGAAGGGCGCGGCGGTCAGGCGCAAACACAGCCTGCAAAGTGATAGGCACGTAAAGCACTCTTGGAAGGACGATTTAACGATAGTCGGTTCAGTTGAGCCATGACTCATACACTTGAAAAACAAATTATTAGCTAGCTATCTATAGCCCGTCCAGCACTAATTCCAAGGCACAAAAAAACGCCAGACTGGCTGGCGTTTTTGACAGGCTACGAACGCTTAAGAGCGTGCGCGAGCCTGGTTACGCAGGGCTTTTACCTGATCGTGATTGCGTTGCACGCCGTGGTACTGACGTTCAACCAAGTCACGAATGCCCACCATGTTGTGTTTGTTGATTTTTTCCATGGCTTCTTTGTAAGCCTTCAGCGCATGGTCTTCACCACGCTCGGCTTCGTTCAACACGGCCTCTTCATCTTTGCCGGTGAACATCGCTTTCACGTCAACCCAACGACGGTGCAAGTCGCCGCTGACGCTGGTGGAAGTTTCTGGATCGCCACCCATCGAACGCACGGCGCTTTGCAGCTCCGCCGCAGCGGTCGCGCAATCAGTCGAGCGTTGCACGAAAAGGGTTTTGAGTTCAGGGTGCTTGATATCTTCAGCGCATGTCTTGAACCCTTCCTGACCATCTTTGCTGGTTTCGATCAGGTCGTTGAGTACAGAGATCGCTTCTTTATTCATGTCGGTCATTTTCAATTCCTCGCGGGTTGATGAAAGATGTAATAGCTATTGCACCCTGCATGCCAGCTTCGAAATGAATATTTATTCTTTATTTTTCAAACACTTATATTTAACGAAAAAATCTGTATCCGCTTTTTTTGCATGATCTGTCAATTGGCCTGCATGCAGAATGCCTGTATTTTCCAGCTCGAATGAACCCAGACGAACGATGATGAACCCAGAGAAACTCGAACTGCTGATCACCCGCGAAATGCCCTTCGGCAAGTACAAGGGCAGAATCATTGCCGACCTTCCCGGCCAATACTTGAACTGGTTTGCGAGGGAAGGATTTCCCCATGGCGAACTGGGCGGCTTGTTGGCCCTGATGCAGGAAATTGATCACAACGGACTGGCCGAACTGCTCGAACCGTTGCGCGCCAAACACGGCAAACCTGCCCCGCGCCACTGACTGATCGTGTAAAACCGGACCGAATAGCCCATGCCCGATAACACTCGCCGCGCCCGTGATGAACAATTCTGGAAGACCTTTGCCGACCGCTATGCGGTCGAACCCGGGCCCATCAACCTGGAAAACGGCTACTTCGGCCGAATGTCGCGCACCGTGGTCGAGGAATACCAGCGCAACATCGAGCTGATCAACCGTGGCAACTCGGTGTATGTGCGTCAGCGTTTCGAACAAAGCGAAAGCCTTCAGATCCTCGAACAGCTTGCCGGACTGCTTGGGGTTCGCGCCGACACCGTTGCCCTCACCCGCAGCGCCTCGGACGGCTTGCAGTCATTGATCCGCAACTACAACCGCCTGCAGCCGGGCGATCAAGTGCTGATCTGCGACCTGGAATACGACACGGTCAAAGGCGCAATGCGCTGGCTCACCAGGCATCGTGGTGTGGAAGTGATCGAAATCGACCACCAACACCCCGCCAGTTTCGACAGCTTGCTGAGCACTTATCGCGACGCTTTCGAGCGATATCCAAAGCTCAAATTGATGGCCCTGACCCACGTCACCCACCGCACCGGACTGGTCATGCCCGTTCAGGCCATTGCCGCTGCAGCCAAGGAACGGGGCATCGACGTGATCCTCGACGGTGCGCACGCCCTGGGTCAGCTTGAATTCAATCTGGATGAGCTGGGCATTTCGTTTGCAGGCTTCAACCTGCACAAATGGATCGGCGCGCCCCTGACGCTGGGCTTTATCTACATTGCCCCCGAGCGCCTGGCGGACATTGATCCGGACATGGGCGAGATGCATTTCCCGGTCACCGATATTCGCGCCCGCACGCCCTACAGCACGCCGAACATCCCGGCGTTGCTGACCCTGCCACTGGTGTTCGAGGAGCACCTGGCCATGGGCGGCGCCGCGGCCAAGAGTGCACGGCTCAACTACCTGCGCAACCTGTGGGTCAATGCGGTCAGGTCACTGCCGGGAATTGATGTCATGACCCCGGACGACCCACGCCTGTATTGCGCAATCACCTCGATGCGGTTTACCCGCCATGCCGATCAACAGCCGATGGTCGAGCGCCTGCTCAACGACTACAACCTGTTCACCGTTGTCCGCAGCGGCGCCGCGAGCGGGCCGTGCATCCGCATTACGCCGGGGCTCACGAACACTGCTGCCGAGATGAATTTACTGGCGCGGGCGCTGAGCGAACTGCGCTGACCTCATACCGTGTACTTGTCGAAGTCCTCCGGTTTGATGTGTGTCGAGGCGGCGAACGTGTCGATGCCGATGGTCATGTGGCCAAAATAGCCATCCTCGTTTGAATCTCGACCGAGGGTGTGAACGGTCAACGTCGACGCTTCGCCGCCCTGGTGTTGATAGTGAAAGTCTTGATCGTTGGTCAGCGGTGAAGCGGATCGACCGCCGTATTCGCGGGCGTTGAGCACCGAGCGTGAGGCGACCTCGGGAAAGTAGAGCTGACCGACCCAGGCGACGTGCCGTTCTTGCAGAAAGTTGTTGCCGGAGGTTATTCGGACGGCGACATGAATGTGCACGGCTCGGCCAGCGTAGAACCCCGGATAGATCGAGGTAAAACGCACGATGCCTTTCTTGTCAGTGAATTGCCCGCCACGCAGGTAGGTGTCGTCGTCAGTGCGCAGGATCGAGCCGATGTCCCCGTCGTCGACTTCCTTGTCCGGATTGATCTTGCTCCAGCCCGAATACGCTCCGCGCGCATTGCAATGCCAGATATCGACCAAGGCCCCGGTCACCGGCTGGCCGGTCATGGCATCGACGATTGCCAGTCGAAGCACCAACGGAATGCCGTCAGCGCTTTCACTGATGTTGCGCCTGATCAGTTGGGGATTGCGAAAATACGGACCGGCAATTTGCTCGGGAGACAGCAGGTAGACCGGGTGTGAAGGTGCAACTGAAGTGTTGTCGTCCATGACGTTCTCTCTTCCATAAGATGAACGCAGGTTAACGCTGGTTAAGCGGTGAGATGCGGTAACTATGTATCGCCTGATGTCCCCTGTGGGAGCGTGGCTTGCCCGCGATTCAGACACCTCGGCCCGACAGACATACCGCGTCATCGTTCATCGCGGGCAAGCCACGCTCCCACACGTTTTTTTTTGCGGGCAAAAAAAAACGGTGCACCGACCAAGCGCACCGTAAAGCCGTAGAACACACAACGAGGTGTCAGGTAAAAGCCGATCAGTCCAGCAGCGCCAGGGCCTCGGCGGTGCATTCCTGAATGCGGGCCCAGTCGCCGTTCTTGATCCACTCCGGATCAAGCATCCAGCTACCGCCCACGCACATCACGTTTTTCAACGCCATGTAGCTCTTGATGTTGGCCGGGCTGACGCCGCCAGTCGGGCAGAATTTCACTTCACCGAACGGGCCGCCGAGTGCCTTGATGGCCGCAACGCCACCGCTGACTTCCGCCGGGAACAGCTTGAAGCGGCGATAACCCAGGCTATAGCCTTCCATGATGCCGGAGGCGTTGCTGATGCCTGGCAACAGCGGAATCGGGCTGTCGACGCTGGCTTCAAGCAGGTCACGGGTGATGCCCGGCGTGACGATGAATTGCGAACCCGCCGCTTCGGCAGCGGCGAGCATGGTGCGATCCAGCACCGTACCGGCACCGGTCACCAGCTCCGGACGCTGCTCGCGCAGGATCTGGATGGCCTTGAGGCCGAACTGCGAACGCAGTGTCACTTCCAGGGCCGTCAGGCCACCGGCCGCCAGGGCGTCGGCCAGTGGCAGGACGTCCTGTTCGCGAGCGATGGTAATCACCGGCAGAATCCGCGCCTTGGCGCAGAGGCTGTCGATCAGGGCAACTTTGTCCGCCATGGAAACGGTCGGGGATGTGTTTGTCATAGCGGCTGATCCTTGGCTCATGGGCACCAGTAAATCTCTAACGTAGGTTGCAGAAACGCGCGAATCGGCATGGCGGCGACATCGTCACCGGCCAATGCGGCACTCAGGGTGGTCAGTTTGGACTGACCGGAAATCGATAGAACGGTGGTTTTGGCCGAGGCCAATAGCGCACGACTCATGGTCAGGCGCTGATGCGGCACGGTAGGCGCCAGCATGGGGTAGCAACGACGTGTACCGTCGACTTTCAAGGCGTCGGCCAGGTTCGGGCTGTTCGGGAACAGCGACGCGGTGTGACCGTCATCGCCCATGCCGAGGATCAGCACGTCGATTGGGGGCAACTCGGCGAGCAAACGGTCAGCCTGCTCGGCCGCCAGCTCAAGGTTCGCGGTCGCGCTGTACAGGCTCAGAAACTGCGCCTTGGCCGCCGGGCCTTGCAGCAGATAGCGCTTGAGCAGACCGGCATTGCTGTCGGCGTGTTCGACCGGCACCCAACGCTCGTCGGCCAGGGTCACCACGACCTTGGACCAGTCCAGCGTCTGCTTGGCCAGGTGCTGGAAGAACGCCACCGGGCTGCGACCGCCAGAAACCACCAGGGTCGCCGTGCCGCGTGCATCGATGGCCTCGCTCAGTTGCTTGGCCACATTCAGCGCCAGGCCCTCAGCCAACAGCACCGGGCTCTTGAACTCATGGGCGCTGACACCCTGAGGCAGTTTCAAATTAGATATCGCCATACCACGACCTCCCATCCCGCGTGATCAGAGCAATGGAGCTCATCGGTCCCCAGGACCCGGCCGCGTACGGCTTGGGCGCATCACCGGATTTTTTCCACCCGGCGATCAACTGGTCACACCATTTCCACGCGGCTTCAATTTCATCTTTACGGACAAACAGGTTCTGATTGCCGCGCATCACTTCCAGCAGTAACCGTTCGTAGGCATCGGGGATCCGCGCGCTACGCCAGGTGTCGGAAAAATTCAGCTGCAACGGGCCGCTACGCAGCTGCATGCCCTTGTCCAGGCCTTGTTCTTTGGTCATCACGCGCAAGGAAATGCCTTCGTCCGGTTGCAGGCGGATAATCAGCTTGTTGCTGATTTGCAGGCGCTGCTCGGGGGCGAAGATGTAGTGCGACGGTTCCTTGAAGTGGATGACGATCTGCGACAGTTTCTGCGGCATGCGCTTGCCGGTACGCAGGTAGAACGGCACGCCGGCCCAACGCCAGTTGCGGATATCAGCGCGCAGGGCGACGAAGGTTTCAGTGTCGCTCTGGGTGTTCGAATTCGGCTCTTCCAGGTAACCCGGCACCGGTTTGCCTTCGCTGTAGCCAGCGATGTACTGGCCGCGCACTACTTGCGTGGTCAGGCCTTCCGGGCTGATCGGCGCCAGCGCCTTGAGCACTTTGACTTTCTCGTCACGGATGCTGTCGGCGGACAGGTCGGCCGGCGGGTCCATGGCGATCAGGCACAGCAGCTGGAGCAAGTGATTCTGGATCATGTCCCGCAGCTGGCCGGCCTTGTCGAAGTAGCCCCAACGGCCTTCGATCCCGACCTTCTCGGCCACAGTGATTTCCACGTGGGAGATGTAGTTCTGGTTCCACTGGGTTTCGAACAGGCTGTTGGCGAATCGCAGCGCGATCAGGTTCTGGACGGTCTCTTTGCCCAGGTAGTGGTCGATGCGGTAGGTGCGATTCTCCGGGAAGAACTGCGCCACGGCATCGTTGACCTTGCGCGAGGATTCGAGGTCCGAACCGATTGGTTTTTCCAGCACTACACGGGTGTTTTCGGCCAGGCCAACCTTCGACAGGTTCTCGCAGATCGCGCCGTAAACGGCTGCCGGGGTGGCGAAGTAGGCAATCACGCGTTGAGCGCTGCCCGCCATCTCAGCCAGGGCGACGTAATCGTCGGCCTTGAGGAAGTCCACATGCAGATAGCTCAAGCGGGCCAGGAAGCGTTCGACCACAGCTTCGTCCAGCTCTTTGGCACCGACGTAACGGCGCAGCTCCGAGGTGATGAACGCCAGGTGCTCCTGCTCGCTGCCAGGCTCACGGGCCAGCGCGATAATGCGCGTATCCTCGTGCAACAGGCCTGCGCCATCGAGTTGATAAAGGGCAGGAAACAGCTTGCGCAGGGCCAGATCGCCGAGAGCGCCGAACAAGGCAAAGGTGCACGGTTCAACCGTAATCGAAGGCATGATGTTTGTTCTTTTATCAAGTTAAGCTACAAATACCTTTTTTCAAGGCATCACTCAAGGGAAAATGTAGTAATAACCACAACATTTTCGCAAAATACAGATTCCGAGTGGTGGTCGGTCGGAGCCATCAGTAGGATAGGCCACCGTTACGGGCCCGATCAAAGTCCCAATTTGCATAGCCAGGGCCCTTATTTGCACTGCTCTCTTGTTTGCGAGCTAAGGAAACATCTATGGACCGCGTGCGAAATTTACTGGAACAGATCCAGAATCGCCTTGAAGACCTGAACAAGGCAGAACGCAAAGTCGCCGAAGTCATCCTGCTCAACCCAGAGCAGGCCACCCGGTTCAGCATCGCCGCCCTCGCCCAGGCCTCAAAGGTCAGCGAGCCGACGGTCAACCGCTTCTGCCGTTCGTTCGGCGTCAGCGGCTACCCGGAGCTCAAGCTTCAATTAGCCCAGAGCCTGGCCAGTGGCGCAGCGTATGTCAGCCGCGCGGTCGAGGCCGATGACAATCCCGAGGCGTACACCAAGAAAATTTTCGGCAGCGCCATCGCTTCGCTGGACAGTGCGTTGCAGGCACTGGACCCGAACCTGATCAGCCGCGCCGTCGACCTGTTGATCCAGGCCCGGCAGATCCATTTCTTCGGCCTCGGCGCCTCGGCCCCGGTGGCGCTCGATGCGCAGCACAAGTTCTTCCGCTTCAACCTGGCCGTCACCGCCCACGCCGACGTACTGATGCAGCGCATGATTGCGTCGGTGGCACACACCGGCGAGTTGTTCGTGATCATCTCCTACACCGGCCGCACTCGCGAACTGGTGGAAGTGGCGCGTATCGCCCGGGAGAACGGCGCTTCGGTGCTGGGGTTGACCGCCGAAGGTTCGCCATTGGCCAAGGCCAGTACCTTGAGCCTGAACATTCCGTTGCCCGAAGACACTGACATCTATATGCCGATGACCTCGCGGATCATTCAGCTGACGGTGCTGGATGTCTTGGCGACCGGCATGACCTTGCGCCGGGGCGTGGATTTCCAGCCGCATTTGCGCAAGATCAAAGAGAGCCTGAATGCCAGCCGGTATCCGATCGGGGATGAGTTCAACTAGTACGCTGATCGTTCCCACGCTCCGCGTGGGAATGCAGCCCGTGACGCTCCGCGTCACTGGACGCGGAGCGTCCCTTGAGACATTCCCACGCAGAGCGTGGGAACGATCATCAGACCCCTACCCGCGCCTGCAAACTCAAATGCGCCCTCTGCCCCGGCGCCAGGCTGAGACTATCCGTCCCTCCGCTCGCGGCTTCAACACACACAAACTCGGAAATCTCGTTCCAGCTTACTCCCAGCAACGGGCGCGTGCCCGGGTGCCAAACCACCGTGTCCGCATGATCGCCGGTGTCGATGCACAACTCGCGCTGCCAGGCATGGTCCTTGATGTGCAATTCGCCGTCATGCTGAAACACCCGCTGACAGCCACCCTCGACCCGCAATTCACCTTCCTGCTGGCAAACCTGGCGATTCAATTGATCATATCCCTGTGCGCCATCGAGTCCAGACAGCGCTACCTCACCCACGTCGCCAATACGCCAGTAAGCGTGCAACGCCTGACTCAACTGGCACGGCAAGCTGTCCTGATGCTCGGTGCTCAGGCGTAAATCCATTCGTTCGCCAAGGTGTGCGTGCAAGTCCACTTGCCAGTCGCATAGCTGAAGTTGCCAATGCAGGTGCACGCCATCGTCGTCATGGCGGCTGTCGAGCAGCTTCCAGTCGATCAACCGTGCCCAGCCATGGGAAGGCCACGCGTTTTCGCTTGGATGACGGCCATACCACGGCCAGCACACCGGCACGCCACCACGAATTGCACCCACCTGCGGCCACTTCGCCGCGCACCAGAGCCAGGGTTTCTGGCCTGTGGGCTGGAAGTGCAGCAACTGCGCGCCCTGACGACTGAACACCGCCTGACACAGCGGATGGTCGATCACCAGCACGTCGCGCTTCTGATAGCGCTCCCACGCAAACACCGGTCGTTCGCGCAAGGATTTGAAGAAGCGTTGTAGCGGATGCTCATGCATGTGCCACGGTCCTGAAAAACATCTGTTACCAGGGCGTGCGCGGCCCCCAAAAAAAAGCGGACAGCCAAGGCTGTCCGCAAAAATGCGCACATAGAGAGGAGCTTATCGCAACAGCGTTAGAACACCGACTGAATTTTCAGGCCGGCGACCAGCGCGTTATCGACTTCGTCGACACCACCTGGGTGAGTGACGTATTGCAGGTTGGGACGCACAGTCAGCCAGTTGGTCACGTGGAAGCCGTAGTTGATTTCGTAGTTGTACTCGGTGCTACGCAGCGGCGAGAACAACGGATCGTTGTAGTCGGAGACACCGTTGCTGGCGTTGACCAACTCAGCGTTTTTCTTCACGTCATCGTTGACATGGATACGGGCGAAACCAATCCCGACGTCGTCTTTTGGACGTGCGTCGAATGGGCCCTTGTACACAAACATCAGCGACTGGTAGTTGTCGACGACGTTGGTGTCCTTGTCGTGGAACGTGGCGTTTGCCGCAACGTTCAGACCACGGGAAGCATCGCCATTGTGGGTGGTGAGTTGCTGCTGCACGACACCCCAGTAGCCGTGCTTGCTGTCGTGAACGCGGTAGCTGTTACCGGTGGTCGCTGCGTCATTGCCGTTGGCGTCTTTGAGAACGTCATTGGCGTCAGCCGTGCTCTTGTAGTAACCCACGCGGTATTCGCCCGGCAGGCCGTTGACCTTCGGCGACCAGACCAACTCCACTGGCAACACGGTGCCCTGGGTACCGCTGCCGCTGAGCTTGAAGCCGTTACCGTGCTCCAGCTGCGTCGGGTTCTGGTTGTAGGCACCGATCTGCGCATACAACTCAGGCGTGATGTTGTACTTCACACGCAACGCCGCCTGGCTGATTGGCCAGTTGTACCAGATGTTGGTGGCCCAGTTGCCCACCTGGGAACCGCAGAACGCCAGGTTCTGGAACTCGCACGGGAAGGTGTTGAAGTCTTCGCCTTCGCCGAAGTAACCGGCCTTGACGTCCAGCTTGCCGTCGAGGAACTGGTGTTGAACCCACAGTTGAGTCAGGCGGACCATGTGACCACGGCCGTAGACTTCCTGAGAGGAACTCAAGGTCCCGGCACGCGGGTCACCGACGCGGTCGTTGGAGATGTTCTGACCGTTACGGTTGGTGAGTTGGATCTTGGCCTGGGTGTTATCCCAGCCCCACAGCTTTTGCAGGTCCAGCGCCACGCCCAGACCAAACTGGTCAGCGTAACGGGCAGTCTTGTCGTCGTTGTAGCCGCCATGGAGGTTGCCGCCGACTTCACCGACGTAGTCGGCCTTGATGTCGATACCTTGTTCAATCAGCTTGGTCCGCTCGCCACCCCAATCACCGGTCATCCACTTGGAATCGGCGCTGAACGCGTCAGCCGCATGCACACTACCGGCCATCATCATTGCCGCAACAGCTGACAATTGGCAGATAAGCTGAGCGTTGTTCTTCTTCTTCATCCCTACATCCTCGTTTTATTGTTATTAACTGTTTTTATTTAACGCGGTTACATCTTTTGCGCAGAGCGACAGGCCGCTCCGCGCATATCCCCCAGTGAGAGGCGTGCTCCCACATTTCTTGATCTTCAGCGACCTTTGAACTGAGCGACGTTGGCGCTGTGGCTCTCGGCTTTTGGTTGACCGGCCACGCCCAGGCGCTCCCCCGTCTTGGCATCGAACAACAGCACTTTCGATGGATCGAATTGCAGCGTCAGGGTCTCGCCCACAGCCGGTGCAACGTCCGGCGCCAGACGGCAGCAGACTTTGGTTTCATTGAGATTGACGAACACCAGGGTGTCGGGACCGGTTGGCTCGGTGACCTGGACTTCGGCGCGAATGGTCGGCAAACCATTGGCCTCGCTACCTGCCAGCACGATCTGTTCCGGGCGCAAGCCGAGGATCACTTCTCGATCCTCCAGACCGGCGTCCTGCATGCCCATTGGCAATTCGCAACGGGCCTGGCCGCTGTCGAGCAGCGCCAGCAGACGACCGTCCTTGCGCTGCAAACGCAGCGGGATGAAGTTCATCGGCGGCGAACCGATGAAGCTCGCCACGAACAGGTTGGCCGGGTTGTTGTAGATGTCTTTCGGCGTGCCGAACTGCTGGATGATCCCGTCCTTCATCACCGCCACCTTGTCGCCCAGGGTCATCGCTTCGATCTGGTCGTGGGTCACGTAGACCGTGGTGGTTTTCAGGCGCTGGTGCATCAGTTTCATTTCGGTGCGCATCTCGACGCGCAGCTTGGCGTCGAGGTTGGAAAGCGGTTCGTCGAACAGATAGATCTTCGGCCGACGCGCCAAGGCACGGCCCATCGCCACGCGCTGTTGCTGACCACCGGAGAGCTGGCCCGGTTTACGGTTGAGCAAGTGTTCGATCTGCAGCAGCTTGGACACCCGCGCCACTTCCGCTTCGATGTCGGCGGCGGGCATTTTGCGGATCTTCAAGCCAAAGGCGATGTTCTCGCGCACGCTCATGGTCGGGTACAGCGCGTAGGACTGGAACACCATGGCGATGTCGCGGTCTTTGGGGCTCATGCCGCTGACGTCCTGGTCACCGATCATGATCGCGCCGCCAGTGATGGTTTCCAGGCCGGCGATGCAATTCATCAGGGTCGATTTACCGCAACCCGAAGGTCCGACCAGGATCAGGAACTCACCGTCCTTGATCGACAGTTCGATGTTCTTGAGGGTGTCCGGCAGGCCAGGGCCATAGGTCTTGTTTACATTGCGAAGTTCGAGCGTTGCCATGATTACCCCTTGACTGCGCCGGCCGTCAGCCCGCGCACGAAATACTTGCCTGCGACCACATAGACCAGCAGGGTCGGCAGCCCGGCGATCATCGCCGCCGCCATATCAACGTTGTATTCCTTGGCCCCGGTACTGGTATTGACCAAGTTGTTCAACGCCACCGTAATGGGTTGCGAGTCACCACTGGAGAACACCACGCCGAACAGGAAGTCGTTCCAGATCTGGGTGAACTGCCAGATCAGGCAGACCATGATGATCGGGGTGGACATCGGCAGGATGATCAAGCGGAAGATGGTGAAGAAGCCTGCGCCATCGAGCCGCGCCGCCTTCACCAGCGCATCGGGCACGCTGACGTAGTAGTTGCGGAAGAACAGCGTGGTAAACGCCAGGCCATAAACCACGTGCACGAACACCAAGCCCGTGGTCGTGCTGGCCAGGCCCATCTTGCCGAGGGTGAACGAGGCCGGCAGCAGCACGGTCTGGAACGGCAGGAAGCAACCGAACAACAGCAGGCCGAAGAACAATTGCGAGCCGCGAAAGCGCCACATCGACAGCACATAGCCGTTCAGCGCGCCGATGGCGGTGGAGATCAGCACCGCCGGAACGGTGATCTTGATCGAGTTCCAGAAATACCCGTCAACCGTGCCCCAGGCCTTGACCCAGCCGATGCCGCTGACCACGGTCGGCCAGCTCAGCAGGTTGCCGGAGTTGATGTCTTCGGGCGTCTTGAAACTGGTCAACAGCATGACCACCAGCGGTATCAGGTACAGAAATACAGCAAGGATCAGCACGCCATAGATCGCGATGCGACTCAGGCTGATGGAAGGTTTGGCAGCGAAACTAGTCATGACGCTTGGTCCTCAGCTCGGAGTACAGGTAAGGCACGATGATTGCGAGAATCGCACCGAGCATCAGAATCGCACTGGCCGAGCCCATGCCCATCTGGCCGCGACTGAAGGTGAAGGAATACATGAACATCGCAGGCAGGTCGGACGAATAACCCGGGCCACCGGCCGTCATTGCCGCCACCAGGTCGAAACTCTTGATCGCGATGTGGGCCAGGATCATCACTGCGCTGAAGAACACCGGGCGCAGGCTCGGCAACACCACTTTGAGGTAAATGCGCGGCATGCTCGCGCCATCGATCTGGGCGGCACGGATGATCGATTGATCAACGCCTCGCAGACCGGCGAGGAACATCGCCATGATAAAGCCCGAGGCTTGCCATACCGCTGCGATCACCAGGCAATACACGACGCGATCCGGGTCGATCAGCCAGTCCAGGCGAAAGCCTTCCCAGCCCCAGTCACGCAGCAATTTGTCCAGGCCCATGCCCGGGTTGAGCAGCCATTTCCAGGCCGTACCGGTGACGATCATCGAGAGCGCCATCGGGTACAGGTAAATGGTGCGGATGAAGCCTTCGCGACGAATGCGCTGATCAAGGAACACCGCCAGCAGCACACCGATCACCAAGGTGATACCGATGAACATGCCGCCGAAAAGCGCCAGGTTCTTGCTCGCTACCCACCAACGATCGTTGTCGAACAGCCGTTGGTATTGCGCCAGGCCTGCCCACTTGTAAGTCGGCAGGAAAGTCGACGTGGTGAACGAGAGGACGAAGGTCCACAGGATATAGCCATAGAACCCCACCAAAACGATGAACATGCTGGGCGCCAGCACCAGTTTGGGGAGCCAGCGCTGCAATGCATCGAACGGCGAGGCCTTGCTGAACACAGCAACAGAACTCATGGGAAGATCCAGTACGTAGAAATAAGGATTACAAGCGTATTCCTTGGTAGGAGCGAGCAAACCCGCTCCCACCAGGAACTGCGACGCTAACGGTTACTTGGCCGCTTTGATCGCTGTGCCAAGTTGCTTGGCCGCAGTGGCCGGATCGGCTTTCGGGTCGTTGATGAAGTTGGTCACGACATCAAAGAACGCGCCTTGTACCGCCAGCGTGGTCGCCATGTTGTGCGCCATGCTCGGCTGCAAGCCGCCGGACTTGGCGTCCGCCAGGAAGTCCTTGGCAGCAGTCTGGGCGCAGGAGTCGAAACCGTACTTGCCCATGTCGTTCAGCATGTCGATCCGAACCGGGATCGAGCCTTTGTTGATGCTGAAGACTTTCTGGAAGTTCTCACCCAGCACGATCTTGGCAATGTCCTGCTGAGCGGCAGCAGTGCCCTTGTCTTTCTGTTTGAAGACGGCCAGGGAATCGATGTTGTAAGTGAAAGCCTTGTCGGTGCCTGGGAAGGCTACGCACTCGTAGTCTTTGCCGGCGACTTTCTTGGCCGCTGTCCACTCGCTCTTGGCCCAGTCGCCCATGATCTGCATACCGGCCTTGCCGTTGATGACCTTGGCCGCTTCCAGGTTCCAGTCCTGGCCTTTGCCGTCGGCGTCCATGTAGGTCGCGACTTTCTTCAGCTCGGTCAGCGCCTTGACCATCTCAGGACCGGTCAGTGCAGCGTTGTCGAGGTCGACCAGGGCTTTCTTGTAGCCGTCGACGCCCATGACCGAAAGGACCACCGCTTCGAACACGGTGCTGTCCTGCCAAGGCTGGCCACCGTGGGCAAGCGCAATGAAGCCTGCAGCCTTGAGCTTGTCACCGGCTGCGTAGAATTCCTGAAGGGTGGTTGGCGCTTTTTCGATGCCGGCTTTCTTGAAGACTTCCGGGTTGATCCACAACCAGTTGACGCGGTGAATGTTCACCGGCACGGCCACGTAATCACCGTCGTACTTCACGGTATCGGAGACTTTCTTGTCGAGCAGGCTGTCCCATTTTTCTGTTTTGGCAGCGTCTTTCAAGACGTCGGTGTCGAGCAGACCGGTAGACGCCCATTCCTGGATGTCCGGACCTTTGATTTGCGCTACGCCTGGCGGGTTACCGGCAACGGCGCGGCTTTTCAGTACGGTCATGGCCGTAGCACCGCCACCACCGGCGACAGCACCGTCCTTCCAGGTGAAACCGTCTTTTTCGACTTGGGCCTTGAGGACATCGACAGCAGCTTTTTCACCACCGGACGTCCACCAGTGAACGACTTCTACCGAACCTTTGGAATCGGCGGCAAGCGTACTCAGGGGGAATGCAGACAGAGGAAGCAGTGAAGCGAGAGAAATGACAGTAGCGAGGCGAGAAATCGCATTCATCTAGTAGTACCTTTCTTGTTGTTATGCATGCAAGTCTGGTGCTTGCGCTGCATAGGATTTTAAACAGGAGTCATCCCCTCGCAGGTAACGAAGGGACGCTGGAATGTCACCGCATGGTTACACAGGAGCGCTCTGGGACACCTGCCCCAAGGCCGTAGCCATGCTCGGCGCCAACGGCAGGCGCGGGATCAAAACGGCTTGCCAGGCGTGATAAAGATCCGGCTTTCCACCCCAGATATCAGCACTTGGGCGGTTTTGCGGGTCCAGTTCATGGTGCCAACTGCCACCTTCGCGGTCGATGAAATGACTGTCACAGAATTCCCAGAACAGTCGGTACCAGGCTTCGTATTGTTCATCGCCGGTGCGTTTGAGCAGCGCACTGGCCGCGGCGCTGGCTTCGCAATGGGTCCAGTGCAGGCGATGGCTCACCACGGCGCGATTGTTCCAGTCCAGCGTGTAGACAATCCCGGGCAGCCCATCGACATTCCAGCCGTGACGGCAGTTGTTATCGAAGAGTTTTTGCGCGTCCGTCGCCAGCCAGCCCGGCGTGAGCATCCCGGCCTGGACCCGTGCGGCCTCGAGGTGCAGTAACAGCCGCGCCCACTCGAAACCGTGACCCGGGGTGGTGCCGTAGGGGCGAAAACCGTCGGCCGGGTTGTCGTGGTTGTAGTCACGCAGCGGTTGCCAGTTGCGGTCGAAATGCTCGACCACAAGGTAATCGTTGGCCGCAGCGTGACCGTGGATCACCCGCTCGACGATCCGTTGCGCACGGACCAGCCAGCGGTTGTCGTCGGTGACATCGGCCAGTGCGAGGAAGGCCTCGGTGGTGTGCATGTTGCTATTGGCGCCGCGGTAGGCCTCTTCCTCGCTCCAGTCGCGGTTGAAGGATTCGCGCATCGCGCCCTCCTCCTCGCTCCAGAAATGCGTGTCGATGATGTTGATCGCGTCATCGAGCAAGGCCTGCGCGCCGGGTCGTCGTGCAACCACCGCCGAACTCGCGGCCAAGGCGACAAAGGCGTGCAGGTAGGCGGCCTTGCCGGTGTTGTCGTGAAGAGGATGGGCGCTGGCGAACCAGCCGCCGTGCTCGGCATCTTTCAACGGACCGCTGAGGGCCTGGACGCCATGGTCCACCAGTTCGGCAAACCCCGGCAGCCCCTGGATATGCGCCATGGCGAAGCTGTGGGTCATGCGTGCGGTGTTCATGGTTTCGGCTTGGGCGTTGGCCGGGAGGCGGCCCTTGTCATCGAGGTTGCCAAAGCCTTCGGGGAGCTTTGAAACCTTGGCAAACGCCAGCAGGCGCAGGCCTTCGGCGGCCAGCCAGTGTTGATGGGCGGGTGCGTTCAGCCAACTGCTGAAAGCCGGTTGGAAGGTGTCCATGGGGTGCCTTTTTTGTTGTTATGACTGAGGGGCAGTCTAAACAACGGCGGATGGCGGGCTTGTAACGAAGGGGGCGAGTTATGTCACCGGACCGTGACATTTGCCTTGAGGAATAGGTTGAAGCTTCTGACGCCATCGCGAGCAAGCTCACTCCCACAGGGTTATGCGTTTTACAGATCCAATGTGGGAGCGAGCTTGCTCGCGATGAACGATGACGCGGTCTAACTAATCAACACTGCGCGGCAACTGCAACGTCACCCGCAACCCGCCCTCACGCAGATTCTGCAGGCTGACTTCTCCACCATGACTGTGGGCAATATTGCGCGCGATCCCCAATCCCAGGCCATACCCCTGCTGCTGCCCGGCCAGGCGGAAGTGCGGCTCGAACACCTGCTCCAGCCGCTGCTCCGGCACACCCGGCCCTTCGTCGTCGACGTGCAGGATGAACGCGCTTTCATCGTCATCGATGTGCAGGTGCGCGTTTTGCCCATACTTCAACGCGTTGTCGATCAGGTTGCCGATGCAACGCTTGAGCGCCAGCGGTTTCCCCGGATAAGCCGCCACCGCCCGCCCCTGCTGGGTCACGCGACCATTGCCATTGGGTGCCAGGTACGGCTCCACCAGGCAATCCAGCACGTGATTGAGGTCCACCGGTTCGATATTTTCGTGGATGTCGGTGTCTTTCACGCATTGCAGCGCGCCTTTGACCAGCAGCTCCAGCTCATCCAGATCGCGACCGAACTTGGCTTGCAGCTTTTCGTCTTCAAGCAACTCCACGCGCAACCGCAAACGGGTGATGGGCGTGCGCAAGTCGTGGGAGATCGCGCTGAACAATTGGCTGCGCTCAGTCAGGTAACGGCTGATGCGTTCGCGCATGGCATTGAAGGCACGCCCCACTTCGACCACTTCACTGCCGCCGCCCTCAGCCACCGGCTCGACTTCGGCGCCCAGGGACATGTCCCGCGCCGCCCGCGCCAGGCGCTTGAGAGGCCGGCTTTGCCAATGCACCAACAGGCCGATGAACAACAGCAGGAAGCCACTGGTGAGGACAATGAACCACACCTGTTGCGCCGGCAGGCCCTGCTCTTCAAGACTGGTGTAGGGCTCGGGCAACAAGGACGCGATGTACAGCCATTCCCCCGGCGCCATCTGGATCTGCGTGACCAGCACCGGCGGGTTGATCGGTTCCAGAGTCAACGCGTAGTGCGCCCAGGAGCGTGGCAACTCATCGAGTTTCAGCCCGCTATTGAAGATCCGCAGGTCGGCGGGACTGACGAAGGTCACCGAGATATCCGTGTCGTGGCCCAGGGACTCGCGCAACACTTCGTCCACCGCTTTGAGCACCGCCGCTTTACGCGGAGTGATCGGCAGCACTTCCATGCCCAAGGGCTTGTCATTGAGGGTTACCACGAACCGGGTGCCGCCCATGCTGCGCAACTGGTCGAGCACCAACGGACGAAACGCCACCGGCAGTGAGCGAAAGTAACTGACGCTGGCGGTCATCGAATGGGCCAGGCTGCGGGCGCTGGTGACCAGGCCTTCGAGCTGGGTGGCGCGCAGTTGCGAAACCCAGATCACGCTCGACAACGTCTGCGCGAACAGCACCGCCAACAGGGTCAGCAGCAGCATGCGCCCAAGCAGCGAACGCGGCACGGGCACCCGGGCCGCGAGCTTGCGGAAAAACTCAGTGACCATTGCTGGCAACCACATTGGCGGCCAGTTGGTAGCCGCTGCCGCGTACGGTACGAATCAGCCTTGGTGGTTTTTCGGTGTCGCGCAAGCGTTGACGCAGACGGCTGACGGCCATGTCGACAATGCGATCCAGCGGCATCAGATCACGGCCACGTGTGGCATTGCCGATGGTGTCGCGATCAAGGATTTGCTGAGGGTGATCGAGGAACAGTTTCAGTAACGCAAAGTCAGCGCCGGAGAGAATCACTTCTTCACCGTCGGTGTGGAAGAGCCGATGGCTGACCATGTCCAGGCGCCAGTCGTCGAAGGCCAGCACTTCGCTGCCGGAGCGCTCCTGACCGAATTGCGCACGGCGCAGCAAGGCCTTGATCCGCGCCTGCAATTCACGAGGACTGAAGGGTTTGCCCAGGTAGTCGTCGGCACCCAGCTCCAGGCCGATGACGCGGTCGGCCTCGTCGGAACTGGCCGTGAGCATGATGATCGGCACCTGAGCCTGACGCGGGTGTTGGCGGATCCAGCGACACAAGCTGAAACCGTCTTCGTCCGGCAGCATCACGTCAAGGATCACCAGATCGCTCGGGGCCTCGTTCATGGCTTGGCGAAAGCCTGCGCCATCGGGCGTGGTGCGGACCTGGAAACCGGCGCGGGTCAGGTAGGTGTCCAGCAACTCGCGTATCTCTTGATCGTCATCGACCAACAAAATCGACTTGTTGACTGAGCTCACGGGGCGGCGTCCTTGTTGTTTGAATTGTGCGGATTATGCCTTAAGCGCTGAATCTACAAACACCACAGAAGCAACTGCGGGAAAACCAGTGTGGGAGCGAGCCTGCTCGCGATTGCGGCGTGTCAGTCAACCAATGTGTTGAATGTAAAACCGCTATCGCGAGCAGGCTCGCTCCCACATTTTTGATCGCATTTCAGGCTGGAATGGATTGCTGCAGTGCCACACCCGCGCCCATCAGGCCGGAATACGGCGCAGTCACCAGCCACACCGGAATACCTTTGAAGTAATCGCTCATGCAACCCTTGTCGGCGAAGCACCGGGCGAAACCGCTTTCGACAAAGAAATCGGCAAACCGTGGAATCACCCCACCAACGATGTACACACCGCCGCGCGCCCCTGTGGTCAGCACGTTGTTGCCGGCCACGCGACCGAGCCAGCAGCAGAATTGCTCCAGCACTTCCAGCGCCACCGGATCACCCGCCAACCCGGCAGCGGTGATCGCTTCCGGTGTTTCGAGCACCGGCGTATGACCGTCCACCGCACAGATCGCCCGATAAACCCGTGGCAAGCCGCTGCCGCTCAACGCAGTTTCAGCGCTGACATGACCTATCTCATTGAAGATGTGCTGCCACAGCTGAGTTTCCCGCGGGCTGCTCAGGGGCAAATCAACGTGACCGCCCTCGCCCGGCAATGCCGCAAAGCGACCTTCACCGAGGTCGAGCAAGGTGCCGACCCCCAAACCAGTTCCCGGACCGATCACCACGGCGGGGCGCAGCGGCTCCGGCGTGCCTTCGCACACCACGCGAAACTCGCCGGGCTGCAAACGGGTCATGCCCAGGGCCATCGCCGAGAAATCGTTGACCAGCAGCAGTTGATCGACCTGCAAAGTCTTGCAGAAACCCTTGCGGCTCAGGCGCCAGTGATTGTTGGTGAACTTGAATTCATCACCGCTCACCGGACCGGCGACCGACAGGCACACCGAACCAATGTCGCCCGGCTTAAGCCCCAAGCCGCCGAGGTAGACACCAATGGCCTCCTCAGGACTGGCGTAATCTGCCGTCGCCAGCACCTGGATCGATTCCAGTTGCTGGTGTTTCCACAACGCGAAACGTGCGTTGGTCCCACCGATGTCACCGACCAAAGCCAGTTTCAATTAAGCGTCTCCAGGGCAGAAGTAAAGGCGCTGGCGCCCTGCTCTGCGGAGCTGAAAGCCATGCGCATGAAACCAAACAGTTCGCGACCGGTGCCAATGTTGTTGCCCAACAGGCCCTTGGCCGGCGTGCGCGCTGCGAATTCTTCGGCGTCCACCTTAAGCTCCAGGGTGCCTTTGACGCCATCGACGCGGATGATATCGCCCTCTTGCACCCGCGCAAGAGCCCCGCCCACATAGGCTTCAGGACTTACGTGAATCGCCGCCGGGATTTTTCCCGATGCGCCGGACATGCGCCCGTCGGTCACCAGTGCCACTTTGAAGCCGCGATCCTGCAGCACGCCGAGGAACGGCGTCATCTTGTGCAGCTCCGGCATGCCATTGGAGCGCGGGCCCTGGAAGCGCATCACGGCAACGAAATCCTTCTCCAGCAAACCGGCCTTGAACGCATCGGCTAGGTCCTGCTGATCCTGAAACACCATGGCCGGCGCTTCGACGATCTGGTTCTCCAGCGCGACGGCCGAAACTTTCATCACACCACGACCGAGGTTGCCTTCCATCACCCGCAGGCCACCTTCTGGCGAGAACGCACGAGCCACGGGACGCAAGATGCTTTCGTCGAGGCTTTCGGTGATGCCTTCGCGCCAGACCAGTTCGCCGTTGTCGAGGAACGGTTCCATGGTGTAGCGGCGCAGTCCGTGGCCCAGCACGGTGTTGACGTTTTCGTGGAGCAAGCCGGCATCCAGCAGTTCGCGGATCAGGAACGACATGCCGCCCGCCGCCTGGAAGTGGTTGATGTCGGCCTTGCCGTTCGGATAGACATGGCTCAGGGTCGGCACGACTTCGGAGAGGTCGGCCATGTCTTGCCAGGTCAGTTGAATACCGGCGGCCATGGCGATGGCCGGCATGTGCAGGGTGTGGTTGGTCGAACCGCCGGTGGCGTGCAGGGCGACGATGGAGTTGACCAGCGAGCGCTCGTCGACGATTTCGCCGATCGGCAGGTAATTGCCATTCTGTTTGGTAATGCGCGTCACCTGATGCGCCGCTTCGCGGGTCAGGGCATCGCGCAACGGCGTGTTCGGGTTGACGAAGGAAGCACCCGGCAAGTGCAGGCCCATGACTTCCATCAGCAACTGGTTGGTGTTGGCGGTGCCGTAGAAGGTGCAGGTGCCGGGACTGTGATAGGAATTCATTTCCGATTCCAGCAGCTCTTCGCGGCTGGCCTTGCCTTCGGCATAACGCTGGCGCACGTCGGCTTTCTGCTTGTTGGAAATGCCCGACACCATCGGTCCGCCGGGGACGAAGATCATCGGCAGGTGACCGAAACGCAGCGCGCCCATCATCAGGCCCGGCACGATCTTGTCGCAGATGCCGAGCATCAGCGCGCCATCAAACATGTTGTGGGACAACGCCACGGCGGTGGACAGCGCGATCACTTCGCGGCTCGGCAGGCTCAGTTCCATGCCCGGCTCGCCCTGGGTCACGCCATCGCACATGGCCGGAGTGCCGCCGGCGAACTGGCCGACGGAGCCGATTTCGCGCAGGGCCTTTTTGATCTGTTCAGGAAAGACTTCGTACGGCTGATGCGCCGAGAGCATGTCGTTATATGACGAAACAATCGCGATGTTCGCGGAGTTCATCATCCGCAAGCTGTTCTTGTCCTCGGTGCCGCAACCGGCGACACCGTGGGCGAAGTTGGCGCATTGCAGCTTGCCGCGCATCGGACCGTCGCTGGCCGCATCGCGAATGAGCGCAAGGTAAGCCTCACGGGTTGCACGGCTGCGGGCGATAAGCCGTTCGGTGACCTCAAGGACGCGGGGATGCATGTGTAGAACTCCAGGCTAACGGATGTGGCGACCTGATTGTCTATGCTGAACAAGGACCGTTGTGTGTGGGATGACAGACGGTTTGCTTGATCGGTCGGACCAGTTGATTCAGGTCACTCGTTGTAGATTGAACAAAATATTGCCATTAAAAAGGCTTGTTTTCTATTTTTATGCGAATAATCTTGTAATTCCAACAACAAAACGACGGCGGCCCTGTTAAATGACTCTTCGAATCGCAATCAATGGTTTTGGCCGAATTGGCCGCAACGTCCTCCGCGCACTGTATACCCAAGGCTATCGCCAGGATCTGCAGATCGTTGCCATCAATGACTTGGGCGACAGCTCGATCAATGCCCATCTGCTCAAGTACGACACCGTTCACGGCACGTTCGACGCCGATGTCCAGCACGATCAGGAAAGCCTGACCGTCAACGGCGACCGTATTTCCGTCAGCGCCATTCGTAACCCGGCCGACTTGCCGTGGGCCGCCGAAAAAATCGATGTCGTGTTCGAATGCACCGGCCTGTTCACCGACCGTGCCAAAGCCGCCGCGCATATTACGGCCGGCGCACGCAAAGTGATCATCTCGGCACCGGCCAAAGGCGCCGACGCCACCGTGGTTTACGGGGTCAACCACGACATTCTGCGCCAATCGCACCAAATCATTTCCAACGCCTCGTGCACCACCAACTGCCTGGCGCCTGTGGCTCAGGTGCTGCACCGCGAGTTGGGCATCGAAAGCGGTCTGATGACCACGATTCACGCCTACACCAACGACCAGAACCTCACCGACGTTTACCACACCGACCCGTACCGTGCCCGTTCGGCCACCCAGAACATGATCCCGAGCAAGACCGGTGCCGCTGAAGCGGTTGGCCTGGTGCTGCCGGAACTGGCGGGCAAACTGACCGGCATGGCGGTGCGTGTTCCTGTGATCAACGTCTCGCTGGTCGACCTGACCGTGCAGCTCAAACGCGAAGCGAGCGCTGACGAAGTCAACGCGCTGCTCAAAGAAGCCAGCCAGCACTCGAAGATTCTCGGCTACAACACCCTGCCGCTGGTCTCCAGCGACTTCAACCACAACCCGCTGTCGTCGATCTTCGACGCCAACCACACCAAATCCAGCGGCAAGCTGCTCAAGGTACTGGCCTGGTACGACAACGAGTGGGGCTTCTCCAACCGCATGCTCGATAACTGCCTGGCGCTGTGCAACGCGGAGTAATCCGCCGTGAAAAAGCAGGAGCAGCAGCGATGATCGGTATCAGCTTCACGCAAAAGACCATGGCGGCGCGCAAGCGTATCGCCCTGGTCGCCCATGACCACTGCAAGGTGTTTTTGCTGGACTGGGCCGAGCGGCAGAAAGACAGGCTCGCGCAACACGAACTGGTCGCCACCGGCACTACCGGGTTGTTATTGCAGCAACGCCTGGATCTGCCGGTGGAAAGCATGATCAGTGGCCCCTTGGGCGGCGATCAGCAGCTTGGCGCGCGCATCGCCGAACAGCGGGTCGACATGTTGGTGTTTTTCTGGGACCCGTTCGAACCGCAGCCACACGACCCGGACATCAAGGCGTTATTACGGGTCGCGGCGGTCTGGAACATTCCGGTGGCCTGCAACGAATGCAGCGCCGATTACCTGCTCAGCAGCCCGATGATGGATCAGGCGCACCAGCACCGCATCCCCGATTACGCGACCTATCTGCTGGGTCGCGCATAACCCGTCACCCATCAATCATTGTCCATTCGAGCGTATGACAAGCCGTTGTCATACGTTCGAATCAATGGCTGCCGCCAGCAGATTCACTTGTTACAACTCTGCATAATCTCCTGATTTTTTTGCCATTTTCAGGGCATTTTCCTGCGCAAACGTTCAACCATGACCGCTCGTCGGAGCCACCATCATGCATCCTCGCCGCACGCCGATGAGCATTGAATGGCGCTGAATGGATTTGGCGATCGGGTCGACTTCGACCCATAGCCAACACCTCATCCATTTGCGAGTTCGCCCTATGTTCGACTCACTCTCCATCCGCCTGAAAATTGTCCTGCTGTCCGGTCTGTGCCTGCTGGGTGTGATCGCGCTGATCGTCAGCATGAACTTCTACCAGACCAATCAGAACGATGAACTGGTCAGCGCCTCCAGCAGCAAGATGCTGACGGACAGCGTGCAGAATCTGCTGCAGTCCAAAGCGGCCGAGCAAGCGGTGCGAGTACAGAAGACGTTCGGCGAAAACCTGCTGGTGGTGACAGCCCTCGCCGACCAGATCAAAGACATGCGCAACATGGCCGCCAAGCGTTCGATTGAAGCCGGCGCCCTGCGAGAAGAACTGAACCAGAGCCTGAAAACCGCCTTCGAGCGCAACAGCAAGGTGCTGGGGATCTGGCTGGCGTTCGAGCCCAACGGGCTGGACGGCAAGGACAGCGAGTTCGCCAACGATGCCGCCCGCCAGTCCAACGAAGTCGGACGTTTCGCCAGTTACTGGAGCCGTGCCGGCGGGACCGGGCTGAACACGATCATGGTCGAAGACGACATGACCAAAACCACCTTGAGCCTAAGCGGCACGCCCTACAACAGCTGGTACACCTGCCCTCGCGACAGCAAGCGCACCTGCCTGCTCGACCCGTATGCGGACACGGTCGGCGGCAAGGAAATGCTGATGACTACGATTTCCGTGCCGCTGTTGGTGGACGGCAAATCCATCGGTGTGGTCGGTGTGGACATTGCTCTGGACGCACTGCAAGCCGCCGCAATCGATTCCCAGCGTGAGCTGTTCAACGGCGCCGGGCACATGCTGATTGTTTCCGGCAGCGGCGTGCTCGCCGGTTACAGCACCGACGCGAGCAAGGTTGGCAAAAACATCGGCGAAACCCTGGGCGCAGACGGCAAGGAGATCCTGCAACTGCTCAATGGCGGCACGCCGAAGATCCTCGAACAGGGCGACCTGATCCGCGCGGTGTACCCGGTCAGCCCGATCAACGATTCCAAGGCCTGGGGCGTGGTCATCGACCTGCCCAAACAGGTGCTGCTGGCCGACTCGGTGAAGCTGCAACAAGTACTCGATGATGCCCAGCAAAGCGGCACGATCCAAGCGGTGCTGGTGGCTATTGTTGCCGGGCTGATCGGCCTGTTGTTGATCTGGCTCACCGCGTCCGGCGTGACCCGCCCGATCAACAGCGTCGCCGAAATGCTCAAGGCGATTGCCAGCGGCGACGGTGACCTGACCCAACGCCTGCACTACACCAAGAAAGACGAATTGGGCGAGCTGGTGAGCTGGTTCAACCGCTTCCTCGACAAGCTGCAACCGACCATCGCACAGATCAAACAAAGCATCACCGACGCCCGTGGCACCGCCGACCAGTCTTCGGAAATCGCTCGCCAGACCAGCGAAGGCATGCAGGTGCAGTTCCGCGAAATCGACCAGGTCGCCACCGCGTCGAACGAAATGAGCGCCACGGCCCACGACGTCGCCAACAGTGCGTCGAACGCGGCCAATGCCGCCAAAGGCGCTGATCAATCGGCCCGCGATGGCATGTCGATCATCGAGCGCAGCACCCGCGACATCAATCAACTGGCCGACGAAGTCAGCAAAGCCGTGACCGAAGTCGAAGCGCTGGCAGTCAACAGCGAACAGATCGGTTCGGTGCTGGAAGTGATCCGCAGCATCGCTGAACAAACCAACTTGCTGGCCCTTAACGCGGCCATTGAAGCGGCCCGTGCCGGTGAGAGCGGTCGTGGTTTTGCGGTGGTGGCCGATGAAGTGCGCAACCTGGCCAAACGGACCCAGGATTCAGTGGAAGAGATTCGCATCGTCATCGAGCGCATCCAGTCGGGCACTCGCGGCGTGGTCGCCACCATGCATTCGAGCCAGACCCAGGCCCACAGCAACGCCGGGCAGATTCAACAAGCGGTCCAGGCCTTGAGCAAAATCAGCGACGCGGTCACCGTGATCAGCGACATGAACCTGCAAATCGCCAGCGCCGCCGAACAGCAAAGCGCCGTGGCCGAAGAGGTCAACCGCAACGTCTCGGCCATCCGCACCGTCACCGAAACCCTGACGGGCCAAGCCACTCAATCGGCGCAGATCAGCAGCCAGCTCAATTCCCTGACCACCCAGCAGATGAAATTGATGGATCAGTTCCGGGTTTAAGTTGCACTGCCAATGATCGTTCCCACGCTCCGCGTGGGAATGCCTCAATGGACGCTCTGCGTCCGCTTCTGAGACGCAGAGCGTCTCGGGCTGCATTCCCACGCGGAGCGTGGGAACGATCTATCATGAAGCCCTCTTCCGGAGGGCCTTCAATGACTGGTTTACTCACGTCCATTCAAGCCGCACTCGGCTTGCCCCACACGCCGATTCCATTCACGTCGAGCGGCGCCCTGCCCTCGGCGTTTGCCGTCACTGACCTGGCGTGCGCCGGCATTGCCGTAGCCGGCCAGGCGGTCAGTGAACTACTGCAACAACACACCGGCCGTTTACCCCCAATTGAAGTCGACCGCCGCCTGGCGTCTTTCTGGTTTGCAACCTCGATCCGCCCTGTTGGCTGGAGCGTTCCACCGATGTGGGACCCGGTGGCCGGTGACTACGCGACCCGGGACGGCTGGATCCGCTTGCACACCAATGCACCGCATCATCGTGCCGCCGCCGAACGGGTGCTCGGCGCTTGTGCCGACCGCGCCGCGATGGCGAGCCAGGTCGCGCAATGGGCGAAAACAGATCTGGAACAGGCCGTGGTCGACGCCGGTGGCTGCGCCGCCGAAATGCGCACCTGGGCGCAATGGCAGGCGCATCCCCAAGGTTTGGCAGTGAACGCCGAACCGTTGATTCAGTTCAGTGCCGTCAGCAGCCAAGTCGCAAAACCGTGGCAGGGTTCGGTGGCGCAACCGCTGGCGGGCATCAAGGTGCTGGACCTGACCCGCGTATTGGCCGGCCCCATCGCCAGCCGTTTTCTCGCCGGTCTCGGTGCCGATGTCTTGCGCATCGACCCACCGAACTGGAACGAACCGGGCGTAGTGCCCGAAGTCTCGCTGGGTAAACGCTGCGCGTGCCTGGACCTGCACGACGCAAGCGATCGAGCCGTGTTCGACAGCCTGCTCAAGGACGCCGACATCTTGCTCCACGGCTACCGCGCCGATGCACTGGAACACTTGGGCTACGGTGTCGCCGAGCGACAACGACTGGCTCCGGGGCTGATTGATGTCTGCCTCAACGCCTACGGCTGGAGCGGTCCGTGGCAGAACCGTCGCGGGTTCGACAGTCTGGTGCAGATGAGCAGCGGGATCGCTGAAGCGGGCATGCGATGGAAGACCGCAGACAAGCCAACACCGTTACCGGTGCAGGCGCTGGATCATGCGACGGGGTATTTGATGGCGGCAGCGGCGATTACGTTGTTGGGTCGTGGCGGGTCGGCCAGATTGTCATTGGCGCGCACCGCAAAACTGTTGATTGAAAATGGCCCAGGCACAAATGAAGCATTACGGGCAGAGGATGAAAACGATCAAGGCCTGCTGGTCGAGCAGACACCCTGGGGGCCGGCGCATCGGCTTCATGTGCCACTGAAAATCACCGGGACGCCGCTGCAGTGGGCGCTTCCCGCGAGTGAGTTGGGCTCCCATCTTGCGAAGTGGTGGTGACGGTCGAATCGCCTTCGCGAGCGAGCCCGCTCCCGCTCTTGACCGAGTTCTGCTGAAGGAATGCGATCAAATGTGGGAGTGAGCCTGCTCGCGATGGGGCCAGAACACGCAGCGCACACATCGGATCAGCTCAATCAGCCCGACTCAACGATGTCCAAAGCAGCTGCGCCGCATACCCGCGACAAGGCCGCCATGCGTCGGCCCGTGCCAACAACGCCCGAGCCGTCACCGGTTCACCTTCAAGCGCCGCCAGCGCCTTGATCAACCCCACATCGCTACCGGGAAATGCGTCCATGTCCCGCAATTGCCGCAAGGCGATGTACTGCGCCGTCCAGTCGCCGATACCGTGCAGCGCCAGTAACCGCGCCACTGCGCCCTCTCGTCCTGGCTCAAACAAACAGGGATCATCGAGCAAAGCCTGGGCCACGCCAGACAAGGTCCGGCCACGACTCCTCGGCATGCCCAACGTCGCGAGATCCGCTTGCGCCAACACAGCGGCCTCAGGGAAGCCATGGGTTACGCCGGGTAAACAAGAGGTCAACGGCGGCCCATACCGACTCACCAGTTTCCCCGCCAATTTGATCGCCGCGCCCACGGTTATCTGCTGCCCCAGCACCGCACGCATCGCCAACTCCAGCCCATCCCAGGCCCCCGGCACCCGCAGCCCCGGATGCGCGGCAATCAAGCGCTGCATCAATGGATCTCCCGTCAATTGCTGATGTAGCGCTGGCAGGTCCGCATCCAGATCAAACATCCGCCGCAGCCGCGCAACGATCTGCGGCACGGCCGCCGGATCGGGAAAGTCCAGTGTCACCTCAAGCGCATCGCCCGCCACGGGCAGGATCGAAAACGTACCGTGATTACCACTCAAGCCGATGCTGCGTGAGTAAACGCCACCGGCCACCGTTTCCATCCCGGCCACCGCCCGCGCCGATAAAAAGCCGAGCATCGCCGACCAGTCATAAGGCGCTTGATACGCCAGCAACAACCTCACAACGACAACAGCCCGCTGTACAACCCGTACGCCGCCAGCCCCGCGCCGATGCTCACGCAGGTAAAAATCCCCTTTTCGACGTGGGTGAACAATGGCTCACCCTGCTCATGCTTGGCCTTGGCGAACAGAATCACCCCCGGCGCGTACAGCAGCGCCGACAGCAGCAAGTACTTCACCCCACCCGCATACAGCAGCCACATCGCGTAACACAGCGCGATGCCACCGACCATCAGGTCCTTGGTCCGTTCGCCCGAGGCGTGCTCGTACGTTTCGCCGCGCCCACTCAACAGCACCGCATACGCCGCCGACCACAGGTACGGCACCAGAATCATCGACGACGCGAGGTAGATCAGGCTGGTGTACGTCCCGGCCGAAAACAGCGTGATCAGCAGGAAAATCTGAATCATCACGTTGGTCAGCCACAGCGCATTGACCGGCACGTGGTTGGCGTTTTCCTTCTTCAGGAAGGCTGGCATGGTCTGGTCTTTAGCCGTGGCAAAGAGGATCTCTGCGCACAGCAGCGCCCAGGACAGCAACGCACCGAGCAGCGAAATCGCCAGGCCAATGCTGATCAGTAAAGCGCCCCAGGGGCCGACGATGTGTTCCAGCACCGCCGCCAGCGACGGGTTCTGCAGGGTGGCCAATTCGGGCTGGCTCATGATCCCCAACGACAACACATTCACCAGCACCAACAGCGCCAACACACCGATAAAACCGATGACCGTCGCCCGGCCCACGTCCGAACGTTTCTGCGCGCGGGCCGAATACACACTGGCGCCTTCAATGCCGATGAAGACGAACACGGTCACCAGCATCATGCTGCGCACCTGTTCCATCACACCGCCGAAATGGGGGTTGCTGCGGCCCCAGATGTCACGGGTGAAGATGTCTGCCTTGAACGCCACGGCGGCAATCACGATGAACATGATCAGCGGCACGATCTTGGCCACGGTGGTCAATTGGTTGATGAACGTCGCTTCCTTGATCCCGCGCATCACCAGAAAATGCACTGCCCACAGCAGCCCCGAGGCGCAGCCGATGGCGACTGGCGTGTTGCCGTGGCCGAACACTGGAAAGAAGTAACCGAGGGTGCTGAACAACAGAACGAAGTAACCGACGTTGCCTAGCCAGGCGCTGATCCAGTATCCCCAGGCCGATGAAAACCCCATGTAATCGCCGAAACCGGCCTTGGCGTAGGCGTACACCCCGGAGTCCAGTTCAGGTTTGCGATTGGCCAGGGTCTGGAACACGAAGGCCAGCGCCAACATGCCCACGGCGGTGATTGCCCAACCGATCAATATGGCCCCGGCATCGGCGCGCGCCGCCATGTTTTGCGGCAAGGAAAAAATCCCGCCGCCAATCATCGACCCCACCACCAAAGCGATCAGCGCGTTCAAGCCAAGCTTTTGCATCGGTTGCGACATTCCTGCGTCTCCATTTTCTATCGCGACCATCGCCACGCGAACGTCACATAAATCGGTTTTAACTAAATAGCTGAAGCGTAATTACGTTTATCCATTAACGCCAACCCTGAGTTTTATTTATAGCTAATCGCACTATGCCAACATTTTTAAATAGCGCAGGTGTGACCAGATCCTAATAAATCAATACCACACGACATTCAGGGACCCACACTTGCCAAAACAGGAAAACGGACTAGCGTCTAAATCTCAAGGGCTACGCTTTATTTATTAAACGTTGGTCAGGAACCTCTGGAACGGGCTTCTCAGACAACAGACTTATGCTCGCAAAGTTTGCGTAAGTCATTAATCAGCAATGAAATCCGAGCATTACTTGATCTAAGTCAGATGATTGAATAGCCCATCAAATTAAACTGGTCCTCTTCTTCTCCTGCACTGGAGTCATACAATGTCTGAATCCCCCGGAAAACTGAAACTCGGCGCACTCGTTGCGTTGGTTGTCGGCTCAATGATTGGCGGCGGGATTTTCTCTTTGCCGCAGAACATGGCCGCCAGTGCCGACGTCGGTGCCGTGCTCATCGGCTGGGCCATTACGGCGGTCGGCATGCTGACCCTGGCCTTCGTCTTCCAGACGCTGGCCAACCGCAAACCTGATCTGGACGCCGGGGTGTACGCCTACGCCAAGGCCGGATTCGGCGACTACATGGGTTTCTCTTCCGCCTGGGGATACTGGATCAGCGCCTGGCTGGGCAACGTCGGTTACTTCGTTCTGTTGTTCAGTACCCTTGGTTACTTCTTTCCGATCTTCGGCGAAGGCAACACCGTCGCGGCCGTGATCGGCGCTTCAGTGTTGCTCTGGGGTGTGCATTTCCTGGTACTGCAGGGCATCAAGGAAGCGGCGTTCATCAACCTGGTGACCACCGTCGCCAAAGTCGTGCCGCTGGGGCTGTTTATCCTGATCGCGATTTTCGCGTTCAAGCTGGACATCTTCACGGCTGACATCTGGGGCCTGAAAAACCCGGACCTGGGCAGCGTGATGAACCAGGTACGCAAAATGATGCTCGTCACCGTATGGGTGTTCATCGGCATCGAAGGTGCAAGCATCTTCTCGGCCCGGGCGGAAAAACGCACCGATGTGGGTAAAGCCACCGTGATCGGGTTCATCACCGTGCTGCTGTTTCTGGTGCTGGTGAACGTGCTGTCGCTGGGCATCATGACCCAACCGGAACTGGCCAAACTGCAGAACCCGTCGATGGCGGCGGTGCTGGAACACGTGGTCGGTCCGTGGGGCGCGGTGCTGATCAGCGTCGGCCTGGTGATCTCGTTGCTCGGGGCGCTGCTGTCGTGGGTTCTGCTGTGTGCCGAAATCATGTTCGCCGCGGCCAAGGACCACACCATGCCGGCGTTCCTGCGCAAGGAAAACGACAAGCAAGTGCCGGTCAATGCGCTGTGGCTGACCAACGCGATGGTGCAGTTGTTCCTGATCATCACGCTGTTCTCGGCCAGCACTTACCTGTCGCTGATCTACCTCGCGACCTCAATGATTCTGGTGCCGTACCTGTGGTCGGCGGCTTACGCCTTTCTGCTGGCGGTGCGAGGCGAGACGTATGAAAACGCTGCGGGCGAACGCAACAAGGACCTGTTCATCGGCGCCGTCGCACTGATCTACGCGATCTGGCTGATCTATGCCGGCGGCGTCAAATACCTGCTGCTCTCCGCCCTGCTCTATGCGCCCGGCGCGATCCTGTTCGCCAAGGCCAAGCTTGAAGTCAACAAACCGGTTTTCACCAACGTCGAGAAGCTGATTTTTGCAGCCGTCGTCGTGGGCGCCCTGGTGGCGGCCTACGGGCTGTATGACGGCTTCCTGACTCTGTAAGCCCCTCGGTGTAAACGAGGGAACGATCTGTCATCTGGAGGACCACTGTAATGACCACGGAAAAAGTTAAGTACGGCGTACATTCCGAAGCCGGCAAACTGCGTAAAGTCATGGTTTGCTCCCCCGGTCTGGCCCACCAGCGGCTGACCCCGAACAACTGCGACGAGTTACTGTTCGATGATGTGTTGTGGGTCGCACAGGCCAAACGCGACCATTTCGACTTCGTCACCAAGATGCGCGAGCGCAATGTCGAAGTGCTGGAAATGCACAACCTGCTGACCGACATCGTTGCCATCCCCGAAGCACTCGACTGGATTCTGGAACGCAAGATCACCGGCAACTCGTTGGGCCTTGGCCTGGTTAACGAAACCGGTTCCTGGCTGCGCAGCCTGGAGCCGAGGAAAATCGCCGAGTTCCTGATTGGCGGCGTTTCCGCCGACGACTTGCCGGACAGCTTTGGCGGTAAAACCATCCAGATGTTCCGCGATTTCCTGGGTCACTCCAGCTTCATTCTGCCGCCGCTGCCCAACACGCAATTCACCCGCGACACCACCTGCTGGATCTACGGTGGCGTCACCCTGAACCCGATGTACTGGCCAGCACGTCGGCAGGAAACCCTGCTGACCACCGCCATCTACAAATTCCACCCGCAGTTCACCAACGCCGACTTCCAGATCTGGTACGGCGACCCGGACCAGGACCACGGCAGCGCCACCCTTGAAGGCGGCGATGTGATGCCGATCGGCAACGGTGTGGTGTTGATCGGCATGGGCGAGCGCTCGTCCCGTCAGGCCATCGGCCAACTGGCGGTCAACCTGTTCAAGAACAAAGCCGTCGAGAAAGTCATCGTCGCCGGCCTGCCAAAATCCCGCGCGGCCATGCACCTGGACACCGTGTTCAGCTTCTGCGACCGCGACCTGGTGACGATCTTCCCGGAAGTGGTGAACCAGATCGTCGCCTTCACCCTGCGTCCTGACGAAAGCAAACCAGGCGGCATCGACATCCGTCGCGAAGAAACCAACTTCCTCGACACCGTGGCCAAGGCCCTCAACCTCAAAGCCCTGCGCGTGGTGGAAACCGGCGGCAACAGCTTCGCCGCCGAGCGCGAGCAATGGGATGACGGCAACAACGTGGTGGCCGTGGAGCCTGGCGTGGTGATCGGTTATGACCGCAACACGTACACCAACACCCTGCTGCGCAAGGCCGGCGTGGAAGTCATCACCATCAGTGCCGGCGAACTCGGACGCGGACGTGGCGGCGGCCACTGCATGACCTGCCCGATCATTCGCGACCCTATCGACTATTAATTTTCATGCCCTGCTTCACGCTCATAAAGGGTGAAGCAGGCGGATAACCGAAACCCAAGGAGATCCATCATGGCTTTCAACATGCGCAACCGCAGCCTGCTCTCGCTGATGCACCACACGACGCGTGAGCTCAATTACCTGCTGGACCTTTCCCGCGACCTCAAGCGTGCCAAGTACACCGGGACCGAGCGTCCGCACCTGCAAGGCAAAAACATCGCGCTGATCTTCGAAAAAACCTCGACCCGCACCCGTTGCGCCTTCGAAGTGGCGGCCCATGACCAAGGCGCCCACGTCACCTACATCGACCCGGTGTCGTCGCAGATCGGCCACAAGGAAAGCATGAAAGACACAGCCCGCGTGCTGGGGCGGATGTTCGATGCCATCGAGTACCGTGGCTTCGAACAGGAAATCGTCGAAGAGCTGGCCAAGTTCGCCGGCGTGCCGGTGTTCAACGGCCTGACCGCTGAATTCCACCCGACGCAGATGATCGCCGACACCCTGACCATGCGTGAACACAGCGACAAGCCGCTGCATGACATCAGCTATGCCTACCTGGGCGACGCACGCTACAACATGGGTAATTCACTGCTGATGATCGGCGCCAAACTCGGTATGGACGTGCGCATCGCCGCACCGAAAGCCTTGTGGCCGCACGCTGATTTCATTGCCCAGTGCAAAGCCTTCGCCGAAGACAGTGGCGCACGCATCACCATCACCGAAGACCCGAAAGCAGCGGTCAAGGGCGTGGACTTCATCCACACCGACATCTGGGTGTCGATGGGTGAGCCCGTCGAAGCGTGGGACGAGCGCATCGAGCAATTGCTGCCGTACCAGGTCAATGCCGCCATGATGAAGGCCTCGGGCAATCCACGCGTGAAGTTCATGCACTGCCTGCCGGCGTTCCACAACAGCGAAACCAAGGTCGGCAAAGACATCGCCGCGCGGTATCCGCACCTGGCCAACGGCGTCGAGGTGACTGAAGAAGTCTTCGAATCGCCGGCCAACATCGCCTTCGAGCAAGCGGAAAACCGCATGCACACCATCAAGGCGATCCTGGTGTCGGCGTTGGCGGATATCTAAGGACCGACGCGGCTCCTCCTGAGGGAATACGGCCCCTGTGGGAGCGAGCTTGCTCGCGATGGCGGTGTGACAGGCAACATTGATGTCGACTGATACTCCGCCATCGCGAGCAAGCTCGCTCCCACAATATGCCGCCCCACAGGTGACCAAGTCGTCCGCAACGTCTCTGTTTAGAAGGATTGCATTATGCGTATCGTCGTTGCTCTGGGCGGTAACGCCCTGCTCCGCCGGGGTGAACCCATGACCGCGGACAACCAGCGCGCCAACATCCGGATCGCCACCGAACAAATCGCCAAGATCCATGCCGGCAATGAACTGGTGATCGCCCACGGTAATGGTCCGCAGGTCGGGCTGCTGTCGCTGCAAGCCGCTGCCTACACCTCGGTTTCCCCTTACCCGCTGGACGTGCTCGGTGCTGAAACCGAAGGCATGATCGGCTATATCATCGAACAGGAACTGGGCAACCTGCTGGACTTCGAAGTGCCGTTCGCAACCCTGCTGACCCAGGTCGAAGTCGACACCAACGACCCGGCGTTCCAGAAACCGAGCAAACCCATCGGCCCGGTCTACACCAAGGCCGAAGCAGAAAAACTTGCGGCTGAAAAAGGCTGGGCGATTGCCCCGGACGGAGACAAATTCCGTCGCGTGGTGGCCAGCCCGAGACCCAAGCGCATCTTCGAAATCCGCCCGATCAAGTGGCTGCTGGAAAAAGGCAGCATCGTGATCTGTGCCGGCGGTGGCGGCATCCCGACGATGTACGGCCCCCACGGCAAACTGCAAGGCGTGGAAGCGGTGATCGACAAGGACCTGTGTTCGGCGCTGCTGGCCGAACAGCTTGAAAGCGATCTGCTGGTGATCGCCACCGACGTCAACGCGGCCTATGTCGATTTCGGCAAACCCACGCAAAAATCCATCGTCGAGGCGCACCCGGACGAAATGGAAAAACTCGGATTCGCCGCCGGCTCCATGGGACCGAAGGTGCAGGCAGCCTGTGAGTTTGCCCGCCATACTGGAAAAGTGGCGGTGATCGGTTCACTCTCGGACATTGAAGCGATCGTCCAGGGCAAGGCAGGTACGCGCATCAGCACGGCGAAACCTGGCATTACTTACTTGTAGGGAGAGACGTCTATGGCACAGTTTGTACCGGGTCACTTGCACATCGAGCGTCACGCGTTGGACAAGAACGATGTCAGCTACAACATTTGTCTCGACTATGAAGTCAGCAAGAACCCCAAAGGGGTCAAAGGCATCCAGTTCACGATGCATGGCAGCATTCAGGGCAAGGACATGAAAGAGACCTTCTTCCTGCCCAAGGAGGAGGCCTACAATTTTGCCAACAACGTGACGAAGATCGCCGAGCATTACGGCATTCCCAAGTCACACAGCCAGATCGGCTCGGTCCACAAGCATTACGATCTGATGTTTGAAGACATCCGGGTGCAGCTGGACATGAAATCCGGCGACCCGGTGAACATCGAACACTTCGAATAACCCTGTTCCCCAGGATGAACGCTGTACCTGTGGGAGCGAGCTTGCTCGCGATAGCGGACTGACAGTCACCATAACTGTCGACTGATACACCGCCATCGCGAGCAAGCTCGCTCCCACAGGGTGTTGGTGTCATCCCGAAGTCCTGCACGGGATTTCACCATTGGCCCGCCCCAAGGCATACTTGCCACCCTCCGCACTCCAGAACCAAAAACCGCCCCATGCGTATCCACGTCAGCTTCATCGACCGCGTCGGCATTACCCAGGAAGTCCTGGCCCTGCTCGGTGGGCGCAATCTCAATCTGGATGCGGTGGAGATGGTGCCGCCGAACGTCTACATCGACGCCCCGACCTTGAGTCCGGAGGTGCTCGACGAACTGCGCGACGCCCTGCTCAGCGTGCGCGGCGTGCAAACGATGACGGTGGTCGACATCCTTCCCGGCCAGCGTCGGCACCTGCAACTCGATGCGTTGCTCGCCGCCATGACCGATCCGGTGCTGGCGCTGGACAGCGCCGGCAAAGTGTTGCTGGCCAACCCGGCGTTGATCGCCTTGTATGGTCGCGAACCGGCCGGTGAAAGCATCGCCGACCTGTTTGCCGATCCTGCGTTGCTCGACACGCTGCTGGAAAACGGCTTTCGCCTGCCGCTGCGCGAGATCACCGTCAACGGCCAGACCCTGTTGCTGGACGCCACGCCGATCACCGACGCTGGCGCCCTGCTGACCTTGTACCAACCCAACCGCATCGGCGAACGCTTGTCCGCGTTGCACCATGATCACGCCGAAGGTTTCGACGCGCTACTAGGCGAATCCCCGGCGATTCGCACACTCAAGGCGCGCGCCCAGCGGGTGGCTGCGCTTGATGCACCGTTGTTGATCCAGGGCGAAACCGGCACCGGCAAAGAACTGGTGGCGCGGGCCTGCCACGCCATCAGTGCGCGGCACAGCTCGCCGTTCCTGGCGCTGAACTGCGCGGCATTGCCGGAGAACCTCGCTGAAAGCGAACTGTTCGGCTACGCCCCCGGCGCCTTCACCGGCGCGCAACGGGGCGGCAAACCGGGGCTGATGGAACTGGCCAACCAGGGCACGGTGTTTCTCGATGAGATCGGCGAGATGTCGCCGTACTTGCAGGCGAAATTGCTGCGTTTCCTCAACGACGGCAGCTTCCGTCGAGTGGGCGGTGACCGTGAAGTAAAGGTCAACGTGCGGATCCTCAGCGCGACCCATCGCGACCTGGAAAAAATGGTCAGCGAAGGCACCTTCCGCGAAGACCTGTTCTACCGCCTCAACGTCCTCAACGTCGAAGTGCCGCCGCTGCGCGAACGCGGCCAGGACATCCTGCTGCTGGCCCGCTATTTCATGCAGCAGGCCTGCGCGCAAATCCAGCGCCCGGTCTGCCGCCTGGCGCCAGGCACTTATCCGGCGCTGCTGGGTAATCGCTGGCCGGGCAACGTGAGGCAATTGCAGAACGTCATTTTCCGCGCCGCAGCGATTTGCGAAAGCAGCCTGGTGGACATCGGCGACCTCGATATCGCCGGCACCTCGGTGGCGCGCCAGAGCGACAGCGATGTCGACAGCCTTGAGCAAGCGATGGAAGAGTTCGAAAAAACCCTGCTGGAAAAACTCTACGTCAGCTACCCCTCGACCCGGCAACTGGCCAGTCGCCTGCAGACGTCCCACACCGCGATTGCCCATCGGTTGCGCAAGTACGGGATTCCCAACAAGCCGTAGGGCTGAAAATACAATCTCCCTGACGACACAAAATCACTGTGGGAGCGAGCTTGCTCGCGATGGCGGTAGACCAGTCGCTATCAATGTTGGCTGTTCCGCCGTCATCGCGAGCAAGCTCGCTCCCACAGGTTTTGCGCTGACCTCAAAATTATGCTCAAAAACGACCTCCATCTGTACTGAAAGCGCTACAGCGGAACGATATCGATACACCCTCCCCTAATCACCGCTGCGCAAGGCTTTGATCCCACTACGCTTTTTTCTTTGCTTCCAACTGTAGCGATTTCGCTACAGCTATTTAATTCGCAAGCACCCAATTTATTCCCAAAGCACTGATTCATAAGGGTTTAACCACATTGGCCGCGATCTTGCTTAGTAGCCATCCATAAAGAAGGGCTTTTGCCCAAGCATTCCATCGCGTCCACCAGACGAGTCTGGCCCCCTTAGGAGTTTCCATGAGCGAATTGCGTTTTACTGAAGATCACGAATGGCTGCGCACTGAAGCTGACGGCAGCGTCACAGTCGGCATCACCGCTTTCGCGCAGAACGCCTTGGGCGATGTGGTTTTCGTACAACTGCCTGAGCTGCAGTCCTACGACAAAGGCGCTGAAGCCGCCACCGTGGAATCGGTAAAAGCCGCCAGCGGCGTGTACATGCCACTCGACGGTGAAGTGCTGGAAGTGAACCCGGCGCTCGACAGCAGCCCTGAACTGGTCAACGAAGATCCGCTGGGCGAAGGCTGGTTCTTCCGCTTCAAGCCAACCGACGCCTCGGCTGTCGCCAACTTGCTGGATCAGGACGCCTACGACCGCCTGATCAAAGCCAACGCCGAAGCCTGAGGAGCGCTGACATGACTCAAGTAAACCTTTCGACCGCCAACGAATTCATCGCCCGCCACATCGGCCCACGCGCCGGTGACGAGCAAGCCATGCTCAACAGCCTCGGCTTCGACTCCCTGGAAGCCCTGAGCGCCAGCGTCATCCCCGACAGCATCAAAGGCACCAGCGTGCTCGGCCTCGAAGACGGCCTGAGCGAAGCCGATGCCCTGGCCTTGATCAAATCCATCGCCGGCAAAAACCAGCTGTTCAAGACCTTCATCGGCCAGGGCTACTACGGCACGCACACGCCGTCGCCGATCCTGCGCAACCTGCTGGAAAACCCGGCCTGGTACACCGCCTACACCCCGTACCAGCCAGAAATTTCCCAGGGCCGTCTCGAAGCGCTGCTGAACTTCCAGACCCTGATCAGCGACCTGACCGGCCTGCCGATCGCCAACGCCTCGCTGCTCGACGAAGCCACCGCCGCCGCCGAAGCCATGACCTTCTGCAAACGCCTGAGCAAGAACAAGGGCAGCCACGCCTTCTTCGCTTCCGTGCATTGCCACCCGCAGACCCTCGACGTGCTGCGCACCCGTGCCGAGCCACTGGGCATCGACGTGGTGGTCGGTGACGAGCGTGAACTGGCCGACGTGACGCCGTTCTTCGGCGCGCTGCTGCAATACCCGGCGAGCAACGGTGACGTCTTCGATTACCGCGAACTGACCGAACGCTTCCACGCCGCCAACGCGTTGGTCGCGGTCGCGGCGGACCTGCTGGCCCTGACCGTGCTCACGCCGCCTGGTGAGTTCGGCGCCGACGTGGCCATCGGCAGTGCACAACGCTTCGGCGTGCCGCTGGGCTTCGGTGGCCCGCACGCCGCTTACTTCTCCACCAAGGATGCGTTCAAACGCGACATGCCGGGCCGTCTGGTCGGCGTTTCCGTGGACCGTTTCGGCAAGCCGGCCCTGCGCCTGGCGATGCAGACCCGCGAGCAACACATCCGCCGCGAGAAAGCCACGTCGAACATCTGCACCGCCCAGGTGCTGTTGGCCAACATCGCCAGCATGTACGCCGTGTACCACGGCCCGAAAGGCCTGACGCAGATCGCCAATCGCGTGCATCACCTGACCGCGATTCTGGCCCAAGGCCTGAAAGCCATCGGCCTGAACGTCGAGCAGGAAAGCTTCTTCGACACGCTGACGATCAAGACTGGCGCCAACACCGCCGCGTTGCACGACAAGGCTCGCAGCCAGCAGATCAACCTGCGCGTGGTCGATGCTGAACGTCTGGGCCTGTCCCTTGACGAAACCACCTCGCAAGCCGATGTGGAAACCCTGTGGGCCCTGCTCGCCGACGGCAAAACCCTGCCGGACTTCGCCGCCCTCGCCGCTTCCGTGGTCAGCACCTTCCCGGCCGCATTGGTCCGCCAATCGCCGATCCTCAGCCACCCGGTGTTCAACCGTTATCACTCGGAAACCGAGTTGATGCGCTACCTGCGCAAGCTCGCCGACAAGGACCTGGCCCTGGATCGCACCATGATCCCGCTGGGGTCGTGCACCATGAAACTCAACGCCGCCAGCGAAATGATCCCGGTAACCTGGGCTGAATTCGGTGCCCTGCACCCATTCGCTCCAGCCGAGCAAAGCGCCGGCTACCAGCAACTGACCGACGAGCTGGAAGCGATGCTCTGCGCCGCCACCGGTTACGACGCGATCTCGCTGCAACCGAACGCCGGTTCCCAGGGTGAATACGCCGGCCTGCTGGCGATCCGTGCTTACCACCAGAGCCGTGGCGAAGACCGTCGCGACATCTGCCTGATCCCGTCTTCGGCCCACGGCACCAACCCGGCGACCGCCAACATGGCCGGTATGCGTGTGGTGGTGACCGCGTGCGACGCCCGCGGCAACGTCGACATCGAAGACCTGCGCGCCAAGGCCATCGAGCACCGCGAGCATCTCGCGGCATTGATGATCACCTATCCGTCGACGCACGGCGTGTTCGAAGAAGGCATCCGCGAAATCTGCGGCATCATTCATGACCACGGCGGCCAGGTGTACATCGACGGCGCCAACATGAACGCGATGGTCGGCCTGTGTGCGCCGGGCAAGTTCGGCGGCGACGTGTCGCACCTGAACCTGCACAAGACCTTCTGCATTCCGCACGGCGGTGGCGGCCCGGGTGTTGGCCCGATTGGCGTGAAGTCGCACCTGACGCCGTTCCTGCCGGGTCACGGCACCATGGAACGCAAGGAAGGCGCGGTCTGCGCGGCACCGTTCGGCAGCGCGAGCATTCTGCCAATCACCTGGATGTACATTCGGATGATGGGTGGCGCGGGTCTCAAGCGCGCTTCGCAACTGGCGATCCTCAATGCCAACTACATTTCCCGTCGCCTCGAAGAGCACTACCCAGTGCTGTACACCGGCAGCAACGGCCTGGTGGCGCACGAATGCATTCTCGACCTGCGTCCGCTGAAAGACAGCAGCGGCATCAGCGTCGATGACGTCGCCAAGCGCCTGATCGACTTCGGCTTCCACGCGCCGACCATGTCGTTCCCGGTCGCCGGCACGCTGATGATCGAGCCGACCGAAAGCGAATCCAAGGAAGAACTGGACCGCTTCTGCGACGCCATGATCCGCATCCGCGAAGAAATCCGCGCCGTGGAAAACGGCACCCTGGACAAGGAAGACAACCCGCTGAAAAACGCGCCGCACACCGCTGCGGAAATCGTAGGCGAGTGGACGCATCCGTACAGCCGTGAGCAAGCGGTGTACCCGGTTGCGTCGCTGATCGAAGGCAAGTACTGGCCACCGGTCGGCCGCGTCGACAACGTGTTTGGCGATCGCAACCTGGTTTGCGCCTGCCCGTCGATCGAAAGCTACGCTTAAACCTGTGTGGGGGTGAGTTCGCTCACCCCATCCACAGAACACCGCACACCCTGTGGGAGCTGGCTTGCCTGCGATAGCGGTCTGTCAGTCAACATTGATATCGACTGATCTACCGCTATCGCAGGCAAGCCAGCTCCCACAGGACGGCGTCTAATCAAAGATTTCGCCCATTCCTATAACAAGAAACCGGAGAACAACTCATGTCGTTAAGCGTGTTCGACCTGTTCAAGATTGGCATCGGCCCCTCCAGCTCCCACACCGTCGGCCCGATGCGCGCAGCCGCGCGTTTTGCCGAAGGACTGCGCCGTGAAGGGCTGCTGATGGCAACCACCTGCATCAAAGTCGAGCTCTACGGCTCGCTCGGCGCCACCGGCAAAGGCCACGGCAGCGACAAGGCTGTGTTGCTCGGCCTGGAAGGCGAACACCCGGACACCGTGAACACCGAAACCGTCGCCGCCCGTCTGCAAGACATTCGTGGCAATGGTCGCTTGAACCTGCTCGGCGAACACAGCATTGCGTTCAACGAGAAAGAACACCTGGCGATGATCCGCAAACCGTTGCCGTATCACCCCAACGGCATGATCTTTCGCGCGTTCGATGCTGCCGGCCTGCAGATCCGCAGCCGCGAGTATTACTCGGTCGGCGGTGGTTTTGTCGTCGATGAAGACGCGGCCGGTGCCGACCGCATTGTCGAAGACGCCACGCCGCTGACCTTCCCGTTCAAAAGCGCCAAGGACCTGCTCACCCATTGCACCACCTACGGCTTATCCATCAGCCAGGTGATGCTGACCAACGAAAGCGCCTGGCGCCCCGAAGCGGAAACCCGCGCCGGGCTGCTGCATATCTGGCAAGTGATGCAGGATTGCGTCGCCGCCGGTTGCCGCAACGAAGGGATCCTGCCCGGTGGATTGAAGGTCAAGCGCCGCGCTGCCGCATTGCATCGGCAACTGTGCAAGAACCCGGAATCTTCATTGCGCGATCCGTTATCGGTGCTGGACTGGGTCAACCTGTATGCCTTGGCGGTCAACGAAGAAAACGCCAACGGCGGACGCGTCGTTACCGCGCCCACAAATGGTGCAGCAGGAATCGTCCCGGCGGTTTTGCACTACTACATGCGCTTCATTCCCGGTGCCAGTGAAGACGGCGTCGTGCGCTTTCTGCTGACGGCCGCTGCGATCGGCATTCTCTACAAGGAAAACGCCTCGATCTCCGGCGCAGAAGTCGGCTGTCAGGGTGAGGTCGGCGTGGCCTGTTCCATGGCGGCGGGCGCCTTGTGCGAGGTGCTGGGCGGCACGGTGCAGCAAGTGGAAAACGCTGCGGAAATCGGCATGGAACACAACCTCGGCCTGACCTGCGACCCGATTGGCGGACTGGTGCAAGTGCCTTGCATCGAACGCAACGCCATGGGCTCGGTCAAGGCGATCAACGCGGTACGCATGGCCCTGCGCGGCGACGGTCAGCACTTTGTCTCCCTCGACAAGGTCATTCGCACCATGCGCCAGACCGGCGCCGACATGAAAAGCAAATACAAGGAAACCGCCCGCGGCGGTTTGGCGGTCAACATTATCGAGTGCTGATGCGCACGCGCATCAGCCTACTTTTGAGGAGCTGAATATGTCCACCGAACACCTGTTGAAAACCCCGTTGCACGCACTGCACATCGAGCTGGGCGCGCGCATGGTGCCGTTCGCCGGCTACGATATGCCCGTGCAATACCCGCTGGGCGTGATGAAAGAACACCAGCACACCCGTGATCAGGCCGGGCTGTTCGACGTCTCGCACATGGGCCAGATCCGCCTGACCGGCGCCAATGCCGCCAAGGCCCTGGAAACCCTGGTGCCGGTAGACATCATCGACTTGCCGCTGGGCATGCAACGCTACGCGATGTTCACCAACGAAACCGGTGGCATCCTCGACGACCTGATGGTCGCCAATCTGGGTAACGACGAGCTGTTCCTGGTGGTCAACGCCGCGTGCAAGGATCAGGACCTGGCGCACCTGCGCCACCACATCGGCGATCAGTGCACCATCGAGCCGCTCTTCGAAGAACGCGCGTTGCTGGCATTGCAAGGTCCGGCGGCAGTCACTGTGCTCGCGCGCCTGGCGCCTGAAGTGGCGAAGATGACCTTCATGCAGTTCACCCGCGTAAAACTGTTGGGCGTGGACTGCTTTGTCAGTCGTTCGGGCTACACCGGTGAAGACGGCTTCGAAATCTCCGTGCCGGCGGCCAACGCCGAAGCCCTGGCTCGCGCCCTGCTGGCCGAGCCTGAAGTGGCAGCCATCGGCCTTGGCGCTCGCGACTCCCTGCGCCTGGAAGCCGGCTTGTGCCTCTATGGCCACGACATGAACACCGACACCACGCCGATCGAAGCCAGCCTGTTGTGGGCCATCTCCAAGCCACGTCGCGCCGATGGTGCACGGGCTGGTGGCTTCCCCGGCGCTGAAACCGTATTCGCGCAACAGCAAAACGGCGTCAGCCGCAAACGTGTCGGCCTGCTGCCCCAGGAACGCACTCCGGTGCGCGAAGGCGCTGAAATCGTCAATGAAGCGGGCGACATCATCGGTACGGTTTGCAGCGGCGGTTTCGGCCCCACCTTGGGCGGTCCTTTGGCGATGGGTTACCTCGACAGCAAGTACATCGCCATCGACACACCTGTTTGGGCGATTGTTCGTGGGAAAAAGGTGCCTTTGCTTGTAAGCAAAATGCCATTTGTTGCACAACGCTACTATCGCGGCTGATTGACTGTTTCTATAAGTAACGCGGTTGCGTTAACAGTGCACTAATGTGTAACGCAATCGCCATAAAATAGTGCATGTCGTCGGCTCTAAGCTTCGTTTATGAACGTTGCTTATAACGTTCGAAAACAATTGAACCTCCTCATCGAATAAGCCCGCACTAGTGAGCACACTAACCGCCAACCTCAGCAAAACCGGGCCTCTCACAGGGGCTTGTTTTTTCTCTCGTAGTTGGCGTAGAGTCTGTTCACTGTGTTTGCATGGGTCGCTTGGAATCGTGACCTGGGCAGTAGCCTACAAGTTAGCTACATCCCGTTCGACGTCTTCTTACTCTCCTGCAACCAGCCCCAGTACTCTTTCATGAGAAAGAGACTGTCATTAATTTTTTGCGTCAAAGGAAATAAGAAATGTCCCAACGTCAGAGCGGTACCGTCAAGTGGTTTAACGACGAGAAAGGTTTTGGTTTTATCACTCCTGAAAGCGGTCCGGATCTGTTCGTGCATTTCCGCGCCATTCAGGGCAACGGCTTCAAGAGCCTGAAAGAAGGCCAGAAAGTGACTTTCGTTGCTGTGCAAGGCCAGAAAGGCATGCAGGCTGACGAAGTACAAGCAGAAGCTTAATCTTCTGTAACGAAAAAGCCCCTGATGCTGACATCAGGGGCTTTTTTGTGCGCGTAAATCCGTAAAATGGCTTCTTTTCCGTCCAGAGGCTGCGATGTCCAAACACCTGCTCACTCCCCAGGGCGACTTCCCCGCCGCCACCTTGGGCCGGCGCCTGGCAGCCATGTTCTATGACTTCCTGTTGTGTACTGCCCTGCTGATCGTCACCAGCGGCATCTACAAGATGATCCAGATGGCGATCATCGGCGAAGACAAAATGCGCGCCCTCACCGAAGCCGGCGCGCTGGACGGCGATCCGTTGCTGTCGACGGTGCTGTTGTTTGTGTTGTTTGGCTTCTTTGCCAAGTTCTGGACCTGGTCCGGTCAGACGCTGGGCATGCAGGTATGGTGCATCCGCGTGCAGAACGCCGACGGTTCGTCCATCAGCCTGTGGCAGGCACTGTTGCGGTTTGTGGTGTCGATCGCGTCGTTGCTGTGCGTTGGCCTGGGCTTCATCTGGTCGCTGTTCGATAAACAGAAACGCAGCTGGCATGACATCTACTCCAACACCCGGATTGTGCGCGTCCCGAAGAAAACCAAATAATTCATCCTTACAGAAACCACTGTGGGAGCGAGCTTGCTCGCGATAGCTGTGTATCAGTCAATATTGATATGACTGACAGACCGCTATCGCGAGCAGGCTCGCTCCCACAGTTTTTTGCGTGTTTTCAGGCGTTGCCGGCCAGTTTCATCCGTGCAGCCTGGGTGAAGTCGAGCATGCGCTTCAGCGGCCGGATCGCTTGCGGAATCAACGCCGGATCAACAAAGATCTCGTTCGCCCCTTCCTTCAAGCTCTTGAGCAGGCGCTCAAGGGTATTCATCGCCATCCACGGGCAGTGTGCGCAACTGCGGCAGGCCGCGCCGTTGCCGGCCGTTGGCGCCTCGATGAAGACCTTGTCCGGGCACAGCTGCTGCATCTTGTAGAAGATGCCGCGATCGGTGGCGACGATCAGGGTCTTGTTCGGCAGGCTCTTCGCCGCCGCAATCAACTGACTGGTGGAACCCACGGCGTCTGCCAGTTCGATCACCGAGGTCGGCGACTCCGGGTGCACCAGAATCGCGGCGTCCGGGTACAGCGCCTTCATGTCTTCGAGCTGCTTGGACTTGAACTCTTCGTGAACGATGCAGGCACCGTCCCACAGCAGCATGTCGGCGCCGGTCTGGCGCTGGATGTAGGTGCCCAGGTGTTTGTCCGGGCCCCAGATGATGGTCTCGCCGTTATCCATCAGGCTTTCGACGATTTCCAGCGCACAGCTGGACGTCACCACCCAGTCAGCCCGGGCTTTGACCGCCGCCGAGGTGTTGGCATACACCACCACCGTACGCTCCGGGTGTTGATCGCAGAACGCCGAAAACTCGTCCACCGGGCAACCCAGGTCCAGCGAACACGTCGCCTCGAGGGTCGGCATCAGTATGCGTTTTTCAGGATTGAGGATCTTGGCGGTTTCGCCCATGAACTTCACACCGGCAACGACCACGGTCTTGGCCGGGTGAGCGCTGCCGAAGCGGGCCATCTCCAGCGAATCGGAGACGCAACCACCGGTTTCTTCGGCCAGGGCCTGAATCACCGGATCGCAATAGAAGTGAGCAACCAGCACCGCATCCTGAGCCTTGAGCTCGGCGGCGATGGCGGCACGGTAGAAAGCTTCCTCCTCGACGGTCAGCGGCTTGGGCTGCTTGGCATCGAGGTGAGCTTGAACCAGAAGGCGTTCGGAAATCTGCGTCATGTTTGCAAGACCTGCAGGCGCATTCGCGCGAAAGTCGAGTATACACCCGGCTCCGGACCCTTCAGGGTACCGCCGGAGAGTGAGTATTCATCAGGCACGGACAGCGGTGAAGAGGCGCAAGGCTACAGAATAACGGCCGGATGCAAAAGATGATTCTGACCTATGCCATGCGGTGCAGCCGCACCCTGAGGCCGGCACAAATCGCGGGCAAAAAAAAATCCGGAAATCCTCACTTGCGTGGGCCTTCCAGACTTTTAAAACTGCTACAAAAATGGTGGGTCGTGTGGGATTCGAACCTACGACCAATTGGTTAAAAGCCAACTGCTCTACCAACTGAGCTAACGACCCGCTGTGTGGTGGCGCGTATAATACTGATTTTTAAGGACTATTCAACACCTAATTTAAAATAAATCAAAAATAAGGTGTTGGGTCGCTTACGCCGGCTGCTGCAAAGCCTTCCGCACGCAGTCGGCAGCTGTCGCACTTGCCGCACGCACGGCCCTGATCGTCGGCCTGATAGCAAGAAACGGTCAGCCCGTAATCGACCCCCAGCTTCACGCCTGCCTGGACGATCTGCGCTTTGCTCAGGTTCTGCAGTGGCGCCTGAATACGGAAGCCATTGCCTTCTACGCCAGCCTTGGTTGCCAGATTGGCCATGCGCTCGAAGGACTCGATGAACTCAGGACGGCAGTCTGGATAACCGGAGTAATCCACGGCGTTCACACCAATAAAGATGTCCCGTGCGCCCAGCACTTCAGCCCAGCCCAGCGCAAGCGACAGAAATACCGTGTTGCGAGCTGGCACATAAGTCACCGGAATACCTTCGCCTGGCACCTCCGGCACGTCGATGCTGCTGTCGGTCAGCGCCGAGCCGCCGATACCGTTCAGGTTCAGGCCGATCACCTTGTGCTCGACCACACCCAGGTCGTGAGCAACACGCTCCGCCGCGTGCAATTCGGCATGGGACCGCTGACCGTAGTCGAAGCTCATGGTGTAGCAGCTGTAGCCTTCGGCGCGAGCCATGGCCACGACGGTTGCCGAGTCCAGGCCGCCGGACAGCAGGATGACCGCACGCTTTTCAGTAGTGTTCAGTTGTTCAGTCATATCAGCGCCCCGGCTCGTCATTCCAAAGATATTTATGCAGCTGCAATTGCAGACGCACTGGCAGGTTGTCCGCCACCACCCAGTCAGCCAGATCCCGCGCATTCAAGTCGTGATGGCTTGGCGAGAACAGGACTTCGCCTGCTCGCTGGTCCAGACCGTACTGGATGAGTTTGGACACCGCCCAGTCGTAGTCTTCCCGCGAGCAGATGACAAACTTCACCTGGTCGTTGGGCGTGAGCAGTTCGATATTCTCGTAGCGGTTGCGGTGCGCTTCTTTCGAACCCGGGGTTTTCAAGTCGACTACACGACTGACTCGGGAATCTACTGCCGAGATGTCGAGAGCACCACTGGTTTCCAGTGACACTTCGTAACCGGCGTCACACAACTGCTTGAGCAATGGGATGGCATTCGGCTGGGCCAACGGCTCGCCGCCGGTGACACAGACATAACGCGGACGAAAACCGGCCACTTGCTCGAGGATGTCGTCGAGCGTGCGCACGGTGCCGCCAGTGAACGCGTAGGCGCTGTCGCAGTATTGGCAACGCAATGGGCAACCGGTCAGGCGCACAAAAACTGTGGGCAGCCCGGCAGTCCGCGTTTCCCCCTGCAACGAGTAGAAAACTTCGGTGATTCTCAATGTGTCTTGCATAGTCGCCACGGGCATGACAGCTAAACAGGCTGTCCGCCTCCGTCAGGCACTTCAAGGAACCCCGCCATCGCGCAGATCCCAAAAAGCGTGTTTCAAAAAAGGGTGTGAATTCTAACGAAAAAACCCGCGACAAGCGCGGGTTTCTTCAAAACGAATCTCACAGGCCTACATTTTTTGCAGATCACGCTGGGCCAGTTGAGCGGCGGAAGTGCCCGGGTATTGCGACACCACCTGCTGCAGAATGCCTTTCACCTTGTCGGTATGACCGAGGCGGCGCTCTACATCAGCCAGTTTGTACAGCGAATCAGGCACTTTTGGATGCTTTGGGTACAGCTGCGAAACCTTGGCAAAAGCTTGACCCGCGCCTTGCAGATCACCTTTGGCCAAATTCACTTCGCCCAACCAGTACTGGGCATTGCCCGCGTATTGGCTGCTTGGGTATTTGCGCAGAAATGCGGAAAAAGCCTGGCTGGCCTTGTCGAAATCCTTGGCTTTGATCAGGTCGAAGGCTGCGTCGTAGTACAGCTTTTCCTTCGCCGGGTCGGCCGGTTCGCTACCCGCGGCGGGTGCTTGCGCGGCTGCGGCTGCCGCTCCTGCACTAGCGCCTACTGCTGCACCGGGGGCATTCAAATTGCCACCGGTGGAAGAATTATCAGGAGTTGCGGCTGGTGCTACGCCGGATCCTATGCGCCGATCAAGATCCTGGTATCGCTCCAGGTTTTCCTGCTTCATGCGCGCTACATCATTTTGCAGAACTTCGATCACGCCCTGTTGACGTGAAATCTGCTCCTGCATCGATTGCAGTTGGTTGAACAGCTCGCCCTGTGCCGAGACAGGGGCCGAAACCCCTCCCCCGGCATAGGCGCCGTTCGTACCGTAACCCGCAGGCGGATAACTGCTCCCGCTATTGTTATAACCGGAGTTGTTATCGACCACAGGAACCGCAGCCCACACCGCAAGCGATGTGAGACTGAGAGCCAAAACAGTTACAGCACGACGGCACGTTCGCATGACGAATTACTTACGCAGTTCGACGCGACGGTTTTGAGCCCAGGACTGCTCGTCGTTGCCGGTAGCAACTGGACGCTCTTCGCCGTAGGAAACCAGTTCCAGCTGAGCTGGGGAAACACCTTGCAGTACCAGGTAACGCTGAACGGCTTTCGCACGACGCTCGCCCAGTGCCATGTTGTACTCACGAGTACCACGTTCGTCGGTGTTGCCTTCCAGAACAACGCGAGCGCCGTTTGCTTTCAGGTCTTTGGCGTGAACGTCCAGAGCGCGCATGGCTTCTGGCTTCAGGTCCGAGCTATCGTATTCGAAGTAGAAGGTGGTGATTGCGCGCAGAGCAGCTTCTTCGCTCAGGGAACCGTCAACGGCACCAGTGTTTGCGCCGTAACCAGCGTTTGGATCGACAGCGCCTTGACCGGCATTGTCGCCGCCTTTGGACGAGCAACCTACAGCTACAGCCATGGCCAGAGCCAGCGCAGCAAATTTACCAAACTTCAGCATTTCCATCGTGAAACTCCTAATGAACCCCAGTGTGTTAAGTACAACGTGTAGCGCCGCGTCAGTTCAGGTAAGGGGACCAGGAAGGTTCTCTGACTTCGCCTTGTGCGGTAGGAAGCGGGAGCCTTACGCGTCCATTAATGGACACGAGCATCAAGACTCCCCGGCCCTGCTGGCGGGTGGCGTAGATTACCATGGTGCCGTTGGGCGCAACAGTAGGCGACTCGTCCAGAGTGCTATCAGTGAGGATCTTTACACTACCTCGCTGCAAATCCTGGGCTGCCACCTTGAAATTAGTGAAACCATCCTGGCGGTGAATCATCACCAGGGTCTTTTCGTCAGCCGACAGTTTCGGGTTGGCGTTGTAGTTACCAATAAAGGTCACACGCTCCGCACCACCACCACTTACGCTGGTTTTATAGATCTGTGGTTTGCCGCCACGGTCGGAAGTGAAGTAGATGGTCGAACCATCCTTACCCCAGAACGGTTCGGTGTTGATGCCAGGACCGTTGGTGACACGACTGATCTGACGCGAACCCAGGTTCATCACGTAGATGTCCGGGTTGCCGTCCTTGGACAGTACGAATGCCAGGCGATTGCCATCCGGTGACCAGGCTGGCGCGCCATTGAGGCCTTCGAAGTTGGTGATCTGCTCACGGCGACCGGTGTCGATGTTCTGCATGAAAATACGCGGACGCTTCTGCTCGAAAGAGACATAAGCGATGCGCTTGCCATCCGGTGCGAAACGCGGCGACAGGATCGGCTCGCGCGATTGCAGCAGGGTCACGGCGCGGGCACCGTCATAGTCCGAACGTTGCAGCGTGTAGCGCGTGTTCTTCTCGGAGAAACGCTCGGCCGTCACGTACAGCAGGCGTGTCGAGAACGCACCCTTGATACCGGTGAGTTTTTCGAACGACTGGTCGGCGATGTAGTGCGCCATGTCGCGCAGTTGATCGACACTGCCCGACACGCTGCCGGTCAGCACTTGCTGCTCGGTGGCGACGTTGAACAACGCGTATTGAACCTGCAGGCGACCGCCCGCTGGAACGATGCTGCCGACCATAATGTACTGGGCGCTGATAGCCTTCCAGTCACGGAAAATGATTTCGCTGGCCTGGCTAGGCTGGCTGATCATGTTCTGCTTTGGAATCGGCGAGTAATAACCCGAGTTACGCAGGTCGTTACCGATGATTTCGGCCATGTCGTCTGGCAGCACGGTGCCGCCCTGGAAGCCGAACGGAACTACCGCGATCGGCGTTGCCCGATCACTGCCGCTGGTGACCAGAATGTTTTTTTCATCCGCCGCCGCTATCCCTGCCAGGCAGCAGATAACGACAAGCATTCCTCGAAGAAGGTTTCTCACAAGGCTAGATCCTCAGGTGTGAATGTCATCTTGAATGAACGATACGGAGCGAAATCGCTCGGCTTCATTCCCTGCATTTCTGTCAAACGTCCAATATTCTTGACCGCCGCAACTGCCGACGAGTCGAACGGACCATCGCCACTGGACTTGGCCACACTGACCGAAGTCACCGTACCGTCCGGCAACATGCCGATTTGCAACACGACCGTCATGCCTTTGCGTGCCGAAGGTGGACGAGCCCAGCCTTCCGCTGCACGAGCACGAATCAAATCATCGAAACTGCCGGCGACTTCGTCACCCTGCTCATCCGCCAAGGCTTGCTGACGCTGAGGCGTGTCGGAAAGCAAATCTGCCAAGGCCTGGGCCTTTTTCTCTTCAGCGGATTTACGTGACGCTTCCTGCGATTTTTTCTTCGCAGCATCGGCGGCAGCTTTCTTCTTCGCGTCTTCGGCGACTTTCTTCTTCGCCTCTTCAGCTTCAGATTTCTTCTTGGCCTCTTCGGCGGCTTTCTTCTTCGCGTCTTCGACGATCTTTTTCTTGGCTTCTTCAGCGGCCGCTTTCTTGGCCTCTTCTTCAGCTTCTTTCTTGGCTTCTTCTTCAGATTTCTTCTTGGCTATATCAGCCAATTTTTTCTCTTCGGCCTTTTTGGCTTCGGCAGTCTTCTTGGCTTCATCGGCTTTCTTGGCTTCATCAGCCTTTTTGGCCTCTTCAGCTTTCTTCGTCTCGTCGGCCTTCTTGGATTCTTCGGCTTTTTGAGCCGCGTCTTCCTTCTTTTGTTCCGCGGCTTTGATCGCTTCCTGTTCGATCTTTTTCTGTTCCATCTGTTCGACTTCGGTCTGACGCGCAGCAGATTTCTGCGCTTCACCCGCAATCTTCTGATTGGTCTGGGTGGTCGCCCGACTTTTCGACTTCAGCTGGTACAAGGTCGCCTGGACAATCGGCTTGGCCGGCGGCAGCTCCGGTGTGAAGGCAAAACTGACGAACAGCATGCCGAACACCAGCACGTGCAAGACAATCGCCCAGACACTAGGCCAGAAGTAGCTTTCCGAGGCGGACGGCTCTCGCATTTGCTGCATCAGGGTGCCTCGGTAATCAAGCCAACATTACCGACCCCGGCTTTCTGCAATCCGCCCATGGCGCCCATCACGGAGCCGTAATCGACGGTCTTGTCGCCACGGATGAACACCTGGGTACGCTTGCCGCCTTCGGTCCCGGCGCGAATGATCTTGGTCACCGCGTCCGTCATCTGCGGCAAGGTCATGGCCTTGTCCTGCTGCTTTTCGGTGTCGACTTCGCTGCCAAGGTTCCAGTAGTAGGTCTTGTCAGCCTTGATCGAAATGGTCAGGACCTGGGTGTTGTTGTCCTGCGGCAAGGCTTCGCTGGAAACCTTGGGCAGATCAACTTTCACGCCCTGATTGAGCATTGGCGCGGTCACCATGAAGATGACCAGCAGCACCAGCATCACGTCGATGTAGGGCACCACGTTCATCTCGGCAACCGGCTTGCGCTTTTTGCGAGCTCGAGCGATTAAAGCCATTGGAAATTACCTGCTTATTCTTCGCTGGTGTGCACTTTGCGGTGCAGGATCGCCTGGAATTCATCGGCGAAGGTGTAGTAACGGCCCAGCAGGGTTTCGCTGCGAGCAGCAAAACGGTTGTAAGCGATAACGGCCGGAATCGCGGCGAACAGACCGATCGCGGTGGCGACCAGTGCTTCGGCGATACCAGGAGCCACAGTGGCCAGGGTCGCTTGCTGGGCAGTGGCCAGGCCACGGAAGGAGTTCATGATCCCCCAGACCGTACCGAACAGACCGATGTACGGGCTGACGGAACCCACGGTGGCGAGGAACGGCAGGCTCTGCTCGAGCTTTTCTTCTTCGCGGGAGATGGCAACGCGCATGGCACGGGCCACGCCTTCCATGACCGCTTCCGGGTCTACGCCAGGCTGCTGACGCAGACGGGAGAATTCCTTGAAACCGGCACGGAAAATTTGCTCGACGCCCGAATCCGGATCAGGGTTGCTGCCAGCCTGACGGTAGAGTTTGGACAGGTCGATACCGGACCAGAAGCGCTCTTCAAAGCTCTCCAGGGCACGTCGACCGGCACGAATCAAATTGCTGCGCTGAAAAATCATGATCCATGAGGTCACCGATGCGGCTACCAGGATCAGCATTACCAGTTGCACCACGATACTGGCATTGCTGACCAGGCTCCACATGGAGGAATGGTCGACGACGTTAGCTTCCACGCTTTATCTCCTGCTTTGAGTGTGTACCCGCGCCGCTCACGTCGGCAAAGGCCGCACGTAGAGCTTCGGGAATGGCCCGGGGTTTTAAACTTTCAGTGCGCACACAGGCCACCAGAAACTGCCCTTCACAGAGCAGCACATTATCCGTTGCCCGCCTGACCTGCTGTTTGAAGCGCAGGCTGACTCGGTTCAATTCGATTACTTCAGCGCTTACCAGAAGCTCGTCGTCCAGTCGCGCCGGCGCGTGGTAACGCGCTTCGCTGGAGTGCACGACAAACAACAGGTCCTCCCCTGCCAGCGCCGATTGGGCAAAGCCCAGATCCCGGAGCCGCTCGGTTCGAGCCCGTTCCATAAACTTGAGGTAATTGACGTAATACACGATGCCGCCCGCATCGGTGTCCTCGTAATAAACGCGACAACGAAGTGCGAAAGGCTCAAGCCCGTTTTGCGCGCGCATACTCTAGTGCTTACTCCTCAGGTTGCCAATCCGGCCAGGCAACTGTTTTTCATTGATTCGCGGCTTTCTGGCGAATGCACGGTCCTGAGACCGCACAAACTCCGAATAAATCGGCGCGCAAAGGTGATTAATCGTCCACGGCATCGAGGAACTCGTCTACCACGGGCATCTCGCCCAATCGTGACGGAATGTTTAAACCGAAGTGCAAGTACGCGTGCCGGGTAACAACTCGCCCCCGTGGCGTGCGCATGATATAGCCCTGCTGGATCAGGTACGGCTCCAGCACGTCTTCAATGGTGTGGCGTTCTTCGCTGATGGCGGCCGCCAGACTGTCGACGCCGACCGGCCCGCCATCGAACTTCTCGATCATGGTCAACAACAGACGCCGGTCTTGATGATCGAAGCCACGCTCGTCGACATCCAGCAGGTTCAACGCCAGGTCGGCAATCGGCTTGGTGATATGGCCCTTGGCCCGGACTTCGGCGAAATCGCGCACCCGGCGCAGCAGGCGATTGGCAATCCGCGGCGTGCCGCGAGCACGACGGGCGATTTCAAAAGCGCCTTCCGGGTCCAGTGGCAAACCGAGAATGGCTGCCGAACGACTGACAATCGTCGCCAGATCAGCGGTGCTGTAGAACTCCAGGCGCTGGACGATCCCGAAACGGTCGCGCAACGGGTTGGTCAGCATGCCGGCACGGGTGGTGGCGCCGACCAGGGTGAAGGGCGGCAGATCAAGCTTGATCGAGCGTGCGGCCGGCCCTTCGCCGATCATGATGTCGAGCTGGAAATCCTCCATGGCCGGGTACAGCACTTCCTCGACGATCGGCGACAGCCGATGGATTTCGTCGATGAACAGCACGTCATGTGGTTCAAGGTTGGTCAGCAGCGCGGCCAGATCGCCCGGGCGCTCGAGCACCGGGCCCGAGGTGCTTTTGATCGATACGCCCATTTCCTGGGCGATGATGTTGGCCAGGGTGGTCTTGCCCAGACCCGGCGGCCCGAAAATCAGCGTGTGGTCCAGCGATTCATTACGTCCGCGAGCCGCCTGGATGAACAACTCCATCTGCTCGCGTACGGTCGGCTGGCCAATGTATTCGGCCAGGCTGACAGGGCGAATCGCCCGGTCCTGGACTTCCTCGCGGTCGCGCGGGCCAGGCGTGGCGGTAATCAGACGATCAGCTTCAATCACTTAAATCATTCCCTTCAGGGCACGACGAATCATGTCTTCACTGCTCAAGCCTTTCTCCTTGATCGCAGAAATCGCCTTGCTGGCTTCCTGCGGCTTGTAGCCCAGGGAAATCAGCGCGCTGACTGCATCATTTTCGGCGGTGGCGACCGGCGCTGGCGCATCAGGCCCGCCCGGCTGGTTCGGCACCAGTGCAAACATGGCCGGAACGGTTTCCCAAGCCTTGAAGCGGTCCTTGAGCTCGACCAGCAAACGCTCGGCGGTCTTCTTGCCCACGCCCGGCACCTTGGTCAATGCCGAGGTGTCCTGGGACTGCACGCAACGGACCAACTCGTCGACTTCCAGGCTCGACATCAATGCCAGGGCCAATTTGGGCCCTACACCATTGAGACGGATCAACTCGCGAAAAAAGTCTCGCTCACGTTTGCCATAGAAGCCATAGAGTAACTGCGCGTCTTCGCGTACGACCAAATGGGTGTGCAAGGTCAGCGGTTCACCGACCGACGGCAAGCGATAAAGCGTGGTCATGGGCACTTCCAGCTCATACCCCAGACCGTTTACATCCAGAATCAGGTGCGGCGGCTGTTTCTCAGCCAGTGTGCCGCGCAAGCGTCCAATCACGTTTCAGATCCTTGAGCGTTGGCCAGATCAATGACTGGCGACTGACAGAACGAGGGTTTTGCGCCGGCAACACAGGCGCAAAACCCTCATTCCCTAAAAACGACTGCTGATGCTATCAGAGACGCAGACGCCCGCCACGACTGCGTGCCGCTCCCAGACCGTGCGGCAACAGGCTCGATCGGGTGTGGGCATGGCAAATGGCAATGGCCAGGGCGTCCGAGGCATCGATTTGCGGCTTGCTGGTCAATTTCAGCATGTGCATGACCATCATCTGAACCTGCTCTTTATTCGCCGCGCCCGTGCCGGTCACCGCCTGCTTGACCTGGGTCGCGGTGTACTCGGCGATTTCCAGGCTTTCTTCGGCGCCGGCAACAATCGCCGCCCCCCGCGCCTGCCCCAGTTTCAACGCAGAATCGGCGTTGCGCGCCATGAAGACCTTTTCGATCCCCATGGTCACCGGGCCGTAGGTCTGAATGACTTCCCGCACACTGCGATAGACGATTTGCAGGCGCTCATGCAATTCGCCGGAACCGGTGCGAATGCAGCCCGACGCCACGTACACGCAACCCCGCCCGGTATCGCGTACCACGCCATACCCGGTAATGCGCGAACCAGGGTCGATACCAAGAATTAAAGTCATAACGCCTGCGGGTTGAGTAAAAGCAAAATATCCAATACACCAAATAACAATTGTGGGAGCTGGCTTGCCTGCGATGCCATCACTTCGGTCTGTCTGATACACCGAGGTGATGGCATCGCAGGCAAGCCGGCTCCCACATTAGATCTTAGCTGCCCTTAACCCAGCTGTGCGGCGACCGATTCCGGAATGTCCGCGTTGGAGTAGACGTTCTGTACGTCATCCAGGTCTTCGAGCATGTCGATCAGCTTCAGCACCTTCTCGGCACCTTCCAGGTCCAGTTCGGCGCTGGTGGTCGGCAGCATCACGATTTCCGCATCATCACCTTTGAAACCGGCTGCTTCCAGCGCGTTACGCACGGAGTAGAAACCGGCGAACGAGGTGAACACGTCAATCGAACCATCTTCGTGAGTCACCACGTCATCGGCGTCGGCTTCCATGGCCGCTTCCATCAGGGCATCTTCATCGACGCCCGGCGCGAAGGAGATCTGCCCCTTGCGCTCGAACAGATACGCCACCGACCCGTCAGTCCCCAGGTTGCCGCCGCACTTGCTGAAGGCATGGCGCACGGCAGCTGCGGTGCGATTGCGGTTATCGGTCATGCACTCGACCATCACCGCCACGCCGCCCGGGCCGTAGCCTTCGTAGGTCAGTTCGACCATGTCGTCGGTGTCGGCAGCGCCAGCACCGCGGGCCACCGCGCGATCGATGATGTCGCGGCTCATGTTCGCGCCCAGTGCCTTGTCCAGCGCCAGACGCAGACGCGGATTGGAACCCGGATCACCACCGCCCTGACGGGCAGCAACGGTCAGTTCACGAATCCACTTGGTGAAAATCTTGCCCTTCTTGGCATCCTGACGTTCTTTGCGGTGCTTGATGTTCGCCCACTTGGAATGACCCGCCATAACTCGCTCCGAATTCTCTTTGAAACATTGCCCGCCGCGCATTCACGCTGGCCAACAAGAAAAAAATCTCGACCTGTAAAAAAGGCGCATCCCATAAGGATGCGCCTTCAGGGTCCGTCTTACTCTGCTTTTGGCGTTTCGCGCAGACGAATGTGCAATTCGCGCAATGCCTTGGCATCTACAGCCCCCGGAGCCTGAGTCATGACGTCAGCCGCGCTCTGGGTTTTCGGGAAAGCGATCACTTCACGGATCGACTGGGCGCCAGTCATCAGCATGACCAGACGGTCCAGGCCGAAGGCCAGGCCACCGTGCGGCGGCGCGCCGTACTTGAGGGCATCGAGCAGGAAGCCGAATTTCTCTTCCTGTTCTGCTTCATTGATACCCAACAGGCGGAATACCGTCTGCTGCATTTCCTTGCGGTGGATACGGATCGAACCGCCACCCAGCTCGGTGCCGTTCAGGACCATGTCGTAGGCACGGGACAGAGCGGTCGCCGGGTTGGCTTCCAGTTCTTCCGGCGTGCACTTGGGTGCAGTGAACGGGTGGTGCAAGGCGGTGAAGCTGCCGTCGTCGTTCTCTTCGAACATCGGGAAGTCGACGACCCACATTGGCGCCCACTTGCAGGTCAGCAGGTCCAGGTCGTTACCGACTTTGATCCGCAGCGCGCCCAGAGCTTCGCTGACGATCTTGGCCTTGTCGGCACCGAAGAACACGATGTCGCCGTCAACCGCGCCAACGCGATCGAGGATCACATTGAGGTTGGCCTCAGGGATGTTCTTGACGATTGGCGACTGCAGGCCTTCGACGCCTTTCGCGCGTTCGTTGACCTTGATGTACGCCAGGCCCTTGGCACCGTAGATGCCGACGAACTTGGTGTAGTCATCGATCTGCTTGCGCGGCATGCTCGCCGCACCCGGGACGCGCAAAGCGGCGACACGGCATTTCGGATCGTTGGCAGGACCGCTGAAGACCTTGAAGTCGACGTCTTTGAGCTGATCGGCAACATCCACCAGTTCCAGCGGGTTACGCAGGTCTGGCTTGTCGGAACCGTAGCGGCGCATGGCTTCTTCGAAAGTCATGTGCGGGAATTCGCCGAATTCCAGATCCAGCACTTCCTTGAACAGGTTGCGGATCATGCCTTCGGTCAGGCCCATGATGTCTTTTTCATCGAGGAAGCTGGTCTCGATGTCGATCTGGGTGAATTCCGGCTGGCGGTCAGCGCGAAGGTCTTCGTCACGGAAGCACTTGGCGATCTGGTAGTAACGGTCGAAGCCAGCCACCATCAACAGCTGCTTGAACAGCTGTGGCGATTGCGGCAAGGCGAAGAACGAGCCGGCGTGAGTACGGCTCGGTACCAGATAGTCACGCGCGCCTTCAGGGGTCGCACGGGTCAGGATCGGCGTCTCGACATCGAGGAAGCCGTTCTCGTCCAGGTAACGACGGATGCTGGTGGTCATGCGCGAACGCAGACGCAGCTTCTCGGCCATTTCCGGGCGACGCAGGTCGAGGAAGCGATAACGCAGACGGGTTTCTTCACCCACGTCCGAGTACTCGTTCAGCGGAAACGGCGGGGTTTCCGACTCGTTCAGCACTTCCAGCTCGTAACCCAGGACTTCGATCATGCCCGACGCCATGTTGGCGTTGGTTGCACCGGCCGGACGCAGGCGTACCTTGCCAGTGATCTTCACGACGTACTCGCTGCGCACGCGATCGGCGGCGGCGAAGCTCTCGGCGCGGTCCGGATCGAACACCACCTGGGCCAGACCATCACGATCACGGATATCGAGGAAAATCACCCCACCGTGGTCACGGCGACGGTGAACCCATCCGCAAAGGGTAATTTCCTGGCCTTCCAGGCTTTCGTTCAGTTGGCCGCAATAATGGCTGCGCATCATGGTAGTGGTTTCACTTCTCGTAATTCGAAATTCGGTTGGAGACCTTGTTCACCCGGCGCTTGAATAAAGCTCCCGATATGCCAAGGACTCGCACGTGTCGTTCAACTCAGGCCCTAGACCCTAGTCAGCTTTGTCGCCGCCGGCCAGGTTCTTCTTCGAGCCGGTCTTGAAATCGGTTTCGTACCAACCGGTGCCGCTGAGGCGGAAGCCCGGCATGGACAGCATCTTTTTAAGCTCTGGAGCCTGGCAGGCAGGACAGTCGACCAGCGGTGCTGCGCTGATCTTTTGAATGGCTTCCAACTGATGACCACAGGAAGCACATTGATAGTCGTACATCGGCATGGGGATTGTCTCGGCGATCAGATTGCTACCGCGCACGCTGGGTTTTGCGGCAAAGCGCGGGATTATATCCATTAAATGCAGCCTGTGCAGCCGTAAGACTGCACAGACCGACACTCTGCCCGATCCACCGCAGCGGCTAAGGCATCGTGACGCAGCCACCCTCCTTCAGGCTGCGCACCACGCAGACAACCCGCACCAGTCCGGTGAAGTTGCGAACGCCGCCGTGACGCAGATGCACCTCGCGGTCCACATGCGACAACAAAGCACTGACCGAGCAGCAATTGACCTTGGCCATGTCACCCAAAATATCCCAGTACACCTGTTCAAGCCGCAAACAGGTGGCAAAACCATTCAAGCGCACCGAGCGGGATAACGGTTGGGCCAACCCCATATCAAATTCGCTGACAAACGGATCAACCCTTATTTCCTTGATCGGGCCTCCCCTCCCTTCGCCTAGCCTGTCTTCGTACACCATATCGTTGACACTCCTTTGCCATCGTTGCCTTCTGTAAGAGCACTATCGGTCGCCTTATAAAAGCGCAGGCGCAAAGGTATATCCAGACGACTTTATGACCATCGACGTAGGATAAGCCAACAGGTGAAGGGCGATCATGGAGACCGTCCTAGGCCGGCCGTTTTCCTACATGGCCAGGCGAATCTTGAGGGAGGCAAAACAGATTTTTCGATGTGGAAGGCGGCACGCGAACAGGATTTACGATTTCTTCCCCCAGACATCGCAGCGGCAGAACCACACGTGAAGCCTGCCACGACCTCGCGGGCATCACCGCCTGAGTCACATCGCCCTACAGGGCACCGCCGGACTGGCTGATTTGAGTAGCTGCAGGCTTTGCTGTTAAATAGGCAGTGTGTCGCTACCGCCTATTTTCCGGGGGCTGCGCATAGGCTGGTACCGGGTACGTGTCCAACGCCTCTTATTGTTCTGAAGCGAACCGTGCTCCATCAGCTCTTCCTTGTGATCCGTCTTAACGTGAGTTAATCAAAATGTTGAAAATCGTTCACCTGCTAACGGGCGCAGCAGCTTTGCTGTTGTCCTTCATACCCAGCCTGCAACCCGAAGCTGCTCCTTACCTGCAACAACCCGCCGCACTGTACCTGGCCTTTTTCGGCCTGCTCAACCTCACCCTTGCTCCCGTGATCCCTTACTGGAACAAAGGTCCTCGTCATCAACTGCAAAACCTGGTCAGCGCCCTGCTGGTCCTGGCCGTCGTCCTGCAAACCGTTTCGCTGATCGCGAAAATGCCGGACATCGCCGGTCAACCTGCCGTTCTGTTCAGCCTGCTGGCCGCCCTGATTGCCGTTCTCCTGCACCTGGCCATCAGCTTCTACAAATCTTCACCGGCCGCCGCCTCGCCAAGCTATGACATGAGCAACCGCGATACCGGCACCGTCAAGTGGTTCAACACCTCGAAAGGCTTCGGCTTTATTTCCCGTGATTCCGGCGATGATATTTTCGTGCATTTCCGGGCAATTCGTGGCGAAGGTCACCGTGTTCTGGTCGAAGGCCAGCGCGTGGAATTTTCCGTGATGAATCGTGACAAAGGTCTGCAAGCCGAAGATGTGATCGCCGCACTGCCGCGCCGCTGATTCCAGGGCCCAAAAAAAAACCGCGAACAGCCGAGCTGCTCGCGGTTTTTTATTGCCTGCGGTTTCAATAATGCGGTGGCGGGGTTTCTTCTTCAAAGGTTGCGAACTGGCCAGCCATTTCCTCCTGACGCTTGAGCAGTGCGGCCATCTGCAGCTGCAGTCGCTCAACGGCGCGCTGCTGCGTCGCCAGCACATCACTCAATGACTGGATGGTATCGTCCTGAAAGGCCAGTTGGCTCTCCAGATCGGTAACGCGCTCTTCCAGGCTCATGATTCAACCCTCCAGAAACGTGAAGTCTTCGGTTAACAACAGGCGCAACCGCTCGCGAATCGTCGCGATCTGCTCTGCGCTGTAAGGCACAGACGAGTGTTTACCCCAGACCGGCGCGGGCCAGGCCGCATCTTCTCGCTTGCGCACAATCACATGCATGTGCAGCTGACTGACCACATTGCCCAGGGCTGCGACATTCAACTTATCGGCGTCGAACGCATCCTTGAGCAGTTCCGCCAGCGCCGTCGTTTCCTGCCACAACCGCTGCTGATCGGCGACATCCAACTGAAATATCTCACTGATATCGTCGCGACGCGGCACCAGAATGAACCAGGGGTAATTGGAATCATTGGATAACAGCAACCGGCAAAGCGGGAAATCCCCGATCGGTAGTGTGTCTTGTTGAAGTCGTGGATCTAAAGCGAACACCGCGCGCACTCCCGCCTGGTCATCATTTTTCAGCTTAGTCCGCCTCCAGAGAGGCTGCGCACCAAGCGACAAGACACCAGCATACCTGTGAAAGCGGCCTGCTTCACGACCAACCACTGCCAACGTCAGGCCACCGAAACGACATTCGGCATGCGAACGCCCTGTCGTGAGACATTTTCTAACACGGCGCACCATCACAGCACCTGTTACGTCAGAATCAGCTCCGAAATGACTGATAAACAATGAAGAGTTTCCAGCCGAGCTGCACCTACACTGTGTGAATTCGGTACAGCAATTGAAATTTTTTGCACCAAAATCGTACAGTGCGTCTACGCTGAGTGCGTCAGGCATCCGCCAATTACTCACTGGTGGGGTGAACCGGTAACGTTTTTGGTTGTCACGCCGTCGAACGGGAGGGTGCAACACGATGCAAACCGAGGCGTCAAGCTTGAACAGCAGGCGCTTGAAGCCCCCGGTTTCATGAGGTTTTTACTGCACCAAGCAGGCCGTCAGAAAAAAATGGCAACAGAATTCTGATTTGTGCACGCTTGTTGCATTCACACCCATATCGCCTTGGTCGCCTCCGCTGGAAGTGGAAGCCTCAAGGCAAATAAAAACAGCGGCAGGGTTGCCCGATGGAGATTCAAACGTTTCACCAGGGACTCTTTTTACCGATGTCCGAGTCTTGGAAAACAACGCTGAAGTTGTCATTCCGCTTGCATCGAGGCTGTAAATTTGCGACATCTACCAAGCTGTTTGCGACAGGGTCGTAAAGAAGCCGAAAGGTTAGATACGCAAGTATCGCCAACATGGTCGGCGTGATATAAGTTTGCGCCGACACAAAAAGAAAGAGCCGCCCAGATAATAAATCAGGTGGGACGGCAGTACTCTTCTAAAACCAAAGGAGCAAATCACGATGCGCGTGATGAAGTGGAGCATGATCGCACTGGCAGTTGCAGCAGCAGCCAGTACTCAGTTGGCAGTAGCCGCACCTTTCGTAAGCGACCAGGCAGAAGCCAAAGGTTTTGTTGAAGACAGCAAACTCGACTTGCTGGTTCGCAACTACTACTACAATCGCAACAAGAAAGACGGCGCAGTCGACGACAAAGACTGGACCCAAGGCATCCAGGGCATGTACAGCTCGGGTTACACTCAAGGTCTGATCGGTGTCGGCGTTGAAGCTTGGGGACAACTGGCCATTAAGCTCGACGGCTCCGACAAATATTCGGGTACCGGCAACATGCCCGTGGGCAAAGATGGCGAAGTCGAAAACAACCAGGGCAAAGCCGGCGCTGCCGCCAAGTTCCGCATCTCCAAGACCGAGCTGAAAATCGGCGACATGCAGCCAAGCACCTCTCCGGTGTTCGCTGTTGGCGGCTCCCGCATCCTTCACCAAACTGCTACCGGTGTCCAACTGCAGAGCAGCGAAGTCAAAGACCTCGACCTCGAAGGCGGTCACTTCACCTCGGCTACCAGCCAGGACAGCAACGCCCGTAACGGCGACCTGTGGGCTACTTACGCTGGCGTGAAAGCCAACTCCATCGACTACGTCGGTGGCAAGTACGGCATTACCCCAGACCTGAGCGTTTCGCTGTACGGTGCCAAGCTCGAAGACATCTGGAACCAGTACTACGCCAACGCGAACTACACCCTCGCACTGGGCGGCGACCAGTCGCTTAACTTCGACGGTAACATCTACAACACCCGCGACACTGGCAAAGCTAAAGCAGGCGAAATCAACAACACCGCCTACTCGCTTGCTGCTGCTTTCTCGTTCCTGAAAGCGCACACCTTCACCCTGGGCTTCCAGAAAGTGAACGGCGACACCCCGTTCGACTACATCGGTGTGGGTAAAAACAACCGCGGTGGCGACTCGATTTTCCTCGCCAACTCCATCCAGTACTCTGACTTCAACGCCCCTGGCGAGAAGTCGGTACAAGCCCGTTACGACCTGAAAATGGCCGAATACGGCGTACCTGGTCTGAGCTTCATGACCCGTTACGTGAAAGGTTGGGACATCGACGGTACCAACACTCCAGCAGGCAGCGCTTACGCAGGCCTGTACGGCGCCGATGGCAAACACCACGAAACCAACCTGGAAGCCAAGTACGTCGTTCAAACAGGCCCAGCGAAAGACCTGTCCTTCCGTATCCGTCAAGCATGGCACCGCGCCAATGCTGACGAAGGCGAAGGCAGCATCGACGAGTTCCGCCTGATCGTTGACTACCCACTGTCGATCTTGTAATCGCAGTTGGTTAGTTAGTAAGCATAAAAAAGGCCCATCTTCGGATGGGCCTTTTTTTGTTGGCTACAAACAATGTATTAAACGATCAAATCCGTGAGGAAACATGCCTGACCAAAAGAGTCAGACATTGATCAAAAAACAATCACTGCACTGCAGACTCCTGCACCACACGAATTACCCGCTGTGGAAACGGAATATCGATACCCGCTGTTTTCAAACGATCCCGGGACTGTTCGTTGAACATGAACATCACATCCCAATAATCCGCTGTCTTCACCCACACGCGCAGAGAAACAGTAATCGAACTGTCACCCAAGGTAGAAATGACTGCTTGTGGAGCCGGGTCAATCAGTACACGGGGATCCTTGGCCAGTTCCAGCAACACTTCACGGGCCTTCTGCAAGTCCGCTTCGTAGTCCACACCCACATCAAACACAACTTTGCGAGTCGGCTGGCGGTTTGTGTTGGTAATGATACCGTTCGACAAGTTGCCGTTCGGCACGATGATGGTTTTGTTGTCGCCAGTGCGCAATACGGTGTGGAAGATCTGGATACTGTCGACAGTACCGGCAACGCCTTGGGCTTCAATCCAGTCACCAATACGAAACGGACGGAACAACAGAATCAGCACGCCGCCGGCGAAGTTTGCCAGGCTGCCCTGCAAGGCCAGGCCGATGGCCAGACCGGCCGCACCAATGGCCGCGACGAACGACGTGGTTTCGACGCCAATCATCGACGCCACGCTGACGATCAGTAACACCTTGAGGATGATGTTCGCCAGGCTGCTGATGAAACCTTGCAGCGCGAGATCGGCGTTACGCAGTGCCAGCAGGCCACCGAGCTTTTGCGCCACCTTGTTGATCAACCACCAGCCGATGGCCAGGGTGATAACCGCCAGCAACACGCGGCTGCCGTATTCCATGATCATCGGAATCCAGGCTTGGGATGCCTTGACCAGGTGGTCCACTTCAGTATTCAAATCCATCTTCTTTCTCCTGATTTCCGGCTACCCGGCACGCGATAAAAACTGCGGCGATTGCGACTTGCTCGCGAAAGCGGTGTTTCATTCAACAGTGAGGTCGAGTGATACGCACGCTTCGCGGGCAAGCCCGTTCCCACAGATCCCGCCTCTAAGGTCAGTCGCGGAAGTTGTTGAACTGCAGTGGCATATCGAAGGTTTTGGCGCGCAGGGCCGCGATGGCTTCCTGCAAGTCGTCACGTTTCTTGCCGGTGATACGCACTTGCTCACCCTGAATGGCCGCCTGGACCTTGAGCTTGGCGTCCTTGACGTGAGCGACGATTTTCTTCGCCAGCTCCTTGTCGATGCCTTCCTTGAGGACCGCTTCCTGCTTCATCAGCTTGCCCGAGGCATAGGCGTCTTTGACTTCAAGGCACTGCACATCGATCTTGCGCTTGACCAGGGCCAGCTTGAGGATCTCGATCATTGCCTCGAGCTGGAAGTCCGCTTCAGCGGTCAGGTTGACGGTCAGCTCCTTTTCCTTGAACTCGAAGGTGCCTTTGCCTTTCAGGTCATAACGACGATCGAGTTCCTTGACGGCGTTCTCGACCGCGTTGGTGACTTCGTGTTTGTCCAGTTCGGATACCACGTCGAACGACGGCATGTAATCTCTCCAGTAAAAAGGCGCGCTCGATAGCGATGGCGCGCGCTTGGCTTGCGGTTAAAATCGGGCTCATTATAACGGGTCTTTTCCAACCGATACTGTGAGCCTCACATGCCTGTGCCAAACCGAGCAAAAAGCTGATGTCGACCACTTGGCATGTTCTGGGCGCCGGCAGTCTCGGTACCTTGTGGGCCACGCGCCTGGCCCGGGCCGGGGTGCCGGTCAAATTGATTGTGCGCGACGAGCAGCGATTGCAGGCCTATCAGGCTGCTGGCGGGCTGACGCTGGTGGAGCATGGCGAAGCGCACACCTATGAAATCCCCGGTGAAACTGCACACAGCGAGGAACCGATCAACCGCTTGCTGGTGGCCTGTAAAGCTTACGATGCCGAGAGCGCCATCGCCCAACTGGCGCAGCGCCTGACGCCTGATGCCGAGTTGATCCTGTTGCAAAACGGCCTCGGCAGCCAGGACGCGGTTGCCGCGCAGGTCCCGCAGGCGCGCTGTGTGTTCGCATCGAGCACCGAAGGCGCGTTTCGCGACGGCGATTGGCGTGTAGTGTTCGCCGGTCATGGTTACACCTGGCTGGGCGATGCCGGCCACCCGGTGGCGCCAATCTGGCTGGATGACCTGACTGTCGCTGGTATTCCCCACGAATGGAGCACCGACATCCTGACCCGGCTGTGGCGAAAGCTGGCGCTCAACTGTGCGATCAATCCCCTGACGGTGCTGCACGACTGCCGCAATGGTGGTCTACAGGAGCATCACTGCGAAGTCGCCACCCTGTGCAGCGAGCTGACTGATTTGCTGGAGCGTTGCGGTCAGCCCGCAGCGGCGCAAGATCTTCAACAGGAGGTTGAACGAGTGATTCAAGCCACGGCGGCCAATTACTCCTCGATGCACCAGGACGTCGCCAATCAGCGCCGGACCGAAATCAGCTACCTGTTGGGCTACGTCTGCAAAGTGGCCGCGCGGCACCAGTTGAACCTGCCACACCTCAATCAATTGCAGCAGCGACTGATTGCGCATCTGCTCAGCCTTGGATTGCCCAGCGACTGAGCAGCGGCTACGCTGGCCACTTGTTCCTTTTCAGCGATGAACCTGATGCCATTGCGCCAGCGCCTCGAAAACCTTCCCGTCGGCCAGAAACTGTTGGCCGCTCTGCTGGTGTTATTGGTCACCATCCTGCTGGTCGCCAACCTGACCTTTATCAGTGCCGCGTATTACATTTCCCAGGAAAGCATGGCTCCCCAGGCGCTGCAAACCATCGGCCGACTGGTGTCAAACCCGAGCCTGGTGGCCGATGCCTTGAAGTCGCCGGACAATGCCGAACGCCTGCTCAACGAGCTCAACAGTTATTCACCACTGCGAGCCGCCGCGCTTTATGACGGCAAGGGTGAGCGTTTGGCGCAGCTGCAGCATGGCGACAGGCTGAACCTGCCGGATCGCTACCGGCACATCGAAGCCTGGCAAGCCACCGAGTTTCGCAGCAATCAAGTGATCACCCTGCCCCGCCCCGGCACCGCGCCAGGGCACCTTTTGTTGGTGGCCAGCAGCGAATTGCCGGTGGCCTTCTACACCGGGACCCTGACCGCCAGTCTCGGCATCCTGATTTTCAGCGTGCTGTTGTGGCTGGTGATCGCCCGCCAGATCAAACGCCTGATTACCCGCCCGATCCATCAACTTGAAGAGCTGTCACGGCAAGTGACCCGCGAAGAGAACTACGCCCTGCGCGCCTCCCGAGGCAACCACGACGAAATCGGCAGCCTCGCCGAAGCGTTCAACACCATGCTCTCGCGCATCGAAGCGCGGGAGCAGCAACTCAAGCGTGCCCGGGATGACTCCCAGGCAGCGTACGATCAAGCTCAGGGCCTGGCTGAAGAAACCCGCCACACCAATCGCAAACTGGAACTGGAAGTCCAGGTGCGCAGCAAGATCGAGAAAAAGCTCACAGGCTTTCAGAACTACCTCAACAGCATCATCGACTCGATGCCGTCGGCCTTGATCGCCCTCGACGAGCAGCTTTACGTGACCCAGTGGAATCAGGAGGCCAGCGCACTGTCCGGCACGCGCCTGGACGAAGCGTTGAACCAGCCGATCTTCCTCGCCTTCGAGCCACTGAAACCGTTTCTGCCGCAACTCAAGCAAACCGTTGAACAACACACGGTGGCCAAGATCGAGCGCGTGACCTGGTTCAAGGACGACGAACCCAAGCATTACGCCCTGACGTTCTACCCGCTGATGGGCGGCGCGGGGCGCGGTGTGGTGATTCGTATCGACGACATTACCCAGCGCCTGTCCCTGGAAGAAATGATGGTGCAGTCGGAAAAAATGCTCTCGGTTGGTGGCCTCGCCGCCGGCATGGCCCACGAGATCAACAACCCCTTGGGCGCGATCCTGCATAACGTGCAGAACATCCGCCGACGCCTGTCGCCTGATTTGCCGAAGAACCTGGAACAAGCCGAGCAAATCGGTATCCCGCTGGAAACGGTCAACAAATACCTGCAATCGCGGGAAGTGCCACAGTTGCTCGACGGCATTCAACAGGCCGGTGCCCGAGCAGCAAAGATCGTCACCCACATGCTCAGCTTCAGCCGCCGCAGCACGCGGCAAATGGCCCCGTGCGACCTGCCGGCGCTGATCGATCAAGCGGTGGAAATCGCCGGCAACGACTTCGACCTGGCCATCGGCTTCGACTTCAAGGGCCAGGCAATCATTCGCCAGTTCGACCCGGCACTGGGGCCGGTGCCCGGCACCGCCAACGAACTGGAACAGGTGCTGCTCAACCTGCTTAAAAACGCCGCCCAGGCCATTCACCAGCGTGAAGACGACAGCGAACCCGGGCGGATCATCCTGCGCACCAAGCTGAATCCGCCGTGGGCCGAGATCCAGGTCGAGGACAACGGCATCGGCATGAGCGAGAGCGTGCGCAAACGCACCTTCGAGCCGTTCTTCACCACCAAGGAAATCGGCCAGGGCACCGGCCTTGGCCTGTCGGTCTCGTATTTCATCATCACCAACAACCACAAGGGACAGATGGAGGTGCAATCGACACCGGGCCAAGGCACCTGCTTCACCTTGCGCCTGCCGCTGGCGGGCACTCCAGTGATCTCACAAGAACTCAATCAGCTATCGAGGTAACCATGGGCTTTCGCCTGTCGAAAATTTACACCCGCACTGGTGACAAGGGCGAAACCGGCTTGGGCGATGGCCGCCGTGTACCCAAGGACCATCCGCGGATCGAAGCCATTGGCGAAGTCGATACGCTGAACAGTCAGGTGGGTGTGCTGCTGGCCGGGCTGACGACTGAAAGTGCCACGTATCCGGGATTGAACGAAGTCATCGAGGTCTTGGCGCCCTGCCAGCATCGTTTGTTCGATCTGGGGGGTGAACTGGCGATGCCGGTGTATCAGGCGTTGAACATGGCGGAAATCGAACGGCTGGAAGCGGCGATCGATGTGTGGAACGAAGAGTTGGGACCGCTGGAGAATTTCATTCTGCCGGGCGGCTCGGCGCTGATTGCCCAGGCCCATGTCTGCCGAAGCCTGGCGCGCAGTGCGGAGCGACGGTGTCAGCAGTTGAATGCGATTGAGCCGTTGGCCGGGGTTGGGCTGGCGTACATCAACCGGTTGTCGGATTTGCTGTTTGTAATGGCAAGGGGGATCGCCAAACGGCAGGGGATTGCCGAGATTTTGTGGCAGCCGGCGGCTAAACCTCAGGAATAATCGGCATATTCAAGGACGCTATCGCGAGCAAGCTCGCTCCCACAGTAAATTGCGGTGTACACAAAACCAATGTGGGAGCGAGCCTGCTCGCGATGAGGCCATTGGCCTCTCCGCAATAATCAAGCCTCAGGCCAGAACGCCCGAATCCCCGCCACGCCCTGAGCCCCGGCTTCCCAGGCCTTTTGCCGTTCGGCCGGGCCGACGCCGCCGAGCAGGAACACCGGTTTGCTGAAACCCTCGATCAACGCCGAAGCCTGCTCCCAACCTAACGGCAGCGCATCAGGATGCGTCTGGGTTGGCTGCACCGGTGACAAGGTCACGAAGTCCACACCCATCTCTTCAGCCAGCGCCAACTCTTCTGCGTTGTGGCAAGACGCCGCCAACCAGCGCGATGCCGGCAACGGACGCCCCGCCGCCGCGTATTTGCGCAATTGTGCGGCGGTGATGTGCCAACCGGCAGACGGGAAGTCGCCCAACCATTCGAACGGCCCTTTGATCATCAACTGCGCCTTGCCGGCACAGAGCCCCGCCGCATCCACGGCCAGATCGCGGTATTTCGGGTCGTAGCCGTTAGGCGCGCGCAGCTGGATCAGCTTGATACCACCAGCGATGGCTTTCTGAATACCACGCAGCAAGGCCGGGGTTTCCAGGTCTTCCGGGGTAATCAAATATTCGGCGGGCAAGCGTGCCGCCGCGACGATTGGCCGGTTGGCTGCCGGGAACTCGTAACTCAGCAGGTCGCGCTGAGTCACCCATTCCAGAGGCTGACCTTCGGCGCCATGGGGTTCGCCGGTAAAGGCCGAGACTTCCCAGACGTCCAGCAACACTTGCTTGTCCGGGTAATCGTGACGAACCTTGATCAACGGCCGCGCGGCGCTGACCACAATGCCCAGCTCTTCATGAAGCTCGCGTGCCAAAGCGGTTTCGACCGATTCGTCGTCCTCGACCTTGCCGCCCGGGAATTCCCACAAACCGCCCTGGTGCTGGGTGTCGGCGCGGCGTGCGATCAGGATTTTGCCACTGCTGTCACGGATAACGGCGGCGGCTACGTGTACTCGTTTCACTGTCCAACCTCCTCCAGACCTGCCTTCTGCCAGGCCTTGAACGCTGGCCATTGGTAAAGGGTTTCGACGTAGGCCTCGTCCACGGCAGGCAACTTCACCTGGTAGGTGCGCAGACGCACGGCAATCGGCGCAAAGAATGCGTCTGCCAGGGTCGCGCCGCCAAACAGGAACGGACCGGTTTGCGTCGACGCCGCTCGGCATTCGGCCCACAGCGCCAGCATGCGCTCGATGTCTGCTTGAACGTCAGCGGGCGTCGGCGATAAAGGGGCATCGTGGCTCAAGTCGAACGGCATGTTGCCGCGCATGGCAAAGAACCCGGCGTGCATCTGCGCACAGGCCGAACGCGCCTGGGCACGGGCCGCGGTGTCTTTGGGCCAGAGGCCGGCGTCGGGAAATTGCTCGGCCAGGTATTCGGCAATCGCCAGGGAGTCGGCGATGGTGCCGTGTTCGGTTTTCAACAACGGAACCTTGCCGGTCGGCGAGTACTTGAGCAGTCGTTCGCGGGTGTCCGGTTTGCCCAGTTTGATCAGCTCTTCGGTGTAGGGAGCGCCGGTGAGTTCGAGGGCCAGCGCGCCGCGAAGGGACCAGGAGGAATGCAGTTTGTCGCCGATGATCAGGTGGAGGCTCATGTTCGGGACCTTTTGATGAGGAAACAGGCCAGTCTTGTAGTGACTGGCAGTCCGTCATCGCGGGCAAGCCCGCTCCCACATTCGATGCCGCGGAACACAAATGTTGTATTCACTGGAGATCTCTTGTGGGAGCGAGCCTGCTCGCGATGGCAGCGACTCGGTCTAACGAATAATCAAGTACGGTACTCGGCGTTGATCTTCACGTATTCGTGGGACAGGTCGGTGGTCCAGATGGTTTCGCTGCAATCGCCGCGACCCAACTCGATCCGAATGGTGATTTCTTCCTGTTGCATCACCGCCGCGCCCTGGGCTTCGGTGTAGGTCGCGGCGCGGGCGCCATGGCTGGCGATGCACACTTCGCCGAGGAACACGTCGATCTTGCTCACGTCCAGATTCGGCACACCGGCACGACCAACGGCGGCCAGAATGCGGCCCCAGTTCGGGTCGGAGGCAAACAGTGCGGTCTTGATCAGCGGCGAGTGCGCCACGGTGTAAGCAACGTCCAGGCACTCTTGGTGATTGCCGCCGCCATTGACTTCAACGGTAACGAACTTGGTCGCGCCTTCGCCGTCGCGAACGATGGCCTGGGCCACGTCCATGCACACTTCAAACACAGCCTGCTTGAGCTTGGCGAACAATTCACCGTTGGACGAAGTGATTTCCGGCAGCGCCGCCTGACCGGTGGCGATCAGCATGCAGCAGTCGTTGGTCGACGTGTCGCCGTCGATGGTGATGCGGTTGAACGACTTGTTGGCGCCATCCAGCAACAGGTTCTGCAGCACATCGCGGGAGACTTTGGCGTCGGTAGCGATGTAGCCGAGCATGGTCGCCATGTTCGGACGAATCATGCCCGCGCCTTTGCTGATACCGGTGACGGTGATGGTCACGCCGTCGTGCTGGAACTGACGGCTCGCGCCTTTTGGCAACGTGTCAGTGGTCATGATGCCGGTGGCGGCCGCTTCCCAGTTGTTGACCGACAGATCATCCAGCGCAGCCTGCAAGGCGCCTTCGATTTTCTCCACCGGCAGCGGCTCGCCGATTACACCCGTGGAGTACGGCAGCACCAGGCTTGCATCGACGCCAGTCAGTTCAGCCAGCTTGGCGCAGGTGCGCTCGGCGGCAGCCAGGCCTGGCTCGCCAGTACCGGCGTTGGCATTGCCGGTGTTGGTCAGCAGGTAACGCACCGGACCTTGCACGCGCTGCTTGGCCAGAATCACCGGAGCGGCGCAAAAGGCGTTCAGGGTGAACACGCCCGCGACCGTGGAACCTTCGGCGCAGCGCATGACCACGACATCCTTGCGCCCGGGGCGCTTGATGCCGGCCGAGGCGATACCGAGTTCAAAACCGGCAACCGGGTGCAACGTTGGCAAAGGACCAAGACCAACAGCCATGAATGCGCTCCTTAATAAATGATGTCAGCACCGCTTTCAGGAAGAACGGTGGTTTAAATGGCAAAACGCCGCGACGGCTAAAGCCGGTCGCGGCGCGGGTATTTCAGCGGTTGAAACGGGTTTTACTGGATCTGCCCGTGGCAATGCTTGAATTTCTTGCCCGAACCGCAGTAGCACAGTTCGTTACGGCCCAGCTTCTGGTCGTTGCGGACCGGGGCGATGGCAAGGGCTACATCAACCTCTTCACCGATCAGTTCCGGTTGCGCTTCCAGGCCAGGCGCTTCGGCGTGTTCGAACTGCATGCGGGCGGCCAGTGCTTCGGCTTCCTGACGCAGGCGTTGCTCTTCGGCTTCAGGATCTTCGCGGCGAACCTGAACGTGCGACAGCACACGGATCGAGTCGCGCTTGATCGAATCCAGCAGCTCGGAGAACAGCGTGTACGACTCGCGCTTGTACTCTTGCTTCGGGTTCTTCTGCGCATAACCACGCAAGTGGATGCCGTGACGCAGGTGATCCATGGTCGACAGGTGGTCTTTCCACAAGTCATCAAGCACACGCAGAACGATTTGCTTCTCGAAGGTGCGCAGCGCTTCGGCGCTCGCCTGCTCTTCTTTCTCGTTGTACGCGGCCAGCAATTCGTTCAGCAGCTTCTCGCGCAGGGTCTCTTCATACAGGTGATCGTCTTCGTCGAGCCATTTCTGGATCGGCAACGCCACGCCGAAGTCGCTCTGCAACGCGGCTTCCAGACCGGCCACGTCCCACTGCTCAGGCAGCGATTGTGGTGGAATGTGAGCGCTGACGGTTGCGTTGAGCACGTCCTGACGGAAGTCGGCAATGGTCTCGCCGATGTTGTCGGCGGCCAACAAACTGTTACGCATGTGATAGATCACTTTACGCTGTTCGTTGTTGACGTCGTCGAACTCGAGCAATTGCTTGCGAATGTCGAAGTTACGGCCTTCAACCTTGCGCTGAGCCTTCTCGATGGCGTTGGTCACCATGCGGTGCTCGATCGCTTCACCGGACTGCATGCCCAACGCTTTCATGAAGTTCTTCACCCGGTCAGAGGCGAAGATGCGCATCAGGCTGTCTTCCAGGGACAGGTAGAAACGGCTGGAACCGGCGTCACCCTGACGACCGGCACGACCACGCAACTGGTTGTCGATACGGCGCGATTCGTGACGCTCGGAAGCGATCACCTGCAAACCGCCCGACTCCAGCACTTGCTGGTGACGTTTCTGCCAGTCGGCCTTGATCTGGGCAATCTGCTCAGGGGTCGGGTCTTCAAGCGAGGCGACTTCCACTTCCCAGTTACCGCCCAACAGGATGTCGGTACCACGACCGGCCATGTTGGTGGCGATGGTCAATGCGCCCGGACGACCAGCCTGGGCAATGATCTCGGCTTCTTTTTCATGGAACTTGGCGTTCAGGACCTTGTGTTCGATGCCTTCTTTCTGCAGCAGCGCAGACATGTGCTCGGACGTTTCGATGGTTGCAGTACCCACCAGCACCGGACGGCCCAGGGTCATGCATTCCTTGATGTCGTTGATGATCGCCGCGTATTTCTCTTCGGCGGTCAGGAACACCAGGTCGTTGTAGTCTTTACGCGCCAGCGGCTTGTTCGGCGGGATAACCATCACCGACAGACCGTAGATCTGGTGGAATTCGAACGCTTCGGTGTCGGCGGTACCGGTCATGCCGGACAGCTTGTTGTACAGACGGAAGTAGTTCTGGAACGTGGTCGACGCCAGGGTCTGGCTTTCGGCCTGAATGTTCAGGTTTTCCTTCGCTTCGATCGCCTGGTGCAGGCCTTCGGACAGACGGCGACCCGGCATGGTACGACCGGTGTGCTCGTCGACCAGGACAACCTGACCGTCCTGCACGATGTATTCGATGTTGCGATGGAACAGCTTGTGCGCACGCAGACCGGCATAAACGTGGGTCAGCAGGCCCAGGTTATGCGCAGAATACAGGCTCTCGCCTTCGGCCAGCAGACCGACACGGGTGAGCATTTCTTCGATGAACTGGTGACCGGCTTCGTTGAGTTCGACCTGACGGGTCTTCTCGTCGACGGTGTAATGGCCGGCCTTGGTGACGACGCCTTCTACTTCTTCGACATGCAATTCCAGCTGCGGGATCAGTTTGTTGATCTCGATGTACAGCTTGGAGCTGTCCTCGGCCTGACCGGAAATGATCAGCGGGGTACGGGCTTCGTCGATGAGGATGGAGTCGACTTCGTCGATCACGGCAAAATTGAGTTCGCGCTGGAATTTTTCTTCCATGCTGAACGCCATGTTGTCGCGCAGGTAGTCAAACCCGAATTCGTTGTTGGTGCCGTAGGTGATATCGGCGGCGTAAGCCAGGCGTTTCTCTTCCGGCGGCTGGAATGGCGTAACCACGCCGACCGTCATGCCGAGGAATTCGTAGAGCGGGCGCATCCAGTTGGCGTCGCGTCGGGCCAGGTAGTCGTTCACCGTCACAACGTGCACGCCCTTGCCGGACAGCGCGTTGAGGTAAACACCCAGTGTTGCCACCAGGGTCTTGCCTTCACCGGTACGCATTTCCGCGATCATGCCTTCATGCAAGGTCATGCCGCCGATCAGCTGGACATCGAAGTGACGCATACCCATGACGCGCTTACCGGCTTCGCGGGCGACCGCGAAGGCTTCTGGCAGCAGCTTGTCGAGGGTTTCCCCTTTGGCGATGCGGGCCTTGAACTCATCTGTCTTGGCACGCAATTGATCGTCCGAAAGGGCCACCATTTGCTCTTCGAAGGCATTGACGAGTTGCACCGTCTTGAGCATGCGTTTGACTTCACGCTCGTTCTTGCTTCCAAAAAGTTTCTTTAACAAAGGCGCAAACATATCGGCAGGATCTTCCACACTAAAGGGATGGAGGGCGGCCCCGTGAGTCGCCCGTGCAGCCCTCATGGCCGCATGCGAACGAGCATTCTACCCGGAAACGATGGTGAGGAAAGTGGCGTTGTTCCACGATGCATGCACTGCGCTATGACGGGGCTCACTTAAAATAAGGGCTTTTTGCGCAACTTCAAGTCATTCACGGCAGAAGTTACTTGTTGATTTAATGGGTAAAGCGCGCGCAAAGCAATGGGTCGGGTGCAGGGAGCGCTTTCTGCTACCATGGCAGCTCTGTTACTTCAGGTGTCTGATCATGGCATTTCGCCCTCTTACGGCCAGAGCACCCGCCGTTCTGCTTCGCGAAGCCAAACCGCTGAAAGCCATCTTCGGCCACGCTCAACGCCTGGGTCATTTACAACGTCTGCTCGAAAGCCAATTGCAGCCTGCCGCCCGCGAGCACTGCCATGTGGCGTCATGGCGCGAAGGCAGTTTGTTGCTGATCGTCACCGACGGCCATTGGGCGACCCGTCTGCGCTACCAGCAAAAGCGCCTGCAACGACAGCTACAGATGTTTGATGAGTTCGCCAGCCTGACGCGAATTCTGTTCAAGGTACAGCCGCCGACCGTTCAGCAAGGCGCGGCAGGCCATACCATCAGTTTGTCGATCGATGCCGGCGCGACCATTCAAGCGACCGCCGACGGGATCAGCGATCCGAATCTGCGGGCAGCACTGGAACGACTGGCGGCGCACGCAAAACCTAAAGACTGACATCGAACCCCTGTGGGAGCGGGCTTGCTCGCGAAAGCGGTGTGTCATTTAACAATGATTTCGACTGACACACCGTCTTCGCGAGCAAGCCCGCTCCCACATTTGGACCGTGCCCACTGGCTAGCGGCGTTTGCTGCCTCCGAGCAATGACCCCATCAAACCGCGTACCAGTTGTCGGCCCAATTGATTGGCCGCCTGACGCATCGCCGATTTAAGCGCCTGCCCTGCCGCCGTCCCGAGGAATTCTCCGGCCTTATCGGTAAAACTCGGTTCCTCTGGCGCAGGTTTGCCCGGCACGGCCTCGGGCTCCGGCGCCAGTCCTTTGCGGCCCATCAATATTTCATACGCCGACTCCCGATCAATCGGCTTGTCATACCGCCCCTTGAACGGCGACCCGGCGATCAGCATCGTGCGCTCGGTTTCCGTCAACGGCCCGATCCGCGATTGCGGTGGAGCAACCAATACACGCTGGACCATCTCCGGCGTGCCCTTGTCCTGTAACGTGCCGACCAGCGCCTCGCCGATTCCCAGCTCAGTGAGCACCGACAAGGCGTCAAACGCCGGATTCGGTCGAAACCCATCGGCCACCGCCCGCAAGGATTTCTGTTCTTTGGCCGTGAAGGCGCGCAGACCATGCTGGATACGCAGGCCGAGTTGGGCCAGCACGTCGTCCGGCAAGTCGCCCGGCGATTGGGTGACGAAATACACGCCCACCCCTTTTGAACGAATCAGCCGCACCACTTGCTCCAGGCGATCCTGCAACGCCTTGGGCGTGCCCGCGAACAATAAATGGGCTTCGTCGAAAAACAGTGCCAGCAGCGGTTTATCCGCATCGCCGCGCTCGGGCAGTTGCTCGAACAGTTCAGCCAGCAACCACAGCAGGAACGTCGCATACACCTTCGGCGCCTCGTGAACCAGACGACTGGCATCCAGCAGATGAATGCGCCCTCGCCCGTCGACCGTCGGCTGCAGAATGTCTTCCAGTTGCAGTGCCGGCTCGCCGAACAGCGCTTCGGCACCCTGTTGTTCCAGCGTCGCCAGGCGCCGAAGCAATGCCTGGCTGGAACCGGTGGTCATCAACGCCGCATCGTCCCCGAGCATTTCGGGATGGTCACGCAGGTGATTGAGCAGCGCCTTCAAATCCTTGAGGTCCAGCAGCAACAGCCCTTCGCGGTCCGCGACCTTGAAAGCCGCGTACAACGCCGACTGCTGGCTGTCGGTCAGTTCCAGCAGACTGCCGATCAGCAGCGGGCCCATTTCGCTCAAGGTCGTGCGCAATGGATGACCGGACTGACCGTGAATGTCCCACAGGGTGATCGGATAGGCCGCCGGCTTATGGTTCAGCCACGGCATCCCGGCGATCCGCTCGGCGATTTTGCCTTGCGGGTTGCCGGCAGCCCCCAGGCCACACAGGTCGCCCTTGATGTCTGCCGCAAACACCGCCACGCCTGCATCGCTGAAGGCTTCGGCCAAGCGTTGCAACGTGACGGTTTTACCGGTCCCGGTCGCACCCGCGATCAGACCGTGACGATTGGTCAGGCGCATGGCCTGAGCGACAGGCTGGCCGGCAAGGTCGGCTCCGATAACGAGTTGCGATGAGTCAGGCATTTTGTCACCCATGGTTAATCTTTGGTCCTGCATGGCCGATACAAACAGTTGTGAGACCAATGCGAAACAAGCGTCGGTAATTCCCTAAGGAGAGGACGGAAATATCAGCTTTTTCAACATTGCCCAGTTTGCGTGCCTTTATAAAAGCACGCTCAGGACATTAAGACCTTAGCGGAACCCCAAGCCATGAACAAAAACCTGCGCTTCAGTCACAAAATTTTGCTTGCCGCCGCCCTAATCGTTATTGCCGCTTTTGCCTCGTTCACCCTGTACAACGACTATTTACAGCGCAATGCGATCCGCAGGGATCTGGACAACTATCTGCAAGAGATGGGCAGAGTCACCGCCAACAACATTCAAACCTGGCTGGCCGGTCGCAGCCTGTTGATCGAAAACCTGGCGCAAACCGTTGCACTGAACCCCGATACGGGCAACGTCTCCAAGCTGCTTGAACAAAAGGCTGTGACGTCGACCTTCATGGGCGCCTACCTGGGTAACAAGGATGGTTCGTTCATCATCCGGCCGGACAGCAAGATGCCCGACGGCTATGACCCGCGCGCCCGCCCTTGGTACAAGAGTGCCCAGAGTGCCAGCGGTTCTGCCCTGACCGAACCGTACATCGATCTGGCGTCCGGCCAGTTGGTGATTTCCATTGTTAACAGCGTCCTCAAGGACGGCCAGAACATTGGTGTGGTCGGTGGCGACCTGAGCCTGCAAGTAATCGCTGACAGCCTCAACGCCCTGGACTTCAATGGCATGGGCTATGCCTTCCTCGTCAGCGCCGACGGCAAGATCCTGGTCCATCCAGACAAAGCGCTGGTGATGAAGACCCTGAAGGATGTCTACCCGCAAGACACCCCGACAATCGGCAGTCAACCGAGCGAAATCGAGGTCGACGGCAAAACCCGTATCGTGACCTTTACCCCGATCAAGGGATTGTCCTCGGTCAACTGGTACATCGGCCTTTCCGTGGACAAGGGCAAAGCATTCTCCACGCTCAGCGGGTTCCGCACCTCCGCCATAATCGCGACCGTCATTGCCGTGGCCATTATCATCGCCTTGCTCGGCATGCTGATCCGCTTCCTGATTCAGCCATTGCACGTCATGACCCGAGCCATGGAAGACATCGCCGACGGTGAAGGCGACTTGACCAAGCGCCTGACCATCCAGAACAACGACGAATTCGGCGTCCTCGGCACCGCGTTCAACCGTTTTGTGGAGCGTATTCACGGCTCGATCCGCGAAGTGTCCTCGGCCACCGGCCAGGTCAACGAAGTCGCGTTGCGCGTGGTAGCTGCTTCGAACTCGTCGATGTTCAACTCCGACCAGCAAGCTTCGCGCACCAGCAGCGTGGCCGCCGCCATCAACGAGTTGGGCGCCGCGGCTCAGGAAATCGCCCGCAACGCCGCCCAGGCTTCCAGCCAGGCCAGCGATGCCCGCAGCCTGGCCGAAGACGGCCAGCAAGTGGTGGATCGCAGCATCAAAGCGATGAATCAGCTGTCGAGCATGCTCAGCGCTTCGAGCACCAACATCGAATCGCTGAACAGCAAGACCGTGAACATCGGGCAGATTCTCGAAGTGATCACCAGCATCTCCCAGCAAACCAACCTGCTCGCGCTCAACGCCGCCATCGAAGCGGCCCGTGCCGGCGAGGCAGGACGCGGTTTTGCGGTGGTGGCGGATGAAGTGCGCAACCTTGCCCACCGCACGCAGGAATCGGCCCAGCAGGTGCAAACCATGATCGAGGAGCTGCAAGTCGGCGCCCGGGAATCGGTCAGCACCATGAGCGACAGCCAGCGCCACAGCCAGGACAGCGTGGAAATCGCCAACCTGGCCGGCGAGCGCTTGAACAGCGTGACTCAGCGCATCGGCGAGATCGACGGGATGAACCAGTCGGTGGCCACTGCAACTGAAGAACAGACGGCTGTCGTGGAGTCGATCAACGTCGACATCACCGAGATCAACACGCTGAACCAGGAAGGCGTGGAAAACCTGCAGGCGACGTTGCGGGCATGTTCGGACCTGGAGCAGCAGGCGGCGCGTCTTAAGCAGTTGGTGGGTAGTTTCCGAATTTAAGGCGCTCTCACTGACCTCATCGCAGGCTTGCCCGCGATGAGGTCTGTAATACACCGCAAAAACCTCGCTGACGCCCACGCTACAAAACCCCAAACGAACATCTATCCTTCATAAAGGTCAACCAAGGGAGAACAACGGACCGGAGGGATGCTCATTGTGCATATCGCGGACATAACCATGTTCTACGCCCCGGCCAGCGGTGGCGTGCGCACGTATCTGGATGCCAAGCACCGGCGCCTGAGCATCAAGCCAGGCATTCGCCACAGCCTGCTGATCCCGGGCGCTCATTTGAGTGAACAGGATGGCGTTTACAAAGTTCCGGCTCCGGCCCTGCCCTTTGGCAGGGGTTATCGCTTCCCTCTACGTCTGGCCCCATGGCGAAATGTCCTGCAAGTTTTGCAGCCTGATCTGATCGAAGTCGGCGATCCATACCTCACGGCGTGGGCCGCTCTGGATGCCCGTAGGCAACTGGACGTGCCGGTGATCGGTTTCTACCACTCAGACTTGCCGTTGCTGGTCAGCAATCGAATGGGCAATTGGGTGACCCCCAATGTCGAAGCCTATGTCAGCAAGCTGTACGGTAACTTTGATCGGGTCCTGGCACCGAGCCAGGTCATGGCCGACAAGTTGATCGGCCTGGGCGTGAAGAATGTGTTCGTACAGCCCTTGGGGGTCGACCTTCAGACCTTCAATCCCGACGCCAGGGACCCCGGTCTGCGCGCCGAATTGGGCATCGACGAAAACACCCATCTGCTGATCTTCGCCGGCCGTGGCTCCAAGGAAAAAAACCTGCCGGTCCTGCTGGCTTGCATGAAGCGCCTGGGGCCTCGATATCACCTGCTCCTGGTCGGTTCCTCGATGCCCGCCGTGGTGCCGGACAACGTGACCGTCGTCGACGAGTTCTGCCCGGCCACGCAAGTCGCGCGTTTGATGGCCAGCGCTGATGCGCTGCTGCATGCCGGTGATCAGGAAACCTTCGGCCTGGTGATTCTCGAAGCCATGGCCAGTGGCATTCCAGTCGTGGCGGTCGCCGCCGGAGCCTTTCGGGAAGTCGTTACCGACGCTTGTGGCGTGCTGTGCACACCTAACAGTCCCTTGGCGATGGCCAACGCTGTGCGCGAACTGTTCAGCCAGGGCAGCGCCGCTTTGGGCAAACGCGCTCGCAGTCATGTCGAACAGCATTACGCCTGGGACACTGTGGTCAACAGTCTGTTGGGCCACTACCACGCGGTTCTCGGCAGCCAATGGCCGCTGACCGCCAATGGTTGAACCCATGAATCCGCCCAGCCTGTTACTCGTGCTGCACGACGTTGCGCCGCAAACCTGGGCTGACTACCAACCTTTTGTCGAAGCCGTCGATGCCTTGGGCGAGGTGCCGATGACCTGGCTTGTGGTGCCCGACTTTCACAGGCATAACGATCTCGACGCCCATCCAGGCTTCAGGCGCCTGCTCACACACCGAGTCGCCCGAGGTGACGAGCTGGCGTTGCACGGCTACTTTCATTGCGATGAAGGCCCATCCCCCGGCAACCCCAGAGACTGGTTCATGCGCAGGATCTACACCCACGAAGGCGAGTTTTACAACTTGTCGCAAGCCGCCGCCCTCTCCCGTCTGCGTGCGGGAATGGAAGTATTCCATCGCTATCGGTGGCCACTGCAAGGCTTCGTCGCGCCGGCCTGGCTGATGAGCGACGGCACCCGTCTGGCACTGCGCCAGTTACCGCTCAAATACACCAGCGATTCACAGCACCTCTATCGCCTGCCGGATTTCACTGCCATCGACGCCCCAGGGCTGGTCTGGAGTGCGCGTAGCGCCTGGCGTCGGGGCTTGTCAAAAGTCCTCAGCGACCAGCGCGAGCAGCACTGGCGGCACGCGCCAGTGATTCGACTCGGCGTGCATCCGGTGGACATGCGCCACGGGTTTTCACGCAATTATTGGCTACAGACCCTCAAGCGCCTGCTGGATGAGGGGCGCGTGCCAATGACTAAAGCCCAATGGCTCTCGTTGCAAAGTGACCGTATCGGTCGCGTCGCATGAGTCGCGGGATTCTGCTGTTTCTCGCCCTGCTTGCCGCAGTGCTGATTCCATTGCTGCTCGGCGGCAATCAGACGTGGTCACGCCTGCAAAGCTTTCCGTTGAATCAATTGCTGATCATGTTCGGCATGATCTTTCTGTGCTGGGGGGTCAACACCCTGCGCTTGCGCCTGTTGCTGGGCGATCAACGCGCCAAGGTCGGGCGGGTCAAAAGCCTGGGCGTGGTCATGGCAGCCGAGTTTGCCTACTGCGCCACCCCCGGCGGCAGCGGCGGACCGCTGACCATCATGGCGCTACTGGCGCGTAACGGCGTGCGGCCAGCAAGGGGCAGCGCCGTGTTCGCCATGGACCAACTGAGCGACCTGCTGTTTTTCCTCTGTGCATTGAGCGCGATTCTGATTTATGCGCTGTTCCAGCACCTCAGCGAACGCCTGGAGTGGCTGCTGACCGTCAGCGCCATCTCGATGTTCGGCGGACTGTTCAGTTGCCTGCTGGTCGCCCGCTACCATCGACGACTGATTCGCCTGAGCGGACGGTTGCTCGTCCGCCTGAATGTCAAAGGCACCACGCGCCTGCGCTGGGCACGAAAACTCCTGCACTTCCTGGCGGCGTTCACTGACACATTGAAGTTGCCATGGCAGACGCTGATTAAGGTCTTTGCCCTGACCTGCGTGCATTGGCTCCTGCGTTACAGCGTGTTGTATCTGGCGTTGCGCGGGCTCGGCGCGGATTTGCAGTGGGCCTGGTGCTTTCTGATCCAGATGCTGTCGCTGAGTGCCGGGCAATTCAGCCTGCTGCCGGGCGGTGCCGGTGCGGCGGAATTAACGTCGGCGGCGCTGTTGGCGCCGATGGTGGGCAAGTCGACTGCGGCGGCAGCCATTCTGATCTGGCGCGCGGTGACCTATTACTTCTACCTGGTGGTGGGTGGCCCGGTGTTTTTGCTGATGTTGGGCCGACCGCTGCTGAAGAAGTTGATGAGGTTCAAGCAGGCTTAGGCGTGTCCTCGGTTTTTTGCTGCAGTTGCTCCCACAACTCGGCGGCACCGGGAAACTCCGTGCCGTCTTCGGGGCTCATGTCATCCGGGTCGTAGCGACTCAAACACCCCTCCCCCACTATGGCCGGGGCCTTGGAAGTGGCTTTGTCGAATGGATCGGCCATGGTCATGTCCTCAGTGCAGAAACGGCGAAGGGCCTGAAGCGATTGAACGCCCAGGCCCTTCGAATTTCAACCGTATTGTGCAGCGGTCAGAAAACCACGGTTTTGTTGCCGTGTACCAGAACCCGATCTTCCAGGTGATAACGCAGACCGCGCGCCAGTACCATTTTCTCGACGTCACGGCCGAAACGCACCATGTCTTCGATGCTGTCACTGTGGCTGACACGTACCACGTCCTGCTCGATGATCGGACCGGCGTCCAGCTCTTCGGTCACGTAGTGGCAGGTCGCGCCGATCAACTTCACGCCACGCATGGAAGCCTGGTGATACGGCTTGGCCCCAACGAACGACGGCAGGAAGCTGTGGTGAATATTGATGACTTTGTGCGCATATTCACGGCACAACTCAGGTGGCAGGATTTGCATGTAACGGGCAAGTACCACCACTTCAGCATCATGCTGTTTGACCAGGCGCGAGACTTCGGCGAAGGCCGGTTCTTTGTCCTGCGGATTGACCGGTACGTGGTAATAAGGAATGCCGTGCCACTCGACCATGCTACGCAAGTCGTCATGGTTGGAAATGACGCAAGAGATTTCGCAGTCCAGTTCATCACTGTGCCAGCGGTGCAGCAAGTCGGCCAGGCAGTGGGACTCACGGCTGGCCATCAACACCACGCGCTTCTTCTGCGCAGTATCGGTGATGCGCCAGTTCATCGAGAACTCTTGGGCAATCGGCGCAAACGCTTCGCGAAAGGCTTCGATACCGAAAGGCAACGAATCGGCACGGATCTCGTGACGCATGAAGAACCAGCCGTTCTGATTGTCAGAGTGATGGCTCGCTTCCGTGATCCAGCCGTTATGTGACGCCAGAAAGTTACTGACTTTAGCAACGATACCGACGCGGTCCGGGCAAGCAATCACCAGCCGAAAAGTGCGCATGAGGGTAAAACTCCAGAACTTCGCAAAGGCGGCCATTCTAGCGATTGCGCAGCAAAACTGCAGTATTGATGACACGGTCGCGCACGCAGGTCAGTGGAACAGGTTCAATCAGCCCTTCGCCTGCCCGCGCGATGGTGTTCTTGCAGGCACTCTTCAAGAGCACAATTGTGAATATCTGTGATGAGCGCATCACACTTTTAACTGCACCTGAAATTCGCGCCCTAATCCCTCGCAACTAATTTAAGTAAAACACCGGTTAAATGTTTACTTGATGAAACACCCTGACTATTATTGCGGCACTGTCACCTGCCATCCAGCGCTAAACATAAGGTAGTCCCCATGTCCTTGATCAACGAATACCGCGCCACCGAAGAAGCTATCAAAGAGCTGCAAGCCCGTTTGAAGAACCTGTCCCAAGACGACAAACTGCAAACCGAGCTGGAATTCGAAGGCAAACTGCGCACCCTGATGGGCGAATACTCCAAGTCCCTGCGTGACATCATCGCGCTGCTGGATCCAGAATCCAAAACCAAGGCTCCACGCGGTGGCGCAGTAAAAACTACTGGCACCAAACGTGCCCGTAAAGTTAAGCAATACAAAAACCCGCACAACGGCGAAGTCATCGAAACCAAAGGTGGCAACCACAAGACTCTGAAAGAGTGGAAAGCCAAGTGGGGCGGTGACGTGGTAGAAGGTTGGGCTACTCTGCTGGGCTAAGCCACAGAGTTTGTCAAAGACTTATCCGCGACAAAAAATAACGCCAGCAGATGCTGGCGTTTTTTTATGTCTGCAATTCAGGCTGCGGTATTTTCGTTTTCAAAGATTTAAACGTTTGCGTAATTCCTGGACATAATTCTGCCATTCATTGAGCACCTCCCGCTGAAACGATGTAGCGGTAATTGCCAGTTGGGCAGCAGCCTCCATGAAAGTTTGCAGCGTATTTGGCGCCCCCCACTCAGGATCTGACAAACGTTGCTGACAGAATATTCGCCAGCGCTCTTGCTCCTCGAAACTCAACGTATCAGGGAAGTTACGTGCGCGATAACGAAACAACAATTCAGGCAAACGTTCGTCATCGAAAGGCCATTGTTCTTGTGATAATTGGACAGGGTCGGCCGCTCGGACTTGCTCGCATAGCCGTCGATCCCGATCACCGATAAAACCATCGTATAACTGTTGTTCGGGGTCCTGGCTCTGAGTGAAGTCTTCACCGGCATAAATCGCCAGTACCTTATCCCGCCAAACCTGTTGTGCGTCACTTAGCCGCAGCACGCGCTCCTGATAAAGCGCCATGTCCAGCCCCAGACGCTGTTGATCGTCTGGACGCAGCACCGACAACGGCGCCACCACCGGGCACTTGTTGATATGGATGAGCTTGAGCGGCACCGGCAGTTCACCTTCCGCCAAGTCATCGCGACGGGTATACAGCCGCTGGCGCAAGGCGTCGGCATCCAGATCGAGCAACCCCTGGGGATCGAGGTGCAGGTCACAGACAATCAAAGCGTTTTTGTTGCGCGGATGCCAAGCCAGCGGCAGCACCACACCGACGTAACTTCGTGCGGCCGAGAAACGCCCGGAGATATGCACCATCGGCTGCAACAGGCGAATCTGGTCCATGACCTTTTGTTTGCCGCGCAGCTGAAACAGCCAGTCATACAACTTCGGCTGCTTTTCACGAATCAGGCGCGCCAGCGCGATGGTGGCGCGAACGTCCGATAACGCCTCGTGGGCACTGCCGTGGTCAATGCCATTGGCGGCGGTCAGCCGTTCGAGCTTGAGCGTGACCCGCCCTTCCTCATCGGTTGGCCAGACGATGCCGTCGGGGCGCAGGGCATACGCCGCCCGCACCACGTCGATCAGGTCCCAGCGACTGTTACCGCCCTGCCACTCACGGGCATACGGGTCGAAAAAATTACGATACAGGCTGTAACGTGTCATCTCGTCGTCGAAGCGCAGCGTGTTGTACCCCGCCCCGCACGTCCCCGGCGCAGCGAGCTGGGCGTGCACCCGGGTCATGAAGTCGGCTTCGCGCAAACCCTGTTCGGCCAACTGGCCTGGGGTAATGCCGGTGATCGCGCAGGCGGCAGGATGCGGCAGGATGTCTTCACTGGGCTGGCAAAAGAGGTTGACCGGTTCGTCTATTTCATTGAGATCGAAGTCGGTGCGAATCCCCGCCACCTGCAGCGGGCGGTCGCATCGCGGATTGATGCCAGTGGTTTCGTAGTCGTACCAGAAGATCGAGGTCACGGGCTGTTCCTGAACTGAAGATCGGCAAAGTCTAGGCGTTCACATCCCGCCCCGGCCAGTAATCTTGTCATTCAATCACCTCGGCCTACTCACCGTGCAATACATAGTTATGTCGTTTCCCCCCGAGAGGCTGCTAGCATCGGACGAACATCGAATCCCGAACAGGCCACATCAAGGTTGCCCATGCTCGAGACCACAGCACTGCCAAGGAAAGCGACGCTGTCCCCGCCACTGGACACGCGGTATCAAATCGAGACGCCCGAAGGCATCGATTTGCCACTGCGCCCGGCCGGGTTGATGGTCCGTGCGCTGGCCTTCGCCATCGACCTGGGGCTGCGCGGACTGATCCTCGGCGTCCTGTTTGTCGTATTGGCGTTTCTGGGAAAACTCGGCGCAGGGCTTGGCTCGATTCTGTTGTTCGCGGTGAGCTGGTGGTACATGGTGCTGTTCGAGGTGCTCAACCAGGGACGCTCACCGGGCAAACAATGGATGGGATTGCGCGTGGTGCACGACGACGGCACGCCGGTCGGCTGGTCCGCTTCGCTGCTGCGCAACCTGTTGCGATTCGTCGACCTGTTGCCCTTCGGATATTTCCTCGGTGCCATCTGCTGCCTGCAACACCCCACCTTCAAACGACTCGGAGACCTGGCCGCCGGCACGCTGGTGATTTATCGCGAGCAACCGCTTGCCCGTCCGCACCTGCCCGATGCGCCTCCCCAGCGCCCGGCTTTTGCTCTGGCACTGACCGAACAGCGCGCCATCCTCGGCTTCGCCGAACGCCAGGGCGAACTCTCGGGGGCGCGGGTCAATGAACTGGCGTCCATCCTCGCCCAGCCGTTGCAGGTGCCCGAGCCACGGGCAGTGGCCGAACTCAATGGCATTGCACGTGGTTTGTTGGGTCCGGCATGAAGCAAAGTCTTTTCGAAAATCGTCACAAGGCCGAATGGGCGCAGTTTTCGCTGATGCTCGAGCAATTGGAGCGGGACAAGGAATCCACCCGAATCGCCAGTTTCCCCAAGGACTATCGACGCCTTTGTCACCAGTTGGCGCTGGCTCAGGAACGCGGCTACAGCAGTTTCCTGATCGACTCGTTGCAGCAACAGGCGCTGCGTGGGCATCAGCAACTGTATCGGCATCGCAGCCGGCTGGGCGCCAACGTCCTGGGCTTCATCCTGGCCGATTTTCCGCGACTGGTACGCGAGCAATGGCGCTTTGTACTCGCCGCCGGCCTGATGTTTTTCGGCAGCCTGATCGGCTTTGCGCTGCTGGTGTATCTGTTCCCGGACCTCGTCTACAACCTGATCCCGGCCGAGCAGATCAGTGAGATGCAAAGCATGTACGACCCCGTCGCCGGCCATCTGGGCCGTTCGGCGCAGCGTGCGGCCAGTGAAGACTGGGTGATGTTCGGTTACTACATCATGCACAACATCGGCATCGCCTTTCAGACCTTCGCCAGCGGAATACTCTTTGGCCTGGGCAGCGTGTTTTTCCTGTTCTTCAATGGGCTGATGATCGGGGCCGTGGCCGGGCACTTGACGCACATCGGCTACGGGCAAACCTTCTGGTCCTTTGTCATCGGGCACGGTGCCTTCGAACTGAGCGCCATTGCCCTGGCCGGTGCCGCCGGCCTGCAACTGGGCTGGGCCTTGATCGCACCGGGACGCCTGCCCCGCGCCGAAGCATTGCGACTGGCGGCGCGCAAAAGCGTGTTGCTGATCTGTGGCGTCATGTTGTTTCTACTGATTGCCGCGTTTATCGAAGCGTACTGGTCATCAATGACCGCGCCGGCCCCCATGACCAAATACCTGGTCGGCGCGGCGCTATGGGTGTTGATGGCGACTTATCTGCTGTTTGCCGGACGGACTCGCCATGCGCCTGAGTGACGCCACGGTCGTGATCCGCCCCCGCTCGACATGGGAAGCCATGGACCTGGGCGTCCTGCTGAGCCAGCGCCATCGACGCTTGCTGATGACCAGCTGGGCCATCGTCACCTTGCCGGTCTTCGCCCTGCTCACCTTGTTTCTGTGGGATTCACCGTCACTCGCGCTGTTTATCTTCTGGTGGCTTAAACCGGCCTTCGAACGGCTGCCGCTGTACATTCTGTCGAGCGCCATGTTTGGTGAAACGCCGACCTTGAAACAGGCGCTGCGCCAGTGGCCGCGCCTGCTCAAGCCACAATTGCTTGCAAGCCTGACCTGGCGACGGCTGAGCCTGAGCCGCAGTTTCCTGATGCCGGTGGTACAACTTGAAGGCCTTGGGGGCGAAGCACGCCAACAACGATTAACCGTGCTGCTGCAGCGCAACGCTGGCGCCGCGCAATGGTTGACGATTATCGGCGTGCATCTGGAAAGTGCGCTGTGGATTGGTTTGCTGGTGCTGTTCTACATGTTCCTGCCGCAACAGGTCGAACTGGACTGGGGATGGCAAACCCTGATTACCGCCGCTGTGCAGGAATGGCGATGGCTGGAGCACCTGACCAATGCCTTTTACGTGCTGGTGCTGATTGTCTGGGAGCCGATCTATGTGGCCTGCGGTTTCAGCCTTTACCTGAATCGACGCACGGTGCTGGAAGCCTGGGACATCGAACTGGTGTTCCGCCGACTGCGCCAACGCCTCATGAGTACGGCGGTCACATTGCTGCTGGCCGCCATGCTGCTGGTGCCGACGGCACAGAATGTCTGGGCCGACGAGCCGGCCATTACACCGGACAGCCCGCGTCTGCTGGATCAACCGCTGACCAGCCAGGCCTCCAAAGACAGCATCAAAACCCTCCTCGCCCAGCCCCCCTTCAAGAATAAGGAAACGGTCACCCGCTATCGATTTGGCGAAGACGAACCTGCCCGCCAAAACCAGAACGACGGCAAGACACCTGACTGGCTGAAAGCGCTGGTCAGCCTGTTCGACAGCCAGCGTTTCGGTTTCCTCGCCAACTTGATCGAAGTGCTGTTGTGGGGCGCCGTGATCGGGGCCATCGGCTTGCTGATCTGGCGTTACCGCGACTGGTTGCAGGCGTTCGTCAGCCGTCGACCACGGATAAACCGCCGGGTTGCGCGTGCCGTGCCGCAACGCGCTTTCGGCCTGGAGTTGAATCGCGAAACCTTGCCCGCCGACATTGCAGCCAGCGCCGAAAGTCTGTGGCCAGACAACCCGCGCGCCGCCCTCGGGTTGCTGTATCGCGCCCTGCTCAGCCACCTGTTGCATGAGCACAACATGGCGCTAAAAGCGGCCGACACCGAAGGCGAAGTGCTGCAGCGTGTCGCGCAACTGCATCAACCGGCCTTGCTCGCTTTCAGCAAAACCCTGACCTTGCACTGGCAAAACATGGCCTATGGGCATCGACTGCCACCCGCGCATTTGCAGCAGGAACTGTGTGATGGCTGGCGCGCATTGTTCGGCCCGGGAGCCGCCCGGTGAACCGGCGTTTGTGGTTCGGTGGCGGCGCGCTCATCGTCCTGCTGCTTGGCGCGCTCAGCCTCTATCTGTATTTCAAGGCAACGCCCTATCAGGTAGAAATCGATCACGGTCCATCCCCCGAAGCCCAGGCAAATCCGTATCTGGCTGCCGAGTATTTCCTGCGCAAACAGGGCTTGAGCGTCAGCCACGCCAATAGCCTCGACATCTTGCCGATCCTCGATCCACGTCAACACAGCCTGTTGTTGCTCGGTGATCGCGCGAACATGTCACCGCGCCAGATCGATCAGGTGTTGAACTGGACCCGGGCCGGCGGACGTCTTTTGTTTGTGGCCCAATCCGTGTGGGATGAAAAGACTGGCCAGAGCAACGACCTGCTGCTTGATCGCGTGCAGTTGCACCAGTTGCTGAGTAAAGACCTCAAGGCGCCGCCGCCGGACATCCTCGACGACACCTACCCGAAACTGACCAAGCTGTATCTGGAAGATGAAACAGCACCGGCCTACGCCAGCTTCGACACCGCGTTCCATCTCGAAGACCCGAAAAACCTCGCGCAAGCCTGGGCCAACAGTGCCAAGGCCACGCACATGATGCAGCTGAACCACGGCCTCGGCTCGATCACCGTGGTGACCGACGCCGAACTGTGGAAAAACCCGGCCATCGGACAGTACGACAACGCCTGGCTGCTCTGGTACCTGACCGCCGACACGAGCGTGACATTGCTGTTCAATACCGATCACGACAGCTTGCCGACCTTGCTGTTGCGCAACTTCCCCCAGGCGCTGGTGGCGCTCATTGCCCTGATCGGTCTTGGGATCTGGCGCGTCGGGGTCCGTCATGGCCCGCTGCTGGAACCGGCGCCCAAAGCCCGCCGACAGCTTCAGGAGCACCTTCGCGCCAGCGCCGATTTCATCCTGCGCCGCAGCGGTCAGCACACCCTGTTGCAAGCCTTGCAACAAGACATCCTGCGCCGGGTCCGTCACCGTCACCCCGGTTATGAACAACTCGGCGTCACCGAACAATGGCTGGTGCTCGCGCGCCTGACCGGCCAACCCACACGCGCCATCAGCCAGGCCATGAGCCCGCGACCGAAGCAGCGGCTGTCCAGCGCTGAGTTCAGCCGTCAGGTCGCCCACCTGCAAACCTTGAGGAACACGCTATGAGTCAACAGATCGAGCCTGGCAGCGAGACCCACGCCGCCCAGCAACGCCAGCGCGCCAGTCAGTTGGCCCAGGCGGTCAGAACTGAATTGCGCAAAGCGGTGATTGGCCAGAATACCGTGATCGATGACGTCCTCACCGCACTGATCGCCGGCGGCCATGTGCTGCTCGAAGGCGTGCCGGGGCTGGGCAAGACATTGTTGGTGCGGGCGCTGGCCCGTTGCTTCGGTGGCGAGTTTGCGCGCATCCAGTTCACCCCGGACCTGATGCCCAGCGACGTCACCGGGCATGCGGTCTACGACCTGAACACCGAGCAGTTCAAGCTGCGCAAAGGCCCGCTGTTCACCAACCTGCTGCTGGCCGACGAAATCAACCGCGCCCCGGCGAAAACCCAGGCCGCGCTGCTCGAAGCCATGCAGGAACGCCAAGTCACCCTCGAAGGCCGCGCCCTGCCGATCGCGCAACCGTTCATGGTCCTGGCCACGCAGAACCCCATCGAGCAGGAAGGCACTTACCCGTTACCGGAAGCCGAGCTCGACCGCTTCATGCTCAAGGTCCGCATGGATTACCCCGACACCGAGCAAGAGCTGGACATGGTTCGCCAGGTCAGCCGCTCGACCCGCGCCGACATGCTCGACGTGCAACCGTTGCGCACCGTATTGCAAGCCAAGGACGTGCTGGCCTTGCAGCGCATCGCCAGCGATCTGCCGCTGGACGATCAGGTGCTCGATTACGCCGTGCGCCTGGCGCGCACCACCCGAACCTGGCCGGGCTTGATCCTCGGCGCCGGGCCACGAGCATCCATCGCCCTGGTGCGTTGCGCTCGCGCCCGTGCGCTGCTGCGCGGTGGCGATTTCGTGATTCCCGATGACATCAAAGGCTGCGCCCTCGCGGTGCTGCGCCACCGGGTGCGGATTGCCCCTGAGCTGGACATCGAAGGGCTGGACGTCGATCAGGTGCTCAAGCAACTGCTCGACCAAGTGTCGGCGCCGCGTTTGTGAAACCGTCACGCCTGCTGTTGATCTGGCTCGCGATCCTGCTGGGCATCGGCATCGTGCTTGGCACCTTGCGGGCGCTGGAATTCGACGTGCCCTCCACCCTGCTGTCGATCAACTGGGGACTGCTCCTGGCGTTGCTGGCACTGGCCGTTCTCGACGCCGTTCGCCTCAAGCGCCTGCCGTCACCGCGCATCCAGCGACAAATGCCCGGCAGCCTCGCACTGGGTCGATGGAGCGAAGTGCGCCTGGAAGTCGAGCATGACTTTGCTTACTCACTGAACATTCAGATTTTCGACCACGTCCCTGACGGCCTGAGCTTCGAACACCTTCCCCTGTCGGCTGAATTGCAACCCGGTCAACAGAGCCAGATCGGCTATCGCCTGCGTCCGCTCAAGCGCGGCCACTTCAGCTTCGAACACTGCGAAATCAACCTGCCGAGCCCCATGGGCCTATGGTCCGACAAACGCCTGCTGAACCTGCTCGACCACACCCGCGTCTACCCCGACTTCGCCCGCCTCTACGGCGGCGAACTGCTGGCGGTGGACAACTGGCTCAGCCAACTCGGCGTGCGCCAACGACAACGTCGCGGCCTCGGTCTGGAATTCCATCAACTGCGCGAATTCCGCGAAGGCGACAGCCTGCGCCAGATCGACTGGAAAGCCACCGCCCGCCAACGCACCCCAATCGCCCGCGAGTACCAGGACGAGCGCGACCAGCAAATCATCTTCATGCTCGATTGCGGCCGGCGCATGCGCAGCCAGGATGGCGAACTCGCGCATTTCGATCACGCACTCAACGCCTGCCTGTTACTCAGCTACATCGCCCTGCGCCAGGGCGATGCAGTCGGCCTGAGCACCTTCGCCAGCGACCGACCGCACTACCTCGCCCCGGTCAAGGGCACGGGCCAGCTCAACGTGTTGCTCAACACCGTCTACGATCTAGACAGCACACAACGCCCCGCCGACTATCAGGCTGCCGCCACACAGCTACTGGCCCGACAAAAACGCCGGGCGCTGGTGGTACTGGTCACCAACCTGCGGGATGAAGACGACGAAGAACTGCTGACCGCCGTCAAACGCCTGAGCAAACTGCATCGGGTGTTGGTGGCGAGCCTGCGTGAAGACCTGCTCGACAATCTACGGCACGCGCCAGTGCAGACTTTGCCGGAGGCGCTAACCTATTGCGGGACGGTGGATTATTTGAATGACCGGGCGCAGCTCCATGAGCGGTTGAAGGCTCATGGAGTGCTGGTGGTGGATGCTCGGCCCCAGGAGTTGGGGGCCGAGTTGGTGACGCGGTATTTGGGGTGGAAGAAGGCGGGAGTACTTTAGCGCTCGCCCACCTCTTCATTGACGTAATCGCCCAATGACATCGAGTTCACCGGTGACAATTTGAGCAAATTTTTGGCCGAGACAATAAAACCAAAGCTCCCATCCTTTTTATTACCGAACGAAAAGGCATATTGCAGTCCCCCTCGCTGCATTATCCTAGGGGCGCCCAATGGGCCTTCAGGGGTCGACTCCAGCTCCAGTGCAGGTGTTCCTGTCCACCCTAACCGAACACTTTGTTCAATTATCGGATGCATTATGGTCGCCGGCGCTATCAGATACTCGATGTGCGAATCACGACGAGGGAAAAGGGATACCTCCCCAAGTCGCCACTGGTAAAAATCATCCATCGACTTGATGACCACATCCTTCCAAGGCGCAGATAGCAAAAGAGTCAAGGTTTTTTCGGCGATCACGGGTTCGCCGTCATATAGATTGAACACGCGGGCTGTGACCACATTGTCTTCGAGGGTTTTCGGTTGACACGCATAGGTTGCCCAACCGTCTGCTCCACTGGACACTACGACCTCGCTCCCTTGGTATTGAAAGGTTACCAAAACATCTTCAACGGGCTCCTTGGTGTAGAACGAGCACACACGGTACGAAACATAAGCGGCCTCCTGCTCCTCAATGACAGGGTGAATCGTGGGTTCACGGGTTTCGCTGAACTCAAGGCGGTTGTGCCCTAGTGACATGGATAAACCGACGATGCGCAGACGCTCATTTCCCGCTCTAATGCTCAGACCCAATTCAAATCCGGCTGCCAGTTCACACTCGATGCAATCTATTGACCATTCAATACCCTGCAATTCGATTAAGACGTCTTTGTACAAATCTGGCTGAAACTCAATGCCGAGTCTGCGAGGATCTTCCGATTGGGAGGGGTGGAGCATTTGTAGGTGCAAGCCGGACAATGCTGACATTGGATTAGGCATGAACCGAAACGCGTGTACCGCACCAATGCTCGGATAGGACATGTCGGGCGACAATACGCTTGAGTCGAATTCAACAATGCCCTCATCCAGAATGGAATCAGAGATCAATCGACCAGAAAGCTCCCATGCCTGCGATAAGGGCTGGAAATCGGTGAAGAAATCCAGTTCCAGCCAACCACTGCCGTCACGACCTGCGATCAGAGTCCATACCAATCCTTCGTCGGTCCATTCAAAAGTCTGACCAAGCGGAGGAGAAAACGACATCCCTAACCCAGGATCTTCCCCACGCCAACGCAACCCCACCGATTTGCCCAGCATTTGACTTCCCGGTATTGGCTTAAGCTGCAGCGTCAAAGTGTTCCCACGCAGACAGTAAAAATCCAGAGGCCCTTCAGGGGATAGCCGGTTATCCGGGCCCAGCACTAACTCGACATGCTGTTTCCAGAAATTACTCGCGATCGCTGTGAAGTTGAACGACTCTTCGATCCGCGCCTCGTCGTTATCATCCCGATTCTTGACCCGCGCTACCAGTTCTCCGGCACCATCCTTTTCGGGTTTATATGTCAATTCGGCCCAGCCGTCCTTGCCCGTAGAGGTGATCACATCGCCTGACGGGGTCTCCCAGACAACCTCGACTCCCCTCGCACCGTCAGTTGAACCAGCTGCCAATATCTGCAGCATTACACGCACACTTTCCCTCTCATCAAACACCGGTGACCTGTTTGCCTCCCGACGATCGCCCACTTCAAACTTGTTGAAGCCCAACGACAGCATATTTTGCTCAGAGGGATCCCGAAGACGCTCCGCTTGCAGCCCGATCCGACACTCTCCTTCCTGCGCGTCTACGCAGTTGACGGTCCACTCCACTTTGCCGTCAACCCAAGGCACATAGTCTGTCAGCGGTGGGTCTACGATGACCTTGAGGTCCTCGGCGGACATTCCCTCCCATAGCAGCCTCACCGGATAATCGAGCAACTCGCTGTTCTCGGGTGCCGTTACCCGAATTTTGTATTCATGCTCTCCACGATGCGGATAGCCTTTTTTCTCGCCCAAGGGAAACTCACCATTCCCTCCAAGAGAAATTTTCGCGTCACTCCAGGGATTGCTGCTCAGTACTTTGACATCAATTAAATGACGATACTCGCCCTCTTCAAAGTAGGGGCTGTCGATCAGCACTTCGATCTGATGAGAGCCGGCGGTTATCGGTGAGTATTGATGGAAAGCCTCACCCTCGACATCTGAGCGGGTTTGCTTGCCATCGAACGTGACTTCACGTTCATCAAGAAATTTATCGGTGTAGTAAGAGGCGACCTTGACTCCAATCTCAACGGTTTGCTCATTCACGACCGGGTCGAACGCAGGAGCAAATACGTCGACAATCTTGACCCGGTGATCACCGATTGAAAAAAATACCTCATGGGGTTCTGCATCCCATTTGCTTTCAATCAGCAACTTGAAGTCGTCGTTTGGCAGATATTCAGAAACGTTCAGCAACCACTCTTTCTCAATCATCTGCAGCTCACCCAACCCGGGGGTGACTCTCAAATCCTGCGGCGGTGGGGCGGTCACTTCTTTCTGTAGGGAGACTTCGGTTCCAGTCCACACATTCCCCTCGGCAACCAACAGCTTCAATCGATGAGCCTCATCCCCTACGGCACCTTTGCACAGGTACAAAGAAGTGCCAGAAAACTCCTGTTGATCGATCTGGAGGCCACGAAGCACCAACTCCTCCAGATAAAGCCGCACGCTGACATTCGTGACATCCAGCGAACCTGCATCAGTGTCTGTGGTAGGCGGGTAACCGAAACGTATGCCCAATTGCACATCAGCTTCTTCTGGCTTGAGTTGCTGATTCCCCGGAGTGGGTACGAAGTCCAAGGGGTTCGGTTCCTCAAGGCTGCCATCCCACATCAGTTCCTTTTCATCTCCCCAGATACCATCGCGCGCTATCTGATACCAGCTGTTCCGTTTTGTGGTCTGGTAGTCGAATGTCAGCAGATACTTGGCCTCCGCGCCTCGGGGCGCCGGCAGTACAAAAAACTGCTCAAGCCATGCATCGTTCTGCATTCTCCCGGTTCTGATTTCCCTCCCGTTATATGAAGGTCTTCCAATCGCCGCTTTTTCATGAGGCGGCGCCCCTTTTTTCCAGGAAATGCCAAGTGATTCATCGAATGACCCAGCTTTGATCAGGTCGGCACCCTTTCTTTCATCTTGCTCACGCATGATTTGATCCTTATGTTCACTGGAAGAGCGCCACATTGCCCTCACAAGGTTGTCCTGGAGCGCTTAAGGTTGATCAGCAATGACAGGTTTCTCGACCAGCTGCTTTGCCAAGGCGGTATAACTACTCCCGCCGTCCTTGGCCATGTAGCTGAGCGTTACAATGACGTCGGTCATGCAGGCCAGCAGCGCCTTCTGCGACGGCTTTGTATGTCGAGGAAAATGCATTTGCCATGTCGATACCCCCCCTGTCCCTTCAAACGGAAAGTAGCGATCGGAGTTGAACGATATGTCGACCATGCCTGTGTCATTAAGAGCGGTGGATACACCAATCTGCTGACTGGGGCGCACATTGACCTTGATGTCCGGACCGGCGGCGCCCTCGCCATACATGGATCTCAATGATGCTTCGCTTGATTGGGTCAGCGTATGGCTGCCGGTCTGCAACAGGATTGCCTGTACATTCTGAAAAGGACCGACTACCGCGGGTATCGTTACGTTGACGGCAATGATCTGTCGGCAAAAGTGCCCTGGGTAGTCGTCATCAAACAGCCTTTGCGTGAACTCGAACGTCAGAGTCCCTCCGTTGGTGTCATCACGTAGAGCCGACAATGCCGTGTCCCAATTGGCATGACTCTGCATGCCGTACAGGTGCTGGTTGTCGAACAGGTTCTTAAGGGAGATCGTTTTGACCAGTTCCAGCCGGCGCTCATGGCGTTTATGGTACTCGGTCAACATGAGCAGCAGATCCAGCTTCAAGGATTCGCAAGCCGTAAATCCATGGTATTTCTCTTGCCAGATGTTGGGGCGAATGAACGGCTCACTTTCGTAGTCGCCGGTCTGGAAGCGCATGCAGGTTTCAGCTGTCTGACAGAGTGAGACCACAGCATCGTGGGCCCGGAAATACATGTTCTTCATTTGACCGACGATCCAGCTACTGAAGTCCACAGTGATGTCACGCTCCTGCTTCAAGAACGTATACATCGCTAGCGTGTGGGCGTTGGCGGTTTCAGTGTGTCGCAAGCTCGCCTCTGCTGCGTTGATAGCATGATCCTGGGCTATCAGTTGTTGGTCATAGGCATCCACTTCCAGGCGGCCCTGTTTGCTGCTGAGGTTCCAGTCCTGCGCGCGACGACGGAAATCTTCGGATTTTGACTGGCGCTCAGCATCCGACAACATTCCGTCGGCCATGATCTGGACCGCCATCCCTAATGATTGCGGGATTGCGCTGGGGTCTGCCCCCCCGAATGCCGCACCACCAATGGTGGGAATAAGCCTTATTGCCGCAGCGACAGCCATTAGCCCACTCGATCCGGCAGACACAGTCTTTGCCAGCTGGATCTGATCCAACACCCGATACTCGCCAGGCGAGACATACTCTTTGGACAACTGCTCGAAATGTTCGGCCCGCGCCTGCGCCATTTCCTTGCTTTTCACCAAGGCAGCCTTGGCCTCGCGCAACTGGCTGATGGTTTCCTTCTGCATCGTTATGGCAAAGGTGCCTAATTCGTTTATTTGCAGATGCTGCAACTCTTGCTGCCGCCCACTATCGCGTTGATCCAGATGCTGACGCAGCATTTCACTAAAACGGGAGTGAGTTTCCAGTGCACTCAAGGCCAGGTCGAGCATGACGTTGAAGCGATACGGAGGAACCACTAGTTCACTTCCCACGCGTCGCACCAGCCCGGCAGTCCCCGCCGCCTGAGCCAACAATAGTTGCTTGGGATCGGCCGCTGCCCTGTAAAGCGGCAGATTGATCGGTCTGCCATCGATAGTCAGGTTATGTCGCAGATTAAACAGGCGCTCACGGATACGGGCATAAGTGTCCAGCAAGGTCTGGTTGATGGGCGTGCGAAATCCCTTTACACCAAGCACTGCCAGACAGGGCCGGGATGTCGAACCTCGCGGCCAGTCATCAGGCTTCAGTACAAACTGCCTTTCAAACTGGCGCAGCGATTCGCGGTCTTTCATCCTGTTCTGCAGTTCCTGGATCGTTTGGGGAGTCCAGTCGCTGGCTGTACCGAACTCAGGTTCCTCGCCCATCAGCGCCTCTGCGCGCAAGTAATGTAATTGCGCAGCTGCAAGGTCATCACGGTTTAATTGCCGATACAGCCAGTCGCCCCACTCGATTAAGGTGCGCACATACTCCATGAACATAGCGATTCGGTAGTGCTTTGGCGTGCCATAGGCAATTGCATCCGGATCATTGGGCTCGGCCAACTCATGGGCGATATCGCCTTTGTCAATCAGGGGACGACAGCGCCAGTACTTGGGTGCAGCGGGGACACCTGGATCCGTTTCTTCAAACGTTTGCTCATTGAGTTTGGGATCGAAAATGTAGTGATTCCAGCGTTGGGCCTCCAGGAATCGGCCTTCGTTTCGCAGGCGGTACACCACCAGGTGAACGACGTGAAAGAACAGTTCCCACATGTACAAGCCGTTGCTGCCTTCAAACGGCCCATGCCCCTCGGGTTTTGTGCCCGGCCAGCCCGGTTCCGTGAGGTGCTGGGTCGGCCAGCTCAGGACGCTGGCCACCGAAATATCAGCTCGCGCCAATAGCTGCGGGCCAATCACGGTATTCAGCCGCGTGTACTGAAAACTTTGCCCAGCAACAGAATTGTTGAAATCCAGAAATTGCGCGGCGTTGTCTGCGCTGCTGTGCAGCTTGGGGAGAATATAGCTAGCTGTGCTCACAAGTTTTTTGACGGCGTAAACATTAGTGCTTTTTCTTAGGTCTATGGGTGGTTTTGTAGTCGCGTCTTTGAAATCTGCAATGGCGAAACTGAAGGGAATATTCGCATCGATGGGAAACTGATCGCGGCGGACGACCATCCATTCCGTGCGCCCATTACCGTCCAGCGCCATGGCGGTTACTTGTGGATCCGGATCATCCGGTGCCTTGGCACCAAACGTCAGCGTGAAGCTCGCATTGAGCGTTGACTCCGCTTTATAACTGCATGTCCCCCTTACCCGTAATACTTCCTTGCTAACACCGCCAACCATTTCCCGGGTAAGGACGGCCTCCAGACCCAGCGTATTGTTGAAATCACCCACGACTTCATCTTTATCGCCGTCTATTCGGTCAACCGTGAGCGTGAATCGATTCGCTGGCATGACTCTATACTGCAAGGTCGAAGCATCTTTGAACCGCCCTGTCGCCATCTCCAGAAGCGCTTTATCTTCAACCGGTCGTTTGCGCATCAGTGTGTCGCGAGTGTCGTATATATCCAGTAGCGCAGGTTCAGCCCCCAGCGTTGCAGAGTTGCGATTGGTAAAGTAGACCGCCAACTTGTCTTCCTTGGCATTCAACTCACCAAACACCACGGCCACCAACCGACCGCCCTTCTCATCGAAAGGTTCGGCACGAGGCAGCTCGTTGAGTACAAAGGGTACGGACCATTCTCCGTTCAGGGTCAGGTATGACGCCTGAATTTTCAGAACGCCATCGCTAAAGACCTTGCCGTCCTGATCCACCAGAGGTTTACGCCAGTCTGCCCAGACAACAAATAGCCGCCCCCCCCAGAATACCGGCCGGATATCGAGCATTCGGTCGGTCGATGGAATCTTGATCAACTCCCACTCACTCCAGGCCGTTGGGTTCACAAAACTCTGGGGCTGCGAAAGATCGATGTCGGCCTTGCGCCAGAAATGACGGAAGGGTTCGACCCTCTCCCTGCTGATAAAGTAATAGGTGGCTTTTTTGAACTGGTCACTGTCAACGTAACCACTGATTACATACAGATCGCTGATTTCCTGAAAACTGCGCAAATACTCTTTGATACAGAGGTGCACAGAATCTTCGTTCAGGTGTGTCTGGTTCAGGTTGTCTTCAAGCGTTCTGAACAAACGCGTGCGCTTTATCCGAAGCGTTGGCTCAGTGAAGTTCTCCGGGTAATCTTTGATCATCACATTGGCACGCCACCAACTCAAACTTCCGCCAATGTTCTGCCAGAACTGCTCATTCTGCGGGTCAAAAGATCCCGTGTCATAACCAGGCTCCATACCGTTGTAAATACGATTGATGTACTGCTGGACACTGGCAATCGCTTGCGCAACTTTTGAGGTATGAACGTCGGCAGAACTCTGCGGATCAATGTTCAAGTACTCTTGCAAGTCCTCGAACGACTGAGGCTCTATACCGTCGGGATACTTGATCAGCTGCGAATTGCACGCCAGGGCTGCCTGGGCGAGGGCTCGTTCTTCTTCCAGCGTGCTGACAAAAAGCGTTGCCATGGTTCAACTCCTGTCCTGATTTGGGGCGAGCGCCATTGCCCGGCACGGGGGTGCCCGCAATCGCGTTTCCGATGTCATGGATACGTGGCTGATGAGCAGGTTATTTTCGTACTTTGCCCTTCAAGACCAATGGCCTGTTTACGAAAGGACAGGAGAGCACCAGACCGAACGTCCGATCATTGCGGGCATTGCAGTCAATGTCCCATGACAATGGAGTGCCTTCTTCTAGAAAAGCAGTGGGGATTGCCAACCTGGGTGTAAATGCAAGCCCGACTGTTGCGGCACTACTGCCTTCAGCCTGCGTCCATCCAAGGATGGCTTCGCTCCCCACCAGTGGCTGACTGCGGGGCAAAATATTGAGTTTGTACTTAACGCCAGCGGACAACTCTAGATCACCTGAGCCAGGTACCACTGGAATCGTGACTTCATCGGCGCCAGGATTTCGAATCAGGTCTACCTTCCACTCAAACACCGGTAATACCTCAATCGAAAACTCTTGAGGGGCATCTATTCCTTGAACCTGCGCCTTGAGTTTGTAATCACCAACAGCCCCAGGCATGAACATGAAGGTGGATCGCCCGGACTCATTGGTCGGGATTGTGATCGACGTGTTAAAGACCGGATTAGCGGGTGAAAGCCGTTCTAAAGTCCAGGCCACGGGGTATAGAGCAATAGGCCGGGAGAGATCAGAATGGCCATGTAGTTCGATCCAGATCTCGCTCGGCACCATGGAATCGGCGACTGGCACTAGCCATTCTTCGGAAACCCTCCCGATCAATACTTGCTCAGCCACCCAGAGATCCAGGGTTTGATCCTGCCCGGCAGAACCGACAGCGGCAGTGACATGCAACAGCCCCTCAGTCAAGTCGGGAATATCCCAATAAGCCTTGCCGTCATCATCAGTAAAAGACTTATGCAGCATTCCTACGTACGAAGTCGACCACCTTACCTCGTGTCCAGGTAACGGCTTGTTATTCAACCCGAAAACTTCACACATTACCGTCAACACCTGACCGACAACCGCCGGCGTTGTGGCGACCAGAGCCTTGATCTGCGGCTCCTCGACAAAGCGGATTGGTTCGAACTCCACTCCCTGCCCGCCCTCGACGTACCGGGCACTGACGATTGCATCCCCCTCAAGTTCACTGTAGAGGCGAACGACAGAATAGCCCTGGTTATCTGTGAACGTTTCATCTGGTCTGATAGTGCCCAAATCAGTGGACCAGTTGATCTGTTTCCCCCGGGCTACGTTGTCATGGTCATCGACGAACCGGACTTTAACGGTGGCGAACTCTTTTTCCCCTGCCAGTAGATTTCGCTGGGGTTCAACGCTCATGCTGGCGTTAATTGGTTTCAGCTTATCGTCACAATCAATCAACACCGAAGCTGCAGCGATTTCCTCTCGCAATGACAGGCGGTACGTCACATGAGCAACACCCATCTTGCCGCCTGCCATCAGCCGGGCTGTGGTTTTGCCTTGGTGGTCAGTGCGGGTCAGCTGATCCATGAGTACACCTTCACCAGTGTGAGACCATTTCACCTGCACATACTTCAACACCTTGCCGGTGTAATCGCGCAGGGTCAGGGTGAACGTGGCGATTTCATTCGGCATGTTGGCCACCAATTTTCTGCGGTCCACCTCGCAAACGACGTCGAGACTTTGCCCAAACTCACCCGTCTCCTCGCTTGCGCCTTCAATCAAGTTTTCGGACAGGCTTTCCAGGGCGCGTTGTGCGGCAGCTCGGTAGGTTGCATCACTGTCCGTGGGGGTCAACTTGCCCAGCATCAACAGGGCATCGAAATCCAGGCCCGTCTGGTCACGCGTTTCCAGCATGCGCAGCAACAGCGCCAATTGTTTGAGATTGCGGATCAGCGGCAGTGGTGCTCGAGTATCGGCTTCACCAATCGGATTGGCGTGAATGGCGCAAACCAGGACTTCCTTGATCCCGCAGCCAAAAAAACCTGCCAGCAGAGCGGCTGCGGCATCACGTACCAAGGCTTCTTCATCCTCGGAAATTTCACCCAGTTCCTGATTCACTTGGCTCAGGTAATCCAGGAGCTTCTGGGCAGGTTGTTTGGCGAGCTTGACCGCACGACCATACAACGTCAGATAAAACACGGTGGTCAGTGACAACTCACTCATGTCCTCGATACCAAACCAGCTCGAGTTTTCCAGATAAGAGATGAGCATCGCCGAACTGAGTTTGAGTTCCCGCGCTACTTCGCTACGTCGCTGCAATTCCACGAGCAATCGCAAAAACTCGCGCTGTTCGGAGTCTTTTTCCGGAGGGTCTTCGCGCAGCACTTCCTTCGGCCAGCTCGTCAATGCCGGCGGCTTGGCAATGGCTTTGAGCGCCTGGCTCAGCAATTGATAGACGTAGCCGCCCGACCATACAATCACCGGCAGCGCCAGATCAGAAGGCAACTGCAAAAACACGGCAAAACTTTCCTGTACCAACGCACGCTGCAGGGCCCGAGAGCGCAACACCACAGTCAAAATCGCTTCGACAATCCAGGGTTGATCCGGCTTGGGAAACTTCATGGCATCGACGATAACCATGACTTCATTGCGGACCCACGCCATATAGTCGGCATCGGATCGATCACTGATACCGATGATCAGACCCTCGGAATCCACTACCGTTTCCAGTTGCTTCATCCATCCAACCCCGGAAGGGTCAGGCGGCACACTGGCATCCACCAGCATTACCTCGGTCATGCGAACCGGCAGCAGTTGCACCCTCAACTGCGACAGCAGCTCAAGCTCAGGATCCCCTGCCACCACCGGAACCACCAGCGTGCTGACGTGCTGTGTGAGCCATTTGGGCGAAAGATCATTACGTCGACACCACTCCACTATCGAAACAACGGCTTGAATGACGTTCAGCACATCAATCTGGTCGCCGGATTTGTACATGGCAATATGTGTCGGTCCCGCCAATTGCGTCAGCCAGCCATCGCTCTTCAAATCAAGTACGCTGATTAGTGCGATCCCTTCCAGCGGGCTGATGCCCAGCAACCTGGGAAGGCGAACCAATCGATAAAAACTGGAAAAAACCGAAAGACTGCGATTCAGTATCAGGTTCGGTCTTTCAGCGACCGGGCCATGCGACGCCGCTATCAATGCGGCCAAGTAGATGTAGGTGTCGAAGTCAATGCCCAGCGCCGCGCAAATATGATCTGCCGTCCGCTGGTCTTCCTCGTTGACCGGAAATACCGAAAACTCGACGTTGTCTACTTGCAGCGGTGTTGCGAACAGGGATCCTGCGTTGAAGACTCGGTCAAAATGGGACAACACCTCACCATACTCAAAGGCCGAAATACGATTGAGAAAACATGCAAAATCTTCAGCGTTGCATCCGTAATCGGCATGCATTCTTCGAAACAAACCTAATGCGCGCATAGTGTTTGCGGACATTTTGAGCGCACCCTGCTCGCGCTTACGAACCTCGGCACTGATGGCATTGCAGACCAGTTGATCGGTTTCATGAGCCTTGAGACCGAGCCATTGATTAAGGCGAACCATGCGGTTTATACGGTCAAAACGATCTTGGTTATCCTTGCCCAGGTTGGTCAGTACAAACTGCATTGATTGATCCGATTCCGTCTCCCGTAGCAGGCCGATGGAAGGTGCTTTACCCCCGTTGATAAATACCGAACCGAAGTCCTGGGGCCCAGTGGGCTGTGCTGGGTTTGTCTCAGATATCGGCAGATTCGGATCGAGTCCCTTACGCTCGGCGGGTGCGTTGGCTGACAACGCCGGAACAAAGGCCCCAATAGAAAACAGTCGCTCAGCCCCCTCGCGCTTGAGTTGAGTTTTTTGCAGAAACGACTTGAGCGGCAAAAGATCTTCGTAGCTATCGCAATTGAAGTTAGCCCGATAAAAAGCCTGGGGGGTCAGTTCCGCCGGCGATACCACCTGGCGTGAGCGCGGATTGACCCAGGGCTGGGACTGCGATTGCTGACGGGGGCTCAAGGGGTACGCCGGCTCGATCAACATCTCCTGCTGCATTGGTGCCAGGCGCGAGGCCAGGCGCAGTGCGATGTCCGAGTTTGGGCCTCGGGCAGATCGTTGTATGAAATAAGGAAAGCCCAGGTCCAGCGCTTGAACGATCGCGCCCAGTGACAGCTTCGGTTCTCTGGATGTGACTGCATATTCAATGCTGCGAAAGGCACGGTCGTAGGGCAGCGTATTGGGGTAACGTGTGGAGCGCAGCAACGTATCAACATCATCATTAGGCTGCTTGTTCGCTTCCAGATGGAATTGCAACACCTCATTAACAACCGTAAGCATCGGGACTACACGATTGACGGAAGCTTCATCGATCAACAATTGAAGCAAGTCGGGACGGCGTCTGAACAGTGTGATCTTTTTGTCGCTTTTGCTTGCGTCCTCAAGTTCTAGCGCCGCAGAAATAATCCACATCAAATACGCCACAGGTGAACCCGTGGAACCAATGTCATTGGCTGGTGTATTTTTGGCCGTGTCCACCTCGAACAACTTGTCGAACCTTGCGCTGTCGACCATCGCCCGCAAGCCAGTACGGGTATCCACTACAGGTGCGGTGCTACGGGTTAGCTGATGTTCGCGGTATTCACGAGCCAGTTTCAAACCAAGGCTGTAGCTGAGCTCAAGCAACTGGCTGGCCTCGATCGTCGTGAGGTCGAACTCAACGCACAATCCGGCGGGACTGTATGCCATCAGATCGAAAACGTTTCCGCCCTGGCTGACAAATTCCTGCAATTTTCCCAGTTTGGCTTTACGTTTTTGCGAGAACAAATGGTCGACCAGTTGCAATGTAGGGCGCGGGGGTGCGTCGGTCATCGGTGACACTCCGTGAAAGGCCCGCTGCGACATATCCGATGCGGGGGGATAATCCGTAAACCACTAAGTCATATTGAGCGGCATCTACCGACAAACCTCTACTGTCATAAATGACAGTAGATGCGTCCGCTCATCGGAAATATCAGACGCTAGCCAGCGTTTGAAACGTAATAGATACGCTCCAACATCCAGGCACTCTGCGGTTTGTCGCTGAGGGTTTGTTTACCGGTCATTTTGAATGTCCCTAACGGCAAGGGCTTCGTCAATATTTCCCAATATCCGAAGCCGTCGACTTCACCAGCCCCCCAGGAGATATAGGGGGAACCGGACCGAAGCAATGTAACCGTAGCGCCCGGATAACCGCGGCCGGATATCTTCGTCACAGGAGTGACCGATGTTCCCTCGGAAGGGTTAAGCACGGGCCGAGGCAGAAGTTCATTTACGTTGACGGTAATGGCCGATGTCGATTGCGATTCTTTGCCATCGAGTGTTTGTCTGGCGGTGAACGTAAAGTCCCCTGCAGCCAATACCCTATTAATACAAACTTGCCATTGACCCTCAGCATCAGCCTCGATGGTGGCATACACGTCAAGGTCCTGGCACACATCGACCTGTGCCCCGGGAATGGCACTTCCGTGCAGCCAGAATCGCGAGTCAACAACATCACCTGGCTCAGGCCCGTCAATTTCAGGAGCCTGGAAACCGTCCGGGACTTGAGTCACCTTGAACGAGCGCTCGGGCGCCAACTGGCGAGACCACACTCCGTCTCTCGACTGACGTATGGAATAAGACGTCAGACCGTCCACGACTGGAACCTCATCCTTGAAACGAGCCGTCCAGCAACCTTTGCGGTCAACCCAGGCTTCGGCTCGGATAACGCTGGCAACGATGATTTGTATTTTCGCGCCTGACAGCCCCGACCCTTTCAGCACAGGTCTTAATCCCACTTCGCCCCTGCGCGGTGGTAACTTCACCGTGGGGGGCGCAAATTCGGTCCCCATTTGTTCGACAATGAACCGCCCGCTATGCACCCAATCGGAAACCACATTCTCTTGACCATCCGGTTGCGGCCGACTGGCCCGTACCTGTACCCAATTAGGCCCGATGGGCAGTGGCTTATCGAGCTGTACACGCCAACGGCCATACTCATCGGCGGTCGTGATCGGCGCCAGTACCTCTTGAGAGTCGAACACAGAGGCCACCGTGATCTGCGCCCCAGGTTTATCCCGACCGCAGACCCATGGGTAGATACCCACCCAGTCACCTGGCGCGGGTTCGTAGATCCACGACTCTGGACTTGGCAAATGGACAATACGCGGCGGGGTCCAGCCTGAGAGGTATCCATCCCGCTCCTGCTTGAGGGTCACCCAAAGGTCATGTCCAATGGGAATATTGTATTGCGAGCGAATGGACCAGGTACCTTTTTCCGACACCTTAACGGTGCCATAGATGTGGGTTGGGTAGCGATGTCTAACGACGGAGACGGTATCGCCCGGATACCCGAACCCCGAAAACGTCCGCTGCGATGTAAGGCGCTCATTCTCTGTCGGCGTCTCGAAAACAGGAGTGTTCGGAATCACGCTGAATGCTTGGTCATCGCCCGCGCGCGTGAAAGTTCCGTAGTGCTGGTTAATCGCCAAAATTTGAGGACCAACCTCATCCACCTGTACTCTCAATTTCCATTCGCCCAGCACATCGACATCGACCTGTCTGACCCAGTCGGGGAAGCCCACTCGGGTCAAGAAAACCTTCGAATTGGGCCAACCAATACCGGAATAATCAGCGAATCGCTCGATTGACTTCGTCGCTTGCGGCACTTTAATCAAAGGTTTTGGCAGCCTCACCTGGTAGCTCACCTCCGCACTGGATGCAGACTTCTGGCCTTTGTAGTCCTGATCGACCTTGATGATCTGTTCATCTTCACTGACGAACTCGTCCGTCAAGGTGATTGAACAGTCACCCGCTTGGGTCACCGTGTGCTGGCCCAACACCTTGTTGGCCACCCGGGCGTCGTAGACTTTGATGACAGAGTCGATGTAGGCATTGGAAACGACTATGGTCGGCCTCAAGCTAACCTCCTCACCTGACGAAGGGGATTTGATAGCAGGTGTAGGAGTAGCGATATTGAACGACGTCGGGCCCGCGATTGGCGAAGTTTGTCCGCCAAAGGTTTGAGTAATAGTGAAGGTGTGATTGCCGGGAGTGAACAGTTTTGGACGGCGAGTTGTCCATGTACCGCTCGAATTGCCATCTATGGGATGGTTTATGTCTTCGTCGCTGTACTTCAAAGAAAGCTTTGCCAGAGGCCAGCATTTCCCCGTGATAGTTGGGGAAAGGCCGTTAGGGGTAACCAGGATGTCGTGCGGCTCTTTCGGCCTGATGACAAGAGGTGCGAGCACGTCATAATCGGACCATTGATTATTGACGCCTAGGCGAACCTGCGGTGTGTAGCTACCCGGGGGAAGTGCTTGTTTTCCGGTAGCACTCCACACGCCAGTAGACTCCACCGTTATATAGTCCCACAGGCCATTGAGATTGACCTCGATAGCCGTGTAATGGGTAGACCAGTAATGTGCATTGCCCCTGAGCGTTGGAACATCGCCAGACAAGGTGATTTGTGTACCCTTCGGAACCGGCGTGGGTACCCTAACGGAATGAGAGACCTCCACAGAGTCAACCCCATCAAAGGACTGGAGGAAATAACAAGTCTGTTGAGAAGCACTCGGCACCATTTTAATGGCCTGTGTCTGCCAGGCGCTCGCCGACACATCGACGTGGGATGGCTGGGGATCCAAACCAGGTATCCTGGCCTTAACCTTGGACCCTGTATATCCGCCGCCCTTGAAGACGACAAAGGGAGACGTCACCACCGCTGAAATATCCGATACCTGAGCAGGTCGAATTTTGAACTTGCGAGGAATCCTGCGCACCGATTGCGTCCCGGATCGTTCCTGAACAGCAACGAGCTGCCGATCGGAGCCCACAGGCACCGTCACCTCACAGCTCCATGTATTACTCGTCAAGGATTCAATCTTTCCAACTTCAACGTCGGTCGGATCTAACAATATTTTAAGCTTGGAGCCCACATTACCGTAGCTCCCAGTCAACGTAAATTTTGTGTTTTGAACTGAGTATTCTTCAGGCCCGGTAATATTCGGTTGTGCAAGCAAATATACAGTCCGGGGCGTCGTCCATGCCAAGTCTCCTATCCTGCGATGCCTAGCCCTTATCACGACCGAACCGCCACCGGGATAGTTCGCCTGATTAAAGGCCACCTCATAACTTTTATCATTTAAAACGGTAGTCACCGCGTGAGAGACAGTGCCTTCACCATTCATAATGTCAATGACTTCATTCGGTGCGCCCTTTCCTTTCAACAGGACCGGACGTCCAAGTGCTATTACAGCTCCTGAACCCGGCGAATCAATAGCAGGCGCTTTGAGGAGGTGTATTGTTTTTATATTGGCGGAGTAAACAGGTGGCGAATAACCGACCAGTTGTTCGATAACAATTTCATGCTTCCCCCAAGCTACACTCTCTAACAACTTCAGCGACCAATAAAAATCTCCACTGGATGCTTTTGATTCACTCATTACTGTGCCAAAACGTGACCGCACAACCGTTACCTGACCACCTCCAGCAAAGCCTGTGATTGAATCAACAACTAATTGCTCATCACCTCCATCCATGACAGGCCGACTTTTTACATTGATATGTTTGTATCCTATTTTTGACGGATTGCCTTCGTAATGCCACTGCGTCCAATAGTAACCTGGCCCCTCCGGAAGACCTGGAACATCAAGTATATTCCATTCCACACCTTTATACCAAGCTCCTCTAACCACATCCCAGGTTCCAGAAGAATGCACATACTTAATCCAGACTTGATGCGAACCTTTACTGTGCGGAACATTAAACTCAATACGAGAAATCGTTGCACTATCTTCAGTATAATGATCACGCTCAACCTGCAACTTATCCACATCCAAATATAGTTTTCCATCCTCATCATAAAGTTCTCTAACGGCATCGGATTGAAGCGGTTCTTCATCATTACCAATCAATGAATCAACAGATAGATCCTTTTCGTCTGACATCATTCCGCTCCTCTGCCCAGACTGTTGAAATATTCCAAGGCTTCCTTTCTACGTCGCGAACCGGAACATTGCCTACCTGTAAAATCTGACAGTTCCGACGAGCGGCATCCGGGGTCTCTTGCCGTTATCCCCGATGCCAACCCCGAAGCATTGACTGTCGAGATCTACGAAACCTTTTCGACAGTCAGCATTCCGCCGCTCGATCTGGCGGAAAGCCTGGACGACAAGCAGCGGCATCTGGCGATGGCGATTTATCGGATGAGTGAGTTGGGGTTGATGCGGGTGGAGCGGTCGCTGGATAACGAGCAGGCGATAAGAACGATTTAGTCTTTACCCACTATTTTTTGCTGTTTGCACTGACGCCATCGCGAGCAAGCTCGCTCCCACAGGGTTATTCGGTGAACACAAAATCTGCGTTTCAACTCGATACTTGTGGGAGCAGGCTTGCCCGCGATGGCGATGGTGAAGACACCACAGGACTTCAGGCCGAAGCCGGCAACGACTGAAAGCTGAAATACTGCGTCAACGCCTGCATCAACTGCTCATACTCCAGCGGTGCCCGTTGCAGGCTGAAGCCGGCGTCGTAATGGTGCGGCGTTTCGTCTTCATGGCACCACAGGCAACACGCCGTCAGGTCGATGACCTGCTGGCAGCCGTTGCTCGCGGGGATTTTTAATCGCAGGTCAAAGTCGGCGCCCACCATCATCGGCAACTGACTGATAAGCATCAGTCCGTCTGCGGACACGTTGCCCAGAAAACCGATGGGTTTGTCGGTGACACTGTTAAACACTTTCAGAAAATACGGCAGTTGATGCCGCTCGATCCGGCGGTCGGTAAACATGCGCAGTTGGCCCAGCAAGGCCCTTAAGCAGGGCCGCACTAATGCTTCGGAACGGGTCGGTTTTTTTCAAAACCTGGCACGCTCTCCCCGATCCCGGTGCGTCAGTCCATCGAGCCGCTGACGCTTACTCCTGCCGATCACAGGTGTGACCTCGGTTTAGAGGCAAGGCTCTAAAACCGATCCATTGGACTATAGCTCACCGACGCCGGCAGGCCAGACTTTGCATGACCTGCGTCATCAGAACTGGGACGGTCGAACGGTCGTCACGCTGCGCATCGGGTAATGACCCAGGCTCTGCAAGGTTTCAAGGCGTGCACGGGCGCGGTAGGCGTATTCGCTTTGCGGGTACGACGCCATGATGAATTGATACGTTTGGGCCGCATCGATGAACAGCTTCTGCCGTTCCAGGCACTGGCCGCGCATCATCGACACTTCCGGCCACACATAAGGCCGCGCACGGCTGGAGCGTTCGACTTTCGACAGCTCGAGCATGACCTGCTCGCAATTGCCACGATCGTATGCGCTGTAGGCGTTATTCAAATGGTGGTTCATCGACCAACGGGCGCACCCCGTCACACTGAGAACGCTGAGGGCAAGGGCGGCAATGGGCACGAATCGCATGGGGAATCTCCTGTCTTGAGCTCTGTATCGACCCGGTGCGTGAAATCTTCAGGAATGTTCGTTTCAATAAACAAGCGAATAACAAAGCTCTTCACAAAAAGTAGTGCAAACGAACAATGACTACACCCCGAGACCATAGTAGCCTCACTCAGCGCTTGAACTCAGGAGTCTTTGAATGTCCGTCCGTCGCACCAAAATCGTCGCTACCCTTGGCCCGGCCAGTAACTCGCCGGAAGTTCTCGAACAGCTGATTCTGGCTGGCCTGGACGTCGCCCGCCTGAACTTCTCCCACGGCACCCCCGACGAGCACAAGGCTCGCGCGAAGCTGGTGCGTGACCTCGCCGCCAAGCACGGCCGCTTCGTCGCCCTGCTGGGTGACCTGCAAGGCCCGAAAATCCGTATCGCCAAATTCGCCAACAAGAAGATCGAGCTGAAGATCGGTGATCAATTCACCTTCTCCACCAGCCATCCTCTGACCGAAGGCAACCAGCAAGTGGTCGGCATCGACTACCCGGACCTGGTGAAAGACTGCGGCGTGGGCGACGAGCTGCTGCTCGACGACGGCCGCGTGGTGATGCGCGTCGATACCGCCACCGCCACCGAGCTGAACTGCACCGTGCTGATTGGCGGTCCGCTGTCGGACCATAAAGGCATCAACCGTCGCGGCGGTGGTTTGACCGCACCGGCTCTGACCGAGAAAGACAAGGCCGACATCAAGCTCGCCGCCGAGATGGAAGTCGACTACCTCGCCGTGTCCTTCCCGCGTGACGCTGCCGACATGGAATACGCCCGTCAACTGCGCGACGAGGCCGGCGGTACCGCCTGGCTGGTGGCGAAGATCGAACGCGCCGAAGCCGTGGCCGACGATGAAACCCTCGACGCGCTGATCCAGGCGTCCGACGCGGTCATGGTTGCCCGTGGTGATTTGGGTGTGGAAATCGGCGACGCCGAGCTGGTGGGCATTCAGAAGAAAATCATTCTGCATGCACGCCGCCACAACAAGGCAGTGATCGTGGCGACCCAGATGATGGAGTCGATGATCCAGAACCCGATGCCGACTCGCGCCGAAGTGTCCGACGTGGCCAACGCCGTGCTCGACTACACCGACGCCGTAATGCTGTCGGCGGAAAGTGCTGCCGGTCTGTATCCGCTGGAAGCTGTGCAGGCGATGGCGCGCATCTGCGTCGGCGCTGAAAAGCACCCGACCAGCAAGACCTCCAGCCACCGCATCGGCAAGGTCTTCGAAAGCTGCGACCAGAGCATCGCGCTGGCGGCCATGTACACCGCCAACCACTTCCCGGGCGTGAAGGCGATCATCGCCTTGACCGAAAGTGGCTACACGCCGTTGATCATGTCGCGCATCCGTTCTTCGGTGCCGATCTATGCGTTCTCCCCGCACCGCGAAACCCAGGCCCGCGCGGCCATGTTCCGTGGCGTCTACACCGTACCGTTCGACCCGGCTTCCTTGCCGCCTGAGCAAGTCAGCCAGGCCGCGGTGGACGAGTTGCTCAAACGCGGCGTAGTCCAGCAAGGCGACTGGGTCATCCTGACCAAGGGCGACAGCTACCACACCATTGGCGGCACCAACGGGATGAAAATCCTGCACGTTGGCGACCCGATGGTCTGAGTGACCGGTTGCTGAAAACAAAAGCCCCGCCATGTGAATGGCGGGGCTTTTTGGTTTCTGGTCCGGAAGATGTGTTGTTTGGACTGACCCCATCGCGAGCAGGCTCGCTCCCACAGGGGATTTGTGAAACGCCACAGATCCAATGTGGGAGCGAGCCTGCTCGCGATGGCGTCACCCAGTCACCGCATTATTCAATGCCGATTGATAAAGGCCGACAACGCCGCCATCGCCTCCGGCGAACGCAACCGCTGCGTGAATAACGCGCCCTCTTCTTCTATCACTTTGCGCAACAACTCCCGGTCCGGCGCTTTCATCAATTGCTTGCTGATGCGCACCGCCTCCGGTGGCAACGACTCAAAGCGCAACGCCATCTCCCGCGCCTTGGCCAACGTTGCTTCGCCGCTGCCCAGCGCCTCGGTCGCAATGCCCCACTGCGCGGCTTGTTCGCCACTGAAACCTTCACCCAGCAGCAACAGCTCCGCCGCTTTGGCATGGCCGAGCATTCGGGGCAGGATCAGGCTGGAGCCGAACTCCGGGCATAAGCCAAGATTGACGAACGGCATACGCAACCTTGCATCACGACTGACATACACCAGATCGCAATGCAGCAGCATGGTTGTGCCGATCCCCACCGCCGCGCCCGCCACCGCAGCGATCACCGGTTTGCGGCATTCCAGCAAATTGAGCATGAAGTGGAACACTGGGCTGTCGAGGTTGCCCGGCGGTTGCTGGATGAAGTCGGCGATGTCGTTGCCAGCGGTGAAACACTCGGCGCTGCCGGTGACCAGCACGGCGTTGATTTCAGGGTCGGCATCGGCCTGCTTGAGCGCCTCGGCCAAGTGACTGTACATGGCGCGGGTCAGGGCGTTTTTCTTCTCGGGGCGATTCAGGCGCAGGGTCAGCAGACCGCGCTCGCGTTCAACTTCAATGGCATTGGGCATGGCGAGTCTCGCGTCGTTAAACGATCAGCGCTCAACCACGGGGAACAAAGACATCCGCCAGCAGTTGGTTGCGCGGCAATCCGGCCAGGTACAAACGCCGGGCAAAGGCATCGACACTGTCGGGGGCTCCGCAGACTAAGGCCAGGGTTTGCCGGGAAACAAGCCGCAGTTGCGCCAATGCCTGCGGCAACCCGGCCGGGGTCCAGAACTCGACACTGAGGTTGGAACGCCCATCAGCCATGGCTTGCAGCGGTTTGGCGAGGTAATGCTCGCTCGCCTCATGGGCCAGGTGAATGACGCGGATGGCGCCTTGGTGATCCTGACGCAGCGCTTCGCGCAGCACGCCGAACAGTGGCGCCAACCCAGTGCCGGCGGCCAGCAGCCACAGGGGCCGGGTGTGCCAGTCCGGGTCATAGTGCAACGCCCCGCCACGCAGTTCGCCGAGGCGGATCGTATCGCCGATTTTCAGCTGGCGGGCCGCGTTGCTGAACGCTCCCGGCTGGCGACAATCGAGGTGGAACTCCAGAAAGCGGTCTTCTTCCGGCAGACTGGCCAGGGAATAGGGCCGGGCCACGTTGCCCGCCCACAACACCAGATGCTGCCCGGCGCTGTAGCGCAACGGACGCTCGGTTGTCAGGCGCAAACGCAACACACTGGTGCTCAACCAATCGACCGCAGCGACCTTGGCCGGGCGACCGTCCACCTGCGGATCAAACGCGTGCACCTGCAGGTCTTCGACCACCTGGCACTGGCACGCCAGACGCCAGCCCTGCTGACGTTGCTCGGCGCTCAAGGCATCGGGACGGCTGTCGCTGGGCAATCCTTGGACGCATTGCACCAGGCAGGCATGACAACTGCCGGCGCGACAACTGTAGGGCACGGCCACGCCGTTTTGATTCAGGGCATCGAGCAGGTTGCTGCCCGGCGCCACAGACCACAGGCGCTCGCCGACACGCAACTCAGGCATCGACGTTCTCCCACGCCGCCGCGCAACGATTGCGGCCGTCGCGTTTGGCCCGGTAAAGCGCCTGATCGGCTCGCTGCAACGCGTCGTCCAGATCGTCACCGAGCTCCAGCAGCGTCATGCCTGCGGACAAACTGAGGTTGCCCACTTTCAGGCCGATCAACTCGACGTCGGTGAAGGCGATGCGCAGTCGTTCACAGCAGGAGGTCAGCCGCTCGGCATTGCAGTCGGGCAACAGCACCACAAACTCTTCGCCGCCATAACGGGCCAGCACATCGCCATCGCGCAGGCACGCGCTGGCCACCGCCGCAAAAGCTTGCAGCACCTGATCACCCGCGGCATGCCCGTGAACATCGTTGATGCGTTTGAAGTGGTCGAGGTCGATCAAGGCCAGGCCGTGCACTATGCCCGCGTCCATGGCTTTAAGCTCTCGAGAGGCCAGGCGCAGGAAATGGCGGCGGTTGAACAGCCCGGTGAGTTCGTCGGTCGCGACCAGGTCTTCGAGCTGGCGCATCATCCCGCGAAGGGTGTCCTGGTGCGCCTGCAAGGCAAATCGACGTTGGCGCATACGCTGGCGCGAAGCCTGGACGTAACGGGCATACAGCTCCAGCCACACCAGCACGATGAACAGCACGCACACCTGCAGCGCGGCCAGCGCAGGATCGGTCAGCTGGAAGTGGTAACCCTCCCAGAGCGTGATTGCGCTGAAACTGAAAAACACCAGCAGCGTGCAGCGCAAAAAGGCCCGGCGCGAAAGATGAAACAGGCCGAACAGCAGAATCAGTACGTAGAACACCAGAAACGCACCGCGGGCTACATCCAGATTGGCGATCAGCCATGTCTGCCACCCCAGGCCCATCAACACTTGCACTTCGGTCAGGCTCGGGTCGGCGCACTTAAGGTTGCAGCCGCTGAAAAACATCGCGAACAACGCGGCCTGGCTGATCACCACCAGCGCACTGCCGACGGCCACGTTGCTCAACGGTTGATCGTAATGCCCGGTGAAAAAAGCCAGCCACAGCAATACCAGAGCCAGGGCGTAAGTGCCGGCTGCGAGGGCAAAGCGTTTGAGCAAAAGCCGTTGGATGGCGTTATGGGTCAATCGTTGACTCACCGTGCGAAAGGAGGCTGATCGAGTGTCCTACTCTACAGACCGAATGCCACTTTAGTGGGGTGTCTGACAAATGACCATTCAATTTTCGGGGCAAAAAACTGGCGTCAAAAGCATGTCCCGTTTCATCTGAGTCCTGGTCTCTGCCCAGAACTTGTGGGCGGTATGCGACCAACGATTGACCGTTGGCGCGTGTACCCGCCAGCGAGGCGCGTTATACTGCCGCGCCTTTTTAGCGTCGCGCCAGCATGCCCGGCGTGCCTTGAAAGGTGTCTGCGATCGACCGATACACCCAAGCCGCAGGCACCTTATTGAATGTTCCCGTCTTTTAGAGGAGCGCGACTCATGACCGTGATCAAGCAAGACGACCTGATACAGAGCGTTGCCGACGCCCTGCAGTTCATTTCCTATTACCACCCGGTTGACTTCATCCAGGCGATGCACGAGGCCTACCTGCGCGAAGAATCGCCGGCAGCCCGCGACTCCATCGCGCAAATCCTGATCAACTCGCGGATGTGCGCCACCGGCCACCGCCCGATCTGCCAGGACACCGGCATCGTCACCGTCTTCGTTCGCGTAGGCATGGACGTGCGCTGGGATGGCGCCACCATGAGCCTGGACGACATGATCAACCAAGGCGTGCGCCAGGCTTACAACCTGCCGGAAAACGTCCTGCGTGCCTCGATCCTCGCCGACCCGGCGGGCGCTCGTAAAAACACCAAGGACAACACTCCGGCCGTCATCCACTACTCCATCGTTCCGGGTAACACCGTGGAAGTGGACGTGGCAGCCAAGGGCGGCGGTTCCGAGAACAAGTCGAAGATGGCCATGCTCAACCCGTCCGACTCGATCGTCGACTGGGTGTTGAAAACCGTTCCGACCATGGGCGCCGGCTGGTGCCCACCGGGCATGCTCGGCATCGGCATCGGCGGCACCGCCGAGAAAGCCGCCGTGATGGCCAAGGAAGTGTTGATGGAATCCATCGACATTCACGAACTCAAGGCACGCGGCCCACAGAACCGTATCGAAGAGATGCGCCTGGAGCTGTTCGAGAAGGTCAACCAACTGGGCATCGGCGCCCAGGGCCTGGGTGGCCTGACCACCGTGCTCGACGTGAAGATCATGGATTACCCGACCCACGCCGCCTCGTTGCCGGTGTGCATGATCCCCAACTGCGCCGCCACCCGTCACGCGCACTTCGTGCTCGACGGTTCCGGCCCGGCATCCTTGGAAGCACCACCGCTGGACGCCTACCCGGAAATCGTCTGGGAAGCCGGCCCATCGGCCCGTCGTGTCAACCTCGACACCCTGACGCCAGAAGAAGTGCAGAGCTGGAAGCCGGGCGAAACCGTCCTGCTCAACGGCAAGATGCTCACCGGTCGCGACGCCGCGCACAAGCGCATGGTCGAGATGCTGAACAAGGGCGAAACCCTGCCGGTGGACCTCAAAGGTCGCTTCATCTACTACGTCGGCCCGGTTGATCCGGTGCGCGAAGAAGTGGTGGGCCCTGCCGGTCCGACCACCGCAACGCGGATGGACAAGTTCACCCGTCAGATCCTCGAGCAAACCGGCCTGCTGGGCATGATCGGCAAATCCGAGCGCGGCCCGACCGCAATCGAAGCGATCAAGGACCACAAAGCCGTTTACCTGATGGCAGTCGGCGGCGCGGCTTACCTGGTGGCGCAAGCCATCAAGAAATCCCGCGTGGTGGCATTCGCCGAACTGGGCATGGAAGCGATCTACGAGTTCGACGTCAAAGACATGCCGGTGACCGTTGCGGTTGATAGCAAGGGCGAGTCGGTACACATCACCGGTCCAGCCATCTGGCAGAAAAAGATCAGTGAAAGCCTGGCAGTCGAAGTGCAGTAAGCGCTTAGATTGACCCCAACGGCCGGTTCGTCAGATGACGATCCGGTCGTTTTTTTTGTTAACGCATAACCTTTATCGGCATTAAAAGCCTTCTTCTTACAGCGATTCGATCTAGAAAATCCTTTCCGACCTGTCAGATCTGACAGGTTACGAATGCCGCCCATCTTGTTAGCGTCTGACCTATCCCGCGACACCGTTGCCACGCAACAGCGTCAGGCCAAAACAGGATCAGCCCCATGCAAGAACAAGCGTCCCTGAGCATCACTGAACCTACCATCGCCAAGAGCGCTTCAATCGCCACCATCGCCAGTAGCTGGGGTACGACGGGGTCGACGGGAGCCACTTCCTTTGCATTGCCTCTGCCCTTGTCACAGGGCCGTGGCTGGGATCCTCAGCTCACACTGAGTTACAGCAGCCAGTCGGGAAACGGTCCGTTCGGTATCGGTTGGCGCTTGAACCTTCAGGCCTTTACCCGCCAGACGGACAAGGGCGTGCCACGTTATCGCGACGACAAGGATGTGTTCATCAACCACTTGGGGCAGGAGGTGATGCCCGATCGTGACGACGAGGGCAAGATCGAGTTCACAGAGGTGTCCGAATACCGTGGTCAACTCGTTGGCAAACATACAGTGGTGCGTTATAGGCCTCGGGTCGAACAGACATTCGAGCTCATCGAATTCTGGCGCTCCGACTTAACACCCGAGGGCTTCTGGCTGGTGCACGGCGCCGACGGCAGCCTGCACCTTTTCGGCAAAGACGACAGCTCCCGCGTGGTCGACCCGCAAGCCCCACTCCATGTGGCGACATGGCTGTTGCAGGAAAGCATGAACGCCCTTGGCGAGCATATTTGCTACCAGTACCTGTCAGAGAAACAGGACGAGCTTCCTGACCCGCATGACTACCGGGCCCAGCGATATTTGCATCGGGTGCTGTATGGCAATGTTCAGGCAAGCGACCAGTTGTACGGCTGGGATGTCTCGACGTCAGCACCACCTTCATGGCTTTTTCACGTGGTATTCGATTACGGCGAACGTACGCTGGGCCTGACTGAAAAACCGGTTTATGACGGCGCGACACTCGAGCCTTGGTTAGTCCGTAACGACCCGTTTTCGTCCTATGGGCGAGGCTTTGAAGTGGGCACCCGGCGCCTCTGCCAGCAGGTGCTGATGTTCCACAGTTTTACGCAACTGGGTGATAAACCTGTGCTGGTGCGCCGCTTGCTGCTGGAGTACTCGGACTACACCAACCTCTGGCCCTACAGTCAGATCACAGCGGCGCATTATCAGGCGTACGACGCCAGCGGACTGATGGAGTCCTCGCCGCCGGTGGAATTCGAATACTCATCCTTCGAACTCAACAAGCAGCCAAGCGCATTTTTCCCGTTCGAGGTCATGCCGGCAATCGAGGATGGACAGACATATCAATGTGTTGATCTGTTCGGCGAAAGCATTCCCGGCTTTCTGTGTTGCTATGACCAATGCTGGTATTACCGCGAACCGCTGCGTGGCGCGGACAATGTCGATCACATCACGTATGGCCCCTGGACAGCCCTGAAAAAGATCCCGGTCGCCAACCGCAATAAGGAGGCGCATCAGGCCCTGATGGACCTGACCGGCGAAGGCCGTCTGAACTGGATTATTGCCGAGCCGGGAATGTGTGGTTTTTATACGCTGAACCCGGATAAAACCTGGTCCGGCTTCATTCCGTTCACGGCGTTCCCGGTGGAGTTTTTCAACGTTTTTTCGCAACTGGGCGACTTTACCGGAGACGGGCTCAACTCCCTGGCCCTGATCGGGCCCAACGCTGTACGCCTTTACGCCAACCGGCGCGAAGACGGTTTTGCCAAAGGCGAAGACGTCGCTCATGAGCCGGCCGATGACCGTCTGCCGTTGATCAGCAACTCACCCACTGAGCTGGTGTTTCTGGGCAACCTGCTCGGTAGCGACATGACCGGGTTGTGCCGCATTCGTCACAACGAAATCAAATGCTGGCCAAACCTCGGGCATGGGAAATTTGGCACCGGCATTGTTATCGAAGGTCCCGTTTTCGAGTACGAAACATTCGACGCGAACCGGGTGCGCATCGCGGACCTGAACGGGTCCGGCGCTCCGGCGCTGATCTATCTCAAATCGGATCACTTTGAGATTTACCTCAACCGCAGCGGCAACGGTTTCGAAAAGACACCCATCGAGGTCTCGTGGCCCGAAGACGTGCGTTACGACAACCTGTGCCAAGTCACCTTCGCCGACCTGCAAGGGCTCGGTTGCGCCAGCCTGATCCTGACCGTGACGCACATTAAGCCCCAACACTGGCGTTATGACTTTGTCAGCGCCAAGCCCTATTTGCTGGCATCGAGCAATAACAACATGGGGTGTTTCACCGAGGCGGTGTATAGAAGTTCTGCGCAATTCTGGCTGGATGAAAAACAGCGCATCCTCAAACTCAAGCGACTTCCCGTGTGTTACCTGCCGTTTGCCGTGCAAGTCGTCAATCAACAGACCCAGCTCGACGAAATCACCGGCAATTGCCTGAATCAGTTTTTCAGTTATTTCGAGGGCTACTACGACAGTACGGATCGCGAATTCCGGGGCTTCGGCCGCGTGCGCCAAACCGACAGTGAAAGTGCGTCAGATGACGACGACACCGGTTTCACCGAATCGGCGCTGCTTGACATCTGGTATCACACAGGCAGAACGATTGATGCATCTCGCGATGGATATTTCAATCTTGACGATAAGGCACACCGCCTGGATGACACGCTGTTTTGTCGGTATCACCCGGTCGACGATTGCGAAGAGATCATTACGCCGGCCGACGAGGGCATTGCCCGCGAAATCGCCCGCGCCCTCGCAGGTTCCGTATTGAGAGTCGAAACCAGAGCGGAGAAAGACGCAGACACCGACACTCCCATTCTGGTGGAGCAAAATCGTTACATCGTGCGCGAAGTGCGTGAGCGCGGCCACCACCCCGACTCGGTGTTGATGGCATCACTGCTGGAGAACATCAGCTACCGTTACGAACGTATCGTCGAAGACCCATTGTGCCGCCACGTCATCAATTTGAAGCGAGACGGATTCGGCCTGCCCACCCACAGCTTCACGGTCAGTTACGCCCGACGCAAGACCGAAAAGGATGATCCACCTTCCACAGACCCCGACGAAATGAAATGGTGGCTCGATGCACATGACCGAGCACAACAGTCTTATTACCTGAGCGAAACCCGCGCCCAATTCATTCACTTGGTCGACCTGCAGGGCTGGCGGATTGGTCTGCCGTTTCTGCAACGCGGCAACGCATTGGTTTTGCCAAAAGGAACAGCACCATCGGGTCTCAACCCCGAAAAAATTTCTTATAAGGACTTCCTGGATTCATTCGAGTCCCTCGAATGGGCCGCTGTGCGGGAACTGACCGCGCAATCGGTGCAACTCTACGTCGACACGAACAATGACGAGTTGCCGAAGGACAAAGCCTGTTTACAGGCTTTGCGAGGGACGATGGAAATCGCTTATCTGGACAAGAACGCGCTGGAGGTCTACGGCAACGTAACGCCCCCGATCGATATCCGGGCAGAACTTGCGAACATTGGATATCTGCCCATGGAGCTGCTTCTGGGCACGGACGACACGGCCGACAAAGTGGAGGACGAACAGAGAAATCTTTGGTCTGCCCTACACAACTTTGCTACGTATGCTGGCCTCGATAAATTCTACCGAGTGTTCAAATACAACGAAACGCAAAGCCACGGTATAACCAAGGCGCAATATGACGAGTACTGTCTGGTGATCAAAAGCGTCGAGCAGCCGGATGGCTGCACCACTCACTTCGAGCAGGATTACTTCTCAGGGCTAACGAAGAGCATCACCGACGCCAACGATAATACTGAGGAAGCTTATAACGGTCCTTCCGGTGTGCACACCCACACTTTTCACGGCACAGAAAACGCTATACCCGTCGGCTTTGACTTCATCAGAAACTATGTCCCCAGCGGAGACTTAAGCCCCGACACGGCAATCGAGCACCCTGAAGATGAGCTGCAAAAAGCGGCCAGCACCTTGCGCACGGATCTTCACTGTTGGATGGGCATATTGCCCGTATCGGCCAGACAAAAAACCGAATGGCTGAACGAGTGGATCAACAACGGTTACGTGTTACCCAGCGGCCACATTCGCGCCAGTGCCCGCAGGCGCCTGGCCAGGATCCGAACGCGCACGCCGGAGGAACAAGCGTTAAATGATTTGTTGCATACCGTCGATCGCATGCCGGTGCACAGCGTCCGCCTGAGTGCTGATCGGTACCCGGGTGATGATGTTCCAGCGAATATCCACATCACCCTGTCATTGGTCGACGGTTTTGAACGACCCTTGCAAACTCAGCAACGCGTCGAGCCCGGTGAGGCTTATGTCGTGGAAAACGGCAAACTGGTCATCGAGGACGGCAAGCCAAAGATTGCACACGCCGATCAACGCTGGCGCATCAGCGAACGCGTGGAATACAACAACAAGGGATTACCCGTACGAACCTATCGCCCCTATTTCGCCAACGCTTACGGCTACATCAATGACGATTGCTTCAAGGTATTCGGCCATCACGATAAAAGCTTCTACGACGTAATGGGTCGCCTCATCAAGATCATCAACGCCAAGGGGGATACTGCGCTCGTCGTCAATCATCCCTGGTACATCACCAACCTGGACTTCAATGACACTTACGTTGGGCCGGACGCGAAAGGACTCAAGACGGGGAATCGATGATGTCCACTGTCGACTGGCAAACACCGTCAGTGAAATCCTTTGACTCGCGGGGCCTGGCAGTCCGCAAGATTGCCTATTGGCGCACGGTGGCGGGCGGTCCCGTGGAAACGCTCATTACCCGGCAACACTTTGATGTTATCGGCAGGCGGGTGGAGCAACGGGACGCGCGACTGGTTGATGCCCCCAAACCCAATATGACGGCAATTTACGGACTGGCCGGGCAAGCGGTGAGAGTCGGCAGCGTTGATAGCGGCGAACGCACAATCCTGGCCGGGCTGGCGGGTGAAACCCTTCGGCGCTGGGACGGACGGGGCAACCGTTGGCACAGCACCTACGACAATCAGTTGCGTATGCTCACGCTTGAAGAGAACGATCAGGGCATCGTCCAGAGCAATACCTACGCCGACTCATCGGCCGATGCTGCCTACAACCTGTGCGGCCGACCGATCAGGCAAGTCGATGCCGCATGTGTATCCGAGTACAGCAGCTTCAGCCTGCACGGCCATCCTCTGCGCGACAGCCAAATGATCACCGAGGGGGGCACCTTCACCAGCAGCCGAACCTTCGGCCCGCTCGGTGTGGTCGTGGCCCAGACCGATGCCGGTGCACATCAGCAACAAATGCGGTACGACAGGGCCGGGCAATTACATCAGGTTCATCTGCGGCTTGATCCCACGGCCCCTTGGCAAACCGTGCTTGAAAACGCCCGGTACAATGCCGCCGGCCAGATCGTTGAGCAAATTGCCGGAAACCACGTGGTCAGCACCTGGAGGTACGACGAGGCCAATGGTCAGCTGGACAGCATGAGCGCCGGTGTTCCCGGGCAAGCACTGCTGCAGCACTTCCAATACCTTTACGACCCGGTCGGTAACCCTCTGCGCATCGACGACCTCACCTTTAAACCAGTGCACTTCGCCAACCAACTCATCGATGGTCACCGCGAATTCACCTACGACTCGCTGTACCAAGTGACCAGCGCCACCGGCCATGACGCCGCCCCGAGTGCCGAGCTGCCGGGCCGACCTTCCCCGAGCGATCCCAACAACCACCTCAATTACAAGCAGACTTACACCTACGACCTTGGCGGCCACCTGATCAAGTTGAACCATGATCGCGCGGTGGGCGGCTACACCCACCATATGCGCATCGACTCGACCAGCAACCGTGGTGTGCGCTGGAAAGCGGGTGATCCCGAACCGGATTTCGACACCTTGTTTGACCGCCATGGCAATCTCCAGCAATTGCACCTGGGGCGGCCGCTGCACTGGAACACCCGCGATCAGTTGGCTTCGGTGACGCTGGTCGAACGCGACGACGGTCGTAACGACGAAGAATGCTATCTCTACAGCCAGGGCGTTCGGGTTTACAAGCGACATGAAACCCATACGGCGACCACCACGCATTTTCACCAGGTGATCTACCTGCGGGGACTGGAAATCCGCACCCGTGACAACGGCGAGGAACTGCACGTCATCACCGTGCCGGGTGGTCGTGGCAACGTACGTTGCCTGCATTGGATCAACAAAAAACCTGAAGGGATCGATAAGAATCAGCTGCGATATAGCCTCCATGACCACTTGGGTTCCAGCCTGATGGAACTTGATCAACACGCAAGACTGATCAGCCACGAAGGCTATTACCCGTTTGGCGGCACGGCTTGGTTGATAGCGATTTCCTTGCTGGAGGTCGCCTACAAAACCATCCGTTTTTCCGGCAAGGAAATGGATGCCTGTGGCCTTTATTACTATGGGCTGCGCTATTACGCGCCATGGTTATGGCGGTGGATCAATCCCGATCCGTTGGGAACCGTGGACGGTTTGAATCCATATCAAATGGTAGGAAACAACCCGATAAACTTTGTTGATGACCAAGGGGGGATGAAGAGCCCGGCTTCGCAAAATCTTCAACAAACCACCATTTCGATGGGCCCCTCGTCTTTGTCCAGTACCAGCTCAATCGCAGGCAGTACGATGAGCCTCTCTGACAGCCCTGCGCTGGTAGACAATCCCCGGGAGAATCCTCCCGGCACGCTACCGCCTGAACCTGAGCCTGAAGGTTCATGGTTGAAGCGAGCCACTTTGTGGACGGTTAACTCGCGAGCCGGATTAGCCTTGCTTCCGACCGGAACTTCAAGTCCTGCTAACGCAGCAGTCGTTTCGACCATTCTCACGGCGGCCGTACAGTTGACCGTACAAGCAACTCTGTTTAACCCCGGTTGGTCACCTGCTGGCACGTGGGATCCAGAGGGAGATGGCTCGATGCCTCCAAAAGACGTGACCCAAGAGGTCAACCGGCACTTTAATATGATCAACACCGGCGTGACCCTGGCCGGTGCAGTGGTTGGTGTTGCGCTGGGGCCGATAGTCGGCGGTTATGTTGACGAGTTCAGAGGCACCAAAGAAAAAGCTGAGAAAAAAGCCAAGGCCGGTGAAATGAGCACCACCATCAACAGACTGATTGCCGAACAAAGTTTGCTGGACGAGGTCACCGTGAAAGCGCAGACCGCGCTCCGTGATCAGGTACTGGAGGTCGAAAGCTTGACTGGCATTACGTGGAATACCATGGGGATGCTTGAGAAAATCACTCGATTGAGGCCGGGTCTCGACAGTGTGAGCGGCGCCTCCTCGCGTCGAAACTCTGATGCCTCTCAAGGCTCCGGCAGCGTGCGCAACAGGTCATCCCTGAATCGGATACCGTTGCGCTCCAGCACAGCGTCCAGGCGGAGTGTTTATGTTTAACAAATAGGGCATTCGGGACCCACAACTTCTGGCTCCCTTTTCTCTTGCGGCGGGCACACCATGCTATGGTGCCCGCCCGACTTTCTACCTGTTTGCGCCAGCATGCTGCCGATTTCCCGTACCTTGCGTTTTTCGTTGTATACCTTGCTTATCATCGCCGGTGCCACGCTGGCGGCAGGCTTGGCCGTGCGTCATGCCGAACGCCAGGCGCTAGTCGAGGACGCCGCCCGCGCCAACCAGCAATTGGCGTTGTACGCCAATTCCTTGCACACATTGATCGATCGTTACCGCGCCCTGCCCGCCGTGCTGGCACTGGACCCAGAGTTGCGCGGCGCCCTCAATGGCCCGGTATCGGCTGAGCAACAGGCCGCATTGAATCTCAAACTGGAAAAAATCAACGGCGCTGCGCAGTCCTCGACCCTGGAACTGCTCGACCGTAATGGCCTCGCCGTGGCCGCCAGCAATTGGCGTTTGCCCAGCAGTTACGTCGGCCACAACTATGGTTTTCGCCCTTATTTCAGCCAGACCCGCACCCAGGGCACCGGGCGTTTTTATGCGGTAGGCGTGACCAGTGGGATTCCAGGGTATTTCCTGTCCAGCGCGGTGACCGGCGATAACGGCGAGTTTCTCGGCGCGATGGTGGTGAAGCTCGAGTTTCCGGAACTGGAGCGCGAGTGGCGTCAGGGCAGCGACACGCTGCTGGTCAGCGATGCACGCGGCATCATTTTCATCGCCAATCAGCCGGGCTGGCGCTATCGCTTGCTGAAACCGCTGAGCGACAGCGATCACGCTGAACTGAAGGTCACCCGCCAATACGACAAACAACCGCTGACACCGCTGGACCATCAAGCGCTGCAGCACTTTGACGACAATAGCAATCTGATGCGCGTTGTCGGGCCTGACGGTACGGCGGATTACCTCTGGGAGTCGCTGCCGCTGGCCACTGAAGGCTGGACCTTGCACCTGTTGCGTCGCCCGCAAGTCGCGTTCGAAGACAGCCGCAACGCCGCGCTCGCCGCCGCCGGGTTGTGGCTGGCGCTGGTGTTTTTGTTGCTGTTCCTCAATCAGCGCTGGCGCCTGGCAAAAATGCGCCAGCGTAGCCGCGAAGAACTCGAACTTTTGGTCGAAGAACGCACCCGAGACCTGCGCACCGCTCAGGACGGTCTGGTGCAATCGGCCAAACTCGCGGCCCTCGGCCAGATGTCAGCCGCCCTCGCCCACGAAATCAATCAGCCGCTGACCGCCCAGCGCATGCAGTTGGCGACCTTGCGCCTGCTGCTCGATCACGGTCGGGTCGACGATGCTTACAAGGCCTTGAAACCGGTGGATGACATGCTGACGCGCATGGCCGCCCTCACCGGCCACCTGAAAACCTTCGCCCGCAAAAGCCCCAGCGGCCTGCGCGAGCGACTTGATTTGGCGGCGGTGGTGGACCAATCGCTGCAATTGCTCGATGCGCGCCTGCGGGACGAGCAGGTCAGCACCGTGCTGCACCTGACACGCCCGGCGTGGGTGCGCGGTGATGCGATTCGGCTGGAGCAGGTGCTGATCAACCTGCTGCGCAATGCCCTGGACGCCATGCGGGACAAACCCTGCAAGCGCCTGGAAATCCGCATCGAGGCCGACGAACAACTCTGGCGTCTGAGTGTCAGCGACAACGGTGGCGGTATCGCCGAAGAACACCTGGCGAATGTGTTCGATCCGTTCTTCACCACCAAACCGGTGGGCGATGGCCTGGGCCTTGGCTTGGCGGTATCGTTTGCCATCGTTCACGAATCGGGCGGACGCCTGAGTGCCGACAATCATGCAAACGGCGCGATGTTCACCCTGACCTTGCCCATCGACCTGGAGGTTCACAGCCCATGCTGAACTCAGTGATGGTGGTCGACGACGAGAGCAGTATTCGCAGCGCCGTCGAACAATGGCTGAGCCTGTCGGGCTTCGAAGTGCAGTTGTTCAGCCGCGCCGATGAGTGCCTGGCGAATTTACCCGGTCACTTCCCCGGCGTGATCCTCAGCGACGTGCGCATGCCCGGCATGACAGGCCTTGAGTTGCTGGCCGAAGTTCAGCGCCGCGATGCCGACTTGCCGGTGATTCTGCTGACCGGTCACGGCGACGTGCCGATGGCGGTCGAAGCGATGCGCGATGGCGCGTATGACTTCCTCGAAAAACCCTTCAGCCCGGAAACCTTGCTCAGCAGTTTGCGCAGGGCGCTGGATAAGCGCCGGCTGGTGCTGGAAAACCGCGCCTTGCATGAGCTGGCGGACAACCGCGCCAAGCTCGACGCGACGCTGCTGGGCGTGTCCCGTGGTTTGCAGACATTGCGTCGGCAGGTGCTGGATCTGGCGGCGCTGCCGGTCAATGTGGTGATCCGTGGTGAAACCGGCAGCGGCAAAGAGCTGGTCGCCCGCTGCCTGCACGACTTCGGGCCACGGGCGGACAAGCCGTTTGTGGCGCTCAATTGCGCGGCGATTCCCGAGCAGTTGTTCGAGGCTGAATTGTTTGGCCATGAAAGCGGCGCGTTCACCGGCGCTTCGGGCAAACGCATCGGCAAGCTTGAATACGCCGATGGCGGCACGCTGTTTCTCGATGAAATCGAAAGCATGCCGCTGGCCCAACAGGTGAAACTGCTGCGGGTGTTGCAAGAGCAGAAGCTTGAGCGACTGGGCTCTAATCAGAGTATTCGCGTGGATTTGCGGATCATTGCGGCCACCAAACCTGATCTGCTGGATGAAGCGCGGGCCGGGCGTTTTCGTGAGGATCTGGCCTATCGACTGAATGTCGCCGAATTACGGCTGCCGCCGTTGCGCGAGCGGCGCGAAGATATTCCGTTGCTGTTCGAAACGTTTGCGCAGAATGCCGCCGAGCGTCTGGGACGGACTTTTCCACCGTTGAGCGGGCCGCAGCTGAGCCATCTGTTGAGTCATGACTGGCCGGGCAATGTGCGCGAACTGGCGAACGTTGCCGAGCGGCAGGTGCTGGGGCTGGATGAGCCGGAACCGATGGGAATCGATCCCGGGCAGTCACTCGCGGCGCAGGCGGAAGCGTTCGAAGCGCACTGCCTGCGCGCGGCGTTGACCCGGCACAAGGGCGATGTGAAAGCCGTGCTTGAAGAACTGCAACTGCCGCGCCGAACCTTCAATGAAAAGATGCAGCGGCATGGGCTGACCCGCGAGATGTTCCTGCAAGACAGCTGAGTTTTGCAGTGCTTCTTCCGGCCTCATCGCGAGCAGGCTCACTCCCACAATGGTCCGGCGTACACCGATCTACTGTGGGAGTGAGCCTGCTCGCGATGAGGCCAGGCCAGACAAAGCAATCCTCCCGTCAAGTAAGCGATTTTCCGCTCACGCGCCCTCACCAATAAGCGGATTTCCGCTCACTCAAACTTCAAAACCCCTCTAAACCGGCCCTCCCCGATCTGGCACACCTTCTGCTATAGCCCCTACAGGCTGCGTTTCAACGCGCTCCACAAAAACAATTAAACGAAGGATCCTTCAATGGATAACTCCAACGCCCTGCCCCTTGGGTCGGCTGCCGCGCCCGCCAAATCAAGAACCACTGCCAGCCGCATCAAGTCGATCTTCAGCGGCTCTGTCGGCAACATGGTCGAGTGGTACGACTGGTACGTCTACGCCGCCTTCTCCCTCTATTTCGCCAAGGCCTTTTTCCCCAAAGGCGACACCACCGCGCAACTGTTGAACACCGCAGCGATCTTCGCCGTGGGCTTCCTGATGCGCCCGATCGGCGGCTGGCTGATGGGCCTCTACGCCGACAAGGCGGGTCGTAAAGCCGCGCTCATGGCGTCGGTCTACCTGATGTGCTTCGGCTCGTTGCTGATCGCCCTGAGCCCGGGCTATGAAACCATCGGCATCGGCGCGCCGATCCTGCTGGTGTTCGCGCGTCTGCTGCAAGGTTTGTCGGTCGGTGGCGAATACGGCACCTCGGCAACTTACCTCAGCGAGATGGCGACCAAGGAACGTCGCGGCTTCTATTCCAGCTTCCAGTACGTGACCCTGATCTCCGGCCAGCTCATCGCGTTGGCGGTGCTGATCGTGTTGCAACAGGTGCTGACCACTGAAGAGTTGTACGCCTGGGGCTGGCGCATCCCGTTCGCCATCGGCGCACTGTGTGCCGTGGTCGCGCTGTACTTGCGTCGTGGCATGGAAGAAACCGAGTCGTTCACCAAGAAGGAAAAGTCCAAGGAAAGCGCCATGCGCACCTTGATGCGCCATCCCAAGGAACTGATGACCGTGGTCGGCCTGACCATGGGCGGCACCCTGGCGTTCTACACCTACACCACCTACATGCAGAAATACCTGGTGAACACCGTCGGCATGAGCATTTCCGACTCCACCACCATTTCGGCGGCGACGCTGTTCCTGTTCATGTGCCTGCAACCGATCGTTGGCGCGTTGTCGGATAAAGTCGGTCGACGTCCGATCCTGATTGCCTTCGGCATTCTGGGGACACTGTTCACCGTACCGATCCTGACCACCCTGCACACCGTTCAATCCTGGTGGGGCGCGTTCTTCCTGATCATGGCGGCGCTGATCATTGTCAGCGGTTACACCTCGATCAACGCCGTGGTCAAAGCTGAACTGTTCCCGACCGAGATCCGTGCACTGGGCGTTGGTTTGCCGTATGCGCTGACGGTTTCGATCTTCGGCGGTACCGCTGAATACATCGCGCTGTGGTTCAAGAGCATCGGCATGGAAACCGGTTACTACTGGTATGTCACGGCATGCATCGCGGTGTCGTTGCTGGTGTACGTGACCATGAAAGACACCCGCAAGCATTCGCGGATCGAGACAGACTGACCGTTAAATTGATGGTGGCGGTTATGGCCCCATCGCGAGCAAGCTCGCTCCCACATTGGATCTGTGTACACCGAACCCTTGTGGGGGCGGGCTTGCCCGCGATGGCCTTACCTCGGTATCAAGTCAACTCGGCAACCGCAGGCTTCGCGTACTTGTTCTGTGCGTAAGAAGCCCCGGCAATCATCACCACCAGAATCCCCGCCAACACCAGCGACGACCCGACGGTGCCGAAATCCAGACCACCCTTTGCATGAGGCTTGGTCAGGAAATCACCCAGCGTTGCGCCGAACGGCCGCGTCAGTACGAACGCTACCCAGAACAACACGACCGACGAAATCTTCGTGAAGTATTTGAGCAGCACCACCACCGCAATGGTCGAGCCAATAAACAGCGCGCCACCGGCAAAGCCCAAGCCAGAGTCGTCCGCCAGGTAATCGCCCAGCGCCGTGCCCAAGGTGTTGGAAAACAGAATCGCCATCCAGTAGAACATCTCGCCGCGAAAGGTCTGGACCTTGGTGACGTTCAGCGAATCACCGCTCATGCGCCAGGCGGCAAATATCCCCAGCAGAATCGCGATCAGGATCATCGAGCCCGTGGCGTAGCCGAGTTCAAGCGTGCGGTCCATGAAATCCGACATGGTGGTGCCCGCCGTGCTGGTCGACAGGATCACGATCCAGTACAGCATCGGCTTGTAGGTTTTCGACAGCAGCTGTGCAACCAGGGTCAGGACGAACACGCTGATCAAAATCAGCGAGCTGATGGCGTAACCGACGTTGAGGGTCATCGACAGCAAATCTCCGGCGGTTTCCCCCAGGGTCGTCGCGCAGATTTTCATCACCCAGAACGCCAGGGTGATTTGTGGAAGCTTATTCATTGCGGGTAGAACTCCATCGGTCATGTCGACCGTTTTTCACAGGTAATAGTCGTGGCGCAGACTGACGGCGGACCGGTGAAAAATAGGTAAGTGCTTTATGAAAAATCTGTCACGTACGCCAATGAGTGAGTTTCACGAGCAAGCTCGCTCCTCCTTGATCGAAGATCGACTGGAATTATCCCGCAGGCCCTTGCACCATGACCGCCTATCGAGAACCCAGGAATTTGTGCCATGGCTGACGACATCCACTTCTACGAACCCGCCAACGGCCACGGTCTGCCGCACGATCCGTTCAACGCCATCGTCGGCCCACGGCCCATCGGCTGGATTTCCTCCCAGGACGCCAACGGCCGCCTGAACCTGGCGCCTTACAGCTTCTTCAACGCCTTTAACTACATTCCGCCGATCATCGGGTTTTCCAGCATCGGCCGTAAAGACAGCCTGAACAACATCGAACAGACCGGTGAATTCGCCTGGAACCTGGCGACCCGGCCCCTGGCAGAGCAGATGAACCAGAGTTGCGCCATGGTCCCGCCCGAGGTCAACGAGTTCGAGCTGTCAGGGCTGACGCCGGTTGCTTCGAAAATCATTCAGGTGCCGCGCGTCGCCGAAAGCCCGGTGTCCTTCGAGTGCAAGGTCACGCAGATCATTCAGTTGCAGCGGGCGGACGGAAACGTGGTGCCAAGCTGGCTGATTCTCGGCGAAGTGGTCGCCGTGCATATCGCCAAATGGCTGTTGAAGGATGGGGTGTACGACACCGCCGCGGCAGAACCGATTCTGCGCGGCGGCGGGCCAGCGGATTATTTCCAGCTGGGGCCAGAAGCGCTGTTCAAGATGTATCGCCCGGGGGCGAAGAAATAACCTACCAGAGCAAATCGGTGTCTTCTTTGACGTCCTTGAGGTGGGTCAGCTCTTTGGCGGCAGCCAGGTCGGCCTCGTTTGCCGTTTTGAAGATTTGCCCCTCAAGCACTTTGTGAAAGCGTGGCGCACCCGAACCATCCAAGGCCTTGACGGCAATCGCGGCGTGATAACCACCCTCACCCGGTACTACAGCGGAAACAGCTTCGAAATGATCAAAGGCTTTGCGTGCCATGTCGCGAATCCTGGTTAATTGAGAGTTGCACCATTAAACCCTCAACCCGCCATTTTGTGTACCCATGACTCGGTCTGGCCCAGCGCCTGGGCGGCCGACACATCCTTGAAGGTATGAAAATCCAGGCTGTTGACGACCAGGTCCTGCACCAACCGGGCAAAAACCTCCATGGCAGGGGTGCCGAAGTACGCGGTCATGGCCTGCTGGTTCGTCCAGAAACCGGACACCAGCCACAACTCCGGATCGCATTGTGAATGCTGCAGGGCAAAGCTCAGGCAACCCGGTGCGCTGCGGGACGGCTCGATCAAGGCGCTCAGGCGCGCACCGAGTTCCGCCGAACGCCCGGCGCGGGCACGGACAAAAGCCATATGACTGACGGGGATCTGCGTAGACATGTTCAACCCTCCCAGGTAGTCCGGTTGCAGCCGTGGGACGGGCTGCGACAGGATCCAAGGTTAAACGCGCCGGTTAAAGCGCGGTTAGTCGATTCCTGCCGCCGTATTGCACAATCCTGCGCGGTGTCTCAGATAACCTGTAAAAACTTGTAACCACATTCACATCGATGGAATACGGCATTCAAGCAAGTTTCCCCGACATTACGCAGCCATAAAGGCACCGTTTATTCACTGCGTGCAGAATCAGGCAAGCTTGAGGCAGGATGTGTCTACCGCCGGTCCTTGCACAAACATAAGCTCAGCCCATTACCAATGCTCAGCCGAGGATGCCTTGCATGTCGTCGCTCGATCACTTTCAAGCCCCGCTGGATGCCGACATGGAGAAACAGCGCGCAGAACTGGCCGCGATCATCCGTCGCAACACGATGGAGGATGGCAATTATGCGACTGCCATCGGCTCACTGTTCATGTCCAAACACAGCAAGTCCCATGACTTTGCCCCGGTGCTGGCGCAACCGGCGTTGTGCATCATGGCGCAGGGCCGTAAAGAGGTCCGGCTGGCTGACGAATACTTCAATTACGATCCGCTGAATTACCTGGTGGTGTCCGTCTCGATGCCCTTGAGCGGACGAGTGGTGAATGTCACCTCTGAAGAGCCGATCCTCGCCGTGCGGCTGGACATCGACCCGGCAGAGATTACCGCGCTGATTGCCGACGCCGGCCCTCTCGGCGTCCCCACACGTCCCACGGGGCGCGGCTTGTATGTCGAACGGATCGACTCCGCGATGCTCGACGCCGTGCTGCGCCTGGCGCGTTTGCTCGATAGCCCGAAAGACATCGCCATGCTCGCGCCACTGATTCGAAGGGAGATTCTGTATCGGCTGTTGCGCAGTCAGCAGGGCCACCGGCTCTATGAGATTGCCATTGCCAATAGCCAGAGCCATCGCATCAGCCAGGCGATCAAGTGGCTCAATGGCAACTATGAGCAACCCTTGCGCATTGATGATCTGGCCAAGGAAGTGAACCTGAGCGTGTCGACGTTGCATCACCGGTTCAAGGCGATGACGGCGATGAGTCCGCTGCAATATCAGAAGCAGCTGCGGTTGCAGGAAGCGCGGCGGTTGATGCTGGCGGAGGGGTTGGAAGCTTCAGCGGCGGGGTATCGGGTGGGGTATGAAAGCCCTTCGCAGTTCAGTCGCGAGTACAGCCGGTTGTTCGGCGCGCCGCCGTTGCGGGATTTGGCGCGGTTGCGGTTATCGGTCTGATCGGATTTTTGCGGTGATTTTGCCGGCCCTATCGCGAGCAGGCTCGCTCCCACAGTTGATTTGAGCTGTTCACACATTTTGTGTTCACAGGAGATCTAATGTGGGAGTGAGCCTGCTCGCGATGAGGCCAGCAAGGCCGACTTCAAATCCGGATCAGGCGCTCAACACGCGGCAAGCCTCGGCCGGCAAGGTCACCGACACCGGGTTGCCAATGCTCAACCCGAACCCCTGGCACGGAGTGCTCAACGCCGTAAACGACACCCCGGAACACTCCACGGTCGTTTCAATCGTCGCGCCAATGTCGCGCACGAACGTCACCTTGCCCAGCAACCGGTTACCCGCCGTCGCCTGCGGGTGCGACAGTTGCAGGTCTTCAGGACGGATCAGCATCTTCACTTTCTCACCGACCACAATGCTGCTGCAGATCGGCACTTCCAGCGCATCGCCACCGGGCAAACCGACTTTGCCGTTGCCCAGCGCGGTGGCCGGGAAGATGTTGCCGGAGCCAATAAAGTCCGCGACAAATTCGTTGGCCGGGTGCCGGTAGATTTCAATCGGCGAACCGACTTGCTGCACCCGATGCTCGCCCAGTACAACGACGATATCGGCCATGGTCATGGCTTCACGTTGATCGTGGGTCACCATGATCGTGGTGATGTTCAGGCGCTGTTGCAGTTGACGGATTTCCACCTGCATCGACTCGCGCAGCTTGGCGTCCAGCGCCGACAGCGGTTCGTCGAGCAGAAGGATTTTCGGGTGGTTGGCAATCGCCCGGGCAATCGCCACGCGCTGGCGTTGACCGCCAGACAGCTTCGCCACCGGGCGATCAATCATCTCGCTCAGTTGAATCAGCTCCAGCAACTCCACCACTCGCGCCTGCTGATCAGCCTTGCTGACGCCACGCAGTTTCAACGGATAGGCGATGTTCTCGCCCACCGTCATGTGTGGAAACAGCGCCAGGGATTGAAAAACCATGCCGAAATTGCGCTGGTGCGCCGGCGTGTGGCCGATGTCTTCACCGTCCAGGCGAATCTCGCCGCCGCTCAGGGTTTCAAGCCCGGCGATCATGCGCAGCAAGGTGGTTTTGCCGCAGCCCGACGGGCCGAGGAAACACACCAGTTTGCCTTCCGGCAAATGCAGGTTCACATCCTTTACCGCGCAGGCCGAGCCGTAATGTTTCTCGACGTTTTCCAGAATCAGACCAGTCATTTGAATCACCTCAAGAAATCAGAACGAAACGCCGCCTTCGCCAACCAACTTTTCCAGCGCCCAAATGAGCACGAAGTCGATCAACACGATCAGCACGGCAAACGAAAATACGGTTGGGTCGAGCGAAGACACGGTGCGGCTGTACATCCAGATCGGCACGGTCATGACGTCGATGGTGTAGAGGAAATAGGTCACGGTGAATTCGTTGAACGAGACGATGAACGCCAGCAACATGCCCGCCAGGATCCCCGACTTCATCAACGGCACCACCACATCGACAATCGCGCGCAGCGGTGAAGCGCCGAGCATTTGCGCGGCCTCCTCGACTTCGCTGCCGATGGAAAGCATGGCGGCGGTGCAGTTCTTCACCACGAACGGCAGGGCCAGAATCACATGGGCGATCACCAGACGTGAGGTAGTGATCTGGAAGGGCAGGCTGTCGAACACCAACAGCAGCGCCAGCCCCAACACCACCATCGGAAACACCAGTGGCAGCGACATCAATTGCAGCGCCACGGCTTTGCCGCGGAACTCGCAACGGGTCAGCGCGTACGCCGCCGGCACCGCCACAATCGTCGCGAAGACCATGGTCAGGCACGCCACCATCAAGCTGGTGGTCATGGCCTTGCCCAGGCTCAGCACATCGCTGGAATCGGGCGAGACGAACGTGTGCCAGGCGGCTTTGTACCATTGCAGGCTGTAGCTGCTCGGCGGGAAGTCGAGGTTCGACGCACCGCTGAACGACATCACGATCATGGTCAGGATCGGCAACACGGCCAGCAGCAGGATGAAGCCCGAGAGGATGCCGGCAAACTTGCCGGTCTCGCCGGGCAGCAGCCCATAACGTTTCTTGGTCAGGGTGCTCATTGGGAAGCCTCCAGCATGCGCCGACGACGGCCAGTGATGAATTCGGACAAGGTCATGATCGCGAGCGTGGTGACAATCAACACCACACCGGCAGCGGACGCGGCGGGCCAGTTCATCAGCGGGGCGATCTGGTCGTGCACCATCACCGCCAGCATCGGCACGCGACGGCCACCGAGCAGCAAAGGCACCACGAAGCTGCTGGCGTTGTAGGCAAACACCAACGTCGCACCGGTGATGATCCCCGGCATGCTCATCGGCAGCACCACTTGGCGAAACACCTGGAAGCGACTCGCGCCCAAGGTTGCAGCGGCTTCTTCATACGTACGGGCGACGCCGCGCATGGCGCTGGCAATCGGCAGCACGGCCAACGGGAACGCGGTTTGCACCAGGCCCATCAAGACGCCGTTCTGGTTGTAGAGCAGCATGATCGGCCGCTTGATCAGGCCCAGGCCCATCAGCGCCTGATTGAGCATGCCGCCAGGACCGAGAATCACCAGCCAGCCGTAGCTTTGCAGCAACAGGTTGACCAGCAGAGGCAGCAACACGGCGGCAAGGAAAATCCGTCGCACAAACGGTGAGGTCAGGCGCGACATGGTGTAGGCCACCGGGATCGCCAGGATGACCGCGATCACTGCGCTGATCAGCGCCAGGCGCAGGGTCAGCAGCAAGGATTTGAGGTAATACGGTTCCAGCAACTGGGCATAACTGGCCAGGCTGAACCCGGTCCATTCCGCGCCTTTGGTGCCCACGCTCATGCGCAAGACCAGCAGGCTGGCGGCGATCAGCACGCCCAGAAACAGCATCGACGGCGAGAGGAAAAACCAGGCACGCGTCGTCGGCGAAACACCCCGGGGAGCGCGCGATGCAGCGGCGGCGACCGGATGAGTCAGAGGTTGGTGTTCCATAGCAAGGGTCTCGTCAATGGAAAGCAGCTGACAAAACACAAGCCCCAAAACCACATCGCCCCCTGTAGGAGTGAGCCTGCTCGCGATAGCGGTGTAACAGTCGACATCAATGTTGAATGACTGTCAGCAATCGCGAGCAGGCTCGCTACCACAGGGGATCTTCAGTGGTTGAAGATCCTGTGTTTTGTCACTCGATCAGGAAGAAAAGATTTCCGTGTAGCGACGAATCCATTGGTCATGCACGGTGGCCAGGAAGGCGTTGTCGTGCATGATCGCCTTCTCGGCAATCTGCTCAGGCGTGAGGATGTACGGGCTCTTGCGCGCTTCGGCGGAGATGATCGCCTTGGAGTTGACCGGGCCGTTGTAGATATCTTCAGCCATCTTGCCCTGTACCAGCGGGTCCAGAGAGTGGTTGATGAAGGCGTACGCCATGTCGGTGTCGCCCGGACGGTTCTTCGGCATCACCGATTGCATCAAGTCGGTGTAGAAACCTTCCTTCATGCCAAAGGTAGCACTCAGGCCGTAGGCCGGGTCGCGAATCTGTTTCGGGAAGAACGCCGGGGCGTACAGGCCGCCCATGTCCAGGGAACCGGTGCGGAACAGCTCGGCGATCTGGTTCGGGTTTTCACCCAGGGTGACCACGCGACTTTTGAGCTCGGCGAGTTTCTTGAAGCCAGGCTCGATGTTGTGCTCGTCACCACCGGCCAGTTTGGCGGCGATGATGATCAGGTCCATCGCTTCGGTCCAGTTCGGCGGCGGCAGGAAGATGTTCGGAGCCAACTCCGGATCCCACAGCGACGCATAGCTGTCCGGCGCTTCCTTGAGGGTGCGGGTGCTGTAGACCAGGCTGTTGCACCAGAGCAGGTAACCGATACCGTGGCCATTGGCGCCGGTGCGGTATTTCTCCGGCACGTCGACCAGGTTGGGAATGCGGTTGAGATCGGGTTTTTCCAGCAGGTTAGCCGCCGCCAGACCTTCGGCACCGACGCCCGCCAGGGTGATGACGTCGTACTGCGGACGATCACCGCCAGCCTTGAGCTTGGCGACCATTTCCGAGGTGCTGCCGGTGCGGTCAGCGATGACCTTGCAGCCGTATTTGTCTTCGAAGGTCGCGGCAATGTTGCGCAGTGCCGCGAGGCCGGTGTCATCGGACCAGGTCAGCAACCGCAGGGTTTTGCCCGCAAAGCGCGTGTCGCTGGCATTGGCCTTGATGAACGGCATGCTCATGGCCGCCGCTGCGACCGAGGCTACGCCTACGGTCTTGATGAATTGACGTCTGTTTAGATCATGCTCGCCCATGAAGGACTCCCTTTGTTTTTTTAAGTATGAGGTTGGTCGCAACCGTTGCATCCGCGCGATCGGATCCGCTTAAACCCCCGGTTTCAAAGGGCTTGAGCTGAGCCGACCGCTTCATCCTGAGGTCGTGCAAAACACCTGACTATCGATAAAAATTCATTGAAGCCATGACGCCAACGCATGCCTCGTATGGAGGCATGCGCTCACCTTTTTCGTGCCTTCAGACGGCGCGAATCACGTGTTTGATTTCCTGGAAAGCCTGCAAGCCCCACGGCCCCAATTCGCGGCCGATGCTGCTCTGCTTGTAGCCACCCCAAGCGGTCTGCGGGAAGATCACTTGCGGTGCGTTGATCCACACCAGCCCCGCCTGCAAAGCATTGGCGACCCGATCCGCCGCTTCGGCGTCACGGGTCACCACGCTGGCGACCAGACCGAACTGGCTGTCGTTGGCCAGGGCAATCGCCTCGGCTTCGCTGGCAAAACTGCGCACGCAGATCACCGGGCCGAAAATCTCTTCACACCACAACGCACTGCCCTGGGGCACGTCGGTGAAAATTGTCGGCTGCAAAAAATATCCGCGCGGCAGGTTTGCGGGGCGATTGCCGCCGCACACCAGCGTCGCGCCGGCGCTCAGACCACGATCGATGTGACCGAGTACACGCTGGTACTGCGCCTGATTGACCAGCGCGCCCATTTCCACGTCCGGGTCGAACGGGTCGGCGACGCGAATAGCTTCAGCGCGGGTTTTCAGCTTCGATAAAAATTCATCCGCCAGTTCAGCAGCAACCAGCACGCGGCTGGTGGCGGAGCACATTTGCCCGGCGTTGAAGAATCCCCCGCCGCTGGCCACGTCCACGGCCAGATCGAGGTCGGCATCCTTGAGCACCAGCAGCGAGGATTTACCGCCCAGTTCCAGGCTCACGCCTTTGACGGTTTCAGCCGCGCGCTGCATGACCTGTACGCCGACTGCATTGCTGCCGGTGAAGGAAATCTTGGCGATGCGCGGGTCCGCCGACATCGGCGCACCGACCGCCAGCCCCGTGCCGCAGACCAGGTTGAATACGCCCTTGGGCAGACCGGCCTCGGCGATGATGGTCGCCAGTTGCAGCTCGGGTAACGGCGTCACTTCCGACGGTTTGAGGACCACGCAGCAACCGGCAGCCAGGGCCGGGGCGAGTTTCCACGCTGTGGTGACCATCGGGAAATTCCACGGCACGATCAGGCCGACCACGCCGCACGGTTCACGACGCACGCGAGCGCTGAAGTCGTCGGTAGGCAGCTCGACGTTGCTGTCTTGTTTGGCATCGAGGCCTTCGGCCAGACCGGCGTAATACTCGAAGGTCGCGATCACGTCATCGACGTCGATGGCGGCTTCGAACAGCGGCTTGCCGTTGTTGCTCGACTGCAAGTTCATCAGTTGTTCGCGGCCGGCCTGAACCCCGGCGGCAATCTTGCGCAGGATCGCGCCGCGCTCGGCGCCGGTGGTTTTCGACCAGTCGGCAATGGCGTCGGTCGCGGCCGTCACGGCGAGTTCGACAGAGCGCTCATCGCCGCCATTGACGGTGGTCAGCAGGGCTTCGGTCGCCGGGTTGATCACGCGCAGGTGTTCGCTGCCCGCCGACCATTGGCCGTTGATGTACAGGCCATCGAGGGCCGTTGGGAACGTCATGCGCAAAGTCATTTCGACACCGCCTTCATCCACTGGGTCTGATCGATTTCAATCAGGGTCGGGCCCTGACGATCAGCGGCGTGGCGCAATGCGCTGCGCAGTTTCTCGACACTGTTGACCGCTTCGGCTGCACAGCCCAGGGCCTTGGCGACACCAATGAAGTCCGGGGTGTAGATGTCCACGCCCACCGGCTCGATGGCGCGGTTGACCATGTATTTCTTGATCTCTTCGTAACCCTGGTTATTCCACAGCAGGACGATCACCGGGGTACGCGCTTCAACGGCGCTGGCCAGTTCCGGCAAGGTGAATTGCAGACCGCCGTCGCCGATCAGGCACACCACTGGAGGACGCGAACCGCCCTCGACGCTGCCACCGAGCCAGGCGCCAATGGCCGCAGGCAAGGCGTAACCGAGGGTGCCGTAACCGGTGGACGAGTTGAACCAGCGACGCGGGCGTTCCGGGTTGAAGGTCAGGTTGCCGGTGTAGACCGGTTGGGTCGAGTCACCGACGAAGACTGCGTCTGGCAGTTCGTGCAACACGGTTTCCAGGAAACGGGTCTGGGCCAAAGTCGGGGCATCCCACGTGGCGGCGAGGTCTTCGCGCAGACGGGCGGCGCGAACCTGGCCCCAATCGTTGCGGCGCTCGGCCAGCGAGTGATGGGACAGCTCGCTCAACAAGGCCTGGGCGGCGTTGCGAGAGTCCGCCACCAAAGCGACTTTCGGCGGGTAGTTGCGCACGGTCTGGTCCGGGTCGATGTCCACTCGCAGCAGCACGCCAGGAATCTCGAAGCCGCCGGCGAAGGTCACGTCGTAATCGGTCTCGGCAAGCTCAGTGCCGATGGCCAGCACCACGTCGGCCTCGGCTACCAAGGCACGGGTCGCGACCAGGCTCTGAGTCGAACCGATCAGCAACGGGTGGCCGGATTCGAGCATGCCTTTGGCATTGATGGTCAGGGCCACTGGCGCATCCAGCAGCTCAGCCAGCTCAGTCAGCTCAGCGGCGGCGTCAATGGCGCCACCACCGGCCAGAATCAATGGACGCTTGGCGCCGGCCAGCAGCGCGGTCATGCGAGCAACGGCGCTTGGCGCGGCACCCGCACGGTCGATGTTCACCGGGAGACTGGTGAGCAAGTCATCGGCTTCTTCAACCAGCACGTCCAACGGAATTTCGATGTGCACTGGACGCGGACGACCGGCCTGGAACAGCGCAAACGCGCGGGCCAGCACGCCTGGCAATTCAGCGGCCGACATCAGGGTGTGGGAGAACGCCGCCACGCCGCCCACCAGGGCGCTCTGGTTCGGCAGCTCGTGCAGCTTGCCGCGACCGCCACCCAACTGGCTGCGCGATTGCACGCTGGAGATCACCAGCATCGGGATCGAGTCGGCGTAAGCCTGGCCCATCGCGGTGGTGATGTTGGTCATGCCAGGGCCGGTGATGATGAAGCACACGCCCGGTTTGCCGCTGGTGCGTGCATAACCGTCGGCCATGAAACCAGCGCCCTGTTCGTGACGCGGAGTGACGTGGTTGATGCTCGAACGGGCCAGGCCGCGGTACAGCTCAACGGTATGAACCCCGGGAATGCCGAACACCTGCTCGACCCCGTAATCTTCGAGTAACTTGACCAATACTTCGCCGCACGTCGCCATGTCATTGCCCTTTTTGTTCGTTTGAGACGCCGGGCCTGCGCAGTGTTTATGATGAGTTGGCAGGTCCAGGGATGGCCTCATTGGAACGGGCGACACATAGCCGCAACAATGGATAAAAAGTCATACTAGCCATGTCCTTACGTCATACCTTGGATCCAAATGAAACGATTGCCTCCCTTGCCGGCGCTGCACACTTTTCTGATCACGGCGCAGTGCTGCAACTTCACCCGCGCCGCCGAACAGCTGTACATCACCCAAGGCGCAGTGAGTCGGCAGATCGCCGGGCTGGAAGAAAACCTGGGTTATGAGCTGTTCATTCGCCAGGCCCGGGGCCTGACCCTGACCGCCGAAGGACGCGAATGGCTGCCACGGGTGCAGCAGATTTTCGGGCTGATCGACGAGGCGGTGGAGCAGATCGGCGAGAAGCGCGAAACCCTGCAACTCAAGGCCCCGACGTGCGTGATGCGCTGGCTGCTGCCGCGTCTGTTGCAGTGGCAGCGAGAGCGTCCGGACGTGCCGGTGGAATTGACCACCACGGTCAAGCACGGCGTGGACTTTCATCGCGAGCAGTTCGATGCGGCGGTGGTGTATGGCGTGCCGCCGGACACTTCACTGGACTCCCATCGACTGTTTGATGAACAACTGACACCGGTCTGTTCCAAACCGCTGCTCGAAGGTCCGGTGCCCCTGCAAAAGCCCGAGGATCTGGAACAGCACATGCTGCTGCACCCGACTCGTGATGAACGGGACTGGAAGGCCTGGCTGACCAGCGCGAATGTTCGCTTGAGCAATGTCGGCAAGGGTCAGCATTTCGAAACGCTGGACCTGGCGATGTCGATGGCGTCCCAGGGGACGGGCGTGGCGATTGGGGATTGGTCGTTGATTGGCGATGACCTGAGTGCCGGGCGGCTGGTCATGCCGTTTGAATTGAAAGTAAAAACGGGGTTGGCGTACTACCTGGTATTCCCCGACAAGCCTGGACCTTCGCCGAAGTTGCGCGAACTAATGGGATGGTTGGTGGAGCAGGCTCAGGCGCGGTACTGATCGTTAGCGCGCTGATGATCGTTCCCACGCTCTGCGTGGGAATGCAGCCCGTGACGCTCCGCGTCACTGGACGCGGAGCGTCCCCTGAGGCATTCCCACGCAGAGCGTGGGAACGATCATGAGTTCAATATCCGACAGTGAACCGCTGACGTGAATGCTTCGGTGTTTCCACTTCATCAAGCATCGCAATTGCATAATCGGCAAACGTGATCCAGCTGCGCCCTGCACTGCTCACCAGCAAATCATCCTGGCCGATTCGAAACGCCCCTGTGCGCTCACCTTCGACAAACTCCGCCGACGGCGACAGGAACGTCCAGTCCAGGTCTTTTTCTTCACGCAGGTTTTGCAGGAATTGCGCACCGGCACTGGCCTCAGCCTTGTACTCCGGCGGGAAGCCCTTGCTGTCGATGACGCGAGTGCCGTCTGGCAACAACAACGAACCCGCGCCGCCCACCACCAGCAGACGTTTCACCCCGGCTTTTTTCACCGGCCCGACAACGGCGCTGGCAGGCAGGGTCGCAAAGTGCGCGGCACTGATCACCACGTCATGGCCGGCGATGGCTGCTTGCAACGCTTGGGCATCAAGCGCATCGACATTCCTGGCAACCACCCCGGCACGCGGGGCGATTTTCGAGGTGTCGCGGGCAATGGCGGTGACGCTGTGGCCGCGACGCAGGGCTTCTTCCAGCAGTTGGCTACCGGCGCGACCGGTGGCACCAATGATTGCGATCTTGCTCATGACGTTCTCCAGTTGGCTTGGTTGTACCTGATAGATCGTTGATAGATCGTTCCCACGCTCTGCGTGGGAATGCCTCAAGGGACGCTCCGCGTCCAGTGACGCGGAGCGTCACGGGCTGCATTCCCACGCAGAGCGTGGGAACGATCACTCATTCACCCCACTTCATCTCGCCCTTGGCGACTTTGGCGCTCAGCTCCAGCGAGCTTTCTTCACCCAGTGTCGGGAAGCGTTTTTTCATCGCGCTGATCAATGCGGCGGAGTCCTTGGCCTTGGCGGTTTCTTCGTCGAAGGCCTTGATGTAATCGGCGGTGAAGTGCACGGCCGCCAGCGAGCGCTTGCTTTCACCAAGGTAGTGACCCGGCACGATGGTGTTCGGCTTGAGGGTTTCGATGGCCTTCAGCGTAGTCAACCAATCGGCGCGGGACTGCGCGGTCTGGGTGTCCGCCATCCACACATGAATGTTTTCGGCGACGACCACGCCACCGACCACAGCCTTGATCGACGGGATCCAGACGAAAGTGCGATCCGGCTGCTTGCCGTCCAGGCCCACCACCTGCAACTTCTGCCCTTCGAGCATCAGGCTGTCGCCCTTGAGCACGCCCGGCACGAGGGTCTTGGCAGGCACGTCGGCGCCCATTTTCGGGCCCCAGAACGCCAGCTTGCCGTCGACGGTTTTCTTGATGTGATCCACGGTTGGCTGCGAAGCCAGCACTTTTGCGTTCGGGAAGGCGGCGGTCAGGGTGTCGAGGCCGAAGTAGTAATCCGGGTCACCGTGGCTGATGTAGATGGTGGTCAGCTGTTTGCCGCTGGCGCGGATTTTTTCCACCACCTGTTCGGCCTGAGACTTGCCGAACTGCGCGTCCACCAAAATGGCTTCTTTCTCGCCGCTGACCAGCACCGAGGTGACTGGGAAGATCGCTTTCTCACCCGGGTTGTAGACGTCCAGGGTCAGGGTCGACGCCGCGACGGCGTGGGCCGCGAAACCCAGGGTGGCGGTGGCCAGCAAAATACGCTTGAGAGAGGTAAAGCCGATCATCTGTTGCTCCGTGATCCGAATGCCGTGTTTGGCGATGGGACAGAGCTTAGTTGCGTCACTCAGTACAAAAAATGCGATGCTTGAACATAGTTTGTTTCTAAAATCGGGCAAATCATGGATCGTCTTCAAGCAATGCGCGTGTTCGTCACGGTGGTTGACCTGGGCAGCCAATCGGCTGCCGCCGATCATCTGGACCTGTCACGGCCGGTCGTGTCGCGTTATCTGGCGGAATTGGAAGATTGGGTCGGCGCACGCTTGATGCACCGCACCACGCGCAAATTGAGCCTGACCGCTGCCGGCAGCGAAATCCTGCCGCGCTGCCGGCAGATGCTCGACCTGTCCACGGACATGCAAGCCGCCATCAGCGAGCCGGATGAAGCGCCACGCGGCCTGTTGCGGATCAGCGTCAGCACCTCGTTCGGCCAGGCACAACTGGCGGATGCAATAGCGGCGTATGTCCAACGCTACCCCGGCGTCAGCATCGACCTGCAGATGCTCGACCGTACCGTGAACCTGGTGGATGAGCGCATCGACATGGCCATCCGCACCAGCAACGACCTGGACCCGAACCTGATCGCCCGGCGGTTGACGGTCTGCCGCTCGGTGATCTGCGCCTCCCCCGCTTACCTCGGCCAACACCCGACGCCGCAACGGGTCGAGGACTTGAGTCAGCACAATTGCCTGACGCACTCCTACTTCGGCAAAAGCCTCTGGCATTTCGAGCAGGACGGGGAACCGGTGTCAGTGCCTGTACAGGGCAACATCTGCGCCAACGAAGCCAGCACGCTGTTGCGCCTCACCCTCGCCGGAGCTGGCGTGGCGATGCTGCCGACGTATCAGGCAGGTGTGAATATCCACAGCGGCGAACTGGTGCGACTGCTGCCCCATGCCGAGCCGAGGCAGATGAATATTTATGCGGTGTACGCTTCGCGCAAGCACATGCCGGCGGCGCTGCGCAGCCTGCTGGATTTTCTGGTGCTCAGATTTCCGCAAGAGCCGGCGTGGGATATCGGCCTGTAACCAGATCAAAACTGTAGGAGCGAGCTTGCTCGCGATAACGGTCTGATGTTCGCCATCTCTGGTGACTGACACTGCGCCATCGCGAGCAAGCTCGCTCCCACAGGGCTGGCAACTCAGCGGCACTGACCTATGCTCAAAGTAATACCCAAGGGTATTCGTTCAGAGGTCAACGCCATGAACACCAGAACAAGAAGATACCTCGCCATTTTCATCACCTGCGCGGCAACGCTGGCGCTGTATGGCACCGCCGCCTGGCGCGTAGAGCAGTTGCGGCAACTGCCCCGCGACTATGCGAGCTGTAACTTCGAGCGCTGCATCCCCCACAACGCGACCCTCAACGCCCTTCGGTGACGAAAGCGGTCAGGCCTCGTTGTCCTGATCGGCCTTCAAGCGGTCGCGGAATGCCTTGGGCGAGATCCCCACTCGACGTCGGAACAGACGCGTGAAGTTGGTCGGATCGGAAAACCCCAACACGTCGGACATTTCGTAAATGGTCATGCTGGTGTAGGTCAGCAAACGCTTGGCCTCCAGCAACTGACGCTCGTGCATGATCTGCAACGCCGGTTGCCCCGCCAGCTCTCGGCAGGTGCCGTTGAGGTGGGACACGGAAATCCCCAGCCGATGCGCCAGGTCTTCAACCTTGACGTGCTGACGGTAGGTTTCCTCCACCAGTTGAATAAAGCCGTTGAGATATTCCCGGGCCCGTTGCGGACGCTGGCTGGCGTTGCGACGGGAAATCACCTGGCGGCTGACCCATACCATGATCACGCTGACCAGCGAATGCATCAGCATTTCGCGTGCCGGTTGGTGGCCGGTGTACTCCTCCTGCAGCGCCGAAAACAGGCTGTTGAGGTAGTCGCCGTCCTTGCCCGCCGGATAACTTTCGGCCTGGGTCAGTGTGCTCACCGAGCTGCCCAACTGTGCCTGGAGATGGGCCACCAACGGCGCGGCCAGCGTTACGACAAATCCTTCGACGTCCTCGGAAAAACGATAACCGTGCACCGATAACGGCGGCAAAACCAGAACGGTCGGCTCAGTCAGTTGCGTGCGTTTGCCTTCGATTTCAAGCTCTGCCTGACCTTTGAAAACGAAGAGAAACTGGCACAAATCGGCGTGACGATGGGGTTTGATTTCCCATTGATGTTCGCGGCTGCGTTTGGAAATGGTTTCACAGTGCAGCAAGTCGGGGGTCGGCCAGTCCAGGCTTTCACCGTAGAGCTTGAACACTGGAATCGAAGGCAGGTCAGGCTTGTTCATCACTTCAATCCAGGCCTCAGAGGTTTACGGGCGATAATCGCACCGATTGGCAGAATGTACAGGTATCGGCTCACTTTTCACCTTCAATTGACAGACCCGCAAGGGAAAAATGCAAGCACTCGATCCATAAAAATCATTCACCGGCCTGGGCCATGTGAAGCTTGCGAGTCATAAAAACAATGAAAACGCTGAAAACCCAAATCGCCATCATTGGCGCCGGCCCCGCCGGTTTATTGCTCGGCCAATTGCTGCACAACGCCGGCATCGACACCCTTATTCTCGAACGCCAGAGCGCTGATTATGTGCTCGGACGAATCCGCGCGGGGGTCCTTGAACAAGGCATGGTAGAGCTGTTGCGTGAGGCCGGCGTAGGACAGCGCATGGATGCCGAAGGGTTGGTCCACGGGGGGTTCGAACTGGCCCTCGACGGCCGTCGGGTCCACATCGATCTACACGCCCTGACCGCAGGCAAAACCGTGATGATTTATGGTCAGACCGAGGTCACCCGCGACCTCATGGCCGCTCGTCGGGAGGCCGGCGCGCAGACGATTTACCAAGCCGCCAACGTCGTACCGCACGGGATGAAAACCGCCGAACCGTTTGTGACGTTTGAAAAGGATGGCGAAACCTATCGCCTCGATTGCGACTACATCGCCGGTTGCGACGGATTTCATGGCGTGGCCCGGCAGTCGATTCCCAGTGATTGCCTGAACGTCTTCGAGCGGGTTTATCCGTTCGGCTGGCTCGGCATCCTGGCCGATACCCCGCCGGTCCATGAAGAGCTGGTCTACGCCCGCCACGCGCGCGGGTTTGCCTTGTGCAGCATGCGCTCGGCCACCCGCACGCGTTATTACCTTCAAGTGCCGGCTGACGCAAAGGTCGAGGACTGGTCGGATCAGCGCTTCTGGGATGAGCTTAAAACGCGCCTGCCCTCTGCGTTGGCCAACACCTTGGTGACCGGGCCGTCCATCGAAAAAAGCATCGCACCGCTGCGCAGTTTTGTGGTTGAACCGATGCAGTACGGGCGAATGTTCCTGGTCGGCGACGCCGCGCACATCGTCCCGCCCACCGGCGCCAAAGGCCTGAACCTGGCGGCGAGCGACGTCAGCACCTTGTTCAAGATCTTGCTCAAGGTCTATCGCGAGGGACGCCTGGATTTGCTGGAGAAGTATTCCGAAATCTGCCTGCGCCGGGTGTGGAAAGCCGAACGCTTCTCGTGGTGGATGACCTCGATGCTGCACCGCTTTGACGACCACGACGCGTTCAGCCAGCGCATCAGCGAGTCGGAGCTGAATTACTTCGTCGACTCCGAGGCCGGTCGCAAAACCATTGCAGAAAATTACGTCGGCCTTCCTTATGAGGCTATCGAATAGCCTGCTACCGACTTACACTGGCGAGTGTCCCCGCTCGCCTTGCCCTTGCGGGTCAATCACTGCCCGCAGGCCTTTACCCGTGACCAATCTAAACCAGCCTGAAACGCCTAAACCAGCCATCCGCAGCGTGTTGATCGCCCTGATGCTGGCGATTTTCCTCGGCGCGCTGGACCAAACCATCGTCGCCGTTTCGATGCCGGCCATTTCTGCGCAATTCAAGGACGTCAGCCTGCTGGCCTGGGTGATCTCCGGCTACATGGTGGCGATGACCGTGGCGGTGCCGATCTACGGCAAGCTCGGCGATTTGTATGGCCGGCGTAAGCTGATGCTCTTCGGCATGGGCCTGTTCACGATCGCATCGCTATTTTGCGGCATGGCCCAAAGCATGGAGCAACTGGTGCTGGCGCGGATTCTCCAGGGCATCGGCGCGGGCGGGATGATTTCGGTCAGCCAGGCGATCATCGGCGACATCATCCCGCCCCGCGAACGCGGTCGTTATCAAGGGTATTTCAGCAGCATGTACGCGGTGGCCAGCGTCGCCGGCCCGGTGCTGGGCGGTTACATGACCGAGTATTTGTCCTGGCGCTGGGTGTTTCTGATCAACCTGCCCCTGGGCCTCGGTGCCTGGCTGGTGGCCAATCGCACGTTGGTCGGGCTGCCGGTTCCGCAACGCAAACCGATCATCGATTACCTCGGCACCTTGCTGATGATCATCGGCTTGACCGCTTTGTTGCTGGGCATCACTCAGGTCGGGCAAGGCCATTCCTGGCGCAGTGCCGAAGTGTTGAGCCTGCTGGTGTGTGCGGTGTTGGTGCTGGCGTTGTTTGTCTGGCATGAACGCCGGGCGCGTGAGCCGTTGTTGCCGATGCATCTGTTCGCCAACCGCAATGCGCTCCTGTGCTGGTGCACGATTTTCTTCACCAGTTTCCAGGCCATCTCGCTGATCGTGCTGATGCCGCTGCGCTTTCAGAGCGTCACGGGCGCCGGGGCCGACAGCGCCGCGTTGCATCTGTTGCCGCTGGCCATGGGCCTGCCGATTGGCGCGTATTTCGCCGGGCGCCGCACGTCGGTGACCGGGCGCTACAAACCGATGATTCTGACCGGGGCGGTTCTGATGCCGATCTCGATTCTCGGCATGGCCTTCAGCCCGCCGCAGGCTTTTCTGTTGAGCAGTCTGTTTATGTTGCTCAGCGGGATCGCCAGCGGCATGCAATTCCCGACGTCATTGGTCGGCACACAGAACTCGGTGGACCAGCGCGATATTGGCGTCGCGACCAGCACCACCAACCTGTTTCGTTCACTGGGTGGCGCGGTGGGTGTGGCATTGATGTCGGCGTTGCTGCTGGCATTGTTGCAGGATTCGAGTTTTGCCCACCTGGCCGGCTCGACGATGATTGCCGAGGGCCGCTCGGGGAATGTGTTGCTCGATGGTTTGAATGCCGCACCCGGCGATGCGCAGAATGCCCTGCGCGCGGAGCTGCTGCTGACTTTCCGGCATTTGCTGATGGTCAGTGCAGCCGTGTCGTTGCTGGGGCTGGCGGCGGCGATTGTGATGCCGAATATGTTGTTGCGGGGGCGGGAAGACAAGGTTCGATAGTGGGACCGAGTCGTGGCCATCGCGAGCAAGCTCGCTCCCACATTTGATCTATGTCATACACACAATATGTGAACGCCGAAGATCCACTGTGGGAGCGAGCTTGCTCGCGATAGCGGTCTGTCAGTCAGTCAGTCACCGTGATTCAAGGGCTGTAATACCCGACCGCCACCAGGAAATGCCCGACCTTTTTCAGGTACGCATGCTTGTCTTCAATCTTGCCGGTCACCGGGTTTTTCCAGCGGTATTCGTATTCGCCGTCATCCTGCTTGGCAATCAACCCCAGGATCGGCTCGCCCACCGGTTTGCCTTCCGGGTCCTTGATCTTGCCGAAGTCTGTATTGATCAGCCGCAGGTTGGTGCCGTGCGCGACGTAGCGCTGGTTGTTGAGGTCGACGACAAACACATACAGGTCATCCTGCAAGTAACCGCCCTTGAGGGAGTTGATCGCGCTCAGCGTGCCCTTCTCGTCCTTGGCCAGATCGGTCGCTGCTTTGTTCAGCAAGACCATCGCCTGTTCCGCTGAGGCACGTGGCAGGTAATAACCTACTGCCAGAATCCGCTGGCCAACGCGCTGGTAGAACACGTGCTTGCGTTCGACCTTGCCGTCGGACCAGTTCTGCCAGCGATATTCCGCCTGTTGGATGCCATTGCCTTCCGGCACGCTCAAGGCGTCCTTGAACGCTTTCTGCAACTCCGGCCCGAGGGTTTCGGACACATCACGCCCGATCAATGCCGAAGACGGCCCACCGCTGGCGAGCATCACGCCTTTGGTGTCGACCACGAACACGTAGCGATCCTTGTCGACAAATTCGCCCTGACGACTGAAGGCGGCGAACGCCTTGTCGCCATTGTCGTGGTAATAAGCCAGGGCTTTTTCCAGCAAGGCCTTGGCGGCCTGACCGTCGTCCTTTTGCGCCGTGGCGGCATGAACCTGCCCCAGGCACAGCAACAGCATCGCGCCCAGCCCCGCCAACTTGTGCAGAACCCTCATTGTCCATCCCCCGTTCTTGTCAGTGTTTCAAGAGCGTAGTCGGCAATGGGATATGTATGAATATTCAGCGAATCGCAGTGTGTAAGGAAATCATTCCCGGACGGCCCGGGAATGATTCAGGCCTCACTGCCGGGCGCGCAGCTGCTGTTGCAGATTCTGGATCTGCGCCTGGAGCGTGTTGATGTTGCGGGTGGTCTGGCCGCGGAAGGCGTCGAACTCGGCGATATTGGTGGCGCCTTGCGCAACAGCCGGGCGGTTGTCCTGCTCGCTTTTGAGCACGATCATTTCTTGTTCCAGACGCTCGATGGCGGCGCTCGGGTTGCCTTGTTTCTTCAGTGCAACGATGTCGGCACCCAGGCTTTTGAGCTGTGCGTCGAATTTGCTGGTGTCGTCCGAGGCGCTTTTCAGCGCGGCCAAATCGCTACTCAACGCTTTGACCTGCGCCTGCAATTGCGTATTGGCGGTCTGGTGCTCGGTGTTCTGAGCGGTCATTTGCGCCAGGCGTTTGTCCAGATCGGCGGTTTGCGCGCTCATCTGCGCCAAGCGTTTGTCCAGCTCCGAGGTCTGGCCGACAACGCCTTGCTGCTGTTGGCTCTGGTCCTGGAGTTTGCTTTCCAGTTGCTTGATTTGCAGCTTCAACGCTTCGCTGTCGCTGTTGACGTTGGTCTGGCTGGCGACAACCTTGCCGGAAATATCCTGCAAGCGCCCCGCCGCTTCTTCACTGATGCGCGCGAAACTTTCCTGGGTCGCGACCAGTTGCTGTTCCATCAGCGAAATCTGCTGGAAGCTCCACCAGGCAAGGCCTGCGAAGGCAAAGAACAGTGCGCCGACCAACGCCCACAACGGGCCGGTGCTGGCGCTTTTGACTTTGACGACAGGCACCGGCCGCGAGTGCACGGAGGTGCGCGCAGTGGTGGGAAAATCATCGTCATCGAGGACGTCGGCACGCAGGCTTGGGACATCGTCGAAGTCGTCGTTGGCATCGTTACGCATGGACATTGAGTCAACCTTTGTGGAACGCGGTGATGGCTTTATGCGGCGAGTATAAACCCCACTGCCGACCGATTGACCCTCAACCACAAACTCGGTTCAGTGCTGGCAGACGGGCAACCGGACAGTCAGCGAAGGTCCTGAGCCTTCCACCAGGCGCAGAACTCGTCGAGGGCCGCCCAGAGACTGACCTTCGGATCGTAGTCCAGATAATGCCGGGCGCGACTGATGTCCAGGGTGAAATTTTTGTTCATGACTTGCATGCCCAGTCGCGACAGCGTCGGCTCGGGACGGCCCGGCCACAGCTTGCACACCCCTTCGTTGAGCGCGGCAACGCTATAGGCCAATCCATAGGAACGGTAGCGCGTCACCTGTGGGACATCCATCTTGCGCATGACGTAGTTGACCACATCCCACAACGGCACCGGCGCCCCGTTGCTGATGTTGTAGACCTTGCCCAAGGCCGAACCACTGGCCAGCAAACTGCTGAGCAATGCTTCGTTAAGGTTGTGCACGCTGGTGAAATCGACTTTGTTCAGGCCGTTGCCGATGATCGCCAACCGCCCCTTGCGCTGCATCTTCAGCAGGCGCGGGAAGATGCTCATGTCACCGGCCCCGGTCACGAAACGCGGGCGCAGAGCGATGGTTTCGAGACCGAATTCCTGGGCGCCAAAGACCTTCTGCTCGGCCAGAAACTTGGTGGCCGCGTAAGGGTGCTTGAAGCGTTTAGGCACCTGTTCTTCGGTCAGCCCCAGATGATCGCGGCCATCGAAGTAGATCGACGGCGACGACAAATGCACCAGACGCCGAACGCGCTGCTTCAGACAGGCCTCGACCACGTTTTCGGTGACCTGCACGTTGCCTTGATGAAAGTCCTGATAACGCCCCCACAACCCGACCGCGCCAGCGCAATGGACCACGGCTTCGACATCTGAACACAGCTCGCGCGCCAGTTCCGGGTCGCTCAAGTCGCCCTGGATAAACTCGGCGCCACGGCGCACCAGGTGTTCAACGCTTTCGGCCCGGCGACCGTTGACCCGCACGTCCAGGCCTTGCTCCAGGGCGAAACGCGCAAAGCGTCCGCCAATGAAGCCGCTTGCGCCGGTGACCAGAATTTTCATGTAGAGCTCCGATGTCTTTCGTTTTGCGTAATGCGTGAGTCTTGACGCTGCCCGTCAACCCAACGGCACCAGCCATTGCTTCGACGAACGTACCAATTGATCGGTCAACAACCCCAGAAGCTGCCCGCCATTGCGCCAATGATGCCAGTACAGCGGCACATCGATGGGCTTATCTGGCAAAAGCTCGACCAAAACACCGCGTTCCAGTTGCTCGCGCACCTGCAATTCCGGCACCAGGCCCCAGCCGAGACCGGCCTCGGTCAGGCGGATGAAGCCTTCGGATGAGGGGCATAAATGGTGTTCGAAACCACCCTCGACACCCAACGAAGCAAGGTAGCGATGCTGCAGGAAATCGTCCGGCCCGAAGACCAGCGCAGGGGTTTTCGCCAGCAGATCAGCACGAACCCCTTCAGGAAAGTGCCGCGCAATAAACGCCGGGCTGGCCAACGCCCGATAACGCATGGCGCCCAATAACACGCTGCGCGCACCGGCCACCGGCCGTTCGCTGGCGCAAATGCACGCGGCCACTTCGCCCGCGCGCATGCGTTTGAGGCCGACCGTCTGGTCTTCGACGACCAAATCCAGCAGCAAGTGCTGCTCGGCACAGAAGTCACTGACGGCAGCGGCCCACCACGTGGCGAGGCTGTCAGCGTTCAAGGCGATTCGCAGGCGTTCCGGCAGACCTTCTTCGTCCAGCGCCGGGACCAGCGTCTGCAGATCCCGCTCAAGCAAACGCACTTGCTGGACATGGTTAAGCAGCCGCCGACCAATCTCGGTCGGCGCCGGCGGGGTGATCCGCACCAACACCGGCTGGCCGACTCGCGCCTCCAGCAGTTTGATCCGTTGGGAAATCGCCGACTGCGACAACCCCAGTACCTGCGCGGCGCGCTCAAATCCAGCCTGCTCGACCACGGCGGCCAAGGCGGAAAGCAATTTATAGTCGAACATCAGTTTTCCTAATGAGCGATCAGCATGATTGGTTTTTCTTATACAGGTTAGCAGCGGAGAATGCCCGGCAAGCACTCTTTCACAAGGAACATCGACATGGCTGGCGAAACTTCATTGGCCACCTTGCTGCGCAGCATGAGCCCGCAACTCAACGACGGCGAATACGTGTTTTGCACCCTGCGCGACAGTACGTTACCGGCAGGACTTGAGATCATCGGCAGCTTCCGCGAGCAGGAAGGCCTGACGGTGATTCTGGAACGTTCCCATGCTGAACAGGCAGGGTTCAACTTCGACTATGTCGCGGCCTGGATCACCTTGAACGTGCACTCGGCCCTCGAAGCCGTTGGCCTGACGGCCGCGTTCGCCACGGCACTGGGCCAGGCCGGCATCAGTTGCAACGTGATCGCTGGCTATTACCACGACCATTTATTTGTCGGTCAGGCCGACGCCCAACGCGCATTGCAAGTGCTGCGCGACCTGGCAGCCAACGCGGAGTAAAACCTATGTGGCAAAGTTATGTGAACGGCCTGCTGGTGGCCGCCGGATTGATCATGGCCATCGGCACCCAAAATGCGTTTGTGCTGGCGCAAAGCCTTCGCCGCGAACATCACCTGCCGGTGGCGGCGCTTTGTGTTGCGTGCGATGCATTGTTGGTCGCCGCGGGCGTATTCGGCCTGGCAACCGTACTGGCGCAAAACCCGACCCTGTTGGCAGTCGCCCGTTGGGGTGGCGCTGTTTTTCTGATCTGGTATGGCAGTCAGGCGCTGCGTCGGGCCTGTTCGAAACAAAGCCTGCAACAAGGTGAACATCAAACTGTTCGCTCACTGCGCGCGGTGATGCTCAGCGCCCTGGCGGTGACCTTGCTCAACCCGCACGTTTATCTGGATACGGTGTTGTTGATCGGCTCCCTCGGCGCCCAACAAACCGAGCCCGGCGCCTATGTCGTCGGCGCGGCCAGTGCGTCGTTGCTGTGGTTCTTCACCCTGGCCCTCGGCGCCGCCTGGTTGGCGCCGTGGCTGGCACGGCCCAGCACCTGGCGGATTCTCGATCTGCTGGTGGCGGTGATGATGTTTGCCGTGGCCTTTCAATTAATCGTCACCCCCTGATTATTCCAAAAGGCTCTGGAACCTCTATTCCACACAGTTGTTGCGTGGTTATGCCGAACCCCCGGTGCTATGATCCGATCCGATGCGCCGCAAAGAGTACAAACTCCCCGGCGCTTGTCTGGCCGCCCGTGATCGGCCTTGCGCTCACCGCAACTGACCTGATTAGGAGAATCATCATGGCTTTCGAATTGCCGCCGCTGCCTTACGCACACGATGCCCTGCAGCCGCACATTTCCAAGGAAACTCTGGAATACCACCACGACAAGCACCACAACACCTACGTCGTGAACCTGAACAACCTGGTGCCAGGCACCGAGTTCGAAGGCAAGACCCTGGAACAAATCGTCAAGACTTCCTCGGGTGGCATCTTCAACAACGCCGCTCAGGTCTGGAACCACACGTTCTACTGGAACTGCCTGGCGCCAAACGCTGGCGGTCAACCAACCGGCGCACTGGCTGAAGCGATCAACGCAGCCTTCGGTTCGTTCGACAAGTTCAAAGAAGAATTCAGCAAAACCTCGATCGGCACCTTCGGTTCCGGCTGGGGCTGGCTGGTGAAAAAGGCTGACGGTTCCCTGGCCCTGGCCAGCACCATCGGCGCCGGCAACCCGCTGACCAACGGCGACACCCCGCTGCTGACCTGCGACGTCTGGGAACACGCTTACTACATCGACTACCGCAACCTTCGTCCGAAATACGTCGAAGCGTTCTGGAACCTGGTCAACTGGAAATTCGTGGCTGAGCAGTTCGAAGGCAAAACCTTCACCGCTTAAGATCGACGCCAGTCAAAAAACCCGGCTTTATGCCGGGTTTTTTATGGCCTGGAAAAAGTCAGGCCGCTTGCGAATCGACATTATCCAACGCCCGGTTCACCGCTAACTCCGCCAGCATGACGATCTGCTGAATGGCCAGCACGGTGTTGCGCTGAGGGCCGATCAGGTTTGTGGCGAAATCGCTGGCCATGACACTGGCGGACGCCAAGGACTCACAGGCCTGGGCGAGCAGACTTTCGGTATCCGTATCGGGAGCGATCATGAACATCGTGCTCGGGCGTCGAGTTTTGACGCTGTAGGGCTCGGGGGGATCAAGGTAGTAATCGAGGGCGCGGTTTATGGCTTCGCGGTCTTTGATGAGCGCTTCCGCTTCGGTGGCTTCGGCTTCAGGGGTGACGGTATTGAAGGGTGGGTCAGGAACTGGCTTATTCATGGATATGCTCTTTCTCAATTGGAGCCATCACTTGCCGTTTCTCACGCGACGAAGTGGTGACAGCTATGTGCGGAGTGAGAAACCGGTGAAGAGCCAACCCGGCCAGACCGAAGTCTGCCCGCACACAGCCGCCATAGAGCATTACTGACAGCGAAAAAGCTGGCGGCAATTATGGTGGTACTGGCGCTCGATTAAAACTCTTAACCTGTCGGGTTCTCACACCCGGTCGCTGAGGTTTCAGCGACAGCCAGAGGTTAGAGACACTGCTTCCTACCCGGCAACCTGAAAAATGCGTGGGAAAGCGCTGCGTTTCTTACACATCGTTAAACACAAAAATGGAACGCGGAGCGTCCCTGGCTGCATTCCCACGCGGAGCGTAGGGAACGATCAAGGGGCAACAGGAAGAGATTGGTCGGCTGACAGGCCGCCATCGCTGGCAGGCCAGCTCCCACAATGGACCGGGTACACCTGCAAGAGATTGTTCGGCTGGCAGGCCAGCTCCCACAACGGACCGGTGTCTACCGCCCGCTCTTCACCACTCAATAGGCCGAGCGGTAGCTCGCCTGCTTTTGATCTTGATCCACCTGCCCCGTCGGCAGGCTGAGTGGAGGCGTTCATCTGGGGGGTAGGCGCGTAGCGCCGTGCGGCGAAGCCGCACT